>JAAXZN010000023.1 GCA_012719855.1 Serratia liquefaciens | reverse complement strand
GTGTGGCTGCTGTATCTGCTGAACTACAACCTGTCGGTGGCCGGGGCAGTTGGCTTTATCGCGCTGGCGGGTGTGGCGGCGGAGTTCGGCGTGATAATGGTGCTGTACTTGAACCATGCGTTGGAAAAATACCGCCAGCCGGGGCAGCCGCTCACGCAAAAACAGCTGATGGATGCCATCACCGAGGGGGCGGTATTGCGGGTTAGGCCAAAAGTGATGACCGTCGCCACCATCATGGCCGGGCTATTGCCGATCATGTGGGGTAACGGTGCCGGTTCTGAGGTGATGCGGCGCATTGCGGCACCGATGATTGGCGGTATGGTCAGTGCGCCGCTGCTGTCGATGCTGGTGGTTCCTGTGGTCTACCTGTTACTGCACCGAAAATGATAAGCAAGCGGGGCGCCGTTCAACACTGCGCCCCGTCTTTATTGCACAGAAGATCGCACAGAAGCTATTTCACCAGAAAGGCCTTGAACTGCGGCGTCATCACGGCGCTGAACCCGTCATCGGTTTTGCTTATCAGGTAGACCGCCAGGCCTTTCTCTTCCGCCAGTTTGAGCGCTTTTTCCGTCCCCAACACCATCAACCCGGTATCCCAACCGTCGGCTTCCAGCGCGGTCGGGGCGATCACCGTGGCGGAGACCAGACGATGAGTAATGGGTTTGCCGGTCGTGGGATCGATCACGTGCGAATAGCGCTGCCCGTCCTGTTCAAAATAGTTACGGTAGCTGCCGGCGGTGCTGATGCCGTAGCCTTGTAAATCAACCAGCGCCTGCACCGCATTTTCGCGGTCGGTCGGTTTTTGGATCGCCACGCGCCAGGGTTTGCCCTGCCCATTAACGCCGCGCGAGGAAACCGCACCGCCGACCGACACCAGATAGTGGGTGATGCCATTATGGGCCATCAACTGCACCAACTGATCGACGCCATAGCCTTCGCCCAACGTCGAGAGATCAACATACATCCCGGGCAAGTCCTTTTGCAGCCATTCGCCACGGCTGTCGCTGAGTAGCCTGAGATGCTGCAGGCCAATATTTTTTTGTGCCGCCTCTATTTGCTGTTGGCTCGGCACCTTGACCACACGCTTGTCTGGGCCAAAGCCCCATAAATTCACCAGCGGACCCACGGTGATATTCATTGCGCCCTGAGTGTCGCGGCCAATGCGCTGAGCCATCAGGATAATATCCGCCATGCCGCGCGGGATCGGCTGAGGCTCGGTACTCTGGGTTTGATTAAAACGCGAAAGCACAGAATCATTGCGGTAGGTGGAGATATCGTCATTGGCGCGTTCCAGCACGGCGTCAATCTGCTGTTGCAACTGCTGTTTATTGACCGTGACGTCACCGCTGACCTTGACGCTGTAGAAGGTACCCATGGTTTTGCCTTCAATGTCGATCTGTGGGCGGGTATCGGGGTCATTACAGGCGGCCAGCAAGCCGATCGTCATACTCAGCAACAGCCCTTTGGCAAAAACGTTAGCCATGAAAATATCCTTTGAAACAGTGAAAGGCGCTACAAATAAAGTAAAGCGCGGCAAATGAAAAGCAGTTAACGGTAAAAGAGCATTTTGCTGGCGTTGCCGCCGCGCTTGGGCTAACGTCTGGCTCCTGATCCCTGGTTGTTTTTTGAAGCGCCCAACATGAGTTCAAATGCCGTTGCCCGGCTGGTTCAGCCGTTCCTGAAAGATCGTTTTTTGCATATTTTGCTGTTAGCCGGCGTACTGATGGCGGTCTTTAATCCGCAACAGCTGCCTGCGTTAAACAGTTTTATCGACTGGCGCACCATCATTACGCTGCTTGGATTGATGTTACTCACCAAGGGCGTCGAGGTCAGCGGTTATTTCGATTTTGTCGGCCGCAAAATCATCAATACGCTGCACAGCGAGCGGCGCTTGGCGCTGTTTCTGGTGTTTTCCGCCGCGGTGCTGTCGTCATTCCTGACTAACGACGTGGCGTTGTTTATCGTCATTCCGCTGACCATCACGCTGAAAAAACTGTCGTCGTTACCGATTGGCCGGTTGATTATCTTCCAGGCACTGGCGGTCAATGCCGGCTCATTGCTGACGCCGATTGGCAACCCGCAAAACATTCTGCTGTGGAGCAAGTCTTCGCTCTCTTTCCTGGGGTTCATTGCCCAAATGGCGCCGTTTGGCGTGGTGATGCTGGTCAGTTTGCTGCTGCTGACCGGGTTCTGCTTTCCGGCGCGGGATATCGTTAAAGCGCCACACACCGAAGGTTATCCGTATCAGCTCCGCCTGTTGCTGAGCTGCGTGGCGCTGTACGTGATTTTTCTGCTGTGTCTGGATCTTGATCTGCCGCTGTATGGCCTGTTGGCGGTGGTCGTCGGTTTTTTACTGCTGGCGCGTCGGGTATTGCTGCAGATCGACTGGAGCCTGATTTTTGTCTTTATCGCCATGTTTATCGACGTGGGGCTGTTTACCCGGTTGCAGGCGATCCAGCCTTGGTTCGCCGATATCGCTGCGCTGGGTAACGGAGGCATATACGCTTTGGGGATTGGCCTGTCGCAGGTGATCAGCAACGTGCCGGCGACCATTTTAATGCTCAATTACGTGCCTTCCAGCCAACTGCTGGCCTACGCGGTCAACGCCGGTGGCTTTGGGCTGGCGATCGGTTCGCTGGCGAACCTGATTGCGCTGCGTATGGCGGACGAGCGCAAAATTTGGCTGAAATTTCATTACTTTTCGTTGCCGTTACTGGTATGGGCCGGCTTGCTTGGCTGGCTGTTGGTTTAAGCGCGGTATTTTACCGGTGATACCGCGCTGGTTGAGAGTGGCGTCTAACCGCGTGCCGCCAGCAAGCAGATGCTGCGAGTGACCTGGTAGGATTTTACAAAGGCGCTGACCGGCAGAAACTCGAAGCGCGAATGGAAATTGTGCGCGCCGGTGAAGTAGTTCGGCGTCAGCAGCCCACGGCTGGAGAGTGCGGCGCCGTCAGTGCCGCCGCGCATCGGGATCACCTTGGGAGGAATGCCGTGGGCGGCCAGGGCACCGAAAATCAGCTCAATCGCTCGCTTGTCTTCCCCGATAGAGTTGCTGATATTGCTGTAGATATCCGTCACCTTGCAGCTGACCTTGGCACGCGGGTAGTTTGCCGCCACCTGTCGCACCACTTCCTGAATGCGCTCTTTACGCGCATTGAACCCGGCCAGGTCAAAATCGCGGATCGACACTTTCAACGTAGCGAGGTTGGCATTGGCGGTCAGATCGTTGAACCAGAAATAGCCTTCGTGCCCCTCGGTATGTTCCGGCGTATCCAGACTGTCGAATTGGTTGATGATGTCGTTGGCGATGCGAATTGGGTTGATCAGCACGTTCTTCGCCGACATCGGGTGCGCGGTGACCCCTTCGATGCGGATTTCCGCCCCTGCGGCATTGAAGTTCTCATACACCACTTCCCCCAACTCGCAGCAGTCGATGGTATAGGCAAAATCCACCTCGAAACGCGTCAGATCCAGCGCCTTGGCGCCGCGCAGGCCAATTTCCTCATCCGGGACAAAGGCCACCACGATGTCGCCGTGGCGATCGGAGGCGCTCAGGTTGGCCAGCAGGGTCATGACCACCGTGACCGCCGCTTTGTTATCGGCGCCGAGCACGCTGGTGCCGTCGCTGAAAATAATCTCTTCATTCGGATAGGCCAGGATTTCCGGATGCTCGGCGGTGCGCAGCCAGATATCGTGTTCGGTATTCAGGCACAGATCCTGGCCGGTAAAGCGCAGGCGCTGCGGGTGAATATGGGCCGACAGTCCTACGTCAACGGTATCGATATGGGTGATAAAGCCGATACGCGGAGCGCCTGGCTGATTGCCGGGTTTGCGTGCTGTCACGGTGGCGTGCTCGTCGATTTGCACGTCTTGCATGCCTAGCTGGCGCAGTTCGGCCGCCAGCAGCTTGGCCATATCATGCTGGCCCGGCGTGCTGGGCAAGGTGGTTGCGGCGGCGTCGCTCTGGCTGGTCACCGCCAGATAGCGGAAGAAACGTTCGGTGAGCTGTTCGGCAATGGCGCTGGTCATGCGGGTTCCTCTCGATAAGCGGTCTATCGGTTTTAAAGCTAAATCAGCCGGTTGTCCAATGGTGCAATGCTTTCGCTGCCGGAATGCGAGATGCCGCGCAGAATAAAAAAATAGCGGCGCAACTAGGAAATAGTCTCGGGTAACTGCGGCAAAATCGTTGTTAGCTGTGGGGGAACGGGTGCCCCCAAATAATAGGATCGTTAAAGGAGAATACATGCGCTCACGTCATGCTTTACTTATCACTTTGTTATCCCTGGGAATATCGCAAACGGCCTGGTCATCCACCGATGGTGGCCATGCCAACAGCAACGCCAATAGCCGCGAAGTGGCCAGTGCGCTCGGCGGCCTGAAAAACAAAACCTATAGCCTGGAGCAGGCACCGAAGATCCGCGTAGCCAGCTTCAACATCGCCGCCGGCAAGGTCAGCGACATGACCGCAATCGCCAAAGCGATCAAGGCGATGAACGTCGACGTGGTGGCGCTGCAGGAGGTGGACAAGCTGACCGGCCGCAGCGGCAAGCTCGATCAGGCAGAGGAACTGGCCAAACTGACCGGTATGCACGTCGCGTTCGGGCGCGCGATTGATTTTGACGGCGGCGAGTATGGACTGGCGTTCTTATCGAAATACCCGCTGCATGACAGCAAGATTTACCCGTTGCCTTCCGGTCAGCGCGAACAGCGAATTGCTTTCACCGCCCAGACCGACGTGCCCGAGTTCCCGGCACCGATTACCCTGATCAATACCCATCTGGACACCAAGGAAGATCCGGCGATGCGGCTGGATCAGGTGCGCGAACTGAATGACCGCACTATTGAAATGCGCGGCATCAAGCTGTTGTTCGGCGACATGAACGACGTGCCGGGCAGCGTCACCTGGACCGAGCTGAACCGCTATTGGAACGACATCATGCCCAAGGAGCAGGATGGCCGTAGCTGGCCGGCGGAAAATGCCGAAATCAAGGTCGATTACATCTTTAGCGGCAATGCCCAGCGCTGGCATCTGGACAGCCTGACGGTGCCGAACGCCAGCGGCGACTGGAACGGCATTCACTGGCCGGCGGTCAGCGATCACCTGCCGTTGGTTGCCGAACTGAGGCTGACCGAGCAGTAATGTCACCTGGGGCAGTGGAAACTGCGCCCTGGGTTAAGCAGGCGAGATCCGTGCCAAGCGCTCGACGGCGGCGCGGATCTCGCCCGGCGTCAGGGCAGAAAACCCCAGCAGCCAGCCGTCACGCCGCAGGCTCGGGGTTTGGTACTGTGCCGCCAACCCCGGCGTGACTACGCCCAGACGCTGCGCCTGCTGAGTCAGGACGCTCTCCTGTCCGGGCGGCAGCCACACGCTGAGCTGCAAGCCGCCCCCTGCCGGTTGCGGGGTGGCAAAATGCCCGAGCTTTTCCTGCACCTCCGCCAGTAACAGGTCACGTCGGCTGCGGTACAACTGACGCATATAGCGGATATGGGCGGCAAAGTGCCCCTGCTGAATAAATTCGGCGGTCACCGCCTGCATCAATTGTGCGCTGTGGCCGTCGTATACTGTGCGTGCGGTGGTAAAAGGTACCACCAACGCCGGTGGCAACACCAAATAAGCCAGCCGCAGGGAAGGAAACAGCGCCTTGGAAAAGGTGCCCAGATAAAGCACGTTGCCGTGCCGATCCAATCCCTGCATCGCCGGCATCGGCTGGCCGTCATAGTGAAACTCGCTGTCGTAATCATCTTCAATAATCCACGCCCGCTGCCGTTGCGCCAGCGCCAGCAGCTCGAGCCGGCGTGGCAGGCTGAGTGCCCCGCCGGTGGGGTATTGATGCGAGGGCGTGAGGTAAATCAACCGAGGCGTGGGGAGCTGGCCATCGGGCAGCAACCCGGCTTCGTCAACCCTGACCGGCACCAGTTGGGCTCCGACGCTGCTAAAGGCGTTTCTGGCACCGCGATAACCGGGATCTTCCATCCACACCTTGTCACCGTTGTCCAACAGCAGGGTGGCAACCAGCTGCAGGGCCTGTTGCGAACTGGTCAGCACCACGACCTGTTGCGCATCGCAGTTAACGCCGCGCGTCTGGCTGACATAGCCGGCAATGGCTTCGCGTAGCGGAAAGTAGCCCTGAGGATCGCCATAGCGCATCAGAGCTTCCCCGCGCAGGCGCAGTTGTTGAGCGGTGAGTTGTTTCCACAATTTTAGCGGGAAAGCACGTAAATCCGGTGAACCGGCAGCGAAGGGCAGAGGCTTCAACGGATCGTGGCAGCCACCGGTTTGCGCGATCTGCGTGCCGCGCAGCGAAAGGCGGGGGGCGCCGCTGACTTTGGCGGCGGGCGCTGATTTGACGATGTTGATCGCCACGAAGGTGCCTTGACCAACGTGGCGCTGCAGATAGCCTTCGGCTTCCAACTGGGCATAGGCCGCTTCGGTGGTTACGCGCGAGACGCCCAAATCTTCAGCCAGGACCCGCGATGAGGGCAAGCGTTGCCCACGGCCAAGCGCCCCATTATGAATAGCCCGGCGCAGCGTGCTGCAGACGCGTTCACGCAAGGTGCCACCGGCATGTTCCGGTTGGTGAAACAGAGTGGGCAATGCGTTAGCCATAATGGGACTTATCCATCGACAAAAATGGGTATCAAGTATAAGACCAAAATCAGGCAATATTGTCATCAGTCTTTCTCTACAGGAGTGAATTCCATGGCGGTATCTTCATTGGTTTTGGCTTTTCCACCGGGCAGCGCGGCGCAGAGTCTGGATTATCTGGCCGCAAAGCTGAGTTATTACGCGGATGCGTGGGACGTGGCAGAGGATCTGCGCAATGGGGTCAGTGAGATCCTGGTGATCGACACCCGCGCAGAGGCGTTCTATGCGGCCGGGCATATCCCCGGCGCTATCAGTTTGCCGCACCGGCTGATGGACGAGGCGGGGACCGCACATCTGGATCGCGACAAAGTCTACGTCACTTATTGCGATGGCATCGGCTGCAACGGTTCGACCAAGGGGGCCTACAAACTGGCGCAACAGGGGCTGCGAGTGAAAGAGCTGATTGGCGGATTGGACTTCTGGATACGCGATGGTCATCCCCTGGCCATCGGTGAAAAGCCGGGTTCACTGCTGGGAAGTGCCGCTGGAGAGGACTGTGGCTGCGCCTGACGTTGGCCGGAATTACCGCGCAGTTAACATCAGCATTCGAGTCTGGCCCTGGACAGGGCATCCGCAGGCCAGAAATCGTTTGAGGAGGGAAAGCGTTAAAACACCAGCGCCAATACCAGGCCCAGCACCAGTACGAACAGGATAAACGCCACCGCCGGTTTGCTCAGCGCTTTTTGCAGCGGCAGGGGCAGGGCGGCAATCAGCGGATTGAGCAGCGGTTGCGGCTCGGTAGCGTTGCCGGCGATCGGCTGTGCATGCCCGGCCTTTTCCAGACGACGTGCAAACAGCTGGTTAATGACGTCGCTCATCTGTGGGTGGGTCAAGGGGGCGCTGGCATGGCAGTTGAAGCGGGACTGGCAGTAGTCATTCAACTGCTGCTGCTCCTGCGCATCCGCCGGCTGCTTGAGCGCGGCGAACAGGTTGTTCAGCGTTGGCGCTGTTTGCGGGCTCAGCGCGACTTTCACCTGCAAAAACTGGTTCAGCAATTGGAAGTGGCGTGCCGGCAGCGGATCGTTGGTTTTCACCCCGGTCAGATCAAACAGCGTTTGCCAGATCTTGGCCGGCGACTCGCCGGTGGCGGCACTGAGTTTGGTGACCTGCTGCTGCAGGCTTTGATGCTCGGCGGGCAGCAGCGGGCGATCGCTGGTGGCCGTTTGCTGCGGGTAAGGGATCGTCAGGCTACCGGTTTGTAACAGGTTCAGCACCTGCTGCAACTGCGAGTGGCTCAACTGACTCAGTACCGTGTGGCCAAACTGCTGGCGAATAAAATCGCTGACGGCCTGGCGGTTATTGCCCTGCGGCAACAGTTCGGTGAGCTGCAGCAGCAGTTGGCGGCTGGCATGGTTTTGCTGTACCTGCGTCAGACGGTTTTGCAGCAGTTGCTCGGCCGGCTGAAAATGACGCGCCAGCAGTTCACTGCTGTTGTCTGTCTGCAGGTCGTGACGCAGCGTGACCCAAATCTCTGCGGATTTGGCCGGGCTTAGCGCCATGATTTTGACCACCAGCTTCTCCAGCGTCGTACGCTGTGCCGGGGAGAGCGGGCTATCGTCTGTGGGGGTGGTTTTGCCCGGGGTTGAAGGACGATCGCTGGCGATCGGGGTGCCCGGTCCACTCAAAGGTTGCATATCACCTGTCCTTCGCTGTGTATCCCCAGCTTACGTGGCGTTGCCGCGGTGTAGGCTGTGCAATCTCACTCGAAACACTTACCTGAGTAAGCTCATCGAGACTCGCTTGCATGCCGCCTGGCCGCAACATCCATGACTTTGGGGAAAGAATAATCGTCGTACCCGGCGAAAAGCGCAGGTGTGCGCCTATGATACCCGTAAATGCCCGCCATCAATACCGTCGTAAGACATTTCTTTACAGGCAAAACATTGCTAAACGCGCCTGCGCCGCTAAGATAAGCGCAGACTTGGAATTGAGGACGGCATGGTTAAACAGCAGCGGATTGCGAAATGGTTTTTATGCCTGGCTTGCCTGGTGGTGCTGACCTGCATGACTCAGCGCATGGCGAGCCTGCATGCGTTGCAGCAAGCGATGGGGCTGCCCGTGGCCAGCGCAGCGTCCTCCGTCGGCGATGATGCCGCCGAACTGCAACCTACGCCCTGTGAACTGAGCGCTAAATCCTTGTTGGCCTCACCGCCGGTTATGTTTGAAACTGTGCTGCTCGGGCTTGGCCTGCTACTGGCGCTGTTGGCGCCTACCGTGGCAGCGCGTTTGCGCATTCCCCCTCCCAGAGTAATTTCCCCTCCCACCCTCAGGGTGCATCTCCGATTATGCGTCTTCCGTGAATGAGTTAATCGCCCGTCTGTTTTGGTGATTGTCTTATTTATGGAGAAAAAACATGTTGAATATCATCAGGTCGACGTTTGTCTGCCTGTTAATGCTGTGGCTGCCCGCTTTGCAGGCGGCGGACAGCGGCTGGTTGCAAAGCCCGACAAACGATCATGCCAAGGTGCGACTGCGCGCTGACACCTCGCAGCCAGGGGAAACCCGGCTGCTGTTGGCTATTGAGCTGCAAAAAGGCTGGAAAACCTACTGGCGTTCGCCGGGGGAAGGCGGCATTGCGCCGGCAATAACCTGGCAAGGCAATCCGCCTCCGGTGACCTGGCATTGGCCGACGCCGCAGCGTTTTGAGGTGGCCGGCATTTCCACGCAGGGCTACCACGATCGGGTAGAGCTGCCGATGGTGATGAAGGGAACGGCACCGCGCCAGTTGGCTGGCACGCTGACGCTGTCCACCTGCAGTAACGTCTGTATTTTGACCGACTATCCGTTCAGTCTGGATCTTGCCGCGCCGTCAGAGGCGCAGTTTGACCACGACTTTGCCCAGGCGATGGGGCAAGTGCCTATTGCCGAGGGGCTGGTGGAGAGCATCAAGGCCGGTTATCTCAATGGCGAATTACAGATAAGTGCCGAGCGAGCCGCCGGTTGGCAACAGCCGGAGCTGTTCTTCGACACGCTGGAGGACGCGGACCTCGGCAAGCCACGGGTCAGTAGCGAAGGTTCACTGATGACGGCGCGGGTACCGGTCAGCGATGGCTGGGGTGACAGCGCCCCGGATCTGCGCGGTAAAACCCTGACGTTGGTAATCGGCGACGGCGGCATGGCACAGCAGGTGACGCTGCCGATTGGCGGGCCGCTGACGCTACCGAACGCGGCCAGCTTCTCGCTGTGGCAAGCGGTGCTAATGGCGTTGGCGGGGGGCCTGATCCTCAACCTGATGCCCTGTGTGCTGCCGGTTCTCGGCATCAAACTGGGATCGATTTTGCAGGTGGAGCAACGCGACCGACACAGCATTCGGCTGCAGTTCCTGGCGTCCTCGTTCGGCATAGTGGCCTCCTTTATGGCGCTGGCGTTGCTGATGACGCTGCTGCGCTTGAGCAACCAGGCGCTTGGCTGGGGCATTCAGTTCCAAAACCCGTGGTTTATCGGCTTTATGATGCTGGTGACGCTGCTGTTCAGCGCCAACCTGTTTGGCCTGTTCCATCTGCAACTCTCTTCTTCCCTCAATACCAAACTGGCGACCCATAACGGCCGTGGCCTGAGCGGGCATTTCTGGCAGGGCGCATTTGCCACCTTGCTGGCGACGCCCTGTTCGGCTCCCTTCCTGGGCACTGCCGTGGCCTTTGCTCTGGCCGCACCGCTGCCGGTGCTGTGGGGCATGTTTGTAGCGCTGGGCGTCGGCATGAGCCTGCCCTGGCTGCTGATTGCCGCATGGCCTGCTTTGGCGCTGCGCCTGCCGCGTCCGGGGCGTTGGATGAACACTTTACGCTGGGCCATGGGGCTGCTGATGCTGGCTTCTTCACTGTGGCTGCTGAGCCTGATGGTCAATCATATTGGCACCTTGCCGACGCTGGCGTTGGGCGGGATCGCACTGCTGGCCCTGTTGTTGGCGGTAGGCTGGCAACATGGCGTTCGTCTGGCGGCCAAGCTGGCGGCCGGTACGCTGGTGCTGGTCGGTGTGGTGTTGTTGATCGGTTCGCTGACCGCCGGGCTGTGGCGTCAGCCGCTGCACGACAATATCCGTTGGCAACCTCTGAGTGAGCAGGCGATCACCCAGGCACTTGCTCAGAACAAACGGGTGTTTGTCGACGTCACCGCGGACTGGTGCGTAACCTGTAAAGCAAACAAATTCAACGTGCTGATGCGTGATGACGTGCAAAAGGCGCTGAGTTCCGACGACGTCGTTGCCCTGCGGGGAGACTGGAGTCGCCCCTCGGCCGAGATTAGCGCTTTCCTGCAAAAACGCGGCAGCGTCGCCGTGCCTTTTAACCAGATTTATGGCCCCGGCAGCCCTGACGGCGTGGTGTTGTCCCCGCTGTTGACCCGCGATGCCGTCTTGCAAACCCTGTCCGCCGCCAAAGGAAATTCACAATGAAAAAATTACTGATGTTACTGATGCTGATGGTTACTCCGGTCTGGGCTGCGGCTCCTTTTACCCCGGAACAAGAGGTGCGGATTAAAGAGCTGATCCGCGAAACGCTGGTGTCGAACCCGGATATTCTGGCGCAGGCGGTGGATGCCTGGCAGCAACAGACCGCCGGTCAGCAAATCAGTCAGGCGATCAAGCAAAACGCCAAAACCCTATACCAAGATCCGGCCAGCCCGCGCTTGGGGGCTGCCAACGCCAAACTGACGCTGGTGGCCTTTACCGATTACAACTGCCCGTACTGTAAGCGTTTTGACCCGATGCTGGAAAAAATCGTCAAACAGTATCCTGATGTGGCGCTGGTGGTAAAACTGCTGCCGTTCAAAGGAGAGAGCTCCGTCAGTTCTGCACGCGTGGCGCTGACGACCTGGCAGCAACACCCGGACCAATTCTGGGCGCTGCATCAGCGGCTGATGGAGAAAAAAGGCTTCCATGACACGACCAGCATCGCTGCTGCACAGCAGAAAACCGGGGTGAAAGCCGTCGCGCCAAGCGAACAGAGCATGACCACCTTGCGTACCAACATGGCATTGGCGGAGCAATTTGGGGTGCAGGGAACGCCGGCCACCCTGATCGGCGACCAAATGCTGCCAGGTGCGGTGTCTTATGAAGATTTGGAGGCGGTAGTGAAACAACAGCTTGCGAAGGTTAACAATGGCTAAGCTGCGGCGTTGGGGCCGCGAACTGCTGATCCTGCTGCTGATTGTGCTGGTGGTTGCCTTCGGGATGGACTGGCTACGCGCACCGCAGCCACCGGCGGCGTTCGATTCGCAGCCGTTAACGACTTTGAACGGCGAACAAGTCTCGCTGGCGCAGCTCAGCCAGGACAAGCCGCTGCTGGTTTATTTCTGGGCCAGCTGGTGCGGGGTTTGCCGGTTTACCACGCCGTATGTCGCCAGACTGGTCGGCGAGGGCGGCAACGTATTGACCGTGGCGCTGCGTTCCGGCGACGATCGTCAGGTGGAACAGTGGCTGGCGGGCAAGCGTGTGACGTTGCCGGTGGTTAACGATCCGCGTGGTGAGCTGTCGGCGCAGTGGCAGATCGGCGTCACGCCTACGTTGGTGGTCATTTCCCAGGGCAAGGTGGTGCAAAGCACCACCGGCTGGACCAGCTATTGGGGAATGAAGCTGCGGCTATGGTGGGCCGGGCTCTGAACCGCGTCTTATTCTGAAGTGATGACCTCATTAATCGCCCGGCACAGTCGGGCGATACCTTCTTCTATCTGCGGCGGCGTATTGGCGGCGAAATTCAATCGCAGGCCATGTGCGCCGTGCTGTTCTTCGGCATAAAAGCACTCTCCGCGTGCAAAGGTCACACCGTGTCGCCAGGCCAGCGGCATCAGCGCCTCGGTGCTGACGGCGGCAGGCAGCGTCAGCCAGATAAACAGCCCACCCTCCGGCGTTTCAAACTGACAGCCGGGCGGCAGTTGCTGCTGCAAGGCTGCCACCATCACGTCTCTGTGCTGGCGATATAACCGCCCGGCGCGTCGCAGTTGCTTGTCGTAACGACCGATAGTGACGAATGCGTCCAGTGCCCGTTGGATCAGGTTGGAGCTGGTAAAACTGTCGACGTGTTTCAGTCGAGCCAGTCGCTGATAGTGTTCGCTGTCCGCCACCAGATAACCGATGCGCATACTGGGCAGCAGCATTTTTGAAAAGGTGCTGACATAAATCACCGCCCCCGGCTGTGCCAGCGCTCGCAGCGACGGCAGCTGTTTGCCGTTGTAGCGCAGATCGCCGACAAAATCGTCTTCCAATATCACTACACCGGCCTGCTGGGCCAACGCCAGCAGGCGTCGACGGCGCGCTTCACTCATGCAGTGGCCGGTGGGGTTATGGAAATTGGGAATGGTGTAAATCAGCTTCGGTTGGTGTTTTTCGATCAGTGCGGGCAGCTGTTCAACCAACATGCCGTGCCGGTCGCTGGGGACGGTGACGATATTGATGCGGTGCTGGCGCAGCAGCCCCAGCGCTTCGGCGTAGGTCGGTTGTTCGACGATCACCGTGTCGCCCGGCTCCAGCAGGCTTTGCACTATCAGACTGATGGCGTGTTGCGAACCGTTGGTGATCAGCAGTTGCTCTGCATGGGTCGGAATACCCTGAGCGGTGAGGATCCGTCCCAGCGTATCGCGCAGCGGGTAATAGCCGCAGTATTCGCCATAGCTGAAGGCTTCTTCCGCATGGCGGCTGAGCACTGACAGCAATATTTTGCGGAACTCCTCCTGCGGAAAGACTTTCGGGCTGCCGACGCCGGCGGCAAAGTTGATGATGTTGTCCGGCAACGGCGTATCGGGGTAGCCATCCAGCCGAGAGGTCAGGGTGGTGAAACGCTCCGCCGGGAAGGGCGCATCGCTTGTCGGGCGTGGCTGGGCGGGCTGGATCAGCGGGTGCAAAACATAGGCGCCGCTGCCGCGCCGCTGGTGCAAAAAGCCTTTGGCCGCCAGTTCGGCATAGGCGTTTTCCACCGTCAACCGGCTGACCGCCAACTTGGCGGCCAGCGTGCGCGTGGAGGGCAGCTTATCGCCGTCGACAAATGCGCCGCTGAGGATCGCCCGCCGTAGCGCTTCCTCAATTTGCAGATATAAAGGAATGTTTTGCTGACGGTCTAAGGGAATATGCATGCAAAATTGGCCCGGTTAGCGATGTTACTTTTTACTATACCCCATAGTTACAGGGCTTCAAGAGGGTAAAAGTGGCCTGTATAACATCGGGGGAAAGTGGCTCTGGCGATAAAGTTGCGTGGCGTTAGAATCTCGCCTGAGTCCACTATCGCCGTTTTTTGAGGGTGTCATGTCATTACCATCGGGTATCTCAGCCAGGCCGGTTTTTCCGGGGGCACGTATTTTACAGGGCAGCAGTCAGGGGTATGTGATTGCTATCATCAGCGCCATGCTGCTGGCCTTTACCGCCATTATTATCCGCGTGCTGACGGAGTATTATCACCTGCCGACCTTTGTGCTGGCCTTTTGGCGCGCGGCGCTGGTTGCTCTGGTGCTGTTGCCGGTACTGCTGCTGTTCAAACCCGAATGGGCGCGTTTACAGCGTTCGCAGATCCCCTTTTATGCCTGTTACGGTTTGCTGCTGGCGGTATTCAACAGCTTGTGGACGCTGTCGGTGGCGCTGAACGGTGCGTCGGTGGCGACTATTCTGACCTACTGCTCGGTCGGTTTTACCGTGTTTCTCGGCTGGATGATGTACAGCGAACGCCTGAGCCTGCGTCAGTTGGTGGTGATTGTGGTCAGCTTGGGCGGCTGTTTTCTGGTCAGCAACGGCGACAGCATGGGCAACAGCCATTTTAACCTGTTGGGGCTGGTGGTGGGCATGCTGTCCGGTATCGGTTACACCCTCTATACGCTGGGCGGGCGGGTTGCGACCGAGCGGCGTTACCCGGTGTGGAACACCATTCTGTACGTGTTCGGCTTTTCGGCTGTTTATCAGTGGTTGTTCAATGCCGCGCTGACCTTTTACCCGCTGGAGGCGTTCCACGGCATGACGGGGTCATTGTGGTTCCTGTCCCAGGGCGTTCAGGGCATCGAGTGGGGGGGCTGGTGGCTGCTGCTGACCCTGGCCGCTGGCCCAACGCTGTTGGGGTTCGGCCTGTACAACATCAGCCTGAAAACCTTGCCGCTGGCGGTGGCGAACCTGATCTTGTCGCTGGAACTGGTGTTCACGGCGGTGATCGCCTATTTCCTGCTGGGGGAAAACATGAACTCGTTACAACTGCTCGGCAGCGCCCTGGTGATGGGCGGGGTGTTGATGCTGAAGAGCAAGACGGCGGAGGCGTGATTTGTTAAACTTCGCCCAGATGTGGAGGCAACAATGACCAATAACCCAAGATTAAAACGGGCGTTAATCGCTTAAAGCGGCAGTGTTTTACGACCAAAAAACACTGCCACAGACATTTGGCTGTGGCTCTTGCAATGAATATAGAGAAAGCGCCATGACTGAAAAACACTGGTCAAAAACAGAACTTTTACACCAAACGGTGACCAACCCCAATATTATCGTCAAAGGGACCCACAGCTATTACAGCGACTACCTGGATGACGGCTTTGAGCGCTCCGTGGTGCGTTATTTGCACGGAGACAAGGTCAGCCAACAGTGGCAGCCGCTTGGGACGATAGACCAATTGCTGATCGGCGATTATGTCTGCATTGCCGCCGAAGCGGTGATCCTGATGGGGGGCAATCACACTCACCGTGCCGATTGGTTCTGCCTGTATCCGATGATGGAAAGCATTCTGGCTTCCTATCAGCCGAGGGGCGACACCCGGTTAGGGGACGGCTGCTGGATAGGCATGCGGGCGATGCTGATGCCGGGCGTGACGATTGGGGAAGGGGCGATAGTGGCCGCCGGCAGCATTGTGACGAAGGATGTTGAGCCTTACACCCTGGTGGGGGGCAATCCGGCGCGGCCAATAAGACTGCGCTTTACTCCGCAGATTATAGCCAGGCTACTCGCTTTGCACATTTATGATTTGTCGGCCGAGGATTTTGCTCAGGTGCAGCCTTTGCTGGCCAATGATGATATTGCAGCCCTTGAACGGGCGATAAGCGAAATGAAGCGTTAAATGAAAAGGGCGGGGTTTACCCCGCCCTTTTGCTTATTCGGCCTTGGCCGCTTCCGCCGTCAGGCGGCGTTTGCGCACTATGCGCAACAGCAGCGGCAGCACCAGCACGGATACCGCCAGCACCAGCAGCGTTTGCGCGATGCCGCTGCCCCACAGGATGCTGAACTCACCGTTGCTGATCGACAGCGCACGGCGCAGGTTCTGCTCCAGCATCTCCCCCAGAACGAAGCCCAGGATCAGCGGTGACATCGGGAAGTGCATCTTCCTCAGTATGTAACCAAACACCCCCAGCCCAACCATCAACAGCAGATCAAAGGTGGTGCTGTGTACCGCGTAAACACCGACCGCCGACACCGCGGCAATCGCCGGTACCAGGAACCACAATGGAACGGTCAGCATACGGGTAAACAGGCCCACCAGCGGCAGGTTCATGATCAGCAGTATCACGTTGGCAATCAGCAGCGCGGCAATCAGTCCCCAGACAATATCCGGCTGTTCGGTGAACATTGCCGGGCCAGGCGTGATGTTGTACAGCGTCAGCGCTCCCATCATTACCGCGGTGGTACCGGAGCCCGGTACGCCCAGCGTCAGCATCGGAATGAACGAGCCGCAGGCCGAAGCATTATTGGCCGCTTCAGGCGCGGCGACGCCGCGAATATCCCCTTTGCCGAAGGTTTCGCTGTTGCCGCTGATTTTCTTTTCGGTCATGTAGGTGAGGGCGCTGGCGATGGTGGCCCCGGCACCCGGCAGAATGCCGACGAAGAAACCGATCACCGAAGAACGCAGCGTAGGGCCCACGCACTCGACGGCCTCTTTGCGGTTAAACAGCAGGCGGCCGGTTTTACGCACCAGTTTTTGCCCGGTACTGGTGCTTTCCAGCATCAGCAGAATTTCACTGACCGAGAACAGGCCAATCACCACCACGATAAACTGCACGCCGTCGGAGAGGTGAACGCTGTCGAAGGTAAAGCGATAAACGCCGGTGTTGGCATCCACCCCGACCGTCGCCAACCCCAGGCCAATCAGCGCCGCCAGCAGCGATTTCAACGGGTTCTGGCTCATCATGCTGCCCAGGCAGGCGATGGCGAACACCATCAGGGCAAAATACTCCGCCGGGCCAAATGCCAGTGACCAGCGGGCCAGCAACGGGGCAAACAGAATAATCCCTCCGATGGCGATCATCGAACCGACAAAGGAGCTGACCGCCGAAATCGACAGCGCGACGCCGGCACGGCCTTGTTGTGCCATGGGGTAACCGTCCAGCGCGGTCATGATCGCGGCGGCATCCCCCGGAACATTGAGCAGGATCGAGGAGATACGCCCGCCGTATTCGCAGCCGATATACACCGTCGCCAGCAGGATCAGCGCGGACTCTGCCGGCAACTTGAGCGCAAACGCCAGCGGCAGCAGGATAGCCACGCCGTTGATCGGGCCCAGTCCCGGCAGCAGGCCGACAATGGTGCCGACGAAACAGCCGATCAGGGCGATAATCAGGTTCTGGGGCACCAACGCCACCTCGAACCCTTGAGACAAATACATCCAGGTTTCCATCATCGCCCCCGTTAGCTCAGCCAAACGCCGAGTGGCAGTGTCACATCAAGTAAGCGGTCAAAGGCGTAATAGAGCGCAACACCCATGATCGCGCCGGACACCAATGCCGCCGTCAGGCTGGCCTGGAACAGCAGGCCAATGCTGAAGGTCAGCAACGCGGTCGCCAGCGGGAAACCCAGCCACTCGAAGCCCCAGGCGTACAGCACCAGCGTGATCACCAGTACCAGCAGGCGCTGCATCACCTTGTTGTGCGGCCATTCAACGGCCTGCGGTTTGTTCAACAGCAGCAGTGCCGCACACAGCGCCATCAGGCTGAGAATAGCCAGCGGGAAGGGGCGCGGCCCCAGAGGTTCATAGCTGTATTCGCTCTGGATGCCCCAGCCGATAAACAGGCCGCCGATGCACAGCAGCAGCCAGAACCCGGCAAAAATGCGATCGCTCATAGTAGCCCCCGGTTATTTGGCCAGGCCGAAAACTTTGGCCTGTTCACGGTACTGATTGACCTGGTTTTTCACGTAGGCGTCCAATTCCTTGCCGGTCAGGTCGAATTCAAACAGGCCGCGCAGATCGCGCTGTTGCTTGAATTCGTCGGTCGCCATCATTTTCTTGAAGGTATCAAGCCACCATTGGTATTCCTCTTCCGTGACCTTCGGGCCAACGTAGAAGCCGCGAATGATCGGCCAGACCAGATTGAACCCTTGCTCTTTGGCGGTCGGAACATCGGCTAACTGACCCGGCAGGCGCTGTTCGGAGTACACCGCCAGCACGCGAATTTTGTCACCCTGCAGGTAGGGCACCATTTCGCTCAGATCGCCGGAAACGGCCTGAATGTGGTTGCCGAGCAGGGCGGTAACCGGCTCGCCGCCGCCTTCGAAGGCCACGTAGCGCATCTTGTGGGGATCGACGCCGACTTCGCGCGCCAGCAGCGCGGTTTTCATCCAGTCCTGGCTGCCGATAGAGGCCCCAGCGCCGAACACCACGCTATTGGGATCTTTCTGGAAGGCGTTCATCAGGTCTTTCAGGGTTTTGTACGGCGAGTCGGCGCGCACGGCGATCATGCCGTAGTCGGTACCCACCGCGGCCAGCCACTTAACGTCATCGACGTTGTAACGGCCGAATTTTCCCTGCGATAAATTCAGCAGTGAACCGCCGGAGAAGGCAACTACCGTGCCGAATTCCGCCGGACGCTGAGCCACGATGGCGTTGTAAGCCACCGCGCCGACCCCGCCGGGCATATAGGTCACGCGCATCGGTTTGTCGATGGCTTTGGTTTCTTGCAACGATACCTGAATCAGCTTGCAGGTCAGGTCAAACCCCCCGCCAGGCTTGGCGGGAGCGATGCATTCGGTGCGTTTTGGCGCTTCCAGGGCAAAAGCCTGTTGGGCGGCCAGCAGCAGGGCGGTAGCGGTCAGTGTGCGGGTGATTATTTTTTTCATTGCTTTCCCCAAGGTATTTTTCAGTCGGTGCGGATCCCCGCCGATACGGGTTGCTGGATTGTTAAATCAACAACCTTTCATTTACCTTTCAACCGAGGGAAAAGTTTCCGGGATGTGATACGCGTCTCCTGTTAGCGCTAATCACACCGCTGACAATGGGCCAGATTGCTCGCCGGTTAACACATGCGGTGAGGGAAGAACAGCGCGTAAACCTTGCTTAAAGCCTGCGTAATGTCAGTTTTGTCGGTTCCGTCTTGCGATAAAATGCCGAAAAATAAAATGAATGAAGGTGCATTATTATGTTTTCGTTAGGGAAGTTATTCGGTAGCAAGGACAGCAATAAAGTTAACGCCATCAAGATGTTGCCGGTGGCCTATGCCGATAGGATCGGGGAAGAAGGCCATTGTCGTCTTAAGCGCCTGCGCGCGGAGATCGGCGTTTTTGAACTGCATTTTTCGAATGGGAAAAACGAAAAGTATGCCTGCCAGATGACGGCCTGTATCACCGGTATTGATCTGGTCTTCGCCGCCAACAATCGCTCGGTACTGGTGTCTCCGCCGTTTACCCCCGCCAAATTGAACCCGGTACTGGATATCGCCCTGGCCGACTGCGAAATCGAAATGTAGTGGCGGGCTAACCGAATCAGCCCTGTTGCCGGCAGCTCAGGGTTTATTCCTTGTCGCAATTGTGTTCCAGCTCTCAAAACTGACCGGGAGCAACCCTTCTATCCCCACGCCTTCCATGCCATCCTTCTGTTATGAATATGTTAATTCACAATAAGCCGGATCCTGATGCCACGGTGCAGCATTCGGGCTGCCGGCATAGACAAATCAATGGAATGGAAACATGCGTCTGTTATTGGTTGAGGATCATCCCGAGTTATCCCACTGGCTGCAAAAGGCGTTAACCGGCGTCGGTTTTGCCGTCGACGTCGCGCCGGACGGGTTGGCGGCCGATCATCTGTTGTTAAACGAATCCTATGCGCTGGTGGTGCTGGACGTGGCGCTGCCGCGGTTGAACGGTCTGGAACTGCTGGCCCGCCTGCGCAAGCGAGGGCAGGACTTACCGGTGCTGCTGTTGACGGCCAGAACCGACGTTGCCGATCGGGTGAAAGGGTTGAACCTGGGGGCGGACGATTATCTCACCAAGCCTTTCGAACTGGATGAGTTGGAGGCGCGCATTCGGGCGCTGCTGCGCCGCAGCGTTGGCGTGACTCCACAGGCGCTGCAATACGGTGCGCTGACCTATCACGATGAAGGCTATTTTCAGTTGGACGACAAACCGCTGCAATTGACGCCGCGTGAACTGGCGGTGCTGACCGCGTTGATCCACCGCCGTGGTCGGCCGGTCGCCAAACAGCAGCTGTTTGAACAGGTGTTTACCTTGGCCGACGAGGCCAATCCGGAAAGCATCGAACTCTATGTCCACCGGCTGCGAAAAAAACTGCAGGGCAGCAACGTGGCGATCATCACTCTGCGCGGTCTGGGCTACAGCCTGGAGCTTTGCAATGAGGTGGTTTAACGCGCCGCGATCGCTGTTTTATCAATTGTTGTTGTTCTTTGGCTTGCCGCTGCTGGTGTTGGGCGGTATCTCGATTTATACCCACTACTTCAGCGCGATGAATGCCGCTACGCTGGCTTACGATCGCACGTTGCTGGCGTCGGCGCGCACCGTGGCGGAGCGGTTGGTGGTACGTAATGGCCGGCTTGAGGCGGATGTGCCTTATGTGGTGCTCGACAGCTTTGAGCGCAACATGAACGATCAGCTTTACTACGAAGTGATCTCACCGCAGGGCGTAAGTATCTCCGGCTATGACGATCTGCCGACGATGCCGCCGCATATTTTGCGCTCAAGCCTGTATCCGGCGCTGGTGCATTTCTACGACGCCGAATATCGCGGTCGGCCGATCCGCGTGGCGGCGCTGTACCAGCCGGTCAACGAATCCGGGGTGATGGGCATGGCAACCATTCTGGTGGCAGAAACCCTGGAGTCGCGCCGCTATCTGGCGCGGCAGATGATGCTTTCCGCTTTGCTCAGCCAGGGAACCGTGGTGGTACTGACCATGATCCTGGCCTTTGCGTTGCTCAAGCGAGTGCTTAAGCCGATGCGCAAGCTTTCCGGCATTATGCTGCGGCGCGATCCGGGTGAGCTGACGCCGCTGCCGATGGTGTTGCCCTGGTCGGAAATGCAGCCGCTGCTGCTGGCGTTCAACCGGTATATTGAACGGCTGCGGCTGATGGTGGCGCGACAGGAGCGTTTTAGCGCCGACGCTTCACATCAACTGCGCACGCCGTTGACCGTATTGAAAACCCAGGTGGGAGTGGCGCTGGGCAGCGATAAGCCGGAGCAGTGGCGGGAAAGCTTGCTGGCCATGAGCGCAACGCTGGATAACACCGTGGCGCTGACCGATCGCCTGCTCTACCTTTCGCGGCTCAAAGCTCATGAGCACCACGCCGATCGCCAACTGCAGCCGGTAAACCTGGCGCAGGTGCTGCGTGACGCCTGCTTTTCACGTTTACCCCAGGCCCGCAGCAAGCGTATCGATTTGGGGTACGAGGGAGAAGCGGTTTGTTGGGTCGGCGGAGAAACGCTGTTGCTAACCGAACTGTGTGCCAACTTGCTGGATAACGCACTGAAGTATACGCCGCATCAGGGCACGGTCACCGCACGTTTAACCCTGGACAAGCAGGCCGGGGAGGGAATATTGGAAATTGAAGACAGCGGCCCGGGCATTGCCCAACAGGATACCGCGCAGGCGCTGCAGCCGTTTCATCGGCTGGATAACGTGGGTGATCAACCCGGTGCCGGATTGGGGCTGGCGCTGGTCAGCGATATCACCCGTTATCACGGCACCCGCCCGGAGCTGTTGACCTCGGCCACGCTGGGTGGCCTGCTGGTGCGGGTGCGTTTTCAATTGTTATCTTAGCTCTGACATTCTGCGGCTTGTTTTGCTTTGCGCCCCAACGGCGTGCGCAGGCGCTGCGACAGGATCACGCCCAGCAGGGTAATGCCGCCGCCGATCAGATGGTAGCTGTGCAGGTGTTCATGCAGGAACAGCACCGCAATGATGGCGGTAAATACCGGAGCCAGGTTCATAAAGATCGACGCGGTATTGGCCCCCAGGCGCATAACGCCGTGGATCCACAGGTAAGGTGCGACAATCGAGGCCGGAATGCCGGCAAACAGCACCAGCGGAATATTTTGGCTGGTCAGAGACACGTCTTGTGCCATCAGGAAGTTTGGCAGTAACAGCACCACGCCGAACAGGATCTGCACATACAACGACTGCCAGTTCGGCAGGGCAATTGCCCAACGTTTGGTCAGCACGCCGTACAGCGCATAAGAGGCGGTGGCGGCGAGCATCATCCATTCCCCCTTGCCGATGCCGTGCTGCAGCAACTCACCCGGGTTACCGGCACTCACCAGCCAGATCAAGCCGCCCAAAGACAACAGGCTGCCGATGGCAATGCCTACCGTGGGCGCGACGCGCAATAGCACTATGCTGATCAGAATGGTCAGTAATGGGATCAGTGAAACAATAATGCCCATAAATAGCGCGCTGACGCTGTGCGCTGCGTAATAGGCCAGGCTCTGATACAGCACCATGCCCAACATGCCGAGGACCAGCAATTTCCACCAGTTGGCGCGTATTGCCGACCAGTGGCGGATCACGCCAGGCAGCACAAATGGCGTCAGGGTGATCAGCGCCAGCAACCAGCGGTAGAAGGAGATCGCGGCCGGATCGATAGCGGTGGCCGAGAGCTTACTGACCACGGCATTGATTGACCAAATCAAAACCGCCAGCAAAGGGAAGAGCATATTCATGATAATTATTCTCATTAACGACTGACATGCTGGCTAGTTTACGCGTGTCCGGTTTATTATATATAGCGATATCCAGACAAATTTTTGGCCAAACAAGACAAGTCACGGAGCGAAACCATGTCAGAAATCCGCCATTATCCCGAAGCGCTGATCCCGGCACCACGTCCGGTACAGTTCCGCTGCGAGGAGTTTAATGCGCGCACCGAGTTCCAGCCGCATCACCATAGCTGGGGACAGCTGATGTGGGTAAAGGCCGGCGTCATGGTGCTGCGCATTGGCGGTCAACGCTTCTTGGCACCGCCGGAGTTTGTGTTATGGGCGCCGGCGGAGATTGAACACTCCTGTTATAACCAGCGTCTGGCGCAGTGCCGTATGGTCGATATTGCTCTGCCGCTGTGCGCCGGCCTGCCGGAAGCGCCTTGCCTGGTCAGCGTCACTCCGATTTTCCGCGCCATTGCCGAAGACTTTTACGCCCGTAAACAATACATCCCGCAAAGCAAACAGGATTTACGCTTGTGCCGCGCGTTGATAGACCAACTGCATGTCTCGCCGGTGCAACAAACTTATCTGCCGACCTCCGAAGACAAATTTTTGGCACCGGTGCTGGAAGCGCTGGAGCACAACCCGTCGGACAATACCTCGCTCGCCGCCTGGGCTAGCCGGGTCTACACCACCGAGCGCACGCTGTCGCGCCGTTGTCAGCAGGACCTGGGGATGTCGTTTAGCGAATGGCGCCAGCGGCTGCGTTTTCTTCATGCCGTTTCATTATTGGAACAGGGAAAAACCGTGCAGGAGGTCGCGCTGGAAGTGGGCTACAGCTCGGCGTCGGCGTTTATTGTCATGTTTCAGCAAATCGCCGGCACCACCCCCGAGCGCTTTCGCCGGGCATGATTCAGTGGCACACTATTTCCCAGCCAAATAGCCGTAAACCGTCGGAGCGACAAGTGAAAATCCTGGTTGATGAAAATATGCCGTACGCGACTGAATTGTTCAGTCGCCTGGGGAACGTACAGGCCGTGCCTGGCCGCCCAATTCCGAGTGATGCGCTGGCGGATGCCGATGCCTTGATGGTGCGCTCGGTGACCAAAGTGAATGAAGCGCTGCTGGCCGGCACCCGCATTGGTTTTGTCGGCACCGCGACAGCCGGCACCGATCACGTAGACGATGCCTGGCTGCAACAGCAGGGCATAGGTTTTTCTGCGGCGCCGGGGTGCAACGCCATTGCCGTGGTGGAGTATGTCTTCTCCGCGCTGATGTTGCTGGCCGAGCGCGATGGTTTTCACCTGCACGATAAAACCGTCGGCATTATCGGCGTCGGTAACGTAGGTTCACGGCTGGATGCCCGTTTGAAAGCCCTGGGCGTGCGTACCTTGCTGTGCGATCCGCCGCGTGCCGATCGCGGTGACAGCGGTGAATTCTGGCCGCTGGAGAAGCTGGTGGCGGAAGCTGACGTGCTGACCTTCCACACCCCGCTGAATAAATCCGGTCCTTACCATTCACTGCACCTGGCGGACGCCGATTTGCTGGCGGCGCTGCCGGATAACCGCATTCTGATCAACGCTTGCCGCGGTCCGGTAGTCGACAACGCGGCGCTGTTGCAGGCGCTGGAAAAAGGCAAAAAGCTGAGCACGGTGCTGGACGTATGGGAACCGGAGCCGGAGCTGTCTCTGCCGCTGCTGGCGCGGGTCGATATCGGTACCGCGCATATCGCCGGTTACACGTTGGAGGGCAAGGCGCGCGGCACGACGCAGGTCTTCGAGGCCTTCAGCCGCCATCTGGGGCAGCCGCAGCAGATCGAACTGGCCTCATTGTTGCCGGTGCCGGAGTTCAGCCAGATCCAGCTCAATGGTCCACTGGACGAAGGCAAATTAAAACGATTGATGCACTTGGTGTATGATGTGCGCCGCGACGACGCACCACTGCGTAAAGTGGCCGGGCAACCGGGCGAGTTTGATCGTCTGCGCAAACATTATCAGGAGCGCCGTGAATGGTCTTCATTGCGCGTCCAGTGCGATGACAGCGCCAGTGCGGAACTGCTGCACAAGCTGGGTTTTTTGATCGCGTAAGGCTTTCTTAAGCAACGGCGACTAATTTTGTTATCAGGGCGGCGAATCAGTCGCCCCTCTGCATTTGAATAAATACTCTGGAGAAACCCAATGTCTGACGGCTGGAATATCGCTCTGCTTGGCGCCACTGGCGCGGTAGGTGAAGCGTTGCTGGAACTGTTACAGGAACGCCAGTTCCCGGTGGGCGAACTCTATCCTTTGGCCAGCGAGCGCAGTGCCGGTGCAACGGTGCGCTTCAATGGCAAATCGGTACTGGTACAAAAAGCGGAAGAATTCGACTGGTCACAGGCCCAGTTGGCGTTCTTCGTCGCCGGTAGCGAAGCCTCGGCCCGTTACGCGGAAGAAGCCGGCAATATGGGCTGCCTGGTGATCGACACCAGCGGTCTGTTTGCGCTGGAGCCGGACGTTCCGCTGGTGGTGCCTGGGGTTAACCCGCAGGTGCTGGCGGACTACCGTAACCGCAATATTGTCGCCGTGGCCGACAGCATGGTCAGCCAACTGCTGACGGCAATCAAACCTTTGACCGAGCAGGCCGGGCTTTCCCGTCTGCACGTCACCACCCTGATGTCGGTTTCGTCACGCGGGAAAGTGGCGGTAGACGATTTGGCCGGTCAGAGTGCGCGTCTGCTGAACGGCATTCCGGCCGAGCCGGGCGTGTTTGCCAAGCAGCTGGCGTTCAACCTGCTGCCGTTGATGACCGACGAGCAGGGCAGCGTGCGCGAAGAACGGTTGATCGTCGATCAGGTGCGCAAAGTGCTGCAGGACGAAGGGCTGCCGATCTCCGTGAGCTGCGTGCAGTCGCCGGTGTTCTACGGCCATGCGCAGGTGGTGCATCTGGAAGCGTTGCGTCCCATCTCTGCGGAAGAAGCACGCAGCGAGCTGGAGCAGGTGGACGATATCCAACTGAGCGAAGAAGACGACTATCCGACTCAGGTCACGGAAGCCTCCGGCAGCGATGCGCTCAGCCTGGGCTGTTTGCGCAATGACTACGGCATTCCTGAAATCCTGCAGTTCTGGTCGGTCGCCGACAACGTGCGCTTCGGCGGCGCGCTGATGGCGATCGAAACCGCAGAGCGTCTGGTGCAGGAGCAGATGTACTGATGTCAGAGGTTGTTTTGCCCACCCAGCCGACCCTGAAAATCGCGCTGGGGATTGAATACGACGGCAGCCGTTATTATGGCTGGCAACGTCAGCAGGAAGTGGCCAGCGTGCAGGCCTGTCTGGAACAGGCTTTGAGCAAGGTGGCCAACGCGCCGATCAACGTGCTGTGCGCCGGCCGTACCGACGCCGGGGTGCACGCTACCGGTCAGGTAGTGCATTTTGAAACCACCGCGCAGCGCAAGGACGCCGCCTGGACGATGGGTGTCAACACCCATCTGCCACCGGATATCGCCGTGCGTTGGGTAACCGGCGTGCCTGAAGATTTCCATGCGCGCTTCAGCGCCACCGCGCGCCGTTACCGCTACATTATTTATAATCACCGCTACCGTCCGGCGGTATTGCAGCAGGGGATGACCCATTTTTATCACCCGCTGGATGCCGATCGGATGGAAAGGGCGGCGCAGGCGCTGCTGGGCGAGAACGACTTTACTTCGTTCCGTGCCGTGCAATGCCAGTCGCGAACGCCCTGGCGTAACGTAAAACACGTTAAGGTTACGCGCTACGGTGAATATATTGTGGTAGATATCAAGGCGAATGCCTTCGTGCATCACATGGTTCGCAATATTGTCGGCAGCCTGATGGAAATTGGCTGCGGCAATCAGGACGAGAACTGGATGGCCGAGTTGCTGGCGCTGAAGGATCGCAATCTGGCTGCGGCTACGGCGCGGGCCGAAGGGTTATACCTGGTGAGCGTTGATTATCCTGAGCATTTTGCACTACCCCGGCCACCGATGGGGCCACTGTTTTTACCCGACGATTAAACGCCGGCGCGACTGACGCGTTGCTCCCTTGTGTATCTGCCGGGTGGGTGAGACACCCGGTCAAAGAGAGAACCTATGGACATCATCAAGTTTGTGATTGATTTTATTCTGCATATTGACGTGCATCTGGCCGAGCTGGTGGCGCAATACGGTATGTGGGTGTACGGTATTTTGTTCCTGATCCTGTTTTGTGAAACCGGCCTGGTGGTGACGCCTTTCCTGCCGGGGGATTCTCTGCTGTTTGTTGCAGGAGCGCTGGCGGCCTTGCCGACCAACGATCTGAATGTGCATACCATGGTGGCGTTGATGATCGGCGCGGCGATACTCGGGGATGCGGTGAACTACACCATTGGGCGGCTGTTCGGGGAAAAGCTGTTCAGTAACCCGAATTCGAAAATTTTCCGCCGCAGCTACCTGGATAAAACCCACCAGTTTTATGAAAAACACGGCGGGAAAACCATCATTCTGGCGCGATTTGTGCCGATCGTGCGTACTTTTGCGCCGTTCGTCGCCGGCATGGGGCATATGTCCTATCGCCATTTTGCTGCCTACAACGTGATTGGCGCGCTGGTTTGGGTGCTGCTGTTCACCTATGCTGGTTACCTTTTCGGCGACTTGCCGATCGTGCAGGAAAACCTGAAACTGTTGATCGTGGCGATCATCATTGTTTCAATTCTGCCGGGCATCATTGAAATCTGGCGCCACAAGCGCGCGGCTGCCCGCCA
The DNA here is from genome assembly GCA_012719855.1 of Serratia liquefaciens. Classification (GTDB taxonomy): domain Bacteria; phylum Pseudomonadota; class Gammaproteobacteria; order Enterobacterales; family Enterobacteriaceae; genus Serratia; species Serratia liquefaciens_A. The sequence continues at coordinate 170,791 of JAAXZN010000023.1, read as the reverse complement.
GCAAAAACAGTAAAAACATCGCTTAACCTGTCGGTTCGACCAGTTTTTTATCCACAGTGTCGGGCCGATATGGTTTAATGAGCGACATTTATGGTCTGTTCCTGTGAACAACCCTGAAGCCAGTGCCTCTGTCGCGCGCTTGTCGCGTTTTGCTCGGGCACTTTTTCATTGGGTCTGTTTTCGGGGGGATTGTTAAAGCATGAACTGCGGACTGGCGTCTGCCAGGTTCAAACAGAAAGGTCATCGATGAGCTGGATTGAACGAATTCTTAACAAGAGCAATATTACCCAAACCCGTAAGGCGAGCATTCCTGAAGGGGTTTGGACCAAATGCGATAGCTGCGGCCAGGTTCTCTACCGCGCCGAGCTGGAGCGTAATCTGGAAGTGTGCCCGAAATGCGACCACCATATGCGCATGACTGCGCGTATGCGTCTGCATACCCTGCTTGATGAAGGCAGTGAAGTGGAACTGGGCAGCGAACTGGAGCCGAAAGACGTTCTGAAGTTCAAGGATTCCAAGAAGTATAAGGACCGCCTGGTTGCCGCGCAGAAAGCGACCGGTGAAAAAGACGCATTGGTAGTGATGAAGGGCACGCTGTACGGCATGCCGATTGTCGCAGCTTCGTTTGAGTTTGCCTTCATCGGCGGCTCCATGTCGTCCGTGGTCGGCGCGCGCTTTGTTCGTGCGGTTGAGCAGGCGCTGGAAGACAACTGCCCTCTGGTGTGCTTCTCTGCCAGCGGCGGTGCCCGTATGCAAGAAGCGCTGATGTCGCTGATGCAGATGGCGAAAACCAGCGCAGCGTTGGCAAAATTGCAGGAACGCGGTCTGCCGTACATTTCGGTGCTGACTGACCCGACCATGGGGGGCGTTTCCGCCAGTCTGGCCATGTTGGGCGATATCAATATCGCCGAACCGAAAGCGCTGATCGGCTTTGCCGGCCCACGCGTTATCGAGCAGACGGTGCGTGAGAAGCTGCCGCCGGGCTTCCAGCGCAGTGAGTTCCTGATTGAAAAAGGCGCGATCGACATGATCGTGCGTCGCCCGGAAATGCGCCAGACGTTGGCGAGTATCCTTTCCAAGCTGACCAACCAGCCGCAGCCGCATTTCGATGAGGTAGCGCCGGTGTCCGAGCAGGAAAGTCAGGCCGACGCCTGAGGCAGATAAGTCACCCGCGCGGCGCAGGTCTCGCGGGTTTCAACCGTTATTTTGTGGCTAAGTGACGGTTGAAATACCCTTGTAGATTGAGCGTAGCGGTCCATTCCGACGCTTGGAAGACAACGGGTATCATGCAGAGCATCGCCTTTACCGCGGTGAGGGTGGTGCCCTGATGGATTAATGAACCCAAGTTCAGTGACGGGACTCATGCAAAACCACCAAATTCCCCAAGCCACGTCGCCATTGAGCTCGTGGCTTTTCTATCTTGAGCGTCTGCACAGCCAGGCGATCGAACTCGGTCTGGAACGCGTACAGCGCGTTGCAGCGCATCTTGATTTACTCACCCCTGCACCGACGGTGTTCACCGTTGCCGGTACCAATGGCAAAGGCACCACCTGCAAAACGTTAGAAGCAATCCTGATGGCGGCCGGTCTGCGCGTCGGCGTTTATAGCTCGCCGCACCTGGTGCGTTACACCGAGCGTGTACGCATTCAAGGCGATGAGCTGAGCGAGGCCGAACACAGCCGTTCGTTCGCCGCTATTGAAGCGGGCCGGGGCGAAACCTCGCTGACATATTTCGAATTTGGCACTCTATCGGCGTTGCAACTGTTCAAACAGGCTAAGCTTGACGTGGTGATCCTGGAAGTGGGCCTGGGCGGCCGCCTGGACGCAACCAATATCGTCGATCCGAGCGTGGCGGTGGTGACCAGCATCGCGCTGGATCATACCGACTGGCTGGGCAGCGATCGCGAAAGCATTGGCCGCGAAAAGGCCGGTATTTTCCGTGGCGGTAAGCCTGCGGTGGTGGGCGAGCCGGACATGCCGGCGACCATCCAGCAGGTGGCCGAAACGCTGGGCGCGCAGCTGTATCGTCGCGGTGACGCCTGGACCTTCAGCGAACAGGGCGAACGCTGGCAGTGGGAGGGCGGTGGTACCTTGCTGACCGACTTGCCGATGCCAAACGTGCCGCTGGCCAATGCCGCAACGGCGCTGGCGGCGCTGCATTTTTCTGCGTTGGAAATCGATGAGCGCGCGATCTTCACCGGCTTGCAGCAGGCGACGCTGCCCGGGCGCTTCCAGATTGTGCGCCGCGATCCGATGTTGATCCTCGACGTGGCACATAATCCGCACGCCGCAGGCTATCTGGCCGGACGTCTGGCGACGTTGCCACGTAATGGCGGTAAAGTGCGTGCAGTGGTGGGCATGCTGTCGGATAAAGACATCGCCGGTACCCTGGCCTGCCTGAGCGAGCAGGTTGATGAGTGGTATTGTGCACCGCTGGAAGGGCCGCGCGGGGCCAGCGCCGAGCAGTTGGCGCAACATTTGACGGAACCGCGGCAGTTCGCCGATGTCGAAACTGCCTGGCGTCAGGCTATGCAGGACGCTGATATTCAGGATATTGTGATCGTCTGTGGATCGTTCCACACCGTTGCACAGGTAATGGCGGCGTTAGACGAGATGCGGGGAGTGTGAGTGGCAAGTAAATTTCAAAACCGATTGGTCGGTACCGTAATTCTGGTTGCGCTGGGGGTGATTATCCTGCCAGGGCTGCTGGACGGTAAAAAGAAACATTATGAGGACGAATTCGCCGCCATCCCTTTGGTGCCGAAGGCCGGTGATGTGGAAGAAAACGACGTGGTGCCGCCGGTAAGCCAGACGTTGCCGGCTCAACCGCCGGAAGGCGCGGGGGCGATGGTGGAGCAGCAGGCCGCCAATGAAGCGGCGACGCAGCAGGCCATCCGCCAGCAGGCTCAGCAACCGACCCAGGTTACGCCGCCACCGGTTGAAACCCGACCGGTACAGCAGCCGAAACCGAAACCGGTTGAGACCAAGCCGGTGGAAGTGAAGCCAAAACCGGTGCAGCAACCGAAACCGGTTGAAGTGAAGCCGGTGGTCAAACCAGAACCTAAGCCAGAGCCGAAACCGGAGCCTACGCCGACACCGAAGCCTGAACCTGCACCCGTGCAGAAACCGGCGGAAGAGAAAGCACCGGCAGGGCAGGCCTATGTGGTGCAGCTCGGGGCGCTGAAGAACGCCGCCAAGGTCAATGAGGTGGTGGCGTCGCTGAGGTTGTCCGGCTATCGCGCCTTTACCGTGCCGTCAACGCCGGTGCAGGGGCAGATCACCCGGATTTATGTCGGGCCAGACGCCTCGAAACAGAAACTGCAGTCTTCGCTGCCCGCGCTGAACTCCATCAGCGGCTTGAGCGGTCAGGTGAAGCCGTACGGCGTACGTTAACCGCAGGGGGGCACAGCATGCTGTGCCCCGGAACCGAAAGATGACGGTATAATCATTAAAAAAACTGTGCCTTTCGTAGCTGAAATGGCCTATGTAGGCGCGGCGATTGGGAATTTTTTTATCGCCGCTTTTTATTTGTAACGTGGTAGGAAAACCCCTACGCAAACGTTTTCTTTTTCTGTTAGAATTCGCCGCGAATTGGATGCAGGGGCGATTCATCATTGGAATAGTTCATGGTCTGGATTGATTACGTCATTATAGCGGTGATTGGATTTTCGGCTCTGGTGAGCCTGATCCGAGGGTTTGTTCGCGAAGCATTGTCACTTGTGACATGGGGATGTGCGTTTTTTGTTGCCAGCCATTTCTACTCTTACCTTGCGGTCTACTTCACTCGTTTTGAAGATGAACTGGTGCGAAACGGCATCGCGATTGCCATCTTGTTTATCGCGACCCTGATCGTAGGAGCTATTGTTAACTATGTGATTAGCTCACTGGTAGAGAAAACCGGGTTATCAGGCACCGACCGGGTGCTGGGCGTCTGTTTCGGCGCACTGCGCGGCGTGTTAATCGTTTCGGCGATACTGTTTTTCCTGGATACCTTTACCGGCTTTTCGCAAAGCGCAGACTGGAAACAGTCGCAGCTCATTCCCCAGTTCAGTTACATCATCAGGTGGTTCTTTGACTACCTGCAGAGCACGTCGAGTTTCTTACCGACCCATTTACCGGGGCGGTAGCGCTGATGAGGAAAAGACAACATGTGCGGTATTGTCGGTATCGCCGGTTTTATGCCGGTAAACCAGTCGATTTATGATGCGTTGACGGTGCTACAGCACCGTGGCCAGGATGCCGCAGGCATCGTCACCATTGATGCCCATAACGGGTTCCGTCTGCGTAAGGCAAACGGTCTGGTGAAGGATGTGTTCGAGGCACGCCATATGCAGCGCTTGCAGGGCAACATGGGTATTGGCCATGTGCGCTACCCGACGGCTGGCAGCTCCAGTGCCTCAGAGGCTCAACCTTTCTATGTAAACTCGCCGTTCGGCATTACGCTGGCACACAACGGCAACCTGACCAACGCCCATGAACTGCGCCAAACGCTGTTTGAAAGCGGTCGTCGCCATGTCAACACCACCTCCGATTCCGAGATTTTGCTGAACGTGCTTGCCAGCGAGCTGGACCGTTTCCAACACTATCCGCTGGAGTCCGACAATGTTTTCACCGCCGTTGCCGCCATGCATCAGCAGCTGCGCGGCGCTTACGCCTGCGTGGCGATGATCATCGGCCATGGCCTGCTGGCGTTCCGTGACCCGAACGGCATTCGCCCGTTGGTGATTGGCAAACGCCAGCTTGAAGATGGTCGCAACGAATACATGGTGGCTTCCGAGAGCGTAGCTTTGGACACGCTGGGCTTCGAGTTCCTGCGCGATGTAGCGCCGGGCGAAGCGGTGTACATCACCGACAAGGGCCAACTGTTCACTCGTCAGTGTGCAGAGAACCCAAAAACCAACCCGTGCCTGTTCGAATACGTTTACTTCGCCCGTCCAGACTCCTTTATGGACAAGATTTCGGTCTACAGCGCTCGCGTGCGTATGGGGCAGAAACTGGGTGAGAAAATTGCCCGCGAATGGGAAGATTTGGACATCGACGTGGTGATCCCGATCCCGGAAACCTCCTGTGATATCGCGTTGGAAATCGCCCGTATCCTGGACAAGCCGTACCGTCAGGGCTTTGTGAAGAACCGCTATGTCGGCCGTACCTTCATCATGCCGGGCCAGCAGGCGCGTCGCCAATCGGTACGCCGCAAGCTGAATGCCAACCGCGCCGAATTCCGTGACAAGAACGTGCTGCTGGTGGACGATTCCATCGTGCGTGGCACCACGTCTGAACAGATCGTGGAGATGGCGCGCGACGCCGGGGCGAAACGTGTTTATCTGGCTTCCGCAGCGCCGGAGATTCGCTTCCCTAACGTGTACGGCATCGACATGCCAAGCGCCAACGAACTGATTGCCCACGGTCGTGAAGTGGATGAAATCCGCCAGATCATCGGCGCCGATGGTTTGATTTTCCAGAATCTGGACGATCTGATTGAGGCGGTGCGCGAAGAGAACCCGGACATCAGCCAGTTCGAATGCTCGGTATTCAACGGTATCTACGTCACCAAAGACGTCGACCAGAGCTACCTCGAGTATCTGGAGTCGCTGCGCAATGACGACGCCAAAGAAATGCGTGGTCAGACCGAAGCGGAAAATCTGGAAATGCACAACGAAGGTTAAGCCTTCGCACTGACCAAAATGGTGCACCGCGGCGCTCGCTGCGGTGCATTATCCCCGCCTGACTTGCTTATATAACGCCATTGCGGCAAAGTCTGCCTGATCCTATTTTTTCCGTGGCAGAGGCCAGCTTTATGAAACGAATCATCATCGGTATTTCCGGCGCCAGCGGCGCTATCTACGGCGTGCGCCTGCTGCAGGTATTGCATGACGTCGCAGAGGTGGAAACCCATTTGGTGATGAGTAATGCGGCACGACAAACGCTGTCGCTGGAAACCACGCTCAGCCTGCGCGAAGTGCAGGCGCTGGCCGATGTGGTACATGACTCGCGCGATATTGGCGCCAGCATCTCTTCCGGATCGTTCAAAACTATCGGTATGGTGATTTTACCCTGCTCAATCAAAACATTGTCCGGTATCGCCAACAGCTACAGCGATGGTCTGCTGACGCGTGCCGCTGACGTTGTGCTGAAAGAGCGTCGCCGGTTGGTGCTGTGCGTGCGTGAGACCCCGCTGCACGTGGGCCACCTGCGCCTGATGACTCAAGCGGCAGAAATGGGGGCCGTCATTATGCCGCCGGTACCGGCGTTTTATCACCGCCCCGAAAGCGTAGAAGACATCATCGATCAAACCGTGAACCGGGTGGTCGATCAGTTCGATATTGAATTACCCAAAGATTTATTTACCCGCTGGCAAGGTGCCAATTAACAAATTTCTCTCCAATTTGGCACATTTGTGCAACACCGCACTGAATTAGGGCGGCGCCTGCACCATAATGATCCCACTTCATCACGTTCACTGTTTCAAGGCTCTGGTATTTCTCCTTTGCCCGTGGCGCGGCCCAGACTGGCCGATTTAATTTTGCGGTTATCGTCCCAGGAAACAGTTTTGTGAAGGCCGGAGCCGTTCCCTCCGCCTGCAGCAACCAATGTGGCACGATTACTGCTAATTGATTTGGTGAAAAAGTAATGCCCGCAGTGGCATCGAAAAAATCAATTTGAGGGTAATTTATGAAAATGCTGGTTAAGGTTCTTCCTTTAGTCCTGGCTTTAAGCGCGGCAAGCAGCGCATTTGCCGCCGTACCATCGACCTTGAAGATAGGTACCGATCCGACTTATGCACCCTTTGAGTCCAAAAATGCCAAAGGTGAGCTGGTCGGCTTTGATATCGATCTGGCCAAAGAGCTGTGCAAACGCATAAATACCCAATGTACCTTTGTGGAGAGCGATTTTGACGCGCTGATCCCTTCTCTGAAGGCGAAGAAAATTGACGCCATCATCTCCTCTTTGTCGATCACCGAAAAACGCCAGCAGGAAATTGCCTTTACCGACAAGCTGTATGCCGCTAACGCCCGCCTGATCGCGCCGAAAGGGTCGAAACTGTTACCTACCGTGGATGCGCTGAAAGGCAAGAGCGTCGGCGTGCTGCAGGGCACCACCCAGGAAGCCTATGCCAACGCCATGTGGCAGCCGAAGGGCATCACCGTTGTGCCTTATCAGAACCAGGATCTGGTGTACGCCGACCTGGCATCCGGCCGTATCGACGCCGCCTTCCAGGATGAAGTGGCGGGGAGCGATGGCTTCCTGAAACAGCCTCCAGGCAAGGATTACGCTTTCGCCGGCGAATCGGTGAAGGATGACAAATTCTTTGGCGTAGGCACCGGCATGGGCCTGCGCAAGACCGATACCGAGCTCAAGGCGGCGCTGGATAAGGCCTTTGCCGAAATGCGCAAAGACGGCACCTACGACAAGTTTGCGAAGAAATACTTCGACTTTGACGTCTACGGCGGTTAATGCCGCATACCCTTCCATGTTGTGACTACGGGGCCGGTCTGCCGGCCCCGATGGTTCGGGATCCTATGACGACAGGGTGAAGTAAATGCTGCAAGGCTACTCCCAATTGATATTTGAGGGCGCTCTGGTGACGCTGGAACTGGCCCTCAGTTCCGTACTGCTGGCGGTGGTGATTGGTTTGATCGGCGCCGGCGGCAAGCTTTCCCATAGCCGCCTGCTTTCCACGCTGTTTGGCGCTTATACCACGCTGATCCGTGGCGTACCCGATCTGGTACTGATGCTGCTGATTTTCTACGGCCTGCAAATTGCACTTAACAACATCACCGAACTGCTTGGTTTTTCGCAAATCGATATTGATCCGCTCAGCGCGGGGATCATCACCCTCGGGTTTATCTACGGCGCCTATTTCACCGAGACTTTCCGCGGGGCCTTTCTGGCGGTGCCGAAAGGGCAGATCGAAGCGGCCACTGCCTACGGCTTTTCCGGCTCCCAGATTTTCCGCCGCATTCTGTTCCCTTCGATGATGCGTTTTGCCCTGCCGGGCATCGGCAATAACTGGCAGGTGATCCTGAAGGCGACGGCGCTGGTGTCGATCCTGGGCCTGAACGACGTGGTGAAGGCCACGCAGCTGGCCGGAAAAGGTACCTACCAGCCGTTCTTCTTCGCCATCGTGGCCGGGGTGGTTTATCTGGTGTTCACCACCCTGTCCAATGGCGTGCTGTTGTGGCTTGAACGGCGTTATTCCCTCGGCGTTCGGAGGGCTGAGCTATGATCGAAATTTTGCAACAGTACTGGCAGTCGTTGTTGTGGAGCGACGGTTATCGCTTTACCGGCGTGGCGGTCACGCTGTGGTTGCTGATTTCCTCGGTGGTGATGGGCGGTTTGCTGGCGATCCCGATGGCGGTGGCGCGTGTTTCCCCCATCAACTGGGTACGCTTCCCGGTATGGCTGTATACCTACATATTCCGCGGCACGCCGTTGTATGTGCAATTGCTGGTGTTCTACTCCGGCATGTACAGCCTGGAAATCGTGCGGGGCACTGACTTTCTCAACGCCTTCTTCCGCAGTGGGCTCAATTGCACCATTTTGGCGCTGACCTTGAACACCTGCGCCTATACCACCGAGATCTTTGCCGGGGCTATTCGCGCGGTACCGCACGGTGAAATCGAGGCAGGCAATGCCTACGGTTTTTCGCGCTTTAAAATGTATCGCTGCATCATTTTGCCTTCCGCGCTGCGCACCGCTTTGCCGGCCTACAGCAACGAAGTGATCCTGATGCTGCACTCCACCGCGCTGGCGTTTACCGCCACCGTGCCGGATCTGCTGAAAATAGCGCGTGATATCAATGCGGCGACCTATCAACCGTTTTATGCCTTCGGCATTGCGGCCGTGCTGTATCTGATCATCTCTTACGGGTTAATCAGCCTGTTCCGCAAGGCGGAAAAGCGCTGGATGGCACACGTTAATCACTGATAATGACGGGAACACACTATGTCTGAGAATAAATTAGCCGTCACCGAACTGCATAAGCGCTATGGCGAACACGAAGTGTTGAAGGGCGTATCGCTGGCGGCCAACGCAGGGGACGTGATTAGCATCATCGGTTCTTCCGGTTCCGGTAAAAGCACCTTTTTGCGCTGCATTAACTTCCTGGAAAAGCCGAGTGAAGGGTCCATTAGCCTGAACAATGAAGATATCCGCATGGTGCGCGACAAGGACGGGCAGCTTAAGGTGTTCGACAAGAAACAGCTGCAGCTGTTGCGTACCCGCCTGACCATGGTGTTCCAGCACTTCAACCTGTGGAGCCACATGACGGTGTTGGAGAACGTGATGGAAGCGCCAGTGCAGGTGCTGGGGTTGAGCAAGACCGAGGCGCGTGAGCGTGCTATACGCTATCTGGATAAGGTCGGCATCGACGAACGTGCCCGCGGCAAATACCCGGTGCACCTGTCCGGCGGGCAGCAGCAGCGCGTGTCGATCGCCCGGGCGTTAGCGATGGAGCCGGAAGTTTTGCTGTTTGATGAACCGACGTCGGCGCTGGATCCGGAGCTGGTAGGTGAAGTGCTGCGCATCATGCAGAAGCTGGCGGAAGAGGGGAAAACCATGGTGGTGGTGACGCACGAGATGGAGTTTGCTCGCCACGTGTCCAGCCACGTGATTTTCCTGCACAAAGGGTTGATCGAAGAGCAGGGGCCACCGGCCGAACTGTTTGGCAATCCGAAAAGCCCGCGTCTGCAGCAGTTTCTTTCCGGCGCATTAAAATAGTCGACTGTCGGGGCCGGATTTTTCTGGCCCCGATATCTTCCTCAGAGCACGGAGTCCCGCTGATTGATCACATCATCCAGCGCCTGCTCCAGCTCCAGAAAGCGGAAGCTGAAGCCTGCCTCTTCCAGCCTTTTCGGCACCGCACGTTGCCCGCCCAAGACCAATACCGCCGCTTCCCCCATCAATAATTGCAGGGCGAATGCCGGGACGCGTAAAAATGCCGGCCGATCGAGCACGTTGGCCAACTGGGCGGCAAACTGTTCGTTGTGGACCGGATAAGGGGCGACCATATTGAAAGGGCCTTGCAGGGTCTGGTGATCCAGCAAATAGATAATGCCATTGACCATGTCGTCCAGGTGGATCCACGGCAGGTATTGACGGCCGCTGCCGATGGGCCCGCCCAGCCCGAAGCGAAACGGCGGCAGCATCTTAGCCAGCGCACCGCCTTTTGCCGCCAGCACTACGCCGGTGCGCAGCAGGCAGACGCGGGTCGCGTCGCTTTGCGCCTGTAGCGCCAGAGATTCCCAACGCTGACAGAGTTGATGGGTGAATTCGTCATGCGGCGCTTCGTCTTCGGTGACGACCGCCTGCCCCTGATCGCCGTAGTAACCGGTCGCGGAACCGGAAATCAGCACGCTGGGCGGGGTACTGCCGGCGTTAATCAGTTTCACCAACTGTTCGGTCAGATCCCAGCGGCTGTGGCACAGGCGCTCTTTCTGCGCTTTGCTCCAGCGCTTGTCGGCGATCGGCTCGCCGGCCAGGTTGATCACCGCGTCAAAGCCATCGAGCGAAGGCTGATCCTGCAACGTTGACCAGTAGCTGACCTGCTCACCGAAGCGTTCACGAGCGCGGGGCAGGTTACGGCTCAGCACTGTAACCTGGTGAGAAAGGCCCAACAGCCGCTGCGTCAGGCTGCTCCCTATCAATCCTGTGGCGCCGGTTATCAGGACTCGCATGGTCGATTCTCCCTGAAACAGGTGGTTTTCAGGCCCGGCGATAGCTCATGGTCATCGAAACCGAGTCGGCGTAGCGCAGGGCCAGTAGTTTATCTATCTCTACTTCAGCATAGGTTACCCAGGCATGTTGTTTCACGATATCGAGCACATCCTGAGTTAATTTTTCCAGCAGGGCGAAGCGGTTATCTTCCACATGGCGGATGATGGCTTTGGTGATGGTGCGGTAATTGAGCGCGTCGTCGATATTTTCACTGTCGCGCGCTTTATCCGCCGGGTAGTGGATCACCACGTTAATCAGGATGTCCTGACGATTGTTAATTTCTTCTTCCTTGATACCGATGAAAGTACGCAACCGCAGGTTTTTTATACGAATAATGGCGTCGGGTTGACTGAATGACATCAGAAGATCTCCACAGGTCTGATTATTGCCGCTCAGAATACACGGAAAGTAAGGAAAAGATAACGAGCCGAAGGAAACTCCCCGCGGGTCGGGGAGCGGGAAATTTAGCCCTGTTCGGCCAGCTTGTAGGCGCGAGCGGTGGCCGGACGGTTGCTGATGCGTTCAAACCAGTTGCGTACCGCCGGGTAATCCGCCAGATCGATGCGTTGGCGCGGGTGAGACACCACCCAGGGGTAAGTCGCAATATCGGCGATGCTGTAGTTGTCGCCGCCCAGGTACGGGTGCTTTTGCAGCTCGGCTTCCAGCACGGCATACAGACGCTTGGTTTCCAGATGGTAGCGTTCGATGGCGTAAGGTACCGGCTGAGGCGCGTAATGGTTAAAGTGATGGTTTTGCCCGAGCATGGGCCCAAAGCCCGCGACTTGCCAGAACAGCCACTGTAGCGTAGCGGCACGTTCGCGCAGGCCTTTGCTCAGCAATTTGCCGGTTTTCTCCGCCAGATACAGCAGAATCTCGCCGGATTCGAACAGGCTGATGGGCGCACCGCCATCAACCGGCTGCTGGTCGACGATGGCCGGAATTTTGTTGTTGGGAGAAATGCTCAGAAAATCCGGCTTGAACTGGTCGCCGGCGCTGATATTTACGCGATGGATACGGTAGGGTAAGCCAACCTCCTCCAGAAACAGGGTAATCTTGTGACCATTGGGAGTAGGCGCGTAATACAGGTCAATCATGTTGCCTCCTGCGGTAAGGTGATCTGTAAGTCATTACACGTTGTTGCGGTCTTCGCCGCGCACAAAGGTATATCAAAGATCTTTCTATAGGGTTACCCACAATAGCAGCTAAGAATAGCAGGCTATGTGAGATTCGTCTGATGCTATCTCTACAACATGCATCACAATTCCAGGTCTTCAGCCGCCGCTTGCTCGGCAGCCTTGCCGTCGTCGGCCACTGCGATAAAATGGCCGTTATTTCCCTGTCAAAGGAAAGGTTATGAAGCTGATATTCGCCTCCGATATACACGGTTCGCTACCCGCCACCGAAAGCGTGCTGGAACGTTTTGAACAAAGCGGTGCCGACTGGCTGATCCTGCTGGGCGATTTGCTGAATCACGGGCCGCGAAATGCTTTGCCTGCGGGTTATCAACCGGCGCAGGTTGCCGAACAATTGAATCGCTATAGCGACAAGATCATCGCCGTTCGCGGCAACTGTGACAGTGAAGTTGATCAGATGTTATTGTCGTTTCCCATCACCGCGTCTTGGCAGCAGGTGCTATTGCAAAAAAGACGATTGTTTTTAACCCACGGACACCTTTATCATCCCTCCGCACTGCCGCCGTTATCTGCTGGTGATGTGCTGGTTTACGGGCACAGCCATTTGCCGCAGGCGGAACGGCAGGGAGAGATTTACTGCTTTAATCCAGGGTCGGTCAGCATTCCGAAAGGGGGCTTTCCCGCCAGCTATGGCATACTGGAGGACGGCATTTTAAGTGTGGTCACTTTGGACGGCGGCAAGGCTGTTGCAGAGGTGGCATTAACGCACTAATTTATACACACACAATAAAAATCTTTGAAAAACACTCATTGATTAACCAGTGCGCGGGATGCATCGCGCCAAAATAGAAGGTTTTAGAGGATGGCGGAACAGGGTCAGGCTGCAGATACCGAGTGGGTTGATATCGTCAACGAGCAAAATGAAGTGATTGCTCAATCCAGTCGCCAACAGATGCGTGCTCAACGGCTGCGTCATCGTGCTACCTATATTGTGGTGCATGATGGAATGGGAAAAATTCTGGTGCAGCGTCGCACCGACATTAAAGATTTCTATCCGGGCTGGCTGGACGCCACTGCGGGTGGCGTAGTGCAAAGCGGGGAGAACGTGCTGGATTCCGCTCGCCGCGAGGCGGAAGAGGAACTGGGCATTGCCGGCGTGCCTTTCGCCGAGCATGGGCTGTTCTACTTTGAAGAAGAGCAGTGCCGGGTGTGGGGCGCGCTGTTCAGCTGTGTCTCTCATGGCCCATTTGCATTGCAGGAAGAAGAAGTGGTTGAGGTGAGCTGGCTGACGCCGGAAGAGATCACCGCCCGCTGCGATGAATTCACGCCGGACTCGCTAAAAGCGTTGTCGCTGTGGCTGACGCGCAATAACGAACAGGCCTATGGCAAGCCGTTACGCGATAGCGATGAAAATGCCTGATGCGTTTTCGCAAATAAAAAAACCGGTCAATTGACCGGTTTTTTTTATCTGACAATCCGGGGATTATCAGGCTTTGACTGCTGCTGCATCAGCCTGGGAAGACTGGATGGCGGTCAGGGCTACGGTATAAACGATATCGTCTACCAGTGCGCCACGTGACAGGTCGTTCACCGGCTTGCGCATGCCTTGCAGCATTGGCCCGATGGACACCAGGTCAGCGGAACGCTGTACCGCTTTGTAGGTGGTGTTACCGGTGTTCAGGTCTGGGAAGATGAACACGGTAGCCTGGCCTGCAACCGGTGAGTTTGGCGCTTTGGACTTGGCGACGTCGGCCATGATGGCGGCGTCGTACTGCAGTGGGCCGTCGATGATCAGGTCAGGACGTTTTTCCTGCGCCAGACGCGTCGCTTCACGCACTTTCTCAACGTCGCTACCCGCGCCGGAGTTACCGGTGGAGTAGGAGATCATGGCGACGCGTGGTTCGATACCGAAGGCCGCAGCGGAGTCTGCCGACTGGATCGCGATTTCAGACAGCTGTTCTGCGGTTGGGTCCGGGTTGATCGCGCAGTCGCCGTACACCAGAACCTGGTCAGGCAGCAGCATGAAGAACACGGAGGACACCAGCGAGCTGCCCGGAGCCGTTTTGATCAGCTGCAGCGGTGGACGGATGGTGTTGGCGGTGGTGTGAACCGCGCCGGAAACCAGACCGTCGACTTCGCCTTTCTCCAGCATCAGGGTGCCGAGAACCACGTTATCTTCCAGTTGCTCGCGCGCAACCACTTCGGTCATGCCCTTGCTCTTACGCAGCTCAACCAGACGCGGAACATATTGTTCGCGCACGGCGACCGGATCAACAATCTCGATGCCTTTGCCGAGCTCAACGCCCTGAGCAGCGGCAACGCGCTGGATCTCTTCCGGATTGCCCAGCAGCACGCACTCTGCGATACCACGTTCGGCGCAGATAGCCGCCGCTTTCACGGTACGCGGCTCGTCGCCTTCCGGCAGCACGATGCGTTTGCCAGCTTTACGCGCCAGCTCGGTCAGCTCATAGCGGAACGCCGGTGGAGACAGGCGACGCGAACGCTCGGAGGTCGCAGTCAGAGACTCGATCCATTCTGCGTTGATGTGGCTGGCCACGTAGTTCTGCACTTTCTCGATGCGCTGGTGGTCGTCCGCCGGCACTTCGAGGTTGAAGCTTTGCAGGCTCAGCGAGGTCTGCCAGGTGTTGGTTTCGACCATAAAGACCGGCAGGCCGGTTTGGAATGCACGTTCGCACAGCTTTCTGATCGGCTCGTCGATAGCGTAGCCGCCGGTCAGCAGCACAGCGCCAATTTCCACGCCGTTCATCGCGGCCAGACAGGCAGAAACCAGCACGTCAGGACGGTCTGCCGAGGTGACCAGCAGTGAACCCGGACGGAAGTGTTCCAGCATGTGTGGAATGCTGCGCGCACAGAAGGTTACAGACTTCACGCGACGGGTCATGATGTCGCCTTCATTGACCACGGTGGCCTTCAGGTGACGGGCCATGTCGATAGCGCGGGTCGCGATCAGGTCAAAGCTCCACGGCACGCAGCCCAGCACCGGCAGCGGGCTGTTGGCGAACAGTTGCGCCGGGTCAACGTTGGTTACGCTGGCCTTGGTTGAATCGTCGAAGATTTCGGACAGATCAGGACGGGTGCGGCCCTGCTCGTCAACCGGGGCGTTCAGCTTGTTGATGATCACGCCGGTGATGTTTTTGTTCTTGCTGCCGCCGAAGCTGCTGCGAGCCAGCTCGATGCGCTCTTTCAACTGAGCCGGGGAATCATTGCCCAGTGCCAGTACAAAAACGATTTCCGCATTCAGCGTCTTGGCGATTTCATAGTTGAGCGCGTTGGCGAACTGGTGTTTACGGGTCGGCACCAGGCCTTCGATCAGCACCACTTCTGCGTCTTTGGTGTTCTCGTGGTAGCGCGCCACGATCTCTTCCATCAACTCATCTTGCTTGTTGGAGCTCAGCAGGCCCTCAACGTAGCTCATGCGCAGCGGCTCGGCCGCCGTGATGGTGGAGTTGCTGCTGCGGATGATGGTGGTGGTCTGGTCGAGCGAGTCGCCGCCGGTGCGTGGTTGAGCGATAGGTTTGAACACGCTCAGGCTAACGCCTTTTTGCTCCATGGAGCGGATGACACCCAGGCTGACGCTGGTCAGGCCGACGCTGGTGCCGGTGGGGATCAACATAATTGTACGTGACACAGAATAGTCCTCTTCACGAATTAACATGAGGCTAAAACAGCACCGCCAGCCTGAGCTGACGGTGTCGGAGAGCGTTTACGCGGTCAGACGGGATGCGTCTTGCGCGATGACCAACTCTTCGTTGGTCGGGATAACCAGCGCCAGGCGGCTGCCGTCTTTGGTGATTGCACCGGATTTACCGAAGCGAGCGGCCATGTTGCGCTCGTGGTCAATCTCGAAGCCCAGCAGGCCCAGTTTGTCCAGGGTCAGCTCACGAACCATACCGGCGTTTTCGCCGATGCCGCCGGTGAAGATGACCGCGTCCAGACGACCGTCCATCAGGGCGCTATAGGCACCGATGTATTTGGCCAGACGGTGGCAGAATACGTCCATCGCGCGTTTTGCATCGGCTTTGGTTGCGTAGTTGTCTTCAACGTAACGGCAGTCGCTGGTGACTTCGGTCAGGCCCAACAGGCCGGATTCTTTGGTCAGCATTTTGTTGATTTGATCAACGCTCATGCCCAGAGAGTCGTGCAGGTGGAAGATGATCGCCGGATCGATGTCACCGCTGCGGGTGCCCATGACCAGGCCTTCCAGCGGGGTCAGACCCATAGAGGTGTCAACGCATTTGCCGTTGCGCACTGCGGTAACGGAACCGCCGTTGCCCAGGTGGCAGGTGATCAGGTTAACTTCTTCAACCGGCTTGTTCAGCACCTTCGCAGCTTCTTGAGTTACGTAGAAGTGGCTGGTGCCGTGTGCGCCATAGCGACGAACGCTGTGGTCACGGTACAGGCTGTACGGCAGGGCGTACAGGTAGGATTCTTCCGGCATGGTCTGGTGGAACGCGGTGTCGAACACGGCAACGTTTTTATCCGCCAGTTTAGGGAAGGATTTCAATGCCTCAGCGATACCGATCAGGTGCGCCGGGTTATGCAGTGGTGCAAACGGCACCGAATCTTTGATACCCTGCAAGACTTCGTCGTTGATCACGGCAGAAGCGGTGAACTTCTCGCCGCCGTGCACAATGCGGTGACCGATAGCGGTCAGCTGTGCAGAAAGCTCCGGTTTTTGTGCCAGAATAGTATTAACAATGTAGTTCAGTGCTTCGCTGTGCGCAGCGCCGGCACCCAGAGCCGCTTCGTGTTTGGCGCCGTCCATCTTCCACTTGAGGCGAGCCTCAGGCAGGTGGAAACATTCGGCCAGGCCGGAGAGGTGTTCTTCACCGTTGACAGCATCGATGATAGCGAACTTCAGGGAAGAACTGCCGCAGTTCAGGACCAGTACTAGCTTACTCGACATGGAAGTACCTACTTAAATAGTTCGTGTTGTTAAAGGAAATACCAAAACACGTGGTGAATTAATCGTCAATCAGACAACAAGCGTAGCGCATAATGCCGTTGACATTTATGATTAACATCATGTGAATTGCACAAACCACATGACGATGAAAAAACCGATGATTTCTCTGCGGTTTAAGTAATCTTGATTTTTATAGGGCTAAAAGTTGACAGAATTATTGTCATCTTCTACCGGCCAAAAGGCCGGCCTAGGATACCGATAGCCCGAGGCAAACACAAAATAAATTTAAAGCTTCAAATTTTTTAGTATGTGTTGGCCGTGCCCTTATTTTTCTTTGTGACGTTGAGGTACGCGATGACGAGCAAACCGTCCGGTTCCGTAAGCTGGTTTCAGGTCTTCCAGCGCGGGCAGCATTACATGAAAACCTGGCCGTCAGACAAACGTCTGGCTCCGGTCTTTCCGGAGAATCGCGTTGCGAGTGCCACCCGCTTTGCCGTCCGCTTTATGCCGCCGCTGGCGGTGTTTACCCTGACCTGGCAGATTGCCCTGGGGGGCCAGTTGGGCCCGGCGATCGCCACCGCTCTGTTCGCCTGCAGCATGCCGATGCAGGGCCTGTGGTGGTTGGGCCGTCGTTCTGTCACTCCGTTACCGCCAACGCTGTTGCAGTGGTTCCATGAGGTACGCAACAAGCTGACCGAAGCCGGTCAGGCGGTCGCGCCGGTAGAAGGCACGCCGACCTACCAGTCGCTGGCGGACCTGCTGAAACGCGCCTTCAAGCAGTTGGATAAAACCTTCCTGGATGACCTTTAACACTAAAAATGGCCGTATTCCTGGCGGCCATTTTAGCGTTCTTGCCAATAACCCCCGTTCAAATCAAAGAACCGGCGAGTTGTGATTTCCTGTGATATTGCGCTGTGCGATGCTTTCGCCATGAGTAATTTATCGAGGAAATTATAATGGAAATGACCCACGCCCAACGCCTGATCCTGTCGAACCAATACAAGATGATGACCCTGCTGGATCCGGATAACGCCGAACGTTATCGTCGCTTGCAGACTATTATCGAACGCGGTTTTGGCCTGCAGATGCGCGAGCTGGATCGCGACTTCGGCGAAATGAGCGAAGACGTGTGCCGCACCATTATCAACGTTATGGAAATGCACCACGCGCTGCAGGTTTCCTGGGACAATCTGAAAGACAAACAAGGCATTGAAGCCCGCCGCCTGGCGTTTCTCGGCTTTGACGCCGCGACCGAGGCGCGTCATCTGAGCTACGTGCGTTTCCTGGTTAACACCGAGGGGCGCTATACTCATTTCGATTCCGGCAGCCATGGCTTCAACGCCCAAACCAAAATGTGGGAAAAGTACCAGCGTATGCTGGCTATCTGGCTGTCATGCCCACGCCAGTATCATTTGAGCGCCGTTGAGATAGCGCAAATTATCAATGCCTGATTAAAAGAGGTTTCCTGTGGAGTGTAAGGGTTTTCTGTTCGATCTTGATGGGACGTTGGTGGATTCATTGCCTGCGGTAGAGCGCGCCTGGGTTAACTGGGCCAAACGCCGTGGCGTTGATCCGCAGGACGTGCTGGATTTTATTCACGGTAAACAGGCCATTACCTCGTTGCGTCATTTTATGCCGGGTGAAAGCGAGGCCGAGATTCAGCAGGAGTTTCTGCTGCTGGAACAGGTGGAAGCGCAGGACACGGAGGGCGTTACCGCACTGCCCGGCGCCGCTGCCTTGCTGGCGCGCTTGAATCAGCTCGACATTCCCTGGGCGATCGTCACTTCCGGCTCGATCCCGGTAGCTACCGCTCGGCGCAACGCCGGTGGCCTGCCACAGCCGGAGGTTTTCATTACTGCCGAGCAGGTGAAAAAGGGCAAGCCGCAGCCGGATGCGTATCTGCTGGGGGCTGAGCGCCTGGGGTTGGCACCGCAAGATTGTGTGGTGGTGGAAGACGCCGCTGCCGGCATTCTTTCCGGGCTGGCCGCAGGCTGCCAGGTGATTGCCGTCAATGCTCCGGCCGATGCGCCAAAGTTGGATCAGGTCGATCTGCTGCTGTCATCGCTTGAGCAGATCGCCGTGAGCAAAACGGAACAGGGCGCCGCGATTAACCTGGTGGCGTAACGTCCTATCTTCACCCAAATTGATTAGACCCCGCACCGGCGGGTTTTTTTTATGCTAATTTTTAAGCCCTTGGATATCTCTGCCGGGTGAGGCCGTTTTGAACAGCGAATTACTGTGGGTGCTGAGTTTACTGTTGATTGCCATTGTGTTGTTTACCACCAATAAACTGCGTATGGACGTAGTGGCGTTGCTGGTGATCATCGCCTTTGTGCTGAGCGGTACCCTGACCCTGCCGGAGGCCACGGTCGGCTTTAGCGATCCCAACGTGATCCTGATTGCCGCGCTGTTCGTGATCGGAGAAGGGCTGGTGCGCACCGGGGTGGCTTATCAGGTGGGAGACTGGCTGGTGAAGGTAGCCGGCAGTAGTGAAACCAAAATGCTGATGTTGCTGATGGTCACCGTCGCCGGCCTGGGGGCTTTCATGAGTTCGACCGGCGTAGTGGCCATTTTTATCCCGGTGGTGCTCAGCGTGGCGGCGCGAATGAAAATCGCCCCGGGAAGGTTGATGATGCCGCTGAGCTTTGCCGGTCTGATCAGCGGCATGATGACCCTGGTGGCGACCCCGCCGAACATGGTGGTAAACAGCGAGCTGGTGCGCGAAGGCATCAGCGGTTTTGGCTTCTTCGGCGTGACGCCGGTAGGCCTGGCGGTGTTGGTGCTGGGCGTGGGCTATATGCTGGTGGCCCGCCGTTGGCTGGGCAATGAAGACGGCGATAAAACGCGTGAAACCTGGCAGCGACGCACCTTCCGCGATCTGATCCGCGACTACAAGCTGACCGGCCGGGCGCGTCGGCTGGCGCTGCGCAGCGGTTCGCCGCTGGTGGGGCATTCCCTGGACGAGCTGCACCTGCGTGCTCGCTACGGCGCCAATGTGGTGGGCATTGAACGTTGGAAACGCTTTCGGCGGGTAATGGTCAGCGCATCTGGCAGCACCGAGCTGCGTGAAGGCGATGTGCTGCTGCTCGACATGTCGGACAGCCAGGTCGATTTACGTGAGTTCTGCAGTGAGCAGCAACTGGAACCCATGGTGCTGCGCGGCGACTATTTTTCCGAGCAGTCGCGCAACGTCGGCATGGCGGAAGTGTCGTTGATTCCCGACTCGACGCTGTTGGGCAAAAGCCTGCGCGAATCCGCCTTTCGCAGCCGTTACGATCTGAACGTGGTGGGGATCCGCCGCAATGGCGAAACCCTGGCGGGCAAGCTGGTGGATGAGCCGCTGGCGTTGGGCGACATTCTGTTGGTGATTGGCGACTGGAAGGCAATCCGTCAGCTGCAGGCGAAAACCCACGATTTTATCGTGCTCAATTTGCCCGCCGAGGTCGACGAGGTTGCGCCGGCCATCACTCAGGCACCGCACGCATTATTCTGTCTGGCGTTGATGGTGGCAATGATGCTGACCGACGAGATCCCCAACCCCATTGCCGCGCTGATTGCCTGTCTGCTGATGGGCAAGTTCCGCTGTATCGACATGGAAAGTGCCTATAAATCGATCCACTGGCCAAGCATTATTTTGATTGTCGGCATGATGCCCTTTGCTCAGGCATTGCAGAAGACTGGCGGGGTGGATTTGATCGTGCGCGGGTTAATGGACGTTGCCGGCGGTGCCGGGCCAAGGGTGATGCTGGTGTGCCTGTTTGCACTGTGCGCCACTATTGGGCTGTTTATTTCCAATACGGCGACCGCCGTGCTGATGGCACCGATCGCCATTGCCGCCGCCCGCGAAATGGGGGTTTCACCGTACCCGTTTGCCATGATTATCGCCATTGCTGCTTCGGCGGCGTTTATGACGCCGGTTTCTTCACCGGTGAACACTTTGGTGTTGGGGCCTGGGAACTATAAGTTCGGTGATTTTGTGCGTATGGGCGTGCCGTTCACGCTGTTGGTGATGCTGGTTAGCGTGATTATCGTGCCCTGGCTATATGCATTTTAACGGCGCAGCATGCTGCGCCATAGGATTTACAGGGAGGAGTCGAGGCTGATTTCGTCCAGTGACAGGCTGAAGCTGGGAATAAATACGTTCATGAAATAGTCCATTTCCGGGCTGCTGCGCTGCTGCAAGGTCTTGTCCAATCGGGCCTTCGCCAGCTTGAATTCGTTATTGCCGGCAGACAGTTCTTCCAGGCACTTCAGGTAGGCGCACAGCGCATCGGCCTGCTTCACCACCAACTTTTCGTCTTCGGTGTAATAGTGCTCGTCGAGAATCGAGCGAAAATCATTGCGCAATTCGGCCGGGATCATATCCAGCAGTTTCTGCTGGGCGATCTTTTCGATCTTCTTGTACTCGTGGGCGATCTGCGGATTGTAGTATTTGATCGGCGTCGGCATATCACCGGTGATCACTTCACTGGCATCGTGGTACATCGCCAGCAGGGCGACACGCTCGGCACTCAGGTTGCCATTGAACTTCCGGTTCTTGATCACCGCCAGCGCATGGGCGACAAATGCCACCTGCAGGCTGTGCTCGGAAACGTTCTCGGTACGGACATTGCGCATCAGCGGCCAGCGGTTAATCAGTTTCAAACGTGACAGATGGGCAAAAAAGTGGCTCTGGCTCATGGTGCTCTCTTATACAACGGCAAGTGAGGGTTCCATTGTGAGCAGTGATGGCGGGTTATGCAACCCAGGCAGTGCGGTGGTGGGGGAAGATGGGCGCAGCAGGCTGCGCCCATCATGACTATTGACGATAGCCTTCCAGGAAGCGGCCAAGTTTGCCGACCGCCATTTCCAGTTCATCTACGCGTGGCAGCGTAACGATGCGCACATGATCCGGGTACGGCCAGTTGAAGGCGCTGCCCTGCACCAGCAGGACTTTTTCCTGCAGCAGCAGATCCAGCACCAATTTCTGATCGTCGTGAATATTAAAACGTTTGGCGTCGATGCGTGGGAACATATACAGCGCACCCTGAGGTTTCACGCAGGAAACCCCCGGAATTTCATTCAACAGCTCCCAGGTGCGATTACGCTGTTCATACAGACGGCCGCCGGGTTGAATAAATTCGCTGATGCTCTGGTAACCGCCCAGTGCGGTTTGGATAGCGTGCTGCATCGGTACGTTGGCGCACAGGCGCATTGACGCCAGCATTTCCAGGCCTTCGATATACCCCTTGGCGTGTTTTTTGGGTCCGTTCAACACCATCCAGCCCTGACGGAAACCCGCAACGCGGTAAGTTTTGGCCAGTCCGTTAAAGGTGCCGGTCAGCAGGTCCGGTGCCAGCGCGGCGATCGAATGGTGTTCGGCTTCGTCATACAGAATTTTGTCGTAAATCTCATCGGAGAAGATGATCAGGTTATGCTGACGGGCAATCTCGACGATTTGTTCCAGCAGTGCTTTGCTGTACACCGCGCCGGTAGGGTTGTTCGGGTTGATGATCACGATGCCGCGGGTGCGCGGGGTGATCTTGCTGATGATGTCATCCAGATCCGGGAACCAACCGGCTTGCTCATCGCACAGATAATGCACGGCCTTACCGCCGGACAGCGAAACCGCCGCGGTCCACAGTGGGTAATCCGGTGCCGGCACCAGCATTTCGTCGCCGCTATTGAGCAACGCCTGCATGGATTGCACGATCAGTTCGGAAACCCCATTGCCGATGTAGATATCCTCAACGGTCACGTCGCGAATGTTTCGTGCCTGGTAGTGCTGCATGATCGCTTTACGCGCCGAGAAGAGCCCTTTGGAATCGGAATATCCTTGCGCCGTGGGCAAATTGCGGATCACGTCGACCAGGATTTCATCAGGGGCATCGAAACCGAAAGGGGCGGGGTTGCCGATGTTCAGTTTCAGGACTTTATTGCCTTCTTCTTCAAGACGTTTAGCTTCTTTGAGCACCGGGCCACGAATGTCATAGCAGACGTTGTCCAGTTTGCTGGATTTCTCAATGGGGGACATAAAAAGTTGAGCCTTTTGCTGGGATGGGGGCGTTCCTACCGTGGAATGCCGCAACCTGCCCAATGTACTCCTGGCGCGGGCGCTTTTGAAGGGCCATGCACGCCTTTGGTGCAAACGAAGGGGGTAACGCAGGAACCCAGGTGATATAAGCAATGTTAAAGTGTTTTGGTGGGTTTTAGTCCTGCGTTTTATTTTTAAATTGGCATTTTATTCTGTCTTTGGGGTGGTGTGCAGTCATAATTACCCGGTATCATCCCCGCAACGGAACGGGACCCGACAAACGGATCAGTCGGCCAGAGATTAAAGAAGTTAAAATGTAAAGAAATGATAATGCCAGAGTAGTCTGATAGCGGGATGTCAATCGGCGAGCCAAACTGAAAGACAAGGGTGAATTACATTAGCCGTATTTCAGTTTCTATCTTAAGCGCTGTTTAAGTAGTTATTTCTGATTTATTCACGTAATAAATGTTACTGATTGAATTTATTAAAGTCATGAAAAAATGAACCAGACGTTACGCTACGAACTATTGATTTTTTTGTGCAGAAAATGACGCTGAGGCCAGTCTGGACGCGGGGGTTATGCAGCACGATTGGTGTGGAAATCTCACGCGTTGAATGAGTAAAATATTTAGCCCGGTAAAAATGAATCACTTTCACCACTTATAAAGTACGGCATTTCTATAAGCATTCACGATAGATCACATTTTAAAAGGCGATAGAGGTAACGAAATAAAAGTAATTTTTTTGCCCTCCACTAATGAGTGGGGTACTGTCATGTCTGGCATCGTCCTTTAACGATGTCTTAGAAACACACCAGGGTAGTTTGTAAATTAGAATTCAAAAAGTGAAGAAAACACTATGACAACTGCAAATCGTCCGATACTCAATCTCGACCTCGATCTGCTAAGAACCTTTGTAGCTGTTGCTGATTTGAATACTTTTGCGGCGGCGGCAGTCGCCGTTTGTCGTACTCAATCAGCCGTCAGCCAACAAATGCAGCGGTTAGAGCAACTGGTTGGCAAAGAGTTGTTTGCCCGTCATGGGCGCAATAAATTACTGACCGAACACGGTATTCAGCTTCTCGGCTACGCCAGGAAAATCCTGCGCTTCAATGACGAAGCCTGTACTTCGTTGATGTACAACAATATAAAGGGTGTTCTGACTATTGGCGCTTCCGATGATACCGCCGATACCATCCTGCCTTTCTTGCTCAATCGCGTCACGTCGGTGTACCCAAAACTGGCGATTGATGTCCGGGTGAAACCCAGCTCGTTCATGGTCGACATGCTGGAAAGCGGCGAAGTCGATCTGGCCATCACCACGATAGCTGCCGCAGATCGCCCGCATATTGTGCTGCGTACTTCGCCAACCCTGTGGTATTGCGCGGCCGATTACCATTTCCAGGCCGGCGAACCGATCCCGCTGGTGGTGATGGACGATCCAAGTCCATTCCGCGCGATGGCGATCAAACACCTGGATGACGCCGGGATCCCATGGCGGATCGCCTATGTGGCTTCAACGCTTTCCGCCGTTCGCGCGGCCTGTAAGGCCGGGCTGGGCATTACCGTTCGCCCAATCGAAATGATGAGTCCGGACCTGCGCGTGCTTGGCGCAACGGAGGGATTGCCGGTGTTGCCTGATACTCAATACAGCCTGTGCAAGGATCCTCAGTGCGGTAATGAGCTGGCGATGGCGATCTTCAGCGCCATGCAAAACGGCAACGACAGCTACAGCTTCAGCGGGCCCGGTGCATCGCTGCAAGATGATGCCTGTCTGGTTGACGATGAGGAATAACGCCAAAAAGCGTTAAACCCGATGAAAAAACCTCTGCTTCGGCGGAGGTTTTTTTTGGTCAAAATTTAGCTAAAAATCAATTTATGGCGTATTGGATGATTTTTTATTACGAAGTGGTTATTTGTTTGAGTATTTGTGGGTAATGAGAACGGTTATCAGACGAAGAAAATGACTTTCGGTGATTTTTTACACGATTAGTTTTTCAGCTAAAGACCTGGAATGGATAGGGTTATTTTGATAGTTTGTCTCGGCGATTTTTACCGCCAGAATTGACAAAATTTATTAAAGGGCCACACTTTTTTTGAGGTTTTATGCTGAAAACGTGTCCTGGATCAAAAAAATACCCCTAGGTAGTGAGTGGAAGAACAGGAGATTCCTGAGACAATGGTATAGTAAAACTGAAATGTGCATGTTGGTTTATATCTATCTGTTTCTACACGGCAATTAACTGACACGATTTAGCCTAAGCCAGGCGCATCAAATGTTAATTAAATGATACGTATGTAAACTAGTGTGTAGATACTTTTGTCAAAGTTGACAAAAGGTTATAGAAAGGAGTAAAAAGCCCACAGTAAAACGCTGCCTAACTCGCTGTAAAAGCAGTTTGTTTGTGTGGTTTATTTATCCTTCCCTTAAATCGATGTGGTGCACTAACTGCCAGATACAAGAGCAGAGCGATCGACGCCACTTTTGATGAGTAAGCATAGAGTATGTCAACAACCACTGAAGTTATCGCTCATCACTGGGCGTTCGCCGTATTTTTTGTCGTGGCTATCGGGCTTTGCGGTTTAATGCTGCTGGGCGCGTTCTTCCTGGGTGGGAGAGCCCGTGCGCGTGCCAAACATACCCCGTTTGAATCAGGTATCGACTCTGTCGGCACGGCGCGTATGCGTCTGTCCGCCAAGTTCTATCTGGTCGCCATGTTCTTCGTTATTTTCGATGTTGAAGCCTTGTACCTGTACGCCTGGTCGGTCTCCATTCGCGAGAGCGGTTGGGTTGGCTTCATCGAAGCCGCCATTTTCATTTTGGTGCTATTGGCCGGTCTGTTTTATCTGGTGCGTATCGGCGCATTGGACTGGACACCGTCGCGTTCCAAACGTCTGAGCAAACCAGGCACGATCACTAACACCAACAGTCATCCGCAGTAGTCGGTAAAAAACGAGGCATTAAGATGGACTATACGCTCACCCGCATAGACCCGAACGGTGAGAACGACCGTTACCCCCTGCAAAAACAGGAGATTGTCGCCGATCCCCTGGACCAACAGGTTCACCGCACGGTTTACATGGGTAAACTCGAACATGCATTGCATGACATGGTGAACTGGGGGCGTAAAAACTCTATTTGGCCCTATAACTTTGGCCTTTCGTGCTGTTACGTGGAGATGGTGACGTCGTTTACCGCCGTTCACGACGTGGCTCGTTTTGGTGCCGAAGTATTGCGTGCTTCGCCGCGTCAGGCTGACCTGATGGTGGTAGCCGGTACCTGCTTTACCAAGATGGCTCCGGTTATTCAACGCCTGTACGAACAGATGCTGGAACCCAAGTGGGTGATCTCGATGGGCGCCTGTGCCAACTCCGGCGGCATGTACGATATCTATTCCGTGGTGCAGGGCGTGGACAAATTCTTGCCGGTCGACGTGTATATCCCGGGTTGTCCACCGCGTCCAGAAGCTTACATGCAGGCGCTGATGCTGTTGCAGGAATCGATCGGCAAAGAACGCCGTCCGCTGTCCTGGGTTGTTGGCGATCAGGGCGTTTACCGCGCCAATATGCAGTCTGAAAGAGAGCGTAAACACGGCGAGCGTATCGCGGTGACCAACCTTCGGACGCCTGACGAGATTTAAGACGTTCATTTAACGTCCATCTTAGTGCGCTATTGGTTAACACAGCGAAAAGTGAACTTGCGGCGAAATAACCCTTTAGTGTGGTGAAAAAAAATTATGACAGATTCAACGACGCACGACGCCTTGCCGGCCTGGCAGACCCGAGATCACCTCGACGATCCGGTGATTGGCGAACTGCGCAACCGTTTTGGGCCGGAAGCCTTCACTGTTCAGCCCTCCCGTACCGGAATGCCCGTGGTATGGGTTAAGCCTGACCAGTTACTGGAAGTAATGACGTTTTTGAGAAAACAGCCGAAGCCTTACGTCATGCTGTTCGATCTGCATGGCGTGGACGAGCGTCTTCGCACCCACCGCGACGGTTTGCCGGCCGCGGATTTTTCTGTTTTCTACCATCTGATTTCTATCGAACGCAACCGCGACATCATGCTGAAAGTGGCGCTGTCTGAAAAAGACCTGCACGTGCCCACAGCAACCAAGGTTTTCCCTAATGCCAACTGGTATGAGCGTGAAACCTGGGAAATGTTCGGTATTACCTTCGACGGCCACCCGCACCTGACGCGCATCATGATGCCGCAAACCTGGGAAGGCCACCCGCTGCGTAAAGACTACCCGGCGCGCGCCACCGAGTTCGATCCCTTTGTGTTGACCAAACAGAAAGAAGATCTGGAAATGGAAGCGCTGACCTTCAAGCCGGAAGATTGGGGCATGAAGCGTGGCACAGAGAACGAGGACTTCATGTTCCTCAACCTCGGCCCGAACCACCCATCTGCGCACGGTGCATTCCGTATCATTCTGCAACTGGATGGCGAAGAGATCGTCGACTGCGTTCCGGATATCGGTTACCACCACCGTGGCGCCGAGAAAATGGGCGAGCGTCAGTCCTGGCACAGCTACATTCCGTACACCGACCGTATCGAGTACCTCGGCGGCTGCGTGAACGAAATGCCTTACGTGCTGGCGGTTGAGAAACTGGCCGGGATCAAGGTACCGGATCGCGTTGATACTATCCGCGTGATGCTGTCCGAACTGTTCCGCATCAACAGCCACCTGCTGTACATCAGTACGTTCATTCAAGACGTCGGCGCCATGACCCCGGTGTTCTTCGCCTTTACCGACCGTCAGAAAATCTACGATCTGGTGGAAGCGATCACCGGTTTCCGTATGCACCCGGCCTGGTTCCGTATTGGCGGTGTTGCACACGACCTGCCGCGCGGTTGGGATCGTCTGCTGCGTGAATTCCTCGAGTGGATGCCAAAACGCCTGGATTCCTACGTCAAGGCTGCGCTGAAAAACAGCATCCTGAAAGGCCGTTCCGTGGGTGTTGCATCCTACAATGCCAAAGAGGCATTGGAGTGGGGCGTGACTGGCGCCGGTCTGCGCGCCACCGGTATCGAGTTCGACGTGCGTAAATGGCGTCCGTATTCCGGCTATGAGAATTTCGACTTCGAAATCCCGGTCGGCGACGGCAACAGCGACTGCTACACCCGCGTCATGCTGAAGGTAGAAGAGCTGCGCCAGAGCCTGCGCATCCTTGAGCAGTGCCTGAACAACATGCCGGAAGGCCCGTTCAAGGCCGATCACCCGCTGACCACGCCGCCGCCGAAAGAGCGTACGCTGCAGCACATTGAAACGCTGATCACCCACTTCCTGCAGGTTTCCTGGGGCCCGGTGATGCCAGCCAACGAATCATTCCAGATGGTTGAAGCCACCAAAGGGATCAACAGCTACTACCTGACCAGCGACGGCAGCACCATGAGCTACCGCACCCGGGTACGTACGCCAAGCTTTGCGCACCTGCAGCAAATCCCAGCGGTAATCCGTGGCAGCCTGGTCTCCGACCTAATCGTCTATCTGGGTAGTATCGATTTTGTAATGTCAGATGTGGACCGCTAACTATGCATGATCAAAAAGATAATCACGCGAATAACGAAGCGCTTGAACCCATCAATGCGGCCGCTCCTCAGAGCGGCGTTGACGCATTTGAGCTGAGCGCGGAAGAACGTGATGCGATCGAGCACGAAAAGCACCATTACGAGGATCCACGCGCCGCCTCCATCGAAGCACTGAAAATTGTGCAGAAGCAGCGCGGTTGGGTTCCGGACGGTGCGATTTATGCCATCGCGGAAGTGCTGGGCATTCCTGCCAGCGACGTAGAAGGCGTGGCCACGTTCTACAGCCAGATTTTCCGTCAGCCAGTAGGACGTCACGTGATCCGTTATTGTGACAGCGTTGTTTGTCACATCACCGGTTACCAGGGCATTCAGGCCGCCATCGAGAAGAAGCTGAGCATCAAACCGGGTCAAACCACCTTTGATGGTCGCTTCACTCTGTTGCCAACCTGCTGCCTGGGCAACTGCGATAAAGGGCCGACCATGATGATTGATGAGGACACTCACAGTCAGCTGAAGCCTGAAGATATCGAGACGCTACTGGAGCAGTATCAATGATTAAAGACATTGTACGCACTCCCGAAATGCACCCGCTGACCTGGCGACTGCGCGATGACAAACAGCCGGTCTGGCTGGATGAATACCGCAGCAAAAACGGCTATGCGGGCGCCGAAAAGGCCATTAAAGGCCTGGCTCCGGACGAGATCGTCAACCTGGTGAAAGACGCCGGGTTGAAAGGTCGCGGCGGCGCAGGTTTCTCCACCGGTCTGAAGTGGAGCCTGATGCCGAAAGACGAGTCCATGAACATCCGTTACCTGCTGTGTAACGCCGATGAAATGGAGCCGGGCACCTATAAAGACCGCTTGCTGATGGAACAGATGCCGCACCTGTTGGTGGAAGGCATGCTGATCTCGGCTTTCGCGCTGAAGGCTTACCGCGGCTATATCTTCCTGCGCGGTGAGTACATCGAAGCGGCGGTGCATTTGCGCCGTGCGATTGCCGAAGCTACCGAAGCCGGCTATCTGGGCAAGAACATCATGGGCAGCGGTTTCGACTTCGAGCTGATTGTTCATACCGGTGCCGGTCGCTACATCTGCGGCGAAGAAACCGCGCTGATTAACTCGCTGGAAGGCCGCCGTGCCAACCCGCGCTCCAAGCCACCGTTCCCGGCTTCCTCCGGCGTGTGGGGCAAACCGACCTGCGTTAACAACGTAGAAACCCTGTGTAACGTGCCGGCCATTCTGGCGAACGGTATCGACTGGTACAAGGGGATCTCCGCCGGCAAGAGTAACGACGCCGGGACCAAACTGATGGGCTTCTCCGGCCGGGTGAAAAACCCAGGCGTTTGGGAGCTGCCGTTTGGTACCACCGCACGTGAAATTCTGGAAGATTACGCCGGTGGCATGCGTGACGGCTTGAGTTTTAAAGCCTGGCAGCCAGGTGGTGCAGGGACCGACTTCCTGACTGCCGATCACCTCGATCTGCCGATGGACTTCGAGAACATCGGCAAAGCCGGCAGCCGTCTTGGCACCGCGCTGGCGATGGCGGTGGACCACGAAATCGGCATGGTTCCGTTGGTGCGCAACCTGGAAGAGTTCTTCGCTCGCGAGTCCTGCGGTTGGTGTACGCCATGCCGTGACGGCCTGCCGTGGAGCGTGAAGATCCTGCGCGCGTTGGAAAATGGCCAAGGGCAGCCGGGGGATATCGAAACCCTCGAGCAGCTGTGCCGTTCCCTCGGCCCGGGCAAAACCTTCTGCGCCCACGCGCCAGGTGCCGTAGAGCCACTGCAAAGCGCAATTAAATATTTCCGTGAAGAGTTCGAAGCGGGCATCGCCGTGAAGCATTTCAGTAACGCGCATGCGATTGGCGGCATTCAGCCGAACAACCTGCTGAAGCAACGCTGGTAAGCCGACTCGCCCCGACGACACGGCCAGAATTTTTGATTAACGCCTGCCGCAAGGCAGGCCACTTGGAAGCATGCTGACTATGGCTACGATTCATGTAGACGGCAAAGAATACGACGTAGATGGAGCTGACAACCTGTTGCAGGCTTGTCTCTCTCTCGGCCTCGATATTCCTTACTTTTGCTGGCATCCGGCGCTGGGAAGCGTCGGCGCTTGCCGCCAATGTGCGGTAAAGCAATACCAAAACGCGGAAGATACGCGTGGCCGTTTGGTGATGTCTTGTATGACACCGGCATCCGATGGAACCTTTATTTCCATCGACGATACCGAAGCCAAACAGTTCCGCGAAAGCGTGGTTGAGTGGTTGATGACCAACCACCCGCACGACTGTCCGGTATGTGAAGAAGGCGGTAACTGTCACCTGCAGGATATGACAGTAATGACCGGCCACAGCTTCCGTAAATACCGCTTCAGTAAGCGTACCCACAACAACCAGGAACTGGGGCCGTTTATCTCGCATGAGATGAACCGCTGCATCGCCTGCTACCGTTGTGTGCGTTACTACAAGGATTATGCGGACGGCACCGACTTCGGTGTGTACGGCGCGCACGATAACGTCTACTTCGGTCGCGTTGAGAGCGGCACGCTGGAAAGCGAGTTCTCCGGCAACCTGGTAGAAGTGTGCCCGACCGGCGTGTTCACCGACAAAACCCACTCCGAGCGTTATAACCGTAAGTGGGACATGCAGTTTGCGCCAAGCATTTGCCAGCAGTGCAGCATCGGCTGTAACACCAGCCCGGGCGAGCGTTATGGCGAATTGCGTCGCATTGAAAACCGCTATAACGGCAGCGTGAACCACTACTTCCTGTGCGACCGCGGCCGCTTCGGTTATGGCTACGTGAACCAGAAAGATCGTCCACGTCAGCCACAGCAGCTGCGCGGCAACGACTGGATCACCCTGAACGCCGAACAGGCTATGCAGGGCGCGGCGGACATCCTGCGTCAGGCGAAGAAAACCATCGGTATCGGCTCACCCCGCGCCAGTCTGGAAAGCAACTTCGCACTGCGTGAACTGGTCGGTGCCGAGAATTTCTACACCGGTATTTCGCAGGCGGAACAGGGTCGTCTGAACCTGATGCTGAACGTGCTGCAAAACAGCGGCGTTCACACGCCTGCGCTGCGCGAAATCGAAGGCTACGACGCGGTATTGGTGTTGGGTGAAGATCTGACCCAGACCGGCGCACGTATTGCTTTGTCTGTACGTCAGGCGGTGAAGGGCAAGGCTCGCGCCATGGCGGCGGCCCAGCGCGTTGCCGACTGGCAGATTGCCGCGATACAAAACATTGGTCAGCATGCCAAATACCCGCTGTTCGTCACTAACGTGGATAACACCCGTCTGGACGACATCGCCGCATGGAACTACCGTGCGCCGGTGGATGAGCAGGCACGTCTCGGCTTCGCTGTCGCTCATGCGTTGGACAACGCGGCGCCGGCGGTCAACGACTTGGCTGAAGGCCTGAACAAGAAAGTCGATATCATCGTGCAGGCGCTGACCGACGCACGTAAACCGCTGATCGTCACCGGCAGCAACGCCGGCAGCGAAGCCATCATCGCAGCGGCGGCCAACATCGCCAAAGCGCTGAAGGATCGCGGCTCTGATGTGGGCATCACCTTCGTGGCCAGCGCGGCCAACAGCATCGGTTTGTCGATGATTGGCGGTGGTTCGCTCGATCAGGCGCTGTCGCAGCTGGAAAACGGCGAAGCAGACACCGCTATTGTGATGGAAAACGATCTCTATCGGCATGCGCAGGCGGCAAAAGTGGACGCCGCGTTGGCCAAGGTCAGCAACCTGATCGTGGTTGATCATCAGCGCACCGCGATCATGGATCGGGCCAACCTGATCCTGTCGGCGGCCAGCTTTGCGGAAAGCGACGGTACCCTGGTCAACCAGGAGGGCCGCGCACAGCGTTTCTTCCAGGTTTACGATCCGGCCTACTACGACGACGCGAAAAAAGACGTTTACACCGTAATGCTGGAAAGCTGGCGTTGGATGCACTCGCTGCATTCCACTTACACCAGCCGTCACGTGGACTGGACGCAGCTCGATCACGTTATCGAAGCTTGTGTTACCGCGTTGCCGCAGTTGCAGGGCATTGTGGACGCCGCACCGGACGCAAGTTTCCGCATCCGCGGTCAAAAACTGGCACGTTCGCCACATCGCTCCAGTGGCCGTACGGCAATGCGTGCCAACATCAGCGTGCACGAACCGCGTCAGCCGCAGGATAAAGACACCATGTTTGCCTTCTCGATGGAAGGGAACAACAGCCCGCTGGCCGATCGTCAGCAGATCCCATTCGCCTGGGCACCAGGTTGGAACTCACCGCAGGCATGGAACAAGTTCCAGGCCGAAGTGGGCGGCAAGCTGCGCCATGGCGATCCGGGCGTGCGTCTGATCGAAGCAGGGGAGGGCAAACTGGATTACTTCACCCAGGTGCCTGCCGCCTTCGGTCATGAGCAAGGCTGGCGTGTCGCGCCTTATTACCACCTGTTCGGCAGTGATGAATTGTCACAGCGTTCCGGCGTGATCCAGCAGCGTATGCCAGAGGCCTACGTGATGGTGAACCCGGCGGATGCCGCTACGCTTGGCGTCAATGCCGGCGCGCTGGTGGAGTTCAGCTGTGCGGGCCAGACGCTGCGTCTGCCGGTGCGCCTGAGTGAAACGCTGACCCAGGGCCAGGTGGGCTTACCGCTCGGCTTGCCAGGGATCCCGCCGGTATTGGTGGGTGCGACGGTTGAAAATCTGCGGGAGGCAACACGATGAGCTGGTTTACCCCTGAGGTGATCGACATTCTGATCTCCGTGCTTAAAGCGGTAGTGATCCTGCTGGTCGTTGTCACCTGCGGTGCTTTCATGAGCTTCGGCGAACGTCGCCTGCTCGGCCTGTTCCAGAACCGTTACGGGCCAAACCGTGTCGGCTGGGGCGGCTCGCTGCAGCTGGTCGCCGACATGATCAAAATGTTCTTCAAGGAAGACTGGGTTCCGAAATTCTCCGACCGGGTGATCTTCACCCTGGCGCCGATGATCGCCTTTACTTCCCTGTTGCTGGCCTTTGCCATCGTCCCGGTCAGCCCGACCTGGGCGGTGTCCGACCTCAACATCGGTATTTTGTTCTTCCTGATGATGGCCGGCCTGGCGGTATACGCCGTGCTGTTCGCCGGCTGGTCGAGCAACAACAAATACTCGCTGTTGGGGGCGATGCGTGCTTCTGCGCAAACCCTGAGCTACGAAGTGTTCATCGGCCTGTCGCTGATGGGCGTGGTGGCGCAGGCGGACTCCTTCAACATGCAGACCATTGTTGAATCTCAGGCTCATCTGTGGAACGTCATCCCGCAATTCTTCGGTTTCGTGACCTTTGCGATTGCCGGCGTTGCGGTGTGTCACCGTCACCCGTTTGACCAACCGGAAGCCGAGCAGGAACTGGCTGACGGTTACCACATTGAATACTCCGGCATGAAATTCGGTCTGTTCTTCGTGGGTGAGTACATCGGTATCGTCACCGTTTCTGCCCTGATTGTGACGTTGTTCTTCGGTGGCTGGCAGGGTCCATTCCTGCCGCCATTTATCTGGTTCGCGCTGAAAACGGCTTTCTTCATGATGATGTTCATTCTGATTCGTGCTGCTCTGCCACGTCCGCGCTATGACCAGGTAATGGCCTTCGGCTGGAAAGTATGTCTGCCGCTGACGCTGCTGAACCTGCTGGCGACTGCCGCAGTCATTTTGTACAACGCTCAATAAGGGGTGAATAAACCATGACATTGAAAGAGTTATTGGTTGGTTTCGGCACCCAGGTGCGCAGCATTTGGATGATAGGCCTGCACGCCTTCGCCAAGCGCGAAACCCAGATGTATCCGGAAGAGCCGGTTTACCTGCCGCCGCGTTACCGTGGCCGTATCGTGCTGACGCGCGATCCGGACGGTGAAGAGCGTTGCGTAGCCTGTAACCTGTGTGCGGTTGCCTGCCCGGTGGGCTGTATCTCGCTGCAAAAAGCAGAACAGAAAGATGGCCGTTGGTACCCGGAGTTCTTCCGCATCAACTTCTCGCGCTGCATTTTCTGCGGCCTGTGCGAAGAAGCTTGCCCAACTACCGCGATCCAGCTGACGCCGGATTTCGAAATGGGTGAGTTCAAACGCCAGGACCTGGTGTACGAAAAAGAAGATCTGTTGATCTCGGGGCCGGGTAAATATCCGGAATATAACTTCTACCGGATGGCCGGTATGGCGATTGACGGCAAAGCCAAGGGCGAAGCCGAAAACGAAGCCAAACCGATCGACGTCAAAGGTCTGTTGCCTTAAGGAGCCAGCAAGCATGGAAATTGCCTTTTATCTGGCAGGTTTGATTGCGGTGATCGCGACTATTCGCGTGATCTCGCATACCAACCCTGTGCATGCGTTGCTGTATCTGATCGTCTCGCTGTTGGCGATCTCTGCAGTCTTCTTCTCACTCGGCGCGTACTTCGCTGCGGCGTTGGAGATCATCGTTTACGCCGGTGCCATCATGGTGCTGTTCGTGTTCGTGGTCATGATGCTGAACCTCGGCAGCGCGGTGCAAAAGCAAGAGCGCGACTGGCTGAAGCCGTCGGTATGGATTGGCCCAGGCCTGCTGTCGCTGCTGCTGCTGGCGGTGCTGATTTTCGCTATTCGCAGCGTGTCCGATCAGGGCATCAGCGGTGAGATGGTAGACGCCAAAGCCGTGGGGATCAGCCTGTTCGGTCCTTACGTGTTGGCGGTTGAGCTGGCTTCAATGCTGCTGTTGGCAGGTCTGGTTGTTGCCTTCCACATTGGCCGTGAGCACAAACCGGGTGAGGTGTTGAGCAACGCCCCGGTCGGTGGCGAAATGGCGAGAAGAAAATCGGAGGAGCAAGCATGATCCCTCTTCAACATGGCCTGATCCTGGCGGCGATCCTGTTCGTCCTGGGTCTGACCGGGTTGCTGGTTCGTCGTAATCTGCTGTTTATGCTGATCAGTCTGGAAGTGATGATCAACGCCGCAGCATTGGCGTTTATCGTGGCGGGTAGTTACTGGGGCCAACCGGATGGGCAGGTGATGTACATCCTGGCGATCAGTTTGGCGGCAGCCGAGGCCAGTATCGGTCTGGCGTTGCTGCTGCAGCTCTACCGTCGCCGTCATACCCTGAATATTGATACTGTCAGTGAGATGCGCGGATGAACCTATTATATTTAACTGTTCTGCTACCGCTGATCGGGTTCCTGCTGTTGGCCTTTTCCCGAGGCCGCTGGTCTGAGAACGTCTCGGCAACCATTGGCGTAGGCTCTATCGGCCTGGCTGCGTTGGTCACGGTACATGTGGCGATGGACTTCTTCGCCCAGAAAGCGACCGGCGTGCAGCTGTTTGAGCAAAGCC
Organism: Serratia liquefaciens; assembly: GCA_012719855.1. Lineage (GTDB taxonomy): Bacteria > Pseudomonadota > Gammaproteobacteria > Enterobacterales > Enterobacteriaceae > Serratia > Serratia liquefaciens_A. The sequence goes on along the minus strand of JAAXZN010000023.1, from coordinate 135,149 downwards.
TGTGGAACTGGATGACCGTCGGCAACTTCAATATCGGCGTGACTCTGACGCTGGACGGCCTGTCGTTGACCATGTTGTCCGTGGTCACCGGCGTGGGCTTCTTCATCCACATGTTCGCGTCCTGGTACATGCGCGGTGAAGAGGGCTACTCGCGCTTCTTCGCTTACACCAACCTGTTTATCGCCAGCATGGTGGTATTGGTACTGGCAGACAACCTGTTGCTGATGTACCTGGGTTGGGAAGGTGTGGGCCTGTGCAGCTACTTGCTGATCGGCTTCTATTACAAGGATCCGGCCAACGGTGCGGCGGCGATGAAAGCCTTCATCGTGACCCGCGTCGGCGACGTGTTCCTGGCGTTCGCGCTGTTCATCCTCTACAACGAGCTGGGCACGCTGAACATCCGTGAACTGATGATCCTGGCACCGCAAAAACTGGCGGTCGGCGATACGGCGATCACCTGGGCTACCCTGATGTTGCTGGGCGGCGCGGTCGGTAAATCAGCGCAGCTGCCGTTGCAGACCTGGCTGGCAGACGCCATGGCGGGTCCAACCCCGGTTTCCGCACTGATCCACGCGGCGACCATGGTGACCGCGGGCGTTTACCTGATTGCCCGTACGCACGGCCTGTTCCTGATGGCGCCGGAAGTGTTGCATCTGGTGGGCATTATCGGGGCAGTGACCCTGGTGCTGGCCGGCTTTGCCGCACTGGTGCAGACTGACATCAAACGCGTACTTGCCTACTCCACCATGAGCCAAATTGGCTACATGTTCCTGGCGTTGGGTGTGCAGGCGTGGGATGCAGCAATCTTCCACCTGATGACCCATGCGTTCTTCAAGGCGCTGCTGTTCCTCTCCTCCGGTTCGGTGATCCTGGCCTGCCATCACGAGCAGAACATCTTCAAGATGGGCGGCCTGCGCAAGAGTATCCCACTGGTTTACGTCTGCTTCCTGGTGGGGGGCGCTGCGCTGTCGGCACTGCCGCTGATCACCGCAGGCTTCTTCAGTAAGGATGAGATCCTGGCGGGTGCGATGGCCAACGGCCACATCAACCTGATGATTGCCGGCCTGGTCGGTGCGTTCATGACCTCGCTGTACACCTTCCGTATGATTTTCATCGTGTTCCATGGCGAAGAGAAAATCAAAGCTCATGCCGGTAAAGGCATCACTCACCACCTGCCGCTGTTGGTTCTGCTGGTGCTGTCCACCTTCGTTGGCGCGATGATTGTTCCGCCACTGCAGGGCGTACTGCCAGAGACCACCGAGCTGGCGCACGGTAGCGTGCTGCAGCTGGAGATCACCTCCGGCGTAGTGGCTATTGTCGGCATCCTGTTAGCGGCGGCGCTGTGGCTGGGCAAACGTACCCTGGTTACCCGCATCGCCAATAGCGCACCGGGACGTTTCTTCTCGACCTGGTGGTTCCATGCCTGGGGCTTCGACTGGCTGTACGACAAAGTGTTCGTCAAGCCGTACCTGGGTATTGCGAAGTTGCTGCAACGTGATCCGCTGAACTCGATGATGAACCTGCCGGCCATTTTCTCCCGCTGGGGGAACCGTGGTCTGACGGTGAGCGAGAACGGTCAGGTGCGTTGGTATATAGCGTCTATGGGTGTGGGTGCAGTGGTCGTATTGGCTCTGTTGATTTTGGTTTAATTGAATAATTTAAACAGACGCATTTTTCGGGCGTAGCGCCCTGCAGGGCAGGCGCTACGTACAAAGTTTGAAATTATTCGTATAAGGGACACAAAACGCCATGCTATTACCTTGGCTAATTCTTATCCCCTTTATTGGCGGTCTGCTGTGCTGGCAGTTTGAGCGCTTCGGTACTAAGGTGCCGCGCTGGATTGCGTTGATCGCAATGGGGCTGACATTGGCGCTTTCTCTGCATCTGTGGATGCAGGGCGGCTACACGTTGACTACGCCGAAAGGCATTCCACAGTGGCAGTCTGAATTCCTGCTGCCGTGGATCCCACGCTTTGGCATTTCCATCCACCTGGCGCTGGACGGCCTTTCACTGCTGATGGTGGTGCTGACCGGCCTGCTGGGCGTGTTGGCTATCCTCTGTTCCTGGCGTGAAATCCAGAAATACCAGGGCTTCTTCCACCTGAACCTGCTGTGGATCCTGGGTGGGGTTATCGGCGTGTTCCTCGCCATCGACATGTTCCTGTTCTTCTTCTTCTGGGAAATGATGTTGGTGCCGATGTACTTCCTGATCGCGCTCTGGGGTCACAAGGCGTCAGATGGGAAAACCCGCATCACTGCGGCCACCAAGTTCTTCATCTATACCCAGGCCAGCGGTCTGGTGATGCTGATTGCCATTCTGGGCCTGGTGTTCGTGCACTACAACGCGACCGGCGTGTGGACCTTTGATTACGAAGACCTGCTGCAAACGCCAATGTCACACAACGTGCAATACCTGTTGATGCTGGGCTTCTTCATTGCCTTCGCGGTGAAAATGCCGGTGGTGCCGTTGCACGGCTGGTTGCCGGATGCGCACAGCCAGGCTCCTACCGCAGGTTCTGTCGACCTGGCGGGGATCTTGCTGAAGACCGCGGCCTACGGCCTGTTGCGCTTCAGCCTGCCGCTGTTCCCGGAAGCTTCGCATGAGTTCGCGCCAATCGCCATGTGGCTGGGTGTTATCGGTATCTTCTACGGCGCCTGGATGGCGTTTGCGCAGACCGATATCAAGCGTCTGATCGCTTACACCTCGGTTTCCCATATGGGCTTCGTGCTGATCGCCATCTACACCGGCAGCCAACTGGCTTACCAGGGTGCAGTGATCCAGATGATTGCACACGGCCTGTCTGCGGCCGGTATGTTCATCATCTGTGGCCAGTTGTACGAACGTCTGCATACTCGCGACATGCGTGAAATGGGCGGCCTGTGGGGGCGTATCAAATACATCCCTGCGCTGTCGCTGTTCTTCGCGGTGGCTACGCTGGGGATGCCGGGTACCGGTAACTTCGTCGGTGAATTCATGATCCTGTTCGGCAGCTATCAGGTTGTGCCGGTGATCACCGTGATTTCTACCTTCGGTCTGGTGTTTGCTTCGGTTTACTCGTTGATCATGATGCAGCGTGCCTACTACGGCAAAGCCAAGTCTGACCAACCTTTGCCGGGCATGACCGCGCGTGAGCTGTTCATCATTCTGCTGTTGGTGGTGTTGCTGGTTCTGTTGGGGGTCTACCCACAACCGATTCTGGACACTTCTAATGCGGCGATGAGCAACGTGCAACACTGGTTTGGTTCGTCAGTTTCAGCAATTTCAACAACAAGGCCGTAATTCGCCATGACAATAACTCCTCAACAACTGATCGCACTGTTGCCGCTGTTGATCGTCGGATTGACGGTGGTGGTTGTGATGCTAGGCATTGCGTGGCGACGCGACCACTTTATCAACGCCACCCTGACCGTGATCGGTCTAAACCTGGCGCTGCTTTCGCTGTACTTTGTCGGCCAGGCAGGCCCAATGGACGTCACCCCGCTGCTGCGGGTTGACGGCTACTCGATGTTCTATACCGGGCTGGTGATACTGGCGAGTCTGGCGACCTGTACCTTTGCCTATCCGTGGCTGGTCGGTTACCCGGACAACCGCGAAGAGTTCTACCTGCTGGTGCTGATTGCTTCCCTGGGTGGCATTCTGCTGGCGAGCGCCAACCACTTGGCCTCGCTGTTCCTCGGTATTGAACTGATCTCGCTGCCGCTGTTTGGCTTGGTGGGCTATGCCTACCGCCAGAAGCGTCCGCTGGAAGCGGCCATCAAGTACATGCTGCTGTCCGCCGCGGCTTCGTCCTTCCTGCTGTTCGGTATGGCGCTGCTGTATGCGGAGTCCGGTGACCTGTCGCTGGCCGGCCTGGGCAAGAGCCTGCAAGAAAACATGATGCACCAGCCGCTGATCCTGGCCGGTATGGGCATGATGATTGTCGGTCTGGGCTTCAAGCTGTCGCTGGTGCCGTTCCAACTGTGGACGCCGGATGTGTATCAGGGGGCGCCTGCGCCGGTTTCAACCTTCCTGGCCACCGCCAGCAAGATTGCTATCTTCGCGGTCGTTATGCGTCTGTTCCTGTATGCACCTGCTGCCGACAACGAAGCGCTGCGCATGGTGCTGTCGATCATTGCCGTCTGTTCGATTCTGTTCGGCAACCTGATGGCCATCAGCCAGACCAACATCAAGCGCCTGCTGGGTTACTCGTCGATTGCTCACCTGGGTTATCTGCTGGTGGCGCTGATTGCGGTGCAAACCCATCAGCTGTCGCTGGAAACCGCCGGGGTTTACCTGGCCGGTTACCTGTTCAGCAGCCTGGGCGCGTTCGGCGTGGTCAGCCTGATGTCTAGCCCGTACCGTGGTCCGGATGCAGATTCACTGTTCTCCTACCGCGGTCTGTTCTGGCATAAGCCCATCCTGTCTGCCGTCATGACGGTGATGATGCTGTCACTGGCCGGTATCCCGATGACCCTGGGCTTTATCGGTAAGTTCTTCGTGATCGCAATGGGCGTCAGCGCTCACCTGTGGTGGTTGACCGGCGCCGTGGTGCTGGGTAGCGCCATTGGTTTGTACTACTACCTGCGCGTCACCGTCAGCCTGTTCCTCAGCGCGCCGGAAGCGCTGCAGCGCGATACCCCAAACAACTGGGCGTTGACCGCAGGCGGCGTAGTGGTGCTGATCTCCGCCGCGTTGGTGCTGTTGCTGGGGGTTTATCCGCAGCCGCTGATTACGCTGGTGCAGATGGCACAACCGATGTTCTGATGGGCATCAGAGCAGTGAAAAAGGTCGCTTCGGCGACCTTTTTTTATGGCGAGGGGAACAGATTAAAGTGTCATCTGCGCCGGGTTACAGCGGTATAACTCCGCCAGTTTTTCCCGGGTTCTTTTTTGCGGTTTAGAGTCGTTGGCTTCCCACTGCGAAACGGCAGATTGGGTGGTACCCAGTCTTGTCGCCACATCATACTGCGAGAAGCCGCGGAAAATTCGCCATGCGGCTATCAGGCTGATGTTCTGATCCAACATGATAGAGACCACTTCGTGAGGAACAGTTTCATCATCGTGTGCATCGCTATGATAGGGAATAGACTCATAGTCATCTTGCCGGCCTACCAGCTTTTTATATTCATCGACAGGCAATACCACGTACAGCGGTTTACCTGATTCATCATGGATATATTGTAACTTCGCCATCTGGCATACCTCGGATTATAAATTTCAGCTCAACGCGGCTCAGTAAGTTGTCGACGTTCTACGCTTCACTTGTTGGATCAGGCAGACAAGCGGTTCACTATCACTCATCTCAAAAATAATGCGATAGCTGCCGACGCGCAGGCGAAATTGGCTGTCAGCACCATGCAATTTTTTGATATCCAGCCTGATGGCCGGAAACGCGCTTAACAGCCCGACCTTGTCTTTAATGGCTGAGCGATCCTGAGTAGGTAGCGTCATCAATTGTTTAACGGCTTTGCGCGACCAGTTAACCTTTGCCATCATTCCCTCGACTGTGGGGGCACGTCCTGTGCGTTAATTAGATAATAAGCTTTTTATCTAATTGTCGCAATGTGGCGAAACGGGATAAGAGGGGCAGGGTAAGCCACCCTAACCCCTGAGTAGGGGGATCAGCCGGGGTTGTTTTTAAATGAGGTTTCCAGTGCCTGGACTACGGCGCGCACTCTGGCGGCACGTTGCAGGTCAGGATGCAGCACCAGCCAGATATCTACCCAGTCTTTATTTTCCGGGAAAATTCGCACCAGATCCGGGTCCTTATCCGCCAGGAATGAGGACAGCAGGCCAATCCCCAAACCATTGCGCGTTGCCGAACGCAGCAACAACTGCGAATTACACTGCAGCACCACGTTAGGGTCGATCAGCGTTTCGCCACAGAAGTTGTTCCAGTGGCGAGGCACCAGTTCTCGCGGGAACATCAGCAGATCGTGACCACGCAGGTGGTCGCCCTTGGTCGGCATGCCGTGTTTGTCGAGATAGTCCTGCGTCGCATACAGCCCCATTTCGATGGTAGCCATACGTTTGATAATCAGCTCATCGGATTCGGGCCGCGCGCCACGGATCGCCAGATCCGCACCGCGGTAGGAAATATCAGAGATATTGACCGCCGTCAGCATAGTGACGGTAATTAGCGGGTGTTGCTCTCGCAGCGCCTTCAGCGCAGGGATGACGAAAGCCTCGGCCATGGTATCGGTGGTCGCAATGCGTACGTTGCCGCACAGGCTGTCGTCGCCGCTGGTGGCTTTGCGGCCAATCGCCTGCACCGAGTTCTCCATGTTCATCACGTCCGCCAGCATTTCCTCACCCAAGGGGCTGAGGGAGAAGGATTTTGGCGTGCGGATAAACAGCTTGGAACCCAGGCTTTCTTCAAAAGCGGTAATACGCCGCCCGACGGTAGCCTGGTCAACGTGTAGTTCATTGGCGGCTTTTCGTAAAGTGCCGCAGCGCGCCACTGCCAGGAAGAAGCGTGCATCATCCCAATTCATCATGCCATTTCCTTTGTGCAGGCTTATCGGTCTTGTCGGTGTTCATTATTGCGCAACCGTACCGGCTCTGGTTTGGCTGCCAATGAGGCTCACGTATCATAATTATTAATTATGTTTCAGGATATGAATAAATGCATCAACGTGAAGCAGTTTTGCATCTTTATTTTTACCCGACAATCTTTATGCTTATCAACGTTTATGCTGTGATCTGGCGCACATTTTGTGCCAATGTTACCCTGAACGCGTAAGCAGACGCGCATGAGAGCCTGTCTCTGTGGGCTAATCGCCTGGTGGGATCGACTCTGAATCTAGGTTGGCCCACCACGACTGGACATTGAAAATGGAGTCTCACGCAGAGAAGTTATACACCCCGGTAGCACTGGCAACTGCGGACGGTGTCAGAGTTATTGCAACCCCCGGTGCGAAAGCGGCAACGCAAAGCAACGCGGATGCAATTATCCAGAGTCTTGAAGCACGCGGTATTCAGCACATATTCCTGGTACCCGGCAAGCTGGTGTACCCACTGATAAAATCCATTGAACATTCAGGCATTGCCGGGATCGTCGGCGCCCATGAAACCGCCTGCGGCTTTATGGCGGACGGCTATGCCCGCGCCAGCCGCAAGTTTGGCGTTTGTCTGGGCATCTCCGGCCCCGGCACGATGAATTTCCTGCCGGCGATGGCGGCGGCACAGGCCGACAAAATCCCGGTGTTGTATCTGGCCGGCGGCATTGCCACTTATCATGAGGCGCAGGGTGCCTTCCAGGACGGCAGCAATAGTGGCATCGATGAGCTGACTATCGTCAAACCGCTGCTTTCCGCCGCGATAGAAGTGAAAAATAATCTCACGTTGCAGCACCAGCTGCGGCGCAGTTTGTCCTGCCTGAACACCCAGCGAAAAGGTCGCACCTATCTCAGCGTGCCGGTCGATATGCAAAAGAAAGAGGTGGCCGGTCATCATGAAGTCAGCCCGCCTCGCACGCCTCAGTGCCGAGAGGCCGCAATCGACCCACAGGCATTGGATCAGTTGCTGGATGACTATCTGCTGCGTGGGCTGAACGTTGCCTGCCTGGTGGGTAACCGCATGAATAATCCGTTGGATGCGGCCCTGCTGTTGCGTCTGGCGGAGAAATACCGTTTGCCGGTTGCCACTACGCTGTCCGGCAAGGGCGCGTTTCCCGAGGGGCACGAGCTGGCGCTGGGGCTGTACGGTTTTGCCGGCCATACCCGGGCGGTGGAAACCATCAATGGCGATGAAGTGGATGTGCTGCTGGTGCTGGGTTGCGACCTGAGCCAACGCGATAGCCTGAACTGGAGTCCGCGGCTGCACGGCACTAAAACGCTGGTGGTAATTGACGAGGATTTCGATAAGGTCAGCTCGCATTATCAACCGGATATGCAGATTTTCTCCAGCCTGACCGGCTCGTTGCAGCACCTGCTGGATGCGATCGGCGACGATGACGCGCACCTGGACAGCATTAAACGCTTGCGTAATGGCTGGCTGGAGCAGGTGAGTCAACTGCCGCTGGAGCAGCAACGGCCCGATTTGCAGGTGCGTCTTGCCGAGGGCGAGGCCAACATGTACCCCGGCGACGCCATTAAACGCATCCGCAGCCGCATGAATCAGGACACCAACGTGGTGGTCGATTCCGGCGCACACCGTATATTTATGGCGCACCACTGGCAGGCCAGCGGGCGCGGCGATTACCATACCTCAAGCTCACTGGCGCCGATGGGCTGGGCGATTTGCGCCGGCATTGGTATCAAACTGGCAGCGCCGCATCGCGACTGCGTAGTGGTCACCGGCGACGGCTGCATGCTGATGCACGGCATCGAGATCCAGACGGCTGCCCGTTATCAGGTCAAAATGACCTTTGTGGTGATGAACAACTGCGCTCACGGAGCGATGCACATCGACACCTTGCAAAACCGTGGGGTATCTGCGGACTACACCGCGTTGCCAAATCATGACTGGAAGGCCTTCGCCAACAGCCTGGGGGTTGCCTCCGCCAAAGCGGCGACGCTGGAGGAACTGGACGAGGCGCTGACCGCCGCGGCTGAGTACCAGGGGCCTTTCCTGATAGAAGTGTTGGTAGGAAATCATGTGGCGCCTAATCGATACTATGCCGAGAGCATCGTAGAATACGAGCAGCGTATCAAAGGGGGTAAGGCGTAGCCCAATCCCACCGGGAGCCGTCATGATTGCCCTTTGTATCACGCCATTCTATTTTGTTTACCGCAGTCATGGAGCGATAACAATGTACAAACTGACACTTCTGGCATTAATGATGGCATTTCAGGGCTATGCGCAGGCCGCAGAGGATCACGGCGAAGGCATCAGCAAAGAAACCCTGCTGAAAACCGAGACCTCGTGGGAAGGGACGCCGTACCAGCATTACCCGGCCGGCGCTCCGCAGATCACCATGTTGAAGGTGACCGTAGAGCCGAACAAGGTGCTCGCCTGGCATACTCATCCGTGCATCAGCGCGGTGTATATGACCGGGGGCAGCGTTTCGCTGACGGTCAAGAAAACCGGCGTGAAGCACACCTTTAAGCAGGGTGATTCCTTTACCGACACGGTAGATATCGTTCACCAGGGGGTTTCCGGTGATAAAGGCGCGGAGATGCTGGTATTCTTCGCCTGCGCTGATAACAAACCGCTGACGGTGAAAGCTGCCGAATAATATCCCCGCCGTTTTTTTAGCTGCGGCGTTGTTGACTGCATTGGCCGTAGGGGGCGAATCCATTCGCCCCGTTTTATTTTGTCGCCCGTTGGGGTGATATACCGAGGAAATCATGGTTGCTTTGTGGATGGTCGTCGCCAGCGGGTTCTTTGCGTTGATGGGGGCCAGCATCAAACTGGCTTCGGCCAAGGTCGGTTTTTTCGACATCATTTTTTACCGCTCTGTCATTAACGTCCTGATCGTTGCCGCGCTGATCCATGTGAAAAATCTCGGTTTCCGCACCCGACACCTGGGGTTGCACATGAAACGCGCCGCCATTGGCAATGCGGCAATGTATTGCGGTTTCTATTCACTGATCCATCTGCCGATCGCCACGGCCACCACGTTGGGCTACACCAATCCTATTTTTCAGTCGGCGATTGCCTTTGTCACCTCCAAAGGCCAGTTGACCGGCAAGCTGCTGTTCTCGGTACTGCTCGGTTTTATCGGCATTCTGGTGCTGCTGCGGCCCGATACGCCGAACGGCGAGTATGCTGCGACCTTGATTGGCCTGCTTTCCGGTCTGCTGACCGCGCTGGCCTATTTTAACGTCGGTAAGCTGGTGCGCAGCGGCGAACCGGAACTGCGAGTGGTGTTTTACTTCTCGCTGGTGGGCACCCTGGTGGGCGCTGTGATGACCACGGCGGTGGGGTTTACCGCACTGGACGGCGCCATGATGCTGTGCGTTTGCGCCATCGGCGTGTTCGGCAGCCTGGGGCAAATCACCATGACCCGCGCCTACGGCAGCGGCAATGCGGTGATTGTCAGCATTCTTTCCTACAGCACCATCATTTTCTCCACGCTGCTCGGCTATCTGTTGTTTGGCGAGAAGCTGTCCTACATTGCCGCGGGCGGCATGGCGCTGATTATTCTCTCCGGTGCATTGGCGATCGTGAAACGCGCTCCGGCAAAAGCCTCGAAGGCGGCGGCGGTGTAAATTGCTCGGCATTAAGCGCTGGCGGGCGTCAGCGCAAATGCATTAATGAATCACTATGATGCATTCTTGGCTATTTTGACCGTTATACCCGAAAGGTATGATAAACGCGTTTCCTGAGGAGTTTGGTTTTCAGGGTTAGGTGTTTATCCAGATTGTTTCGGGAGAGAAAAATGTCTGAAGGTGTGGCTGTTGATGAAGCCGCTAAAGCGAATTCGGGCGCGTCGCATTTTGCCATCCTGCTGTTTTTAGCTTTGGCATTAATGTCCGCATTGCTGAACAGCAGTGCGCCGACGCCGCTTTATCCGCTTTATCAACATGAGTTGGCGCTAAGCTCGGTCAGCCTGACGGTCATTTATGGTGCCTATGCCGCCGGCGTACTGATTTCCCTGTTCGGCGTGGGCAACATGGCCGGCAAGGTCAAAGATCTGCGCAGCATGATTGTACCGGCGCTGCTGGTGGTGTTGGCTGGGGCCTTGCTGTTTTCGATGGCCGATTCGTTTCTGATGATGTTTATGGCGCGTCTGCTGGCCGGGGTCGGCACCGGTGCCTTAACCGGCGCGGCTAACATTGCGCTGGTGCGTTTTGGGCCGAAGGACGGCGGTAAAAATGCGGCGCTGATTGCCACGCTGTCATTCACCACCGGTCTGGCTTTAGGGCCGATTTTCAGCGGCGTGGCGCTGCAAACCGGGTTCCACACTACCTCGCTGCCGTTCATTATCATCATGGCAGTGGCGGCCGTTGCCGCACTGGGCGTGATGCTGAAATGGCCGGTTGAAGCCGTTACGGTACCGCCAGGCGGGACGCCCGTAGCCGAGGCTGAGCCGGAAAAAAGTTCGTTGGCGGATGGCCTGCGCGCTACAGGAGGCAAATTCTTCCTGTGTGCCGGTGCGCTGTTTATCTGCTGGGCGGTGGCGGCCAGTATTCTGGCGATTGGGCCAAGCGTGTCAGAAAAGCTGTTGGGCATGCACAGCCGGGGCATCTACGGCTACGTGATTGCGGTGTATCTGGTGATTGCCGGTATTAGCCAGATCCTGAGCCGTCGGGTTAATGCGCGCCATTCGCTGATGTTTGGCTGTCTGGCGCAGGCGCTGTCGGTGGTGGTGTTCGCCGAAGCGATTCAGATCCACTCGCTGGCTTTGGCCAGTGCCGGTATGGTGATTGCCGGTTACGCCTACGGGGCCATTTTTGTCGGCAGTGCCACGTTGGTGAATCTGATTTCACCGAAGGCCAGCCATGCGAGACTGATTTCACTGTTTTACGTAATCGCCTATATCGCCAACTGGGTTCCGATCCTGTTGGGGGCGGTTATCGACCATGCCAGCCTGCATCTGGCGGTCAATCTGTTATTTCTGGTCAGTGCCGTGGTGTGCTTATCCATGAGCTTCATGGTGACCCGCGCGGGCTTCCCGCGCTGATACCCGCTGAGTTTCATGTTGCCCGTGGCAAGGTGAAATTCGCAGGGTAGGTGAACAAAGATTTTAGCCACGCAAGGTGGCGAACGATTTCCCTGGTGTTGTTGTGTGTCATTTCCAGCGTGCTTGCCACGCTGGTTTTTTTTGTGACAAATTCCTCAATTCTGCAATTTCAGTATTTCTCATTACAAAATTTTTGTGATCTCCATCACGTGAATTTGCCGATTTTCGCGTAAACTGCGCGCTTTCTTTGCTGCGGGTCAGTTTATGAACGTTATTTTTGCCATTGCTGTGACTACCGGGATCCTCTCCGGCGTGTGGGGATGGGTAGCTGTTAGCCTGGGGCTGATCAGTTGGGCCGGTTTTCTGGGCTGTACGGCCTATTTTGCTTGCCCGCAGGGGGGCCTGAAAGGGTTGTGGATCAGCACGCTGACCTGCTGCAGCGGGGTATTTTGGGCGATGGCGATCATTCACGGCAGTGAGCTGGCACCCGGCTGGAGCCTGCTCGGTTATCTGCTGACCGGCGCGGTGGCTTTCCTGATGTGCATTCAGGCAAAGCAGCAGTGGCTGGGTTTTGTGCCCGGCACCTTTATCGGCGCTTGCGCTACCTTTGCCGGCGGCGGCAATTGGTCTCTGGTGACCCTTTCCCTGTTGGTGGGGCTGGTATTCGGCTACGCGATGAAAAACAGCGGCCTGTGGCTGGCGGCGCGCAACGAAAAACCGAAACCGGCGGCCGCTGTTACCGAACATGTTAACCGTTGAGTCAAATGGTGCCGCCGAGTGAGATGCGGTAGTGCAGATCAACGCGCTCAATGCACGGCACCCCTTTAATGCGTTTCAGCAAGATCTCTGTGGCGACCTTGCCGATATCAAACCTGGGCGTGATCACGCTGGCGATGCCCGGCGTGGTGGCTTTGCCGATATCCAGACCGTGGAAGCCCGACAGCGCGATGTCCTGCGGAACCCGCAGCCCCAGCCGCAGACACTCCTGTAACACCCCAACCGCCAGATCGTCATTGGTGCATAAGATAGCGTCCAAATCCGGGTAGAGCTGCCGTGCCATGGCCAGCATGTCGGAGCCGACCGTCACCGACGAAACACGGTGCGGTGTGATTTGGCGCGGTGTCAGGCCCTGCTTTTCCATTGCCCGGCAATAGCCCTGGAAGCGTTTGGTGTCGCGTGCATCGGACATGGCGCCAAAATAAACCACCTGACGTTTACCGCTGGCGAGCAGCGCTTCGGTCATGTCGTAACCCGCTTGGAAGTTATCGAACCCCACGGCGATCCTTCCTTCCGGGCCTTCCAGATCCATCACCTGCGCCACTGGGATTTTGGCTGCCGTCAGGTATTTTTCCGCCCGCAGAGTATGTTCCGAATCCGTCAGGATCAGTCCGGCGATCGGGTAGGCCAGCAGTTGGACGATATGTTCTTCTTCGCGTTGCCGACTGTAGTCATAGTTCACCACCAGCGTTTGATAGCCCTGTTCCAGAGTGATGGATTCGATACCGGCCAGCAGATCGGCGAAAATTTGGTTGTTGAAGGAGGGGATCAAGACGCCAATGCGCGGCTTTTGCGTCGAACGCGCCTCATCGCTGTCGGTAAAGTTTACTTCCTTCATCACCTGGGCAATTTTCTCGGCGGTTTCGGCCGCCACCTTTTCCGGCGTACGCAGATAGCGGCTGACGGTCATTTTGGTCACGCCGGCGAGCAGCGCAATATCTTGCAGCGTGACGCGTTGGTTCTTCATTCTGAGGCCTTAACGGGGTGGGGCGGCGAAATCGCGAATAACGCCATGTTAACAAATCGATTTGGCGATAACAATCGACGTTATAAAGTATAAAAATCTTATTTTTCAATGAAATGTATGCATTTTCCTTCCTGTGCGCTTGCGTGGCTTCACGTTAAAGGTAACAGGTTTTAGTAACACTGTTTTAAGTGATCGATATCACGTTTTTGCCGGCGGCGATCCGCTGAGATAGGCGCCTGTCTTATCGGATGACACTGCCGGGGAATGTTATGAACAACTTATTTTCACTGGATAATAAAAAAGTACTTATTACCGGCGCTTCTCGGGGCATTGGTTTTCTGCTGGCGCGCGGGCTGGCGGAGTACGGCGCTCACATATTGGTCAATGCGACCACCGAAGAAAACGCCCAGCGAGCCGTTGAAGCACTGCGCCGTGAGGGCTTCCGTGCCGATGCTGCGGCCTTTGATGTCACAGACTCCCAGGCCATTCATGCCGCCATTGAGAAAGTTGAGGCACAAAGCGGCGGGATCGATGTGCTGATCAACAACGCCGGCATACAACGACGCCACCCGTTTACCGAATTTCCGGAAAAAGACTGGGACGACATTATCGCCGTCAACCAGAAGGCGGTATTTATGGTGTCACAAGCCGTAGCACGCCATATGGTGCAGCGTCAAAGCGGTAAAATCATCAATATCGGTTCGATGCAGAGCGAACTGGGCCGCGATACCATCACGCCCTATGCCGCCTCCAAAGGGGCGGTGAAAATGCTGACGCGCGGCATGTGCGTTGAGCTGGCGCGCTACAACATTCAGGTCAATGGTATTGCCCCGGGCTACTTCAAAACCGAAATGACTCAGGCGCTGGCGGACAACCCAGAGTTTACCGCCTGGCTGACCAAGCGTACCCCGGCTGCCCGTTGGGGCGATCCACAGGAGCTGATTGGTGCGGCGGTGTTCCTGTCGTCCAAAGCCTCGGATTTTGTCAATGGCCACCTGCTGTTTGTCGATGGCGGGATGTCCGCTGCGGTATAACCGCCTGCTGATGAGAACATGATGATGAAAATTCAAACCCAATCCTGCGTGGTTAACGGCAAATATGACGTGGCGGTAGTGGAGCAGGAGGTTGATTACCAGGGCAGCGGCACGCTGGTGAAAATCACCCGCGGCGGCATCTGTGGCTCAGACCTGCATTATTATCAGGAAGGCAAGGTCGGCAGTTTTCAGGTGCGTCAGCCGATGGTGCTGGGCCATGAGGTGATCGGTGAAGTGGTCGCCAGCGACACGGCTCGGCTGCCTGTTGGCCAGAAAGTGGCGTTAAACCCCAGCAAGCCCTGTGGGCAGTGCAAGTATTGTCTGGCAGAGCAGCAAAACCAGTGTACCCAGATGCGATTTTTCGGCAGCGCGATGTATTTTCCACATGTTGACGGCGCTTTTACCCAGTACAAGGTGGTTGATAGCGCGCAGTGCATTGCGTTCGACGCCGATTGCGACGAGAAGGTGATGGTTTTTGCCGAGCCGCTGGCGGTGGCGATACATGCCGCCAGGCAGCCCGGTGAAGTCAAAGGGAAAAAGGTGTTTGTGTCCGGCGTCGGCCCGATAGGCTGCCTGCTGGTGGCGGCGCTGAAGGCGTTGGGTGCCGAAGAGATTGTCTGCGCCGACCTTAGCCCGCGTTGCCTGGATATCGCCGAGGCGATGGGGGCATCCCGCTGTCTGCACGCGGGCAATGACGATTTCAGCTTCTATCAGCAGGAAAAAGGGTACTTTGATATCGCTTTTGAAGTCTCCGGGCACCCTTTGTCGTTGCAGCGCTGTCTGGAGATCACCCGCGCCAAGGGGACGGTGGTGCAAGTCGGTATGGGAAGCAGCTTCCCGGATTTCCCGCTGATGCTGTTGATCGCCAAAGAGTTGAATCTGCTGGGATCCTTCCGATTTGTTGAAGAGTTCGCCCTGGCGGTGGCGTGGCGGGCCGAGGGAACAGTCAATCCGCTGCCGCTGCTGTCCGCCGAGTTTGACAATCGTCAACTGGCTGAGGCGCTGACGTTTGCCGGTGACAAGAGCCGTGCTGCCAAAGTCCAGTTGGTGTTCTGATTTTAGCCGTCAGTCTGATGGCGGGGATCGGCGATCCTTGTCTATAGTTAAGGGCCGTTTCATTTTTTAAACACGGAGAACTTAACATGGCGAGAAATACGGATGCGGATCAAACCACGCTCGATGACGATCTGAGAATGCTGAGCGACACGCTGGAAGAAGTGTTGAAGTACTCCGGCGATCGCGCCGATCAGGCCTATATCGATATCAAAACTCATGCCGAAGAGGCATTGAGTGAGGTCAAATCGCGGTTGGCTGACACCTCCGAGTCCTACTATGCGCGCGCCAAGGACGCCGTTTGCCGTACCGACGGTTACGTGCGTGAAAATCCCTGGTGCAGCGTAGGGATTGGCGCAACGGTTGGCCTGGTGATGGGCTTGTTGCTGGCTCGTAAATAACGGCCTGTAGACGTTGGGCGCGGCAGACACCCGCCGCGCCCCGATATTTACTGTCCCAATATCACTTCCACCTGATGGATTTTGCCATCGTCCACCAGCGTTATCACCGCCTCAGGCTGTTTTTCACCGTCGACGCTAACCTGCGTTGCACCTTGCCCCTGACGCACAATCAAGCGATATTCACTGCCACCTTCCCGATAGTTAAGCGTCACCTGTGGCCAGTCCGCCGGCAGGCGGGTGTTGACGCTCAGCCGATCGCCATGGCGTTTCAGCCCCAGCAGTGACTCGAGGATCAACCGATACATCCAACCGGCAGAGCCGGTATACCAGCTCCAGCCGCCGCGACCGACGTGCGGCGCCACCGCGTAAATATCGGCGGTAACCACATAAGGTTCGACCTTGTAGCGTTCGGCGGCGGTGCTGTCCAGGCTGTGGTTGATCGGGTTGATCAGCGCCATCAGTTCCCAGGCGCGTTCGATATTGCCCATTTCGGCGAAGGCCATCACTGCCCACACCGCGCCATGGGTATATTGCCCGCCATTTTCCCGCACGCCGGGCAGGTAGCCGCGGATATAGCCCGGGTTGGGGCCGTTGCCGTCGAAAGGCGGCGTCAGCAGCTTGATCAAGCCGGCCTGGTTGTCGACCAGGTGTTTATCCAACGACTGCATCGCCTGCAGGCTGCGCGGCTCATCACCGGCACCGGACAGCACTGACCAACTTTGGGCGATGGCGTCGATACGGCACTCCGTCGACTGATGAGAACCCAGCGGTTCCCCGCTGTCGAAATAGCCCCGGCGGTACCACTCGCCGTCCCAGGCATGGTCACGCAGATTATTGCGCAGCGTATCGGCCTGTTGGCGGCACAACGTCGCCAGTTCGTCGTCATGACGCGCAGTTGCCAACTTGCCGTAACGCTGCAGGATATGGAACAGGAAGAAGCCAAGCCAGACGCTCTCGCCACGGCCCTCCAGACCCACCATGTTCATGCCGTCGTTCCAGTCACCGGCCCCCATCAGCGGCAGGCCGTGTTCGCCGAAGTTCAATCCGTGTTTTAACGCCCGGACGCCGTGCTGGTACAAGGTTTCTTGCGTGGCGCTCTGTGCCGGTTGTTCATAGGAAGATTCCTCGCCGGGGGCCGGCTTGCGCGCCTCCAGATAGCCCACCTGTTCATCCAGGATGCTCCGATCGTCGGTGGCGTCCAGATAGTGGCAAATGGCCAGCGGCAACCACAAATAGTCATCCGAACAGCGGGTGCGCACGCCATTGCCCTGCGGCGGATGCCACCAGTGTTGCACATCGCCTTCGACAAACTGGCGCGAAGCGCACAGCAGGATCTGTTCCCGAAGCCGTTCCGGGGCGGCGTGAGTCAGCGCCAGGGTATCCTGCAGCTGATCGCGGAAGCCAAAGGCACCGCCGGATTGGTAGTAACCGCTGCGCGCCTGAATACGGCAGGCCAGGGTCTGGTACAGCAGCCAGCCGTTGGCCAGCAAATCAACGGCCGGTTGCGGCGTACCTATCTGCACTTTGTTGAGAATAGCGTCCCAGTGCGCAGCCACCTGTTGCAGCTCATCCTGCAGGTTGTCTTCCTGGAGGTATTTGTGCAGCAGGGCTTCGGCTTCTTCGGCGTTTTGCCCCAACCCTAGGGCGAACACAAAGCTGCGCTGATCGCCGTCGATCAGGCTGATGGCCGACTGCACCGCACCGCACGGATCCATACCGGCGCCGACTTTGTCAGACAGGCGCCGCAGTTTTAGCACCGCCGGATTGGCCAGTGAACCGTTACGACCGATAAATTCACGCCGATCGCCGGTGAGCGAACAATGCGCCCCCGATACGCCGAAGAACGCGGTGCGATCCGATCCGTTACCACCGTAGTGGTTGGTTGCCAGGATACCGCAGCCGTTTTCAGACGTAGCCGCCTGGGTGACGATATGCATGGCCGACTTTTGCCGCAGATCGCCGAGGATAAACTCCACATAACCGGTAGCCGAGAGCTTGCGGGTGCGTCCTGAGGTGTTGGTCAGCGTCAGCAGGAACAGTTTTACCGGGGCATCTTTGGCCACCAGCAGGGTGAACTGGCTGTCGATACCGCTTTCGCGGTGATCGAAAACGCTGTAGCCGAAACCGTGACGGGTCAGGTAATGGCCGCGGCCCCGTGCGGGCAGCGGTGTCGGCGACCAGAAATGGCCGCTCTCTTCGTCGCGCAGATAGAAAGCTTCGCCACTGCGGTCACAGATGGGATCGTTGTCCCAAGGGGTCAGACGGTATTCGTGGGCGTTTTCGTACCAGGTGTAGGCCTGGCCACTTTCCGAAACCACCGAACCGAACATGGGGTTTGCCATCACGTTCGACCAGGGCGCAGGGGTGATCTTGCTTTCGTTCATCGCAATCACGTATTCGCGGCCATTCTCCGAGAAGCCGCCGAGGCCGTTATAGAACTGCAGCGCAGCAATGTCGGGCAACTGCGGCGAATGCAGGTTGCGCGGCAAATTATCCACCGTTGCCAGTTTCGACGAGGCGGTCACCGGCGACAGCGGCTGCTGCAGGATCTGCGGCAACTGCAGGCGCTGGTTGAGTTGCTCCGTTAAACCGCCGCGTCGATCGTCGAGGTAAATACGCGCGACGCTGAGCAGCAGACGATGATCTTCCGGTGACATATGTTCGCTGGTGCGTACGAAGATGCCGCCCGGCTTATCGGTTTGGGTCGACTCCATGCCGGCGGCAATCAGGCCCATGATCTGGTTCTGCAGATCCTGACGGTAGCCGCCGATGTCCTCATTGAGGATCACCAGATCCACCTGCAACCCTTTCAGGCGCCAGTAGTTGTGTGCCTGGATCAGTTGCCGAACCAGCTCGATGTTTTCGCCGTCGGTTACGGTCAGCAGCACAATCGGCAGATCGCCGGAGATTGAATACCCCCACAGCCCTGACTGGCCACGGCGGTTGTTGATGATTTCGCTGCTGGCGGCGCGCATTTCCTGCGCCGGGAAGACCACCGCGCTGGCCAGACGATTGAACAGGTTGGCGTCATCCTCATTGGCATTTAACTGACGCAGTACCACCTGGCTGTGCGACCAGGCCAGTTCAAACACGCGGTCTGCCAAATGGCGATCGCGGTATTTTTCCAGCATGGCCAGGCCGCTGGCGCGGTCTTCACTGACGCCATAGAAGATATCCAGCGTCAGCGGTACGTTCGGCTCCAGGACCACGCGCTGACGGATAGCGATGATCGGATCAATGACCGGTCCGGCGCTGTTGCTTAAGGGGGTATTTTGATACAGCGCCTGCGGATTGGCCGGGGTGCGGCCGCGGCCGATAAATTTGGCGCGGTCGGTGTCGAACGACGTCTGGCTGGTGCGGCCTTGCACCGTCATCATGTGCAGTAACCACGGGCATTTTTCTTTCGGCTCGCGCGGGCGGCGGTGGCACAAAATGGCGTCCTGATCCGGCAACAGTTCGGTTTGCACGAACAGGTTGCTGAACGCTGGGTGGGCCAGATCATTGCCGGCCGGTGCCAGCACCACTTCTGCATAGCTGGTGATTTCGATGGTACGCGGTTGCTTGCTGCGGTTGACCAGCGTCACGCGACGCAGCTCAATATCATCTTCCGGCGATACCACCACCTGCGTTTTCACTGACAGCGACCCCTGCTGACGCTGGAACTCGGCCCCGGCGTCGTTGAACACGGCGCTGTACCCCTTGGCGGTGCCGCCAATCGGTTGCCAGGTATTGCTCCAGACCTCACCGGTTTGCGGGTCGCGCAGGTAACAGAAAGCGCCCCAGTTATCGCAGGTGGCGTCTTCGCGCCAGCGGGTCAGAGCCAGGTTCTGCCAGCGGCTGTAGCTGCCGCCGGCCTGAGTGAGCATCAGGTGATAGTTGGCGTTGGACAGCAACTGCACTTCGGGGATCGGGGAGTCCACCCGGCTGAATTCGCGTGCGGCGAAGCTGGCCGGGGTGATGGTCCCCTCGTGGGTTTCGAAATGGCGGCGGGTGCTGTACAGCTCGACCGCATCCGGCACCCGTTCCTGCAGCAGCAAACGCGTCGACTGGAACGCCGGATACTCAGCGAAGCGCGCCACCATCGGCGCATCCAGCAACAGATGCGACAGGGCAAGGAAGCTCATGCCCTGGTGGTGCGCCATATAGGAACGGATGATCACATACAGTTGACCCCGGCTGAGGCGAGCGGTGGTGTAATCCAGCGCTTCGTAGAAACCGTAGCGGCCTTTGGCCCCATTTTTCTCCAACGTAATCAGGTTATTGCAGGCGGCGTCCGGATCGACAATCAGCGCCATCACCGTGGCGTAAGGCGCGACTACCATATCGTCACCCAGCCCGCGTCGCAGGCCCAACCCCGGAACGCCAAAGGCGTGATACTGATAGTTTTGGTCGGCGTCGAAACCGAAGTAGCCGGATTCGGAAATGCCCCAGGGAACGCCGCGTTCCTTACCCCAGGCAATTTGCCGCGCTACCGCCGCATGGCACATCTGCACCAGCAGTGAGTCAGGGTAGGCGGGCATCACCAGCTGCGGCATCAGGTACTCAAACATCGAACCACTCCACGACATCAGAGCGGGTTCGTGGTCGATCACGGTGAACAGGCGGCCAAGTGCGAACCAACTACGCTGCGGCACCTGATTGGTGGCGATGGCGACGTAGTTGGTCAAACGGATCTCGGAGGCCAGCAGATCGTATTTACTGCTGTCCATCTTGTTTTGATCGCAGTTAAAGCCAACGGTCAGCAAATGGGTCGATTCGTCATACAGGAAGTTGAAGTCCATTTGCGCCATTTTTTCCAGCCGCTGCTGCAGGCTTTGCAACTGCGTCAGACGTTCCTGCGCCAGGGCACCCGCCGCGCTCAGCTGATTTTGCTGTTCTGGCGACAGCGTCAACTGGCCTGGCGGGTTAGCCAGCCAGTGCAGGCTGGGCACCTGCTCCAGTTCGGGCATGCCGTCACTCAGCCAGCCGAACCACTGCGTCCATTCAGCACAGAGTTCGTTAAGTTGCTGGTGCACGGCTCCGGCCCAGCGTTTGGTTTCCTCATCATGATTCAGCGCCGGTTCCTGCAGCCCGTTGCTGTAGTTGCGCATGGCGTTCAGTTCCGCCAGCAGGGCGGCCGGGTGGCTGTGATGGGCCTGTTCCCAATGGTTGCGCAGCTTCGACAGATTTTTCGGTGCGGCGTCGCCCCAGTGCTGCTCCAGCAGTTGCAGGCTGTCGCCGAGGCCGGTCAGCACCCGCAGCGGATCTATGGCCGGCTGGTGGGCCAGTGCCGGCAAGCCGGCGCTGAGCGTCAGCAGGTGGCCGGCCAGGTTGCCGCTGTCGACGCTGGAGATATAACGCGGGTTCAGCGGCTCCAGGGTGCGGGTGTCGTACCAGTTGTACAGATGACCGCGATAGTGCTCCATGCGATCCAGGGTATTGAGCGTCAGCTCGATGCGCCGCAGTGCTTCGCTGAGCGTCAGATAGCCGAAGTCATAGGCGGTGAGGTTAGCCAGTAACGACAGCCCGATATTGGTCGGTGAGGTACGGTGCGCCACCACCGGCTCCGGTATTTCCTGGTAGTTATCCGGCGGCAGCCAGTTTTCCTGCTGGTTGACGAAGGTATTGAAGAAGTCCCAGGTTTGACGGCTGGTGTGGCGCAGAAAGCGCCGTTGTTCATCATTGATTGCGGTTTTGCTGCGTTGCGGTTCCCGGCTGAGGTAATACAGCAGGAAAGGTGACAGGATCCACAGAGTGGCGAACGGCAAGGTGATAAACAGCGCCATTGGGTTATGCAGGAAGCTAAACAGCAGCAATGCGACGCCCGCTAGCGGGTTGATCCACATCGCGCGGTAGAAGTTTTCCAGCGTGACCTGCTGGCGAGCCCTGGATTGATCGTAGCTGGTCCACTCTTGCAGGTTGCGCTTGCTAATCAACAGCCGCCACAGGGTCACGGCGATCGCTTTCAGGCTGTACAGCGCTTCATGCGGCAGCGTCGCCAGCCGTAGTCCGATTTGCGCCAGACGATGCAGCGAACCCTTCAGCGCCAATAACAGATGTTGCAGGAAGGGCCTGCGCGGCGGTTTACGCAAGATGTCCTGCGCCAACGCCAGCAGGGTCGGTAACAGCAGGATAAGGGCGAACACCCCGAGCCAGTAACGGGTGTTCGGCAGCCAGACAAAACCGCAAAACAGCAACAGCAGCAGGCTGGGGGCTGCCAGGCTGCGGCGCAGGTTATCGAACAGCTTCCAGCGCGACAGGGTACTCAACGGATTGGCAGTGCGGGTGCCATCCTCGGTTTTCACCCGTGGCAGAAGCCAGTTGAGCAATTGCCAGTCACCACGGATCCAGCGTGTGCGACGCGCGACGTCCACCAGATAGTTGCTGGGATATTGCTCGTACAGCAGCACGTCGCTCAGCAGGCCGGAACGGGCGTAGCAGCCCTCCAGCAAATCGTGGCTCAGTACCAGGTTCGCCGGGCAGGTGCCTTTCAGGCTGTGGGAGAACACGTCCACGTCGTAAATGCCTTTGCCGATGAACGAGCCTTCGCCAAACAGGTCCTGATAGATATCCGAAGCCATCAGCGTATAGGGATCATTACCCGGCGTGCTGCTGCACAGGGCGGCGTAACGGCCCTGGCCGTAGCTGGGGATTTCTTCGGCCATGCGCGGTTGCAAAATGGCATAGCCTTCCACCACCCGTTGCTGGCGTGCGTCGTACTGAGGCTGATTGAGCGGGTGCGCCATGGCGGCGATCAACTGATGGGCGCTTTCGCGCGGCAGGACGGTATCGCTGTCGAGCGTAATGACGTATTTGACGTTTTTCAGCACCTCCAGCCCATCGCCAATCTGCGTGCAGAAGGCGTTACCTCGGTTGCGCAGCCAGTCATTCAGCGCATTCAGTTTGCCGCGTTTTCGCTCCAGCCCCATCCAAACGCCCTGTTTTTCGTTCCATTCGCGGTCGCGGTGAAACAGGAAAAAGTGGCTGGGCCCCTCGCAAGGGTAGCGTGCGTTCAACGCTGCCATTTGCCGGCAGGCGTAGTCCAGCAAGGCGGCGTCGTCCGCATGCCGTTGCTGGGGCGCATCGTTGAAGTCGGTGAGCAGGGCAAAGTGCAGGTGTTTCATCGCGTTGCCCAGATAACAAACCTCAAGCGCATTGATCAGTTTATCGATGCCGTTTTTGCTGTCGATTAACGTCGGGATCGCCACCAGAGTGCGGAATTCAGCGGGAATACCGCAGGAGAAATCGAGCCTTGGCAGAGACTGTGGCGTGCGGCTGCGGGTGGTGACCTCGCTGAGCAGATTGAGCACAAACTGGCTGACCACGATAGCCATTGGGAAGAACAGCAGCACCAGTCCCCAACTGATGCCGGTGCTGTAAGCGTGCCGCAGCAGTTCCGCGCAGATGGCGGTGGTGATCAGGCTCAGGCTGCCGAGCCAGGAAAGCAGCGGCGCCTCACTGAGCGCATGGCGCAGTTGGGTAATGCGTCCGAGTTTTACCTCTAATTGCTGTTCCAGCTCAGGGCGACCATCGTCAATCAGGTAATAGCCGATGTGGTTGCAGCGAGGATCGCTGGATGGGTCTTCAGCCGCCACGCGCGCCATATTAAGCACGTGTTGAGCGACCTGGACTTCATTGTGCGGACAGTGGCGTGCCAGCATTTCGATCACGTGGCGATAGTTGTCTCGGGTTGTGAAGTGCATCAAGGGATAAACCCCCGCCGGATCTTCACGCAGGGTCTGTTCTACCTGGCTCATGGTTTCGACAAATTCTGCCCAATCCATTTCGCTCAGCTGGCGCAGGCCGGAAATACTGTTGCTGACCGACAGTTGGCTGACGGCCAACTGCTGGTTAAAACGGTGGATCAATTCATCCGAGGTCAGGCTGACTTCCGCCAGCCGCTGCTCTACCCAGGTGAGCGGCAGCGCCAGCATGGTACCGTGCCCCTGCAGGCGGCGGACCAGCTCGGCGACAAAGGCGCTGGTGCGTGGGGGATTGGATCGCGCCATATCGGCAATCACCACGATCAGGTTGGCCGGATCGTTTTCCGCCGACTCCAGCATTTTCGTCACCCAGCTGTCGGCCAGATTCCGTTCCTGCTGGGCCTGCGCGACTTCTACGCTGACGCGGCGCAGGTTTTCGATCAGCGCCAGGCGCAGCATGCCGGGCAGCGCCCAGAGTTCGCCAAGTGTCAGATTGACTTCTTTTTGGTAGGCGGCGATATACCGCGTGAGGCTTTCGGCGTCCCAGTGGCCGTCACCGTGCGCGATGGCTTCGGCAGCCACGTCATAGATCCGCGGGCAGTTATGCGGCGGCGCCAGCTGTGGCAGACCGCGCCCGAAGGTTTTCGGCAAATGGTGGCGCACCACGCGAATTTGTTCTTCAATCAGATAGTAATTGTCCAGCAGCCATTCGCCGGCGGGAGTCATGCTGGCTTTCTTGCCGTTGCTGAGCTGGTGGCAGCTTTCCGCCAGGGTGCGTTCGTTATCGTCCAGCCGTTTCAGCAGGTAGTAGGGCGTTTTACGCGTCGCCAGCTTGTGGGAACGCGCCAGGCGTTGCCCGTAGCGCTCCATTTGATCGACAGAAAACAGCTCTGCCTTAATGGCGCTGCCGCTGTTGTCAGGGGCGTCTTTTTGACGCCGCAGCGGCAAAGATTTAATTTTAGAAATTTTACGTTGCTTTTTTAACCAATTGATTAGTATTTCTTTCACACAAAAGCTCCTTACATCTGACCCAAAGGACAGCCGGTGAAACCGCTGGGAGAGCGTGAACATCCTGTTTTTAACGCCGGGAAGATCTGGCGTGGGTTCACAGCAGGCAGGAACATGCTTTCTCAGTATAGTCGCACAATGCTGTCTTGGCCGATTTTTGAGCTGATTGTTTAATTTTAATAAACAGTTTATCGACGTTGCCTTTAGCCTAACGGCGCTATTCTTCCGCCGTTTTGCTTTGATTTACCGTATAATTCCCTACATTAAGTTTGGTTATTGAGGTGGCCGTGGAACAACTTTCGGCATTGCTGGGGCGGTTGCGCCGTCAGCTCGAGCAACATTTTCCTGCTGAGAGCGGCTTTCGCCAGCTTTCACTTCCGGTCCCCGTTACGCTGGCCCCCACCTTGCTGGCGTGGTTGTCGGCTCAACCGACATTTCCTCAATTTTACTGGCGTCATCGCGACGGGAATGAAGAGGCTGTTGCCTGCGGTGCATTACGCCTGTTTACCCAACCGGAACAAGCGCAGGCATTTCTCAGGATGCATGAAGGTGCGCGCGTGTGGGGGCTGAATGCTTTCGACGGCGCGGCGCATTTATTTTTGCCACGCCTGGAAATTCTGAGCCGCGAGGGTGAAGCCTGGTTAACGCTGAATCTGTTTTCTGAAAGCTCGCTGCGCGACGATGCGGTGGTCGCCGAGCACTGGCTGGAAAACAGTGTGGCAGCGCAGCCCATCGAGCCATTAACGGCGAAAGTGAGCAAGGTGCAACATCAACCGGAGCGTGCCGGGTGGGACACTCTGCTGCACGATGCGCTGAAGGCGATAGATCGGCAACAGATGGAGAAGGTGGTATTGGCGCGTAGTACATTACTGACGCTGAATGGCCCGCTGTTTGCGCCGGCGATGATGGACGCCAGCCGCAGAGTGAACCACCGATGCTACCATTTCATGCTGCGATTTGATGCAGATTCCGCCTTTCTCGGTTCCAGCCCGGAAAGACTGTATCTGCGCAAGGGGCATCATCTGCTAACCGAAGCCCTGGCAGGCACCGTGGCCAATCACCCCGAACACCAACAGGCTCAGGCCCTGGCGCAATGGTTGCTGCAGGATGGCAAGAACCGGCGTGAAAACCTGCTGGTGGTGGACGACATCTGCCAGCGCCTGCAAGGGGGAGCTGATGCGGTGGATGTGCTGCCGCCGGAAGTCGTGCGTTTGCGTAAGGTGCAGCACCTGCGGCGCCGTATTGAAGGCCGGCTGAAACGTGATGACGATGCCGATTGCTTGCATCGGTTACAGCCCACGGCGGCGGTCGCCGGGTTGCCGCGTCAGGCAGCGAGTGAATTTATCCTGCAGCACGAACCCTTCTCGCGCGGCTGGTATGCCGGTTCTGCCGGCTATTTGTCCGCTTCCCGCAGTGAGTTTTGCGTATCGCTACGCTGCGCGCAGTTAGACGGTGACCGGTTACGGCTGTACGCCGGTGCCGGTATCGTGGCCGGTTCCGACGCCGCCGAAGAGTGGCAGGAGATTGAAAACAAGGCCGCCGGGTTACTGACATTGTTGCAGCCAGACGCTTTACCCTGAATTTCCCTGCTTGGGTTACGGATTTATTGAGGGAACGGCGCGGTGAGTGTAAACTGCGTGTGATTTTTATGTTTATTTTTTGTTCTAAATCAATTGATTGTCTACCATAAAGTCACCGGGATGTACGGCGTTTTTGCGCTGGCGCAAAAGTCGTAAAGATAACTACTCATATAATGCAGAACATCATTTTTGGCATGCCGTCGAGCGACGGGTGCCAGAGGCAGATTCTGTTAACCGACTTGTGAGCGAACTATGTCGACAAGTGTTTTTAATCGCCGGTGGGCGGCGTTGCTGTTGGAAGCGCTGGCTCGCCATGGAGTGCGGCATGTTTGTATCGCTCCGGGATCGCGCTCTACGCCTTTGACGCTGGCTGCGTCGGCCAACAAGTCTTTTATCTGCCATACCCATTTTGATGAACGCGGGCTGGGCCATTTGGCGCTTGGCCTGGCGAAGGCGTCGCGGGAGCCGGTGGCGGTGATCGTCACTTCCGGCACCGCGGCCGCGAACCTTTATCCTTCCTTGATCGAAGCCGGTCTGACCGGCGAACGGCTGGTGTTCCTCACTGCCGATCGTCCGCCTGAACTGATCAATTGCGGTGCCAATCAGGCGATCCGTCAAAACAGCCTGTATGCCAGCCACCCAACCTTGAGCCTCGACTTGCCGCGTCCGACGACCGATATTCCCGCCAGTTGGCTGGTTTCCACCGTCGACAGCGCCATGGCGCGCTTGCACCACGGTGCCCTGCATATTAATTGCCCCTTTGCCGAACCGCTCTACGGCGGTGATGAGCAGCAGTACGAGGATTGGTCCGCGACGCTTGGCGACTGGTGGCAAGGCAGCCAGCCCTGGCTGCGGGAAATGGATCCTCACCAGGTGCTCAAACAGCCGGACTGGTTCTTCTGGCGGCAAAAGCGAGGCGTGGTGGTGGCGGGTCGCATGAGTGCGGAGGAGGGCGAGCAGTTGGCGCAGTGGGCCGACATGCTCGGCTGGCCGCTGATTGGCGACGTTTTGTCTCAGACCGGGCAACCGCTGCCCTGCGCCGATTTATGGCTGGCGCAACCGCAGGCGCAAAAGCGGCTGGAGGAGGCGCAACTGGTGGTGCAGTTCGGCAGCAGCCTGACCGGTAAACGCCTGCTGCAGTGGCAGGAACAGTGCCAGCCGCAGGAATATTGGTTGATCGACGATTTACCGGGGCGGCTAGATCCGTCGCACCACCGCGGGCGACGTATTCGTTCCAGCGTGGCGCAGTGGCTTGATCTGCATCCAGCCCAGCCTCGCACCCCTTGGGCGGATGAGCTGGCGCAGCTGGCGGATAACGCGCTGGACGCGGTCTCGGGCCATTTGGTCAACCGCTTTGGCGAGGCGCAGTTGGCGCATCGCCTGCCGGAGCTGCTGCCGGAAAACGGCCAGCTGTTCCTCGGCAACAGCCTGATCGTGCGCCTGATTGATGCCTTGACCCGCTTGCCGGCGGGTTACCCGGTGTTCAGCAACCGCGGTGCCAGTGGCATCGACGGCCTGATCTCTACCGCTGCAGGCGTGCAGCGGGCCACCGCCAAACCAACGCTGGCGGTAGTGGGGGATCTTTCCGCCCTTTACGACCTGAACGCGCTGGCGCTGCTGCGTCAATGCTCTGCGCCAACGGTGCTGATCGTGGTCAATAATAATGGCGGCCAGATTTTTTCATTACTGCCAACGCCGGAAGAAGACCGGCAGCGCTTCTACTGCATGCCGCAGGACGTGGAATTTAGCCATGCCGCGGCGATGTTTCAACTCGCTTACGCCTGCCCGGAAAACTGGGGACAGTTGCTGCAGGCGGTGGAACAGGGGTGGCGCCACAGCGGTGCCACGCTGATTGAGCTGCAGGTGCCGCCGAGTGAGGGTGCACAAACGTTGCAGCATCTGGTGCAACAGATGGCGGAGCAATAATGCTGGCGACAAAAGTCTTGCAACAGGGTGAAGCCGATCGCCCCTGGTTAGTCTGGCTGCATGGCCTGTTGGGCAACAACAATGAATGGCGGGTGATCGCTTCCCGCTGCCCGGAGTGGCCGTCGCTGGCGATCGACCTGCCTGGCCACGGCGATTCCGTTGCGGTGACCTGCAGCAGCTTTGACGATATCAGCGCACAAATCGGCAGCACCTTGCAGATGCACGGTATCGACCGCTATTGGCTGGTGGGGTATTCATTGGGTGGGCGCATAGCCATGTATCACGCCTGCTTCGGCGATACCACCGGCCTGCAAGGGGTGATTATTGAAGGCGGAAATCCCGGACTGGCCGATCCGGTCCTGCGTGCTCAACGCCTGACGCACGATGCGGCCTGGGCCGAACGTTTCCGCCGCGAACCGATTGAACAGGTGCTGGCGGACTGGTACCAGCAGCCGGTCTTCGCCAATCTCAGCGCGGTGCACCGCGATGCGCTGATCGGTGCCCGCAAGGACAATTCCGGTGTGGCAGTGGCGGACATGCTGGAAGCAACATCGCTGGGCAAACAGCCCTGTCTGGTGCCGCAATTGCAACGGCTGGCGATACCGCTGGTGGTGTTGTGCGGCGCCGACGATCACAAATTTCAGCAGTTGGCGCGTGACGCCGGGTTGCCGTTACGCATCGTGCCGCAGGCCGGGCATAACTCGCACCTGGCCAATCCGCAGGATTTCGTCGCCGAACTGCGCACTTTTCTCGTTAACCCTGGTTAAAGGAACAGAACATGCTCTATCCGAATGAAGAACAGCTGTACGCCGCCATCGACTGGCAGGATTGCTCCGGTGATTTCGAAGATATCCTGTACCACAAGTCCAGCGACGGCATCGCTAAAATCACCATTAACCGTCCGCAGGTGCGTAATGCCTTCCGGCCGCACACGGTGAAAGAGATGATCGAAGCGCTGTCCAATGCCCGCTACGACGATGGCATCGGCACCATTATTCTCACCGGCGCCGGCGTCAAAGCCTTCTGCTCCGGCGGCGATCAGAAAGTGCGCGGCGACTACGGCGGTTATCAGGATGAAAGCGGCGTGCACCATCTGAACGTGCTCGACTTCCAGCGCCAGCTCCGCACCTGCCCGAAACCCGGGGTGGCGATGGTTGCCGGCTATTCGATCGGTGGCGGTCACGTATTGCATATGATGTGCGACCTGACCATCGCGGCGGATAACGCCATCTTCGGCCAGACTGGGCCTAAAGTGGGGTCGTTCGACGGCGGTTGGGGCGCTTCTTACATGGCGCGCATCGTCGGCCAGAAGAAAGCGCGCGAGATCTGGTTCCTGTGCCGTCAGTATGACGCTGCCGCCGCGCTGGACATGGGCCTGGTCAACACCGTGGTGCCTTTGGCGAGCCTGGAAAAAGAAACCGTACGCTGGTGTCGCGAAATGCTGCAAAACAGCCCGATGGCGCTGCGCTGCCTGAAAGCGGCCCTGAATGCCGACTGCGACGGTCAGGCCGGTCTGCAGGAGCTGGCGGGTAACGCCACCATGCTGTTCTACATGACTGACGAAGGTCAGGAAGGGCGCAACGCATTCAATGAAAAACGTCAGCCGGACTTCAGCAAATTCAAGCGTAATCCGTAATGAATGCTCCGATCCGTAACGCCGCCGTTTACCGTTACAGCCTGCCGATGGAGGCTGGCGTGGTGCTGCGCAACCAGCGGCTGAAAACCCGCGATGGTTTACTGATCCATCTGCAGCAGGGCGGGCAGGAGGGCTGGGGTGAGATAGCGCCGCTGCCGGAGTTCAGCCAGGAAACGCTGGCGCAGGCCGAGCAGGCTGCGCTGAGCTGGGTACAGGACTGGCAAGGCGGGTCGTTGCCGCCAGACAGTCCGTTGCCTTCGGTGGCGTTTGGCACCAGCTGCGCGTTGGCAGAATTGGAACAGCGGTTGCCGCTGCAGGCCGATTACCGCAAAGCGCCGCTGTGTACCGGCGATCCTGACGAGCTGTTCGCTGTATTGACCGCGCTGCCGGGAGAAAAAGTTGCCAAGGTGAAGGTTGGGCTGTATGAGGCGGTGCGCGACGGCATGATAGTCAACGTCTTGCTGGAAGCCCTGCCCGATTTACGTCTGCGGCTGGATGCTAACCGCAGTTGGACACGCGCCAAGGCGGACGGGTTTGCTAAATACGTGGCACCGGCGCTGCGTGAACGCATTGCTTTCCTTGAAGAGCCTTGCAAAACCCGTGATGAATCGCGGGATTTCGCGCTGGCGACCGGCATTGCTATCGCCTGGGACGAAAGCGTGCGCGAGGCGGATTTTGTGGTACAGGCCGAACCGGGCGTGGCGGCGATTGTCATTAAGCCAACCTTGACCGGCAGTCTGGTTCGTTGCCGTACGCTGGTGGAACAGGCCCATGCAGCGGGGTTAACGGCGGTGATCAGCTCCAGCATCGAATCGAGCCTGGGGTTGACGCAACTGGCACGCATCGCGCACTGGCTGACGCCGAACACCGTTCCTGGGCTCGATACGCTGGATCTGATGCAGGCGCAGTTGCTGCGCCCCTGGCCGGAGAGCAAATTGCCGCTGTTGGATCCGCAAGCGCTGGAGTGTTTATGGCGCCGTTAAACGACTGGCCGTGGCGGCACTGGGCGCAGCGACGGCCGCAGGCGACGGCGGTGATGGTGGGGCACCAGCCGGTGAGCTGGCTGGTGTTGCGCCGTCAGGTGGATAAGCTGGCGGCAGATTTTCAGCATCAGGGCGTCGAGCCTGGCTGTGGCGTGGCGTTATGCGGCAAGAACAGCTACCCGTTGCTGCTGGCTTATTTGGCGCTGTTGCAGTGCGGCGCGCGCTTGCTGCCGTTGAATCCGGCGCTGCCCGCGACCCAGTTGGCGACGCTGTTGCCTGACCTGGATATCGATTTTGCTTTCAGCCCGGATCGGTTGCCGATCTTACCGGCAACGATCATCGCTTTAACCCCTCCTTCTACTGAATCTCGCTGGCTGAATCCGCCACGCTGGGATGCGCAACGGTTGGCGACGCTGACCTTGACCTCCGGCTCCAGCGGCAGACCAAAGGCCGCTGCGCACAGCTATGCCGCGCATCTGGCCAGCGCTGAAGGCGTACTGCGGCTGATGGACTTCCAACCTCAAGACCGCTGGCTGCTGTCGTTGCCGCTGTTTCACGTTTCCGGCCAGGGCATTGTCTGGCGCTGGCTGGCGGCGGGAGCCGGGCTGACGGTGCGTGATATGCATCCTCTGGCTGACGCATTGGCTGGGTGTACCCATGCCTCGCTGGTGCCGACACAGCTTTGGCGTTTGCTGTCGCAGCCGTTGGCGGCGCTGACGCTGAAAAAAGTGCTGCTCGGGGGGGCGATGATCCCGCCAGAGCTGACCGCGCAGGCGGAGGCGGCAGGCATTCGCTGTTGGTGCGGTTACGGCCTGACCGAACTGGCTTCTACGGTATGCGCCAAGCGTGCCGACGGGTTGCCGGGCGTTGGGCTGCCGCTGGTCGGTCGGGAAATTAAGCTGGTGAATGAAGAGGTGTGGATCCGTGCGCAGAGTCTGGCGAAGGGATACTGGCAGCACGGTGCGCTGCAGCCACTTGCCGATGATCAAGGCTGGTTTCATACCCGCGATCGCGGTGCTATGGAACAGGGTGAACTGCGGATCATTGGTCGATTGGATAACCTGTTTTTCAGCGGTGGGGAAGGCATTCAGCCGGAGGATATCGAACGCGTGCTGGCGGCTCACCCGCAGATCTTGCAGGTGGTGGTGGTGCCGGTGGATGATGCCGAGTTTGGCCAGCGACCGGTGGCGATTATCGACAGTGGGGCGCCGCTTTCGCTGGAAGAGCTGCTGGCCTGGTCACAGGATCGTCTGGTGAATTACCAACGGCCGGTTGCATTGTTGGCGATGCCTGCCGAGTTGAATACCGGGGGGATCAAAATATCCCGCCGTCAGCTACAGCAATGGGTGGCTGAACAGGTATTCCGTCGATAAAAAAGGCCGCCCAAAGGCGGCCTCAGACTGCTGACAAACCTGCGAAAAGGCTAAACCGATAGGGGTCGAACATGTTCGTAACCCATTGATTATGCTATCGGGCGCAGCATGCCGCGCCCCTACCATTAAACAACAGAGCACTTTGTCAACGGCCTCGGTGACTGCCGACGGTTATTTCAGGCCCAGCGCTTTGGCTACGCCGGCGCCATAGTCCGGATGTACCTGGGTGAACAAATCGACCTGACGGCGCTGGATCTGTTCCGGTACCTGCGACAGTTCACCGGCGATGCGGGTGAACATGCGCTGGTGTTCTTCGGCGCTCAACAGGTTGAACAGCGCACGCGGCTGGCTGAAGTAATCCCCGTCTTCACGGTGATTCCAGTGGTCGGCGGCACCTTCAATGCTCAACGGTGGCTCTCTGAAGTCCGGTTGCTCCTGGAACAGGCCAAAGCTGTTTGGCTCGTAGGTGGCACCGTTACCGCTGTTGCCGTCCACGCGCATCGCACCGTCGCGGTGGTAGTTGTGGAACGGGCATTTTGCACCGTTAACCGGGATTTGATGATGGTTAACGCCCAGACGGTAGCGGTGTGCGTCCCCGTAAGAGAACAGACGGCCCTGCAGCATTTTATCCGGTGAGAAGCTGACCCCAGGCACTACGTTGGCTGGGTTCAACGCCACTTGTTCCACTTCCGCGAAGTAGTTTTCCGGGTTGCGGTGCAGCTCGAAGAAGCCAACGTCGATCAGCGGGTAGTCGCCGTGCGGCCATACCTTGGTCAGATCGAAGGGGTTGTATGGCGTCTGCGAGGCTTCGTGCTCCGGCATGATCTGAATCTGCAGTTTCCAGCGCGGGTAATCACCGCGTTCGATAGCTTCATACAAATCGCGTTGTGAGCTTTCACGGTCTTTGGCGATGATCGCCTCCGCTTCGTCATCCATCAGGTTTTCAATGCCTTGTTGGCAGCGGAAGTGGAATTTAACCCAGAAGCGCTCGTTGTTGGCATTGATAAAGCTGAAGGTGTGGCTGCCGAAGCCATGCATATGGCGGTAGGATCTCGGAATGCCGCGGTCGCTGAAGTCTATGGTCAACTGGTGCAGGCTTTCCGGCGACAGCGAGAAGAAATCCCATTTATAAGTCGGGTTGCGCAGATTGGTACGCGGATCGCGTTTGACCACGTGGTTAAGATCGGGGAATTTCAGCGGGTCGCGCAGGTAGAACACCGGGGTGTCGTTACCCACCAGGTCCCAATTGCCTTCCTCGGTATAGAACTTCATCGCAAAACCGCGAATGTCGCGTTCGGCGTCGGCGGCCCCGCGCTCACCGGCTACGGTGGAGAAGCGGATAAACATGTCAGTTTGCTTGCCGATTTCAGAGAAGATTTTTGCGCGGGTGTACTGGGTAATATCGTGGGTGACGGTAAAAGTGCCGTAGGCGCCGGATCCTTTGGCGTGCATGCGGCGCTCGGGGATCACTTCACGGTCGAAGTGAGCCAGCTTTTCCAGGAACCACACGTCCTGCAGCAGCATCGGGCCGCGTTTACCTGCGGTGATCACGTTATTATTATCGACAACCGGGGCCCCGGCTGCGGTGGTCAGTCCTTTCTTGCTCATCACTTGCTCCTTATCGTATTGCAATTGAGTGAAGACTCGGGCGACTCAAGCTTTCATCATAATCCGCCAGGGCGTTCTCACCCTGACCCTAATCAATGCCACTACTAGTTGTAGACCTATTGAACGGACTCGGCAAATAGGTCTGGGTTATCGTTGCTATTGCCGCCCGGGAGGACGCTTTTACTTGCAAAACTTTACATTCGTTTGATTACAGAAGAATTTTTTCGCTTTTATCCCTTAAGGACTGGTTGTGGTTTGGTATAGACTCGTGACGGTATTATTACGGGTTAACTCATATCATTCT
Organism: Serratia liquefaciens; assembly: GCA_012719855.1. GTDB lineage: Bacteria > Pseudomonadota > Gammaproteobacteria > Enterobacterales > Enterobacteriaceae > Serratia > Serratia liquefaciens_A. The sequence goes on along the minus strand of JAAXZN010000023.1, from coordinate 101,270 downwards.
TAATGGATGAAGTAGCAAGAGGGATAGACGATGAAAAAGACTTTGGTCGCCTGCGCGGCAAGCATGCTGTTTATGACCGGCGCGGCGAACGCTCTCAGCCTGTCGGGTGAAGCCGGCAAGCATTACACCAATCTCGGCTTCGGCCAGGATACCGGCACCTCCGGCCTGGGGTTAACGGGTAACTGGGCCCGCAGCGATCATAACGGCAACGTTGGCAGCCTGGGGCTGAACTTCGGCCTGCCGCTGGGTCCGTTGACCGCAACGGTAGGCGGCAAGGCGCTGTATCTGAGTCCGAAGGACGGTAAGAGCGGTGGCGCTTTGGCGCTGGGCGGCGGTCTGGACTGGGCTATCAGCCGTTCCTTCAGCCTGCATGGCGAAGGCTATTTCGCACCTGAGTCGCTGACCAGTGGCGTGAAAGCATACAGCGAGGCCAGCGGTGGCCTGCGCTGGAATGTTTTCCGCCCGCTTAGCGTAGATGTGGGTTACCGCTATATTCAGATGCAGGGGAAGGACGGGCGTCGCGACAATACGTTGGCCGATGGTCCTTATGTTGGCGTGGGTCTGAGCTTCTGATACAAACAACAAAGGGGCCAATTGGCCCCTTTGTTTTATCGAAAAATCTACTAGCCGACGGCCGGCAGGATCCCGCTGGCGATGCCCACCTGAATGGCAATCACCGTCACCCCGCAGACAAACACCACCGCCAGTGCTGGAGTGCCACCCCAGACACGGTATTTCGCCTGGTGCTGTTGACGCGTTTTCCACACCAGCATTGACGGCAACAACAACGCCAGCACTGCCAGCGCGATGGCGGCAAAGCCCAGTGCCAGTACAAAACCGCGCGGGTAGAACAACGCGAAAGCCAGCGGCGGCAAGAAGGTGATGGCACCGGTCTGCAGACGACCGCGTACGTTATCCTGGCGCTTGAACAAATCAGCTAGGAAATCAAACAGCCCGAGCGCTACCCCGAGGAATGAGGTCGCCAGCGCCAGATCGGCAAACAAATGCACCGCCAGTTCGACATGTGTGGAAGCCACGACGTCGCGTACCGCCTGCAACAGGCCGTTCAGACCGGCTTGCTGTGCCAAGATACCGACGAAAGTGGTGGAGCTGATGCTGCCGAGCGTGGCCAACTGCCAGAAAATATAGGCTATCAGCGGAATGGCGCTGCCGATAATGAACACCCAACGCAGTTTGCGGATGTTGCCGCCCATGTAGTTCACGATGCTTGGCACGCTGCCGTGAAAGCCGAACGATGTGAAGATCACCGGGATAGCCGACAGCGCCAGCCCTTGCTCCAGTGGAAGCGTCATCAGGTTGGTCTGGTGGATATTGGGCAGCATCAGGCCCAGCATGACAATCAGAAACACCACTTTGGCGCTGAACAGAATACGGTTAAACAGATCGACCGAATGCGTGCCGATGCAGACTACGCCGCCTGCCACCAGAGTAAACAGCAATACGCCGAGCGTGGTGGGGAAGTCCTGCGACGTCCACTGGCTGATGCTGGCCGCCAGCAATTCACCGGCGCCGCTGATATAGGCGGCAGTCAGGGCATACATCAAAAACATCATGCTGAAGCTGGTCAGCCACTGGCCGCCGCCGCCAAGGTAGCGTTTTGCCAGGGTACCGAGGCCGGTATCCGCCTGTTCATGTTGATAGACTTCGACCAGCAGCAGCGCGGTATAACACATCAACAGCCACAGTCCGACTAACAGAGCCAGGGTGACGCCGAAGCCTACACCGGCGGCTGCCAACGGCATCGCCAGCATTCCGGCGCCGATGGTGGTTCCTGCTACGATAAATACACTGCCAAGCGTGCGATTTTTCACGTTTTTCTCTATCAACCAAAGATTTTGGAAAATTATAGGTAACTGATTCTAAGTGCGGCAGGATAGTTGATGGAATATTTCGTGTCAAACGGGCGTTACGGGGTGTGTTAACTTATCTTTACGATATTGCAAGCTGCGCTATGCCGCAAAAAAGTGCCTTTGGCTGAAATTAACCGGTGGTGCCTAGTGAAAACTTATTTACAGGCTTCTATAGTGGAAAGATCGGAAAATGTGGGAGAGATCAATGTTAAGGGTGGAGATGCTCAGCACCGGTGATGAGGTGCTACACGGGCAAATTATAGATACCAACGCCGCCTGGCTGGCAGACTATCTGTTCCAGCAGGGCATGCCGATGAGCGGCCGTGAAACGGTGGGGGACAGTCTCTCCTCTCTGATCGAAACATTACAGGAACGCAGTCATATCGCCGATGTGCTGATCGTTAACGGCGGCCTGGGGCCGACCAGTGACGATCTCAGTGCTCAGGCGGCTGCGACCGCCTGCGGCGTCGAGCTGGTTGAGCATGCTGAATGGATGGCGCATATAGAAGCTTATTTTGCCGAACGTGGCAGGCCGATGGCGGCCTCAAACCGCAAGCAGGCGCAGATCCCCGCTAACGCAGAGATGCTCGATAACCCGGTTGGCACCGCCTGTGGTTTTGCCTTGCAGCTGAACCGCTGCATGATGTTTTTCACACCTGGCGTGCCTTCCGAATTCAAAGTGATGGTCGAACAGCAAATTGTGCCCCGCCTGCGTCAGCGCTTTACCTTGCCGGCGCCACCGCTGTGCCTGCGGTTGACCACTTTTGGCACCTCGGAAAGCGATCTGGCCGCCGAGCTGGACAGCATGCCGCTGCCGCCGGATGTGGTGTTGGGCTATCGTTCCTCCAGCCCGATCATTGAACTGAAGCTGACCGGCCCGGTTGCCCAGCGTGCGGCGATGGAGCAAGCGTGGGAGCGGGTTCGTCAGGTTGCGGGTGATAACACCCTGTTTGAAGGGACTCTTGGGCTGCCGGCAGTGCTGACACAGCGGTTAAATCAGCAAGGGCTGAAGCTGGCGCTGAGCGAACAGTTCAGCGCCGGGCTGATCAATCTGCAACTGCAAAGCGAAGGGGCGCCGTTGGCCGGTGGCGAATTGTTACCGTCGCACTGCGTGGAAACGCTGGAAACCACGTTGGCTCGCGCTCGTTCGTTGGCGGAATTGACTGGGGCGCAGTTGGCATTGGCGGTCAGCGCCATGAGCGGCGATCGGGTGAGCATTGGGTTGCATACGCCGAAAGGCAGCATCGGACAGACGGTACGCTATCGGGCGGCGCGGCACAGCCTGCGGTTACGGCAAGAGTCAGTGGCGATGCTGGCGCTAGACATGCTGCGGCGATGGCTTAACGGCGGGCCGGTATGCGGCAGGAATGCCTGGCTGGAAACGCTGGAGATTATTGAATAGAGAAGGCTTGATGGCAGTGATATATCCCTTATTAATCATAATATTATAAGGGGTTATCGCGCTAGGTTCAGGCTGTTACAATCGCTGCGGGTGCTTGAGACTGTTCGTCTTGAGCATTGTGTGGCAAGGCGGATAGATGAAAGCCCCAAACTGACTATCAATCAGAATGGGGCTGCACATACCGCCTAGACACCGGTATGGTAGCCCCTTCACAGCAAGGAGGCAAGCATGCAGTTAAAGCATGTGTTTCACTCGTTAGCCGTTGTATGTATTACGATTTTGGTATTTATCTGGATGATAAGAGACTCACTGTGTGAGCTGAAAATCTATCAGGAAAGTATCACGATACTGATCAGGCTGGCTTGTGATGTGAAGCGGTAAATCATAGGGCGGGGGTAACCCCGCCTTCTGGTCTCCAGGCAGGGTTTCAGGCACCCAACCTTTTAGATTTCCAGCTCGATATCCGTCAGCGGCATGCAACAGCAAGGCAGGATCTCGCCCTCGTTGATAAACGCCAATGGCTGTTGGCGGTAGGTTACTTCACCTTTCACCAGCTTCAGGCGGCAGGCGCCGCAGTAGCCGGAACGGCACTGATACTCTACCTCGACGTCGTGCAATTCGAGCACGTCGAGCAGGCAATTTTCACTTTTGGGGCAGGCAAGCTGCGCACCTGTGGTACGCAGCGTCACGATTGATGATGCCATCGCTTAGAGTTCGAAGTCGCTCAGGTCGTCGGCATGCACTTCAGAGTCGATCTGCCCTACCAGGTAGGAGCTGACTTCCACTTCCTGCGGTGCAACCTGCACGTTGTCGGAGACTAACCAGGCGTTAATCCATGGGATCGGGTTAGAGCGGGTGGCGAACGGCAGGCCAAGGCCCACGGCCTGCATGCGGATATTGGTGATGTATTCCACATACTGGCACAGAATGTCTTTGTTCAGGCCGATCATTGAGCCGTCACGGAACAGGTATTCCGCCCATTCTTTTTCCTGCTCGGCTGCCAGCACAAACAGATCGTAGCACTGCTGCTGACACTCAACGGCGATTTCCGCCATTTCCGGGTCATCGGCGCCGGAGCGCATCAGGTTCAGCATGTGCTGGGTCCCAGTCAGGTGCAGCGCTTCGTCACGGGCAATCAGCTTGATGATTTTGGCGTTGCCTTCCATCAGCTCGCGTTCCGCGAAGGCAAACGAACAGGCGAAGCTGACGTAGAAACGAATGGCTTCCAGCGCGTTAACACTCATCAGGCACAGATACAGCTGCTTTTTCAGCGCGCGCAGGCTCACGGTCACGGTGTTGCCGTTGACCTGATGCGTGCCTTCACCCAGCAGATGATAGTAGCCGGTCATTTCGATCAGATCGTCGTAGTAGCCGGAAATGTCTTTCGCGCGCTTGAGGATCTCTTCGTTGGTAACGATATCGTCAAACACCACTGCCGGATCGTTAACGATGTTCCGGATGATGTGGGTGTAAGAACGTGAGTGAATGGTCTCGGAGAATGACCAGGTTTCCACCCAGGTTTCCAGTTCCGGGATCGAGATCAGCGGCAGCAGCGCCACGTTCGGGCTGCGCCCCTGGATCGAATCCAGCAGCGTCTGGTATTTCAGGTTGCTGATGAAAATGTGTTTTTCATGCTCCGGCAACGCCTGATAGTCGATACGATCGCGGGAAACGTCAACCTCTTCCGGGCGCCAGAAGAAGGACAGCTGTTTCTCAATCAGTTTTTCGAAAATTTCATGTTTTTGCTGATCGAAGCGCGCAACGTTAACCGACTGGCCGAAGAACATCGGTTCCAGCAACTGGTTGTTTTTATTCTGAGAAAATGTGGTGTAAGCCATAAGCCTGAGTCCATCGTATCGTGGCTAAATGAAGGGGCCGGAAGAGTTCCGGCCCGCTGTTTCAAACTTTAGATCTTGCAGGCGCCGCTTTCGCAGTCATCATCGCCGCCCTTGGCCGGCAACAAATCTTCCTGGACGTCTTCCGCGCCGTCGCGGGTGTTCTGATAGTACAGCGTCTTGACACCAAACTTGTAGGTGGTGAGCAGGTCTTTCAACAGCTGCTTCATTGGCACCTTGCCGCCCGGGAAGCGGGTTGGGTCATAGTTGGTGTTGGCAGAGATCGACTGGTCGATAAACTTCTGCATCAGACCGACCAGTTGCAGGTAGCCGTCGTTGTTCGGCATTTCCCACAGCAGCTCGTAGTCGTTTTTCAGACGTTCGTACTCCGGCACCACCTGGCGCAGGATGCCGTCTTTCGACGCTTTGATGCTGATGTGACCACGTGGTGGCTCAATGCCGTTGGTGGCGTTGGAAATCTGCGAAGAGGTTTCCGAAGGCATCAGTGCCGACAGGGTCGAGTTGCGCAGACCGGTTTCCTTGATCTCTTTACGCAGGGTTTCCCAGTCGTAGTGCAGCGGCTCTTGGCAGATGACATCCAGATCTTTCTTGTAGGTGTCGATCGGCAGGATCCCCTGCGAATAGGTGGTTTCATTGAACCACGGGCAAGCCCCTTGTTCCTGAGCCAGACGGTTCGAGGCCTTCAGCAGGTAATACTGGATAGCTTCGAATGTCTTGTGGGTCAGGTTGTTGGCGCTGCCATCGGAATAACGCACGCCGTTCTTCGCCAGATAGTAAGCGTAGTTAATCACGCCGATACCCAGGGTGCGACGGCCCATGGCGCCACGGTGTGCGGCTTTGATTGGGTAGTCCTGGTAGTCCAGCAGGGCGTCCAATGCGCGCACTGCCAGGGTGGCCAGCTCTTCCAAATCGTCCAGGCTTTCGATGGCGCCCAGGTTAAAGGCGGACAGCGTACACAGGGCAATTTCGCCGTTTTCGTCGTTGACGTCATCCAGCGGTTTGGTCGGCAGGGCGATTTCCAGGCACAGGTTGGACTGGCGCACCGGTGCGATCTGCGGATCAAACGGGCTGTGGGTGTTGCAGTGGTCAACGTTCTGAATGTAGATACGGCCGGTAGAGGCGCGTTCCTGCATCATCAGCGAGAACAGTTCGACCGCTTTTACGCGCTTCTGACGGATGCTGTCGTCTTGCTCGTACTGGGTATACAGACGTTCGAATTCGTCCTGGTTGGCGAAGAACGCGTCATACAGGCCGGGAACGTCCGATGGGCTGAACAGGGTGATGTCCTGGCCTTTGATCAGGCGCTGGTACATCAGGCGGTTCAACTGCACGCCGTAGTCCATGTGGCGCACGCGGTTGCCTTCAACGCCACGGTTGTTTTTCAGTACCAGCAGGCTTTCAACTTCCAGATGCCACATCGGGTAGAACAGCGTCGCTGCACCACCACGCACGCCGCCCTGAGAACAGGACTTCACCGCGGTCTGGAAGTGTTTGTAGAACGGGATACAGCCAGTATGGAAGGCTTCACCGCCGCGGATCGGGCTGCCCAGCGCACGGATGCGACCGGCGTTGATACCGATGCCGGCGCGTTGCGAAACGTATTTCACAATGGCGCTGGAGGTGGCGTTGATGGAATCCAGGCTGTCGCCGCATTCGATCAGCACGCAAGAGCTGAACTGGCGGGTAGGAGTGCGCACGCCGGACATGATTGGCGTAGGCAGTGAGATTTTGAAGGTGGAGATCGCGTCGTAGAAACGTTTAATGTAGTCCAGACGGGTCTCGCGCGGGTAGTTGGAGAACAGGCACGCGGCCACCAGGATATACAGGAACTGCGCGCTCTCGTAGATCTCGCCGCTGACGCGGTTCTGCACCAGATACTTCCCTTCCAGCTGCTTAACGGCCGCGTAGGAGAAGTTCATATCACGCCAGTGATCGATAAAGGAGTCCATCTGCTCGAACTCTTCAGTGCTGTAGTCTTCCAGCAGATGCTTATCGTACTTGCCCATTTCTACCATGCGCGTCACGTGAGCGAGCAGCTTTGGCGGCTCGAACTGACCGTAAGCTTTTTTGCGCAGATGGAAGATGGCCAGGCGCGCGGCCAGATACTGGTAGTCCGGCGCGTCGCGCGAGATCAGATCGGCTGCTGCTTTGATAATGGTTTCATGGATATCAGCGGTTTTGATACCGTCATAAAACTGAATATGGGAACGCAACTCTACTTGAGAAACGGAGACGTTGTTTAACCCTTCCGCAGCCCAATCGATGACACGGTGGATTTTGTCGAGGTTGATGCGCTCTTTACGCCCATCGCGTTTAGTAACAAGCAGACTTTGGTTCATGTGGTGTTTTACCTGTCCGTATGGTGCCCCTAAGCAGAAGTGTAGTAGCTCTGCTCAGTATGTAAACACTATATATAGGGGGTGTATGTCGGTGAGGTAACAAGATAGTGAGAAAACAGGGCGTTTGCAAGTGAACAAAAGTGGCCTAATTTGTGGATAACTTGGGGGTGAAATGTGACTTGTCTTTCGCAGTGCGCGCTGTGACTGGCGCGACAAGCTTGTCAATAAGCGGGATAAGATTTTCCCTATAATCAGAAAAACGTGATCGTTTGCCGCTTTATTAAACGTTAGAAAAAAACGGCATATTGTTAGCCATCAAAGTTCTAAAAATACATAAACAAGAAGAACACTGGGCTGGCGCAATCTTTTGCCCAATGCCCATCAGCGTGTTTCCCGTAGCTATTCTAGCGACAACGAGGGCTGCGGTTAACCACGGTTTCTCGTCCGTGAGATGTGGGGAGGATAGATACCAGGCAAGAGATTGAGGATTCCAGCCCTTGCCTTCGCAAGAGAGCATTTGCGCCGCAAGAGGTTTACGGGAGCTTTCGGGCCGACTTCACTCCCGCAAATTGATCATTTTTAGGCATCGACTGACAGCGGTTGATACGGCTAGCTTTCGCAGCGGGTGGGGATCAGCACCTCTTTGCTTTGATATTTATAAGGAATAAAATACTCTTTATGACCTTGTTCCTCACTTTTGCTTTGTTGCCCGGCAGCAATCGCCACCATCAATTGAGCGATTTCCAGGGAAAGTTCTTGTTGCGATATTGCCCCGCTTAACAGCCGGCCGGCATCTACATCCATATCATCAATCATGTTTTCAAACGTTAGGCTGTTGCCGGTGATTTTTATCACTGGGGCAACCACGGATCCCACTACGCTGCCGCGACCGGTGACAAAAAATATAATATGGCTACCGCAGGAGATGAGATCCATCAGCCCTTCATTATCATTAGGATTAGTGATGCCAAATTGCATCCAGTGGGGATCTGGCGTGCTATCAAGTAACCACAGGCCTTTTCGCTGGGGACTACCGCTGACTTTGAGCACCCCTTGAATGGGGCGAGAGCCGCTCTTTATTACGGCACCCATGCTTTTTTCTTCGATTGTGGATAATCCCCCGGCAAAGTTTCCTGGACTGACCGAGTATTGCCTAACCGATTTGCAGTAATCGAGCGCCTTATTGTAGGTGGCAACGATTTCATCCTTAGCGCTTTCGGTTGCGGCGCGCTGGGACAAAATATCAATCAAACCTATGGCTTCGACGATCTCTTCAAAAATTGCCGTGCCGCCCGCATCGACCAACCAGTCAAAAAAGTTGCCCACCGCCACATTGCCCGCCAGCCCGCTGGTATAGTCGCTGCCTCCACACTCGCTGCCGATAATTAAGTCCTCAAAGCCCATGGGCACTCGACTGGTGCGTGTTAATTCTGTCTGCATTCTCCTGACATGCTCAACGCCTAACTCCACACTGCCTTTTGTGCCGCCGGTTTGCTGAATATAGAACCAGGCCGTCGGCTTGCCTTCTTCTTTTGCGATATTGCTGAGCCACTCTGGCTGGATGTACTCACACCCTAACCCTACGGCAAGGACACCACCTACATTAGGATGGCGAATTAATGAGATCAGCATTCTTACGGCGTACTCATTGTCGGTACAACCGGAAAACCCAACGGCTTCAACTTCGGCGTCATTCACTTTTTCGGTTATTTTATCGGCCACAAAATGGGCGCATTCCACGGTGTAAATAACCAATATTTTATTGCGGATCCCCTTGGTGCCGTTCTGGCGCTGGTAACCTGACCACGTCACCGATTTCAGGCTTTCTAACTTATTCATATTTGACATCCTTAGGGGCGCCAGTCACGAGATCCAGATGGGATGAGCGTTCGTCATAATTGCTATGCATAACGTGCAGGTGAACCCAATCGCCCGTGTTGACTGCTTGGGTCGCACGGCCTATGTTGATGCCGTATTTAATGATGGGATCGCCCATGGAAATGGGGCATAACGCGATTTTATGGCCGATATTGATATTCTCATTGGCGATGATGCTGTCATTTCCACAGCCGCGAACCGAGACTTCGCCCGTTTGAATGGGGGTTAGCGCCGTAGCGACATTATCAACGTCATTAATCTTGTATGCGACTTGCTCCATAATAGCCCTCCCGATCTTATTATTTAGACTGGATTTTCAGTGCTATCACCCAGTAATAGCACTGGCGAATCAATCAGAAACCAATCAGCGCGCCACCATCAACTACCAGAACCTGACCGCTGATAAAGGCGGCGGCTTCTGAAGCCAAATAAGTGGCGGCCCAGCCAATGTCTTCTGGCTTGCCGAATTTCTTCATCGGGGGTCGTCCGAGAATTTTATTTCGGCGTTCATCATCTCCCTCGATGGCTTTGCGCAGCATGGGCGTGTCGATCCAGCCCGGCGCGATGCCGTTGACTCGTATTCCTGCCCCAGCCAGTTCAGTGGTCAGCGCACGAATAAGTCCCAGATAGGCTGACTTCGCTGCCGCATAGCCAGCGACATAGGGCTGCCCAAGAAATGACGTCATGGAGGCGGTAAACAGAACGCTGGCATTGCCATGCCGCTTCATGTGTGGGACTAACGCTTTGGTCAAGGCAAATGCTGCGACAACGTGAACATCAAGAACGGATTCAAAATCCTCAACGCTCATCTCCTCGATGGGCTTTTTGCAATGGTTGCCCGCGTTGTTGACCAGGATGTCGATTTGCCCAACCTGCTCGAGCAATCCATTGACCCATGCCTGGGTTTTGGCGGTTTCACTGACGTTAAATTGACTGTAGGTTGCCTGAGGACCGAGGTTTTCTGCGGCCTGCTGAGCGAGTGGGCCATTGAGGTCGGCAATGATGACTTTTGCGCCGCTGGCCACCATGCATTCGGCCATTGCGTAACCCAGGCCGCTGGCCGAGCCAGTAATTAATGCCGTTTTGCCTTCGAGTGAAAATGCATTTTTTAACATAGTCATAATCTCTGATTGATTGCGGTTTAAAGGGCGATAAGTATTTTGGTCACGGCACCAGGATCGGCTGCCCACGTCATAAAGGCTTCACCTGCCTGTTCGAGCGGGTAATGAGTGGTGATAATGGAATGCAGGGGGTAGCGCTGCTGTTCCATCAAGGCCAGTACGGCGCGAAAATCTGCCACCGTGGCGTTTCGTGAGCCGCGAATATCCACCTCTTTCAGCAAAAAAAGCGCGCTGTTGTAGTTAACCGGTTTTTTTGCGTAGCCGACGTAAACAATGCGGCCAGAAAAGGCGACCAGTTCGAGAGATTGCTCGATGGAAGAGGTTTGCCCGGCGGCCTCAATGACCAATGCCGGGCCACGGCCTTCGTCGATCTTGCCCAGCTCGTTGGCGAGGTCGACCTTTTCACCATTGATGAATGAGCAAGCGCCGCAGGCCAGAGCCACGGCCTGTTTGCGATCGTCTATGTCTATGGCGATCACCCGTGCACCCATGGCTGCTGCGGCGGCTATGGCTCCAAGGCCAATGACACCGCAACCTATCACGGCCACCCATTCTCCAACCTGAATGGCGCCGCGACGGGCGGCGTGCAGCCCAACGGCCAGAGGTTCAACCAGAGCCAGTTCATCAAAGCTCAGGGCATTGCAAACAAGAATTTTATTGGCCGCAATAGCCAGCCTTTGCGCCATCCCCCCCTGACGCTGGACGCCGAGCGTTTGATTGTGCTTACAAGCATTCGGCCTGCCAGCGAGGCAACTGCTGCAAACCCCGCATTCTGTACAAGGCAGGACCACCACGCGATCGCCCGGTTTGGCCGTCGTGACGTTGCACCCCGTGCGGATAACTTCGCCGCCAATTTCATGGCCGGGGATGCAAGGGTATACAACCAGCGGGTTAAACCCACGGTAGGTATTTAAATCGGAGCCGCACAGGCCGACGCGTTGGACATCGATAAGCACATCATTATCACCGCATACGGCCTCAGGGATGTCGACGAACTCGGTATGGGAATTTTTATCAATGGTTAATGCTTTCATTATTATTGTTTCCTCAGGTTCGTTAAGCTGTCCGTGAGAGGTTGTACTTTTTTATTTGAATTAATAGGTTTGACAAATAAGGCCACGCTTAATGCGCCGAAAATACCTACGATACCCGCCAATATGAAGGCTGAAATAAAACTGCCACCGCTGTATTGAACAATAAAACCGGTCAGAATAGGGGCGATCATGCCTGAAGTATTCGCCAGCAGGTGAACAAAACCGCCCACGCCACCCACCTTGTCTGCGGAAATACTGTCGGAAATAATAGACCAGGGTGATGAGGCGGCCAGATACATAAAGAATATGCCGAAGGACATCATAATGACGGCAAAGGTCACGGAGTCTACGATCCCGGCAATGCAGATACATATAGAGGAAGCAATTAAACCGACAACAATAAGCAGCTTTCTGGAAAAAAGTAATCTTCCGCTTTTCTTGTAAATATAATCGGAGACTGCGCCCCCCATGACCATACCCACGCTGCCAAGTAGCCAGGGAATCGAGGAGGCAATACTCATTTCAGCAATGTTCAGCCCTTTTGCCATCGAGAGGTAGCTGGGAAACCAGGTCAGGAAGAAATAAAGAATATAGTTGATGGCAAAGAACGCCATGCCGGTCGCCAGAACCAGAGGCTGTGTCAGATAAAAGCGAAACGGCAGCTTGGTCTGGGTATCATGGTTTACCGGCGCATTGTGCAGCGCCGTTTCAAACTCTTCAATTTCAATGGACTGGGTCTTCGGGTGATCTTTAGGGTTGTCAGTAAAGTTTTTCAGCCAGAAGAAGGTCCACACAAAGCCAAGTGACATGAGAATGATAAAGGCCACTCGCCAGTTCCACATAATGATCAGGAATCCAACGATGGGGCCCGCGATAGCCCCTCCGAGTGGATTGCCCGCATTGGCAATGCCGATGGCGCGTGCGCGCTGGTGAATCGGGATCCAGTGGGTGATGACCTTATTGATATTGGTGCTGACCGGGCCCTCGCTCATCCCAAAAATAACCCGAATTATAAAGAGGATAATGTAGCTGAAAGCGACCCCGGTCAGACCACAGAATAACGACCAGGTAAGCATGGCAATGGCCATCACTTTGCGCGGGCCGTAAATATCAGACAGATACCCTCCGACGAAGTTAAATAAGGCATAGCCGAAAAAGAAGCTACTCAGCATTACCCCAATTTCAGCAGGAGAAAGTTGTAGATAATCTTTTATATAGGGCATGGCAACAGAAAAGGCCGCCCGATCGAGATAGTTAATAATGCTCGCGATAAACAAGAGTGTTATTATTTTATTTCTCTGTTTCATGATTGCATACTCATATTGAATGGCTAAATATAAGCCCACCATGCGAACCGATTATCATGGGCCGGGTGAGGTCACATTACGCCAAAGGTTTCGAATGCCTCTACCGTGCTCATGCCATTGCTGATGGCTGTCCTGACGCTATTCTCTGTGGAGACTTTTTCTAATGCCAAACTAATGGCGTCACGTTCAACTTCTTGCGGGATGATTAATATGCCATCGCGGTCGCCATAGACAATATCGCCTGGACTTACCCTTATTCCGTTAAATTCAATAGGAACGCGATAGTCGATCACCTTTCCTCTGGGGCCTTGATCTTGTGCATAAGTGCCGTGTGAGAAAGTGGGGAAATTTAATTCCAGGATTTCATTGCTATCGCGCACATATCCATCAAGCACGGCGCCAGCCGCTTTCAGATGACGAGCCCGGGTTGACATCAGACCGCCCCAAAGCGCGTAACGCAGAGAACTTCCTGTGGCGATGTACACCTCGTCTTCTTTCAACGAATCCAGTGCTTCAAACATTAACCCAAAAGGTTTCTGGGTGATTTCGCTATGCCCGGAGCTTGATTGAAGTTCGTAAACATCGGCTTCGAGCACCGGCATCGCTCTGCCGGCAACCACCATATTCATCTGCAGCGGTTTGATGGAGGGGGCAAAAAACTGATGTAAAAATCCCATAGTATCAAGAATATCCCCGACAACGGCGGGGAACAGTTTGGTGCGCATCAGTTGGAAGAGCTCTTGATCATTCGACCACATTTTTTTCTCCTGAAAAGAAAATTTCTATTTGGCCCCAAGAGCAGGCTCGGGGGTTTTCACAGGAAAAATTACGCGCAACCTATCAACCTGTCAAACAGGTTGATAGGGATGATTTTATATATGATATTAAGCTCACATTTTTAGTAAAATGACGGAGAGAACCGCCCGGAAGGGGCCGTTGATGGTGTTGAATTGTGGTGGTGGTCTGAGAGAAGAAAATACCGCGAGTTTGATGACAAGGGGCTTTGGGCCCGGGATACCAGGGCCTGGTGCACCGAGATCCATGATGGGCACGTTCTGCCTGATAACCGGCTTTGTCAGTAGTCTGCCGTGATGTTTTCGGCTTTGCTCTTCAGCCAGTACATTTGAAGTTGTAAATTTTGGAGTCGTTTAAAATGGATACAAAGATGCCGATTCAGAGCCACACATTGTCCTCGCAAATCAAGCATTACGTGCTGGATATGATAAGTCAGCAGCAGCTGACTCCGGGGATGGCGGTTCCAAGTGAAGTAAAATTAATTGAGGAGCTGGGCGTCAGTCGTGGGGTGATCCGTGAGGCATACCGTTCACTGTCCGCACTGGGGATCCTGGAGATAAAAAGCGGTAAAGTCCCGCGGGTGAAAGCGTTCGACAGCAGCGTGCTTGAGCTTATTTTTGGCTTTGCCATCGCGTCAAATCAGGTGTCCGTCTCGCAGATCTTGAGCGTGCGCCAGTGGCTTGAAATCGGCAGTGCCGGGATGGCGGCAATCCACGGCAATGAAGAGGATTTTCGCCAGCTGCAAGATGAGATGAAGCAGATTGAAGCGTGCATCTTTGACACTGAAAAATTCATTCAGCATGACATTAACTTCCATCTCATTATTGCCCGGGCATCTCGCAACCCTCTGTCCGGTATTTTATTGCAGTCCCTGCATGAACAACTCAGGCGTTCTATCCATGCCGGTCTCGAAGCGCAAAGTGGCACCGATACCGAAAGAAAACAGATTGTTTCTTTGCATCAGGACATTTGCGATTGCGTTTGCGCCCAGGACTCGGAAGGGGCGATGAAAGCGATGACGAACCATTTTAATACGGCAGTCAACTCTTTGATTGAAAAGGGTGAGAAGGCCAATGATGGAGCCTGAAGAAGGGAGTTTATTTTTCTGCGGTGAGCGCTTAAACACCCACCGCGTTTGAGAACGGCATCAGCCTTCGTGCTGAGTATGTACCATGTAGTTCACATCAACGTTGCCACCCAGCTTGAAGTGGTCGGTGATCGGGTTGTAATGCAGGCCAATCATGTGTTTTTCGCGCAGCGGCGTGCCGTCAACCCAGCCGATGAGCTCGGAAGGGCGGATGAACTTCTTATGGTCGTGGGTACCCTGAGGGACCATCTTCAGAATATATTCCGCACCTATGACCGCCATCAGCCAGGCCTTGGTGTTGCGGTTGATGGTGGAGAAGAACACATGGCCACCCGGTTTGACCAGGTGAGCGCAGGCGCGCACTACCGAAGCCGGATCGGGCACGTGCTCCAGCATTTCCATACAGGTTACGACGTCGTATTTTTGCGGGTTGGCCTGGGCATGGCTCTCTACCGTTTCCTGCACGTAATTCACGTTCATGCCGGTTTCCAGCGCGTGTAACCGGGCCACTTGCAATGGCTCGGCACCCATGTCCAAACCGGTAACTTTTGCGCCTTCACGGGCCATGCTTTCCGCCAAAATGCCGCCGCCGCAGCCCACGTCGAGGACGGTTTTATCAAAAATGCCGCCTGAACGTTGCAGGATATAATTCAGGCGCAGCGGGTTGATACGGTGCAGCGGCTTGAACTCACCTTCCAAATCCCACCAGCGAGAGGCCACGGCCTCGAACTTGGCGATTTCCTGATGGTCTACGTTTTGCGCTTGGCTGGATGATTCTGCATTCATGGGCGTATTTGGCTCCTGGTTCTCGTTGCGCGGATTATACATGTTCCGGCGCAGCGCCGTCTGCGCCGATGCATTTTTAGCGCACATATATGCACAATTTCAGTGAATCGGCGGCGGTTATTTTCCCGTAAAGCGTGCTTTGTGATATAGTTTTACACCTTTGCCACTATGGCAGCGGGCAGATGAATCATTAGTAGAGGGATAGCAGCTCCATGAGCGACCTTGCCAGAGAAATCACACCGGTAAACATCGAAGACGAGTTGAAAAACTCGTATCTGGACTACGCGATGTCCGTAATTGTCGGACGTGCGCTGCCAGATGTTCGTGATGGACTGAAGCCGGTACACCGCCGCGTTTTGTACGCGATGAACGTACTGGGTAACGACTGGAATAAACCATACAAGAAATCGGCCCGTGTCGTCGGGGACGTCATCGGTAAATATCACCCACACGGTGACAGCGCGGTTTACGACACCATCGTGCGTATGGCTCAACCTTTCTCACTGCGCTATATGCTGGTGGACGGTCAGGGTAACTTCGGTTCCGTCGACGGCGACTCCGCCGCGGCGATGCGTTACACCGAAGTGCGCATGTCAAAAATTGCTCACGAACTGCTGGCGGATCTGGAAAAAGAAACCGTCGACTTCGTGCCTAACTACGATGGCACCGAGCAGATCCCAGCCGTCATGCCAACCAAGATCCCGAACCTGCTGGTTAACGGCTCGTCGGGTATTGCCGTGGGCATGGCCACCAACATTCCGCCGCATAACCTGTCAGAGGTTATCAACGGCTGCCTGGCCTACATCGATGATGAAAACATCAGCATCGAAGGCCTGATGGAACACATCCCGGGGCCGGACTTCCCGACGGCGGCGATCATCAACGGTCGTCGTGGTATCGAAGAGGCCTACCGCACTGGGCGCGGCAAGATCTACCTGCGCGCACGCGCTGAAGTGGAAGCCGATGCCAAGACCGGGCGCGAAACCATTATTGTTCACGAGATCCCGTATCAGGTGAACAAGGCGCGTCTGATCGAGAAGATCGCCGAGCTGGTTAAAGAAAAGCGCGTGGAAGGCATCAGCGCACTGCGCGACGAGTCCGATAAAGACGGCATGCGCATCGTGGTCGAGATCAAACGCGATGCGGTTGGCGAAGTGGTACTGAACAACCTGTACTCACTGACGCAATTGCAGGTCACCTTCGGCATCAACATGGTGGCATTGCACCAGGGCCAGCCGAAGCTGCTGAACCTGAAAGATATTTTGCAGGCGTTTGTTCGTCACCGCCGCGAAGTGGTCACCCGCCGTACCATCTTTGAACTGCGTAAAGCTCGCGATCGTGCCCATATCCTGGAAGCGTTAGCTATTGCTCTGGCCAACATCGATCCGATCATTGAACTGATCCGTCGTGCGCCAACCCCAGCGGAAGCGAAAGCCGGCTTGGTTGCGCAGGCATGGGATTTGGGTAATGTCGCTTCCATGCTGGAACGCGCCGGTGATGACGCGGCACGCCCTGAGTGGCTGGAGCCGGAGTTTGGCATCCGTGACGGCAAATATCACCTGACCGAGCAGCAAGCTCAGGCGATTTTGGATCTGCGCCTGCAGAAACTGACCGGCCTGGAGCATGAAAAGCTGCTGGACGAGTATAAAGAGCTGCTGACCGCCATTGCCGAGCTGATCTTTATTCTGGAAAACCCAGACCGCCTGATGGAAGTGATCCGCGAAGAGCTGGTCGCAATCAAAGAGCAGTACAACGACGGCCGCCGTACCGAGATCACTGCCAACACTTCCGATATCAATATCGAAGACCTGATCAATCAGGAAGACGTGGTTGTTACGCTGTCGCACCAGGGCTATGTGAAGTATCAGCCATTGAGCGACTATGAAGCGCAACGCCGCGGCGGTAAGGGCAAGTCCGCTGCACGTATCAAAGAAGAAGACTTTATCGATCGTCTGTTGGTGGCTAACACCCACGACACGATCCTGTGCTTCTCCAGCCGTGGTCGCCTGTACTGGATGAAGGTGTACCAACTGCCTGAAGCCAGCCGTGGCGCACGTGGCCGTCCAATCGTCAACTTGTTGCCGCTGGAAGCCAATGAGCGTATCACCGCCATTCTGCCGGTGCGTGAGTATGAAGAAGGGCGTCATGTATTCATGGCAACCGCCAGCGGCACCGTGAAGAAAACGGCGTTGACCGACTTCAGCCGCCCACGCAGCGCCGGCATCATCGCCGTCAACCTCAATGAGGGTGACGAGCTGATTGGTGTTGACCTGACCGACGGCAGCAACGAAGTCATGCTGTTCTCCGCCAACGGTAAAGTGGTTCGCTTCCCGGAAACGCAGGTGCGTTCCATGGGCCGTACTGCTACCGGCGTGCGCGGTATCAACCTGGGCGAAGGCGACAGCGTTATCTCCCTGATTGTGCCTCGTGGTGAAGGCGATATTCTGACTGTCACCCAGAACGGCTACGGTAAACGTACTGCGGTTACCGAATACCCAACCAAGTCACGTGCCACCCAAGGGGTTATCTCCATCAAGGTGAGCGAGCGTAATGGTCAGGTTGTGGGTGCGGTGCAGGTGGATACCACCGATCAGATCATGATGATCACCGATGCCGGTACGCTGGTGCGTACTCGCGTTTCGGAAGTCAGCGTGGTTGGCCGTAATACCCAGGGTGTTACGCTGATCCGTACTGCGGAAGACGAGAATGTCGTTGGTCTGCAGCGCGTTGCCGAACCGGTAGAAGATGAAGAGCTCGACAGCCTCGAAGCCGGCGCGGAAGCCGTAGAAGAAGACGCTACGCCGCTGGACGAAGGCGACGACGATTCTGAAGCGGTAGACGATGCGGAAGATGACAACGCCTAAGCCATAGTTGGCGGCATTTCGCCACTATTGCACAGAAAAATACAGGGCCTGGCAGCGATGCTAGGCCCTTTTTCAGTTATATGGTTTAATTAGCGGACCCAAGCCAACAGCTCCCGGCTCTGATATGAACGCGCTGGCCACCACTCACATTCGTACGGTATCCGATTGAAATATTTAGCCTCTTTTCGCACCACGTTAAAGATTTCCCGCTATCTGTTCCGGGTGCTGGCGATAATGCTGTGGTCGCTGGGGGCGTTGCTCACCACTTTCTATATCCTGAATATCCTGCATCAGAAAGAATCTGACATTCGGCAGGACTACAATCTGAATTTTGATCAGGCGCAGGGCTACATTCGTCATTCGGCCGATATCATCCGCGATATCAAATATATGGCGGAAAATCGCCTCAATGGCTCGGTCAGCAGCATGGATATGTTCAGTGGCATCTTTCCCGGCAAGAGCAGCCCGCCAGAGTTTTTCCCGCTCTATCCGGAGTCCAACTGTTCGCTTAATAATACCTACCGTAGCTCGCTCAATTCGCTGAGCGGGTTGATCCAGTATTGGAAAGAGAACTTTGTCGCGGCCTACGATCTCAACCGGGTGTTTTTCATCGGCGGTGATAGCCTGTGCATGGCGGAGTTCGGCGGCAGTAGCGGTGTAGCCAATCGGCCAGATGCGCTGAAAACGCTGCATGAGCGCATCCTTAAATATCGCAACGCCAAGAACCAGGATAAAGACAACAATCTGTACTGGATCAGCCCAAGCCAGCAGCGGCCGGATGTCGGCTATCTGTATGTGCTGACGCCAATCTATATTGGCTCCAAGCTGGAGGCGTTGCTGGGCATTGAGCAGACGATACGTCTGGAAGACTTCGTGACTACCGGCAACCTGCCGATCGCCGTCACCCTGCTGGATGAGAACAACGAGCCGATACTGCAGCTGGCGGATGGTGAGCGCAATGCGCAAGCGCCCGACAGTTATCCGACGGAACAAGCCTACTTTGGTTACGTCGATAATTACCGCGACCTGATCATGAAAAAGGCGTTGCCGCCGTCATCGCTCAGCATCGTTTATGCGGTGCCGGTGAAGACGGTGGTTGAGCGCTTCAAAATGCTGATCCTCAATGCGGTGCTGCTGAATCTGCTGTCCGCCATTGTGTTGTTCAGCCTGGCCTGGTTGTTTGAACGCAAAATGTTCCTGCCGGCAGAGGACAACGCTTTCCGGCTGGAGGAGCATGAGCAGTTCAACCGTAAAATTGTCGCCTCGGCCCCGGTGGGCATCTGTATTTTGCGCATCAGCGACGGAACCAACATTCTGAGTAACGAGTTGGCGCACAACTACATTAATTTGCTGACTCACGAAGATCGCGATCGCATTACACGCATCATCTGCGAACAGCAGGTGAATTTTGTCGATGTGATGACTAGCAATAACAATAACCTGCAAATCAGCTTCGTTCATTCCCGTTACCGTAATGAGGACGTGGCGATCTGTGTGCTGGTGGACGTCAGCGCCCGCGTGAAAATGGAGGAGTCGCTGCAAGAGATGGCCGCCGCCGCGGAGCAGGCCAGCCAATCGAAATCGATGTTCCTGGCGACCGTTAGCCATGAGCTGCGCACGCCGTTGTACGGCATTATCGGCAACCTCGATTTGCTGCAGACCAAGGCATTGCCGCAGGGCGTTGATCGACTGGTCAATGCGATGAACAACTCTTCCGGACTGCTGCTGAAGATCATCAGCGATATTCTGGACTTCTCGAAAATTGAATCCGAGCAGTTGAAGATAGAGCCGCGAGAGTTCTCCTGTCTGGAGGTGATTACCCACATTGCCGGCAACTATTTACCGCTGGTGGTGAAGAAACGGTTGGGGCTGTACTGCTTTATCGAGCAAAACGTGCCTGAGCGCATTTCCGGCGATCCGGTACGGTTGCAGCAGGTGTTGTCCAACTTGTTGAACAACGCCATTAAGTTCACCGATACCGGCTGCATCATCCTGCAGGTCTGCACCCGTGGCAATTATCTGGAATTCAGCGTTCGCGACACCGGAGTCGGTATCCCGGAGAAAGAAATTACCCGCCTGTTCGACCCATTCTTCCAGGTGGGCAGCGGTGTGCAGCGCCATTTCCAGGGGACCGGGCTGGGGCTAGCGATTTGCGAAAAGCTGATCAACATGATGGATGGCGACATTGCCGTTGAATCCGAGCCGGGATTAGGCAGCCTGTTCACCATCCGTATTCCTCTGTTTAGCGCCCAGTTCCCTATCCCGCAGCCCAGCGATACCTGGCAGGGCAAAACGCTGTGGCTGGATATCCGTAACCAGCGGCTGGAAAGTTATCTGATGGAGATCCTGGGCGGCTATGGTGCGACGGTATTACGCCATCAGGGGCAGGACACCGCTGAAGGCGAGGTGATGCTCAGCGATCACCCGTTGAGGGTCAGCACGCCGCTGCTGGCGCAGATCCAATTCTCTATCGAGCACATCGGCCCATCGCAGGAAACGCGCCCGGGTTACTGGATGCACAGCACCTCGACGCCGCGCGAAACCCTCATACTGCTCAACCGACTGTTTGGCACCCGGGATGAGAGTGGCAGTGCCCTGATCCAATTGCCGGTGCCGACCAAGGCCAGTCAGGTCGACAACGGTGATATTCATTTATTGGTGGTGGACGACCATCCTATCAACCGCCGGTTGCTGTCCGATCAGCTTAGCTCGCTGGGCTACCTGGTGGTGACCGCCAATGATGGGGTCGACGCGTTGGACGTGCTGAGTCGCAATACCGTTGATATCGTGCTGACCGACGTCAATATGCCGAACATGGATGGCTATCATTTGACTCAGCGACTGCGTGAGTTGCAGTTTACTTCCCCGGTGATCGGCGTCACGGCGAATGCCCTGGCGGAAGAAAAGCAGCGTTGTATCGAGGCCGGCATGGATAATTGCCTGTCGAAACCGGTGACGCTGGAAACGCTGGAGCAAACATTGGCCTATTACAGCCAGCAGGTGCGCCACGTGCGCGCCGAGTCTGAAGAGGCCTAAAAGCAAAAGGGCGCAGCAAAATGCCGCGCCCTTGTTAACTACCGTGTTCTTTATTCTTTGTCCAGCGGTGCCATGCTGACGGAAGAGAGGTAGTTGAGCAGCGCAATATCGTTCTCGACACCCAGCTTCATCATCGCCGATTTCTTCTGGCTGCTGATGGTTTTGATGCTGCGGTTGAGTTTCTTGGCGATTTCGGTCACCAGGAAACCTTCGGCGAACAGACGCAGTACTTCGCTCTCTTTTGGCGACAGGCGTTTGTCACCGTAGCCGCTGGCGCTGATCCTCTCCAACAGTTTGGAGACGCTTTCCGGCGTGAACTTCTTGCCTTTTTGCAGTGCGGCCAGCGCTTTCGGCAGGTCGGTAGGCGCACCCTGTTTCAGTACGATACCTTCGATATCCAGATCCAACACGGCGCTTAGAATGGCCGGGTTGTTGTTCATGGTCAGAACGATGATCGACAACTGCGGATAATGGCGTTTGATGTATTTGATCAGCGTAATGCCGTCGCCATATTTATCGCCCGGCATGGAAAGGTCGGTGATCAGTACGTTGGCGTCCAGCTTGGACAGATTGTTGATCAGTGCTGTTGAGTCTTCAAACTCCCCAACGACATTCACCCATTCAATTTGCTCAAGTGACTTCCGGATGCCAAACAGTACGATAGGATGGTCATCAGCAATAATTACGTTCAGGTTATTCATGTTGTTGGCTACCTTGCTCCAGCAGTCTGCTGACGAAAAAATCAATCTGACTGATGTTATTCTCGATCTTGAGCGCATCACCGTCTGCGATGTGCTGTTCTAACGATTCACACAGTTGCTTGCCGGGAAGCAGATTTAACATGGCAAACACGCCTTTCAGGCGGTGTGCTGTCTGTGACAGAGCATTGAAATCACTGCTGCCCGCCTCAGTATACAGTTTTTTGATATCGTCGGGTACTGTATCAACAAACAGGCCATAGTAATCACTTGATTTCAATTGTTTTTCATAGAGTTGGATGTCATCGGCGGTCAGCGAAAGCGGGCTTTCCTGCTGTTCCAGCGCGGCCATTTGCTGCTCAATCAGCATCAGCACGGCGTCTATCATTGCACCACTCAGGTTATAGTTTACCCGAATATACCGTTTTTCAAGCTGTTGCCATCCGGCCTCATCGCTGGTCAGCAGCAGAGTATAATCGTCAGCCCTTTGCGGATTGTCGGTCAGTAAAACGTCGTAGTCGCGGTTAACCTGGCGTTCATCGGCAACGAGGCAACTTGCACCGTAGGCGTGCAGAAGATGGGTCACAATGCCGCGCACCTCTTCAGAAGTGATGTCCAACAGCGCGGTCACGCCGTCGAGCAGTTTTTCCTGCGCTTCCGTCTCCTTTTTCTCCATTTCCATCGGCACGCGGATGGTGTAGCGGGTGCCGATATCGACCTTGCTGCGGATATCCAACTGGCCGTTGAGTTTTTTGCACAGCTGGTTGCACAGGAAGAAGGTCAGGCCGGAGCCATGATTAAAGCGATCCACCAGCGTCTGGCTGAGGAACGGATAGTTCAGGTTGCTGATTTCCTCGTTGGAAATACCCGAGCCGGTATCATTGATGTGAAACACCAGGCGATCGGGGTGCTCGGGCTCATGATCAACCACCAGCGAAATCTTGCCGCAGGCGGTAGTGATAATGGCGTAATGCACCAGCAGCGAGATCACCTTGCGTAGCACGTTAGCGTCACCGATGTATTGCTGCTCGACATCAAGCTGGAAATGATTGAACAGCGACAGCCCTTTTTGATTGATGGAAGGCAGCGCCTCGCGCAGCAATTCATCTACCAGGGCCGAGGGGCTGAAAGGGTGACGCGAAGGTTGCCAGTCCTGGGTTTCCAGCCGGGTGAGCAGGGTGATGTTCTCAATCAAGCCCAGCACCGACGCTGACTGTGTGGTCAACTCTTTTAGCAGTGCTTGCTGTTGTTCTTCATCCGGTTGCGTACGCAGGCGATCGGCCAGATCGTGCATTTGGCGCACCGGTTGGTTCAGCTCGATCCCCAGATTATGCAGCATCAACTTGCGTGCCTGCACATTCTTGTCGTACTCGCGCTGTGCCTGCTGCAATCGTTTGTTCACCATTACTTCCTTGTCCTGATCGTTTAACAGGAACAGGTAGGTCTCCGGTGACAGCTGGCTGCGGAAGATGCGAATTTCATACACTTCATTGTTGACCGTGGCCTGGATCACGCCATGGTGCTGTTCGGCCATGTGAGCGATTTTTTGCAGGCTGAGGTGAGGCAGCAGATGTTGGGCAATCTTATTGCTGGCGATTACCGTATTGCTGGCGAAGTTATACACCAGCAGGCCGGAAGGCAGGCTGGCGATGATCTCTTGATTCAGTGCGCGCTCGGCTTCCAGCTCGACCGCCATGCTTTCACTCGGCCGGATGTATTGGCGACGGATAAAGTAAATGCCTGCCAACGACAGCGCCAACAGCAGCAAATTGATGGCAATCAGCCAAATATTGTTACGCAGCAGGTCTATGGCCAGGCTGATGGCGGAGACGCGGTAAACCACTTTCAGCGGTGCATTAGGCAGGGAAGCGCTGAATTCCACCCAGCTACCGTTCATCGATATACCGGTGTTGCTGGAGGCTTCCATCGGCAGAGTGCCGTCGTCCATGTTGTTATCATCGGGCAGCAGCATAAAGCTGGCGCGCGCCATGTTAATGGGAATGATGTCGTTAATTGGTAGATCGAAGGCGATCACCGTGGCCAAATGCCCCGGCTGGTTAAAAGTGGTGCGAATTGAAAATGAATAGGCATTCTGGAAGCGCTGCTTGCGCAAGGCGGAGAAACTTTCGCGCTCATCGAGCATGTTCGCCTGTTGCAGCATTTCGGCGCGACGATCTTCCGCCGACGTCGTCAGATAGCTCTCTTTGAAACGTGAGGCCAGCTCTTTTAACGGCTGAGTGGTGATCAGGCTCAGGCTGTTGTCCTGACCATTCAGGTAATACATGGCGTAATTTTCAGTTTTGGCGCCCCAGCGGGTGTCCAGATAGTCTGAAATATTGGCGATCATCGCCAATGTCCCTTCTTCATGGCTGCCAAAAATGACCGCGTCGGTTTTTTTATGCGGTTTTTCCAGGTAATAAACGTCCGGGCGCAGTCGGGTTTCCTGCAGGCTGGGATCGACGTTCAGTGAGGCCGCATTGCCGAATTTATCGTAGATCTGATAGGTGATGTAGCGATAGTTGTCGATGCGCTTTTGCAGCCCATTGGCGATGCTGTTCAGCGCATATTTTTTCTCCGCCAGCCAGGCGTTGGTATAGTTGTAGCCGTACAGGCCAATGGCAATCGTCAGCAGCACGGCAAATAGCAGGAAGCAGCGGGTAATATTGCTTGAGCTAATGGTCAGTTGTTTGTTTTGCATAGTTGGCTGCGCATTCCTGAATCAACGGGTTATCGCCCGGGCGCTGGCGGTAACAGCCAGGAGTAAGACGGCAACGCAGGCAAAGGCTACCGTCAGGCTGGAGAACTGGGCGATAAAGCCGATTAGCGCCGGCCCGGCGAGAATGCCGGCATAGCCTACGGTAGTCACTGAGGCGATAGCCAGATTGGCCGGCATATCATGTTGATTGCCTGCGGCGCTGAACAGAATCGGCACCACGTTGGAAGCGCCCAACCCTACCAGCATAAACCCGATCAGCGAGACCATGGCGTTATCGAACACAATCGCCATGCTAAGACCCATGGCGGCACACAGGCTGCCGAGCAACAATACCTTATATCTGCCCAAGGCGTTGACGATGCGGTCACCGTTCAACCTGCCGAGGGTCATGGTGATGGAGAACAACGCATAGCCCAATCCGGCCTGGCTGTGATCGACCCCGCGCAGGGTGGTGAGGAACAGGGCGCTCCAGTCGAGCATCGACCCTTCCGCCAGGAACATGATAAAACACAGAATGCCGATAAACATTACCCAGCCGCGTGGCACGACGAACATCGGTCCACCTTCTTCACCGCCGCTTTCGCGCAGCAAATTGCGGCTGGCAACGGTTAGCAACGCCGCGATAGTCAATACGGTGACACAGGTCGCTAATAGCGGGGAGAGTCCCAGCCACAGCATGATGCTAACGCCCCCGGCGCCGGCAATGCCGCCAACGCTGAAGAAACCATGAAAGCCCGACATCATTGCCTTGCCGCTGGCACGCTCGACCACCACGGCCTGTATATTCATCGCCACATCGATCATGCCAATTGCCGCGCCAAACAGCAGCAGTGCCAGTGCCATGCCCAGGGTGGTATTCATCAGCACCAGCAGCGGTAAATCGATGCACAGCGCCAGACCAGCAAGCAAGATCACCGGCCGACAGCCCAATCTGCCGGTCAGAAAACCGGTGAGCGGCATCGCCAGCATCGAACCAGCACCAATGCACAGCAGCAACAGCCCCAGAGAGCCATCATCAATGCCGATGCGCGCTTTGGCAAAGGGGACCAGGGGCGCCCAGGCGGCCATGCCGAAACCGGCGACGAAAAAGGCAAGCCGCGTGGCGATCTGAGCCGGTACCCCGGGTTTTTGCTGTTCATTGCATAAGGTGGATGTCATGTGGGCTTTGGGATCTATTGTGGAAGTGGGGCTGAAAGTTATGGAGTGTTTTTATCACAATCCGCGATCCGGGTCGAAAGGAATTGCGCCATCATTGGCCTTCGGTGCTGCACGACGTTCCAGCCACAGGCTAATGACTTGCACAATATACTGCTTTTGCTGTTCGCTCAGCGCTTGCCCTTGCGGAATATTATGCCACTTGGCCAGGCAACCGCGGCAACAGGTGGCGGTGGCGTGCTGAGCGACAAACACCGGATGGCCGCGCATGGGGGTCTGCTTGCCGTCATTGTTCGGAAAAGGCGCCGCCAACCGTTGCTCGATAAAATCCCGTGCATGGCTGAGGATCAGCGGCAAGCCTTTGGTTTCAAAATAAAGTTGGTCTTTGGGATTCAGACGAAATTTGGCGCGGAAAGGGGAGCTTTGTAGCCGACGCCATAGCGCTTCGGGTTGAAATAGCATGGATCATCTTCTTCGGGGCATTTTGTGCAGGTTATCAAAATAGCAACCGCGCGACCAATGTTGTCGCATCAACACCCGTGCAGCACGAAGCGGAAGTTATTTAAGCAATGAAATGCTTTCCAAATTAATGCGCTTAATATGTAGTCTAAAATAGAAGAAAAGATTAGCTATTAGTGCGGAAGTTAATTGGTGGGATAATATCTTTAAGTGATTATTTTTTGGCATAAAGTGCGAATTAAGATGAAATTTGAGCTAAGTGTGAGGCAATAAAAAACCGGCCATAAGCCGGTCGAAGTGTACAGAGTGTACAAAAAATTATCTTACAGATAATGAAGGTAATAATGAAAATAATGATGATAGCGGGATTATTATAACGTCAGCGTTATGGGATGCTTTTGGCACAATGTGCTTATTGTCAGCGACTTTTGTATGGCAATCTTTTTTTTCTTAAGCTTTTGTATAACTGTATGATTTTATATCTATAAGTGTGTTTTTTGGCATTGTGTGCCTTATTTTGTGTGTCTGTAATGTTTTGTGGAAGTTCGCGCAAGTTTACATTTGGAAACCTTTAATAATCACACTGAAACACTATCGGATACTTGGTATCATTTTCTTTCTGGATTAATATTATCCTTGTTACCAGAATGGTAATGCACAGTCGTGCTAATAATGCTCAAAAGGGCAGTGGCCATAGCTCGACATAATAAACGAGGATAATAACAATGAAACTTCGAGTTCTTTCTCTGATCGTCCCCGCACTGCTGGTTGCAGGCACCGCAGGCGCGGCGGAAATCTACAACAAAGACGGCAATAAACTGGATCTGTACGGCAAGATCAATGGTCTTCACTATTTCTCTGACAACAATGGCTCCGATGGCGACATGTCTTATATGCGTTTCGGCCTGCGTGGCGAAACACAAATCAGCGACCAGTTGACCGGTTATGGCCAGTGGGAATATCAGGCAAACCTCAACCACGCTGAAAGCCAAGACAACAAGAACTTTACCCGTTACGGCTTTGCCGGCCTGAAATTTGGCGATTACGGTTCATTTGACTACGGCCGTAACACCGGCGTGCTGTATGACGTTGCCGCTTATACCGACTTGCAGCCAGAGTTCGATGGCTCCACTTACGGTGCCGACCAATTCATGTTCCAACGCTCCAGCGGTTTGGCAACTTACCGTAACACCGACTTCTTCGGTCTGGTTGACGGCCTGAACTTTGCTCTGCAGTACCAGGGTAAAAACGGCAACGGCGAAGAGTCTAACAACGGCCGTGAAGTTCTCAATCAGAACGGCGACGGCTACGGTATGTCGGTGAACTACGACATCGGCTATGGTATCAGCGCTGCAGGTGCCTTCTTTAGCTCCAAACGTACCAGCGAGCAAAACGGCGGTGGCGCATACAACGGCATCATGGGTCGTGGCGATCGTGCAGAAGGTTATTCTGGTGGCCTGAAATATGACGCCAACGACGCTTACCTGGCCGTGATGTTTACCCAGTCTTACAACGCCGCACGCTTTGGTTCTACCAGCAGCGATGCTTATGGTTATGCCAACAAGGCGCAAAGTATCGAAGCTTATGCACACTATCAGTTCGACTTCGGTCTGCGTCCATTCGTCGGTTATAACCAAACCAAAGGTAAAAACCTGGGTCTGGCCGCTAACGGCAAGGACTATGGCGACGAAGATCTGGTTAAATTTGTGGATCTGGGTGCGACCTACTTCTTCAACAAAAACATGTCCACCTACGTTGACTACAAAATCAACCTGTTGGACGACAACGACTTCACCAAGGCTGCCGGTGTCAACACCGACAACGTTGTTGCCGTGGGCCTGGTTTACCAGTTCTAAGCAACAAAGTGTGAATGTGACCACGCGGCCTTCGGGCCGCGTTTTTTTTGCCTGCGGTTTGGCACGAATTGGCACGTACGGGGCACGGATTGCCATTCTGAGATCCTGCGGCTTGCCTAAACTTTCGCTGAGTTGATAAATCAGGAGGTTAGCATGGAACTCAGCATAAATCGGGTGGTTGAAACCGTACTCTACGTCAAGGATATCGAACGCGCCGCAGCTTTCTATCAGCAGGTTTTAAAACTGCCGGTGATGGTGGCGAACGAGCGTTTCCGCGCTTACAACGTCGGTGAGCAAAGCGTGTTGCTGTTGTTTATCGAAGGGGACTCGCTGAAAGGCGCGCATTACCCAGAGGGCTATATTCCCCCGCATGACGGCAATGGACCGCTGCATATCGGGCTGGCGGTGGCGAAAGAACAGCTGCCGCATTGGGAGCAACATCTTACGACCGAGGGGATAGAGATAGAAGGGCGCATGAGCTGGGATCACGGCGGGGAGAGTATCTACTTCCGCGACCCCGACGGTCATCTGCTGGAGCTGGTGACGCCGGGGATTTGGGCCAATTATTGATGACGCCAAACTTTGGCTAAAACCTTTAGCGTTTCGCTCAACAACAGTAACGCCCGCTGCGGTTGCTGCTCTATTTGCACTTTGACGATCGCCCCGTCAATCAGCATCGCCAGCATTTCTGCCCGTTGTTCCCGCTCCGGGCCAAGGGGCAGGTAGCGAGCAATCTCCTCGGCCATCTGCTGCTTGTGTCGGCGGGCGATGTTCAGGCTCTCCGGCAGCAAATCCGCCAGTTCCAGCGCCGTATTGATAAAAGCGCAGCCGCGGTAGTGCGGATCGCTGAACCACTCCTCAAGACAAGGCACCAACGCCGGCAAGACATCCCCGAACTGTACGATATGCTGTGCCAGTGACTGGCTGAACCAGCTTAGCCATTGCTGATGGCGGTAGGCGAGAAACGCCTCAATCAATTCATTTTTGCTGGGGAAATGGCGGTAAAAGGTCACTTTCGCTACGCCAGATTCGCTAATGATGCGATCGATACCGGTCGCACGTACCCCATCGCGGTAAAACAGATCGTGGGCAGTCAGCAGGATACGCTGGCGCGGGGGGAGAACCTGAGCGGGAGCGGACATTGAAATATCTCCTGAGCATTGATTTCAATGATTGTAGACAACTCTGTCTACTTACGCTAGCTTAATGATGTAGACAAACCTGTCTACATCACTTTAACCCCCGAGGTAAGCTATGAGCATTAAACCCCCCTTGCCGCCCTTTACCCGTGAATCGGCGATTGAAAAAGTGCGTTTGGCTGAGGATGCCTGGAACAGCCGCGATCCAGAGCGGGTATCGCAGGTCTATTCGCTCGATACCCATTGGCGTAATCGGGCGGAGTTTGTCGATGGCCGCGAGGCCGTCTGTGTATTCCTGCAACGCAAGTGGGCCAAGGAGCTGGAATATCGGCTGATCAAGGAATTATGGGCATTTGACGAGGCGCGTATCGCAGTGCGTTTTGCTTACGAATGGCGTGATGACTCCGGGAATTGGTACCGCAGTTTTGGCAACGAGAACTGGGAGTTCAATGCGGATGGCCAGATGATCAACAGACACGCCTGCATCAACGATATGCCGATCCGCGAGCAGGATCGGCAATTCCACTGGCCGCTCGGTCGCCGCCCGGATGATATTGCGGCCCTGAGCGAGTTTGGCTTCTGATTGCCGCTAGTGATAATAGGGTTTGAGTTCCGCATGGAGAGTGGAGATCAGCCGTTTTTTCCATTCGATTTCCCCCTGACGGTAGTGCGAAAACAGATAACCAATCGCCAGGTCGTCCAGGATCGGCAGGGCATACAGTCCCTGCTTGTCCTGCTGTGCATTGAACCAGGGTTGCGGAACTACTGCCATCATGGGGGCTGCGCGCAATACCGGTGGCAACTGCGCATAATCGGCACAGCTGAGCTGGATCCTGCGTTGCAAACCCTGGCGTTCCAACTGACGGTCCAGTTCGTTCTCTGTCTGTGGCCAGGGATGGCAGTAGTAGTGCGGGTAGTCCACCAGTTCACTAAATGTCAGCCCGCTTTTGTGCCCTAATGCCTGGCGTAACGGCGATCCGAATACCGCCACCAGGCGGGTGCTGCCAATAAGCTCATAACGTAACGCGCTGGTGCGTTGTTGGTGATCGCCAACGGCAATCACCATATCTACCGCCCCCTCCAGCAGCTCAGTGCGCCATGAACGCCGTTCAAAGTTTTGGCAGCGGATATCGGCGCTGGCGAGCGTGCTTTTCTGCGCCAGCAGCGGCAATAAGATCGGATGCAGTGCCGGCGGCACGACCAGAGTGAAATGCCGTGGCGCATCCGGTACCTGGCCGAACAGTTCACTGTCCAGTGAAGAGAACAAGGGCGTCAGCGTTTCTTTAAGCGACAGGGCAAACAGCGTCGGCACCTGACGATGCCCTTCCCGCCGGAACAGAGGTTCATCCAGCACCTCACGCAGGCGGGCCAGGGCGTGGCTGACGGCAGAAGTGCTAATGCCAAGCTTATCCGCCGTTTTCTGACTGGATCCGGTGCTGGTCAACAGGTAGAGCACTTTCAGCAGGTTCATGTCCATTTGCAGGATGTTCATTAATAACCTTTTAAATTGAATACGCTTCAATATGAGGCTGAGTATACTTCAGCCCTGTTTTTCCCCGTAGAGCTGAAACATGAAAAAAAACATGGGTTATCTGATGGCTATGACATTCTCACTGTGCTTTAACGCTCAGGCACGGCTCGATCCTGCGCAACCGTTGTCCAGCGTTCCGCCCTATTCACTTTTTGAGCAATGGGCGCAGCCGGTAGCGCCATTCCAGATGTTCCCTCAAGTGTATTATGTCGGCACGCGCAACCTTTCTTCCGTGCTGTTCAGCACGCCGGAAGGGTTGATTCTTATTGATGCGGCGTTGGATGCCAGTGCGCCGGCGATAAAATCCCATATTGAGGCCTTGGGTTTTGACATCAAGGATTTGCGCTTCATTCTTAACAGCCATGCTCGCCTCGATCAGGCCGGAGGCATTGCTCGGCTGAAAGCCTGGAGCGGAGCAAAAGTTGTTGCCAGCGCCGCCAATGCCCAACAGTTGGCGCGGGGAGGAATACAGGACTTTGCCTTGGGGGATGCGCTGAGTTTCCCAGCGGTGAAGGCCGACATTATCGTCGGGCAGGGCGATAGCATCACGCTGGGAGGCGTGAAGTTAACGGCATTAATGACGCCAGGGCATTTGCCCGGCGCCACCTCATGGTCGACCACGCTGCGGCAGGGCGGGAAAACCTATCGACTGGTCTATGCCGACAGCTTGGCAACCCCGGACTATTATCTGGTCGGCAACAAAAACTACCCGAATCTGGTGCCGGACATCCGCGGCAGCTTTAGGCTTTTGGCCCAGCAGCACGCGGATATTTTTATCGCTAATAAGGGAACGCGCTTCAATTTGGAAAATAAAATGGCGCGACTGCAGGCTGGTGACCGGGATGCTTTTGTCGATCGGCTGGGGCTACAGCAATATGTGCAGCAGTCCCAACGGGATTTTGAGACGCAGCTAAAACAACAGCAAAGTAAAAATTAAGTTATGTTTCTATTTTATTTTGGCGCAATTAACCCTACCCAATAAAATAAGGTATGAAAATTAGAAATATTTAACAGTATTAATGGAAGTGAAAGGTGGTGCCCGGGTTTGATAAGGCGGGAAGACAGAGGGAATAATAATATGAAAAAGGGTTGGAATAAGGGATGGCGCGCGTTGAATATTGAGTGCCGGGAGTGTTGACGGCAAAATAACCAGTGGCGGGCTGTGATGAAACAGGCTGCAGTAGCCACAGAAGTCAAAACAGTCGCCGGTGCCCATGTCCGCCATGTTGTGCCCTGCCGGCGGGCTATCGACGAGGCTCTGGCTCATCATCGCGCTGTGCCCGGCATGCTCCTCACTCATGGATATTCCAGCCATCTCGCTGTTATCCATGCTATTTTCTGCAAGGTGGGCGGAGATTGATGGCGCGATGAATATCATCAACATAGCGAACAGGCCCAGCCAGGCCAGCGTGCGCATATGTTGAATTGACAGTTTCACCAGGAGCGTCCTTCCAGAGTTGAAGCGTAAAGGAATGATAACATCAGCAGTTGTTCCACTATTGTAACATTGATGAGAATTAAGCTAAACAGAGAAGAAATCTGTTTGTTAAATGAATTTAATTCGGGTAGATTCCGGGTAATTCCATTTGACCACGGATGACTTATCATGTCTGAACGCAATATTGCGTTGCCTGCGGCTGCACAAAATATTAACCAGCAGGTGACCACTCGCAGTTGGTTTATTCCGTTGGCTATGCGGATTCATTTTTATATTGGGCTGTTTGTTGGGCCGTTTTTACTTATTGCGGCATTGAGTGGCATATTCTATGCCTTGACGCCGCAAATTGAATCACGGCTTTATGCCCCGCAGTTGTATAACGACAGCACCGGGCCGGTATTGCCGTTAAAACAGCAGATTATGGCCGCTCAGGCGATAGCGCCATCAAAGGCTTCACTCTCTGCGGTGCGCCCCTCTCCGGCAGAGGGTGAGAATACCCGGGTACTGTTTAACGTTGCAGGGCTTCAGGCTTCGGAACGTTTGGCGGTGTTTGTCGATCCGGTTACGGCGCAGACGCATGGCGTCATGACGGTTTATGGCACCAGCGGCGTATTGCCGTTGCGCACCTGGCTGGACCAATTTCACCGCAGCCTGTTGCTGGGGGATGTGGGGCGCAATTACAGCGAACTGGCGGCCTCCTGGCTATGGATTGCCGCGCTGGGTGGCCTGATCCTATGGGGCGCGCGCAGGCGTAAGAAGCTAACGCGACAGCGTGGCGGTTTACGCGAGTTACATGAAAAAAGTGGCGTACTGCTGCTGGTCGGCCTGCTGTTCTTTTCCGCCACCGGGCTGACCTGGTCACAGTGGGCCGGGGAGAACATCAGCGTACTGCGCCACCAGTTCGGCTGGGCGACTCCTTCGCTGTCGACGGCGATCAACGGGCAGGACGCTGTGCCTGCCGGCGATCATGCGGAGCATCATGGTCATATGATGGTCAGGGCGAAACCGCTTCAGGATGGCGCCATGTATGACAGGGCCCTGGCCGGTGCACGGCAGGCCGGTATCGACGCCGCCAGGGTTGAAATCAAGCAGCCGGCGATGGCGGGGCAGGCCTGGACGGTGATGGAGATCGATCGCCGTTGGCCGACGCAGGTTGATGCTGTTGCTATCGATCCCGTAACCCTGGTCATTACCGACCGTGTCAGTTTTGAACAATACCCGCTCGCGGCAAAATTAACGCGCTGGGGAATCGATCTGCATATGGGCGTCCTGTTTGGCCTGGTCAATGAGCTGGTGCTGGTGGTCTTTGCCGCCGGGCTGGTGGCGATGGTGGTGATGGGGTATCTGATGTGGTGGCGGGGTAGGCCAACGCGAGTAGTACGTAAACCTGCCCGCTCCCCCTTTATGTTGCTGCGCAAAACGCCGAAAGGGCCGCTGTTGCTGATTGTCTGCCTGACGCTGCTGCTGGGCTTTTGTTTACCGGTGATGGGCGTCAGTTTACTGCTGTTTCTGCTGTGTGATTTGTTGTGGTGTCTGGCTACGCGGCGGCGTAAACCGCACCTATCGACAAAGTGAAATTTGTAGAAAAGCCTTTCCTCTTCTAGACTTAGAGTACAACAAACGTACTCCAAGAGGACAAGTCATGACGAACAAGCTGATTTTAGCCGTTTGCACAGCAGCGACATTTTCTATTATTGCCGGCTGTACGGCTTATGACAGGGCCGCCAGTTACGTTCAGGAGCCTGTGGTCAGTGATGTCAAAGTGGGGATGACCAAGCAGCAGGTTCGTGCCATTGCCGGTCCACCGTCAACCACGGCGACTTTGGTCCACGCTCAGGGGACTTGCGACACCTACGCGGTAGCGCCGCGTGACGGGAAGGTGCAAACCTATTTTGTCAGCTACAGCGATACCGGTCATGTGATGAACAAAGGCTATCAGACCTGTTCTGATTACGACTCACAGCCTAAATAATCCCCGCTGAAGTGAGCCATCCGGCCCCGCTTTTGCGGGGTTTTTCATTTTTTAACCGTTAGCGGCTTGAAGTTTAAGCAAACGCACTGTTTCCTGCATTTTTTTTCATGAAACGATAGACATTTCATAACGGTAGCGCTAATATCTGCGCCCATTGGAAGGATGGCCGAGTGGTTTAAGGCAACGGTCTTGAAAACCGTCGAGTGTAACAGCTCCCAGAGTTCGAATCTCTGTCCTTCCGCCAAATTTAGCCGGCTTAGCTCAGTAGGTAGAGCAACTGACTTGTAATCAGTAGGTCACCAGTTCGACTCCGGTAGCCGGCACCATATAAGCAGTACCGACGCTTAGCGTCTACGAACCCCAGTAATCTTCGCGATTGCTGGGGTTTTTCGTTTTCTGTTGCTGAGTCAGTATCTCAGTGCACATTGCCCTATAAGGGGGAAATATAACCTCCTGGCGGCAGGCGTGAGAAGTAGCCGATTGATGAGAAAATTTGTTGAACGGCAGACGAAAAAAAGCCTGCTTAAAAGCAGGCTTTTCTCATTAATTTGGTCGGCATGAGAGGATTCGAACCTCCGACCCCCGACACCCCATGACGGTGCGCTACCAAGCTGCGCTACATGCCGACACTGTGGGAAATAATACTACCCGTTCCCAATTTCAAAGCAAGAGCGAATTCACCTGACTGCTTGTATTTTAAGCGATTAGTTGGCGATAAAGCGCTTCACGTCGGTCAATACCTGCAGCAACAGAGCGAGTTGCGGTTTTTCGTCCTTGATCTCTTTGTCATTTTTATCGTACGCGCGGTAATTGCCGCTGCTGTCCAACACCAGGGTTTGCGTTGGCGTGGTGATCACCAACAGGCTGTTATCGCCGGTAGCCACCCAGTTGTTTCTACGCTGGGCCGTAAACAGGTCTTCACCTTGCGAGTAGTCCTTCGCAGGCGTTTTCACGTGCAGTAAACGCTGCATTAGCGTGCGCATAACGTCGTTGTGACCGGTCAGTTTATTGATGGTCTGCGCTGGCGTACCCGGCCAGTGGATAATCAACGGCACCTGTAGCTGCTGTTGGCTGAAACTGCGGCCTGCGCCCCAGTAACCTTTACCGGTGTCGTTAAATTCAACGCCGTGTTCTGCGGTGATCACCACCACGGTTTTATCCAGTACGCCACGCTCTTTGAGCGTGTTGAGCACCTGGGCAATCTGCGCATCCACATCCTGCGCGCCGGCCCGGTAGCGCTGAATAAAGTCAGCCGGGGCCGGGGTTTTCTCATTGGCTGCCGGTTCTGCACCGCGGAAGTTGATGTAAGAGAACCACGGAGCGTTGCTGTTTTGATCGGCCAACCAGCGTTGCCACTGCTGTGTGGTCACCGAATCATTTTGCTGGGCAGGCGCCGGCAGCGTGAAATCGGTCAACAGCGCCTGGCGATACAGGCTGGCGTTAAAGCCGTCGGACGAGAACAAACCAAATTGATAACCCTGGGCGCTTAGCGCACTGATCAGAGCGGAAGGTTTGCGCGCGGCAAGAATGCTGTCCAGATAGGTCGGCGAAATGCCGTAGAACAGGCCAAACAGGCCGGTATCCGCATGATTGCCAGAACTGTAGTGATCGCTAAAGCGAATGTTTTCCTGGGCGAAGCGGGTGAGGGCAGGCATATCCTGCTTCATATCCTGTTCGCGTACGCCGTCTACCACGATCATCAGCAGGTTATAACCGCTGCCTTTGTCGTCGTAGCTCAGGTCGTTAAGGGGATACTCCACCGCAACGGCTTCCGGATTCCCTTGCTGCACCAGCCGGCGCTCATATTCTTGCGAATCGAGCAGGCCGTGCTTCTCAAGGAATTTACGCGCTGTCATTGGATACGACAGCGGCAGGTTCGCCCGCTGCATGGTGATCGGGCGATAGAAATTGGCATCGGCCCAAATATAAATCAGGTGCGAGGCAAAGAAGGCGCTGATAAACAGCACCGCCAGCGGCTTGCCGAAACGTTGGCGGTTCAGGCTGCGCAGCTTTTGCCAGCTCCAGGTGCCGAACAGCATCTCGACCAGGAAGATCACCGGCACGCAGATAAACATCAGCTGCCAGTCGCGCGCCAGCTCACTTTGATCCGGGTTGACCACCAGTTCCCACACCACCGGGTTAAGGTGAAGGTGGAAATGCGTAAAGACCTCGCTGTCGACCAGCAACAGCGTCAGGCCGGCAGTGGCCAGCGCGGCGGAAATAAATCGCAGCAGCCGCTGCGACATCACCACAAAGGTGAGCGGGAAAATAACCAGCAGGTAGCCGGCGAAAACGATAAAGCTGAAATGCCCCAGTAAGCTGACCAGGGCATAAACCCGGCCCAACAGGGAAGAGGGCCAGTCAGTGACAAACAGGTAGCGGCTACCCAGCCCGAGGGCGAGCAGGATATTGAATAAGGCGAACCAGTGCCCCCAGCTGATCATCTGGGAGACTTTTTCACGATAACGCTGACGGTTTGTCACCATAAGTATTTATTAATGCGCTTTATCTTCACGAATAGAAGCTTGCAGAGCCTCTGCAAACGATCTTGCCAGCGTCTTCCGCTGAACCGGAGCAACGCTGGTATTGATCAAATTAGTCACCATGTTGCCCAGCACCATCAAAGACAGATCGGTGGGAGTATGGTGTTTTTCCAGAACATTAACCAGCTCGGAGAGCAGTTGTTCGACGTGTTCGTCACTGTAACGGGATGATTGTGGCATAAAAATTGCGCTCAAAGCCTGACAAAGTCCCATATCTTACCGTATAGGACAGTGATTTTCTGCTCTTTTATCGATTCCCTTTGTCTTTCAAACCCTAGCGTGGCGAGAGGGGCCTGCGGGCCATATCAATGATTCTGCACGACTTGCGGGGCGCAGCCTGAAATCCACCGCTGATTTCGGGTATTTGTCTGCTTTATGGTTGGTAGGAATTTATAGATCTCTGGCGGGATGTGCACTGCTTTAAAGTTGCAGCGCGGGGGCCTTCAGTGTTTGAATACGCGCTAAAAGAACAGGAGGATTTACCATGAGTCTGGATATCGACCAGATTGCTCTGCACCAGTTGATTAAACGCGACGAACAAACGCTGGACGTGGTGCTGCGCGATACTTTGCTGCCCACCAATGCGGCGGTGGAAGAGATGATGGAAGAGCTGCATCGTGTCTACAGCGCCAAGAGCAAGGCTTACGGCCTGTTCAACGAGGGCAGTGAGCTGGCGGAAGCGCTGCGCACCTGCCGTAAGGAAGACAAAGATTTTCTGGCTTTCAGCCGTGCGGCGACCGGCCGTCTGCGCGATGAACTGGCCAAATACCCGTTTGCCGAAGGGGGCGTGGTGCTGTTTGGGCAGTACCGTTATCTGGCGGCGGAGTATTTATTGATTGCGGTACTCAACAGCCGCAACAGTTCGCGCGTCAACGAAGAGTTGGATATCAACACCACCCATTATCTGGACATCAACCACGCCGATATCGTCGCGCGTATCGATCTGACCGAGTGGGAAACCAATCCGGAATCGACCCGTTACCTGACCTTCCTTCGAGGGCGTGTGGGCCGCAAGGTTTCCGATTTCTTTATGGACTTCCTGGCGGCGGCGGAAGGGTTGGACACCAAGGCGCAGAACCGCGGCTTGTTGCAGGCGGTTGACGATTATTGCGCTGATGCGCAGCTGGACAAAAATGAGCGCCAGTCGGTGCGTCAGCAGGTTTACAGCTATTGCAACGAACAGTTGCAGGCCGGTGAAGAGATCGAGCTGCAGGAGCTGTCGAAAGAGATCGCGCCGGTGGGCGAGAAAGATTTTCTGCAGTTTTCCAGCGAGCAGGGCTATCAGCTGGAAGACAGCTTCCCGGCCGATCGCGGTACGCTGCGTCAGTTGACCAAGTTTGCCGGTAGCGGCGGCGGCATCAGCATGAACTTTGACGCCATGCTGCTGGGAGAGCGCGTGTTCTGGGATGCGGCGCCCGACACGCTAACCATTAAAGGCACGCCGCCGAACCTGCGCGATCAGTTGCAACGTCGTTTGGGCGGCGGCAACAAATAATTTCGCCGGATCGCAGACAATAAAAAACGCCGCAATTGCGGCGTTTTCTACTTCGGCGTCCCGAAAGGTTCGATTTCGTTGCGATTAAACGCGACGGAAGTCGATGTGAGCCAGTTTCGGCTTGAACGGGTGACGCTGTACAGCCTGAACTTTAACTTTGGTTTCTTTACCGTCGATAACCAGAGTTACTGCTTCGCTGTAGAATTCTGGTTTGGATTCCATGTTCTTAACAGAATCATGGTCCAGTTCGATGGAAACTGGAGCTTCTTCGCCACCGTAAACGATAGCTGGGAATTTGTTAGCAACACGCAGGCGGCGGCTCGCACCCTTACCCTGGTCTTTACGTACTTCTACTTTGATAGTGAACATTGTTTTTTCTCTTAAAAGAAAATTTACCCTGCTACAGGCGACCCAGTAGCAAGTTCGATTCACCCGTCGCCTTTCAAGTCACAGTGTTGTTACCTGCACTGACTCACTCCAGTTACTTACCTAAGTAAGCGCCAGGAGATGAGTAAGCTGGGCGCCTAACTGTAACTTGAAATTCATAGGGTATAACCTGCTTTAGCACCGGGCGAACCCAGGCAAAGCGGGCGGCATTTTAACGGAAAGCCGCCCACAGGGCAATGGAAACCTGCCTGATTTGCAAGGGGCAAAGATCAGTACAGCTCATTGGCGCGGCGGAAGCGTCCTTGATAATCGAACACTTTTTCTCGTACCTGCCAGAATTGCCCGCGTTTGCGTGCCACAACAAAATCCGGATGACGCAGCAGCGCTTGCTTGGCCAGCACGTCGGCGGCATTTTGCCAAGCGAACGGCACCCCAGGCGCACGCTGATGTGGGCGCAGGAACAGCATGTCGAAGGCTTTGCGTTGCGCCGGCGTTTGCAATCGAAAACGTTCGCTGGTGCTGGTGCCGTCTTCGTCGTAATAGGTCGCCTTTAGCCACTCGCCTTTTTCATCGCGGCCGCTTTGCAGCTCCATGCCGCCACAGCGTAATACCAGAGCGTCTTTCAGCTTCAGCGCCGCCTTCAGCATATCGTCGGGATCGACCAGCACCTCCTGACACTGATGGCAGCGGCGGGCGGCAATGTCGTTCTCCGCCCCGCAGTGCGGGCAGCTTTTGAAACGAAAACGGTAATCGCACTGCTCGCGATGGCCTTCATCGTCCTCCAGCCAACCCTGACAGCGGCGGCCGTAATGTTCGATGATGTCGCCATTCTCGGTGCACTTGCCCCAGAACAGGTTGGCGAAGCCGCAGCCGGGACAAAATACCTGCACCGGCTGGCTGTCGCTGTGTGGCTTGCTGACCCCCACTTCCGGCGTGAACAGATCGTGCGGATTCCCGGCGTAGTCGAGGATCAGGCAATCCTCTTTGCCGGGGGCCAGCCGCAATCCGCGTCCGACGATTTGCTGGTACAGGCTAACGGATTCGGTGGGGCGCAGGATGGCGATCAGATCGACATGCGGTGCATCAAAACCGGTGGTCAGTACCGCGACATTGACCAGATAGCGCAACTGTTGCTGTTTGAACGCTTCAATCAGGGCATCGCGCTCGGCGGCAGGGGTTTCTGCACTGACCAACGCGGCTTCGCCTGACGGCAACAGCCCGTGAATTTCACGGGCATGCTCCACGGTGGAGGCGAAAATCATCACTCCCTTACGCGTTTCGGCGTATTCCACGATCTGGCTGATGATATGCGGAGTGATGCGATTTTGCTGCTTCAGTTCGCGGTTCAGGTCAACCTCGCTGAACAGGCCGTTGCTTCTGGCTTCCAGACGGCTGAAGTCATACTGCACAATCGGCATGTCCAGCCGTTCCGGCGGCACCAAATAGCCGTTCTTGATCATGTAACGCAGCGGCAGCTCATAAATGCAGTCGCGGAACAGGCTGCGGGCATCGCCGCGGGTAAAACCATGATAGTGATACTGATAAATCCAGCCTTTTCCCAGCCGGTAGGGCGTGGCGGTCAGGCCCAGCAGCCGCAACTGCGGATTGGTTTTCTGCAGATGCTGAATGATCTGTTGGTACTGGCTTT
Source organism: Serratia liquefaciens (assembly GCA_012719855.1). Taxonomy (GTDB): domain Bacteria; phylum Pseudomonadota; class Gammaproteobacteria; order Enterobacterales; family Enterobacteriaceae; genus Serratia; species Serratia liquefaciens_A. The sequence continues at coordinate 60,857 of JAAXZN010000023.1, read as the reverse complement.
CGTCGTCGTCACTGATGCGGTGGCATTCGTCGATGATCAGCAGGGAAAACGCGCCGTCGAACAGCGGCAGATTGCGCGCCACCGATTGAACGCTGCCAAATACCACCTTGCCGGCGCTGTCTTTTTGCTGAAGACCGGCGGCAAAGATGTCCGCCTCCAGCCCGTAAGCGCGATATTTGGCGTGGTTTTGCGCCACCAGTTCTTTCACGTGGGCCAACACCAGCACCCTGCCGCGCGCGCGTTTTGCCAACTCGGCGATCACCAGGCTTTTACCGGCGCCGGTCGGCAGCACAATCAGCGCAGGCTGCGGGTGCTGACGGAAATGTTTAATGGTGGCTTCGACCGCTTCCAGTTGGTAGGGGCGCAGAGTAAAGGCCATAAATTAACGCCGTGGGTTGAGAAGGGCCATCGGGAACAGGTTTTGTAACATCTGAACCCACAAAAACTGTGACATTCTACTCCCCTGACGGCTAAAAAATTTCTATTATTATGCCTTCTGAGCGCGCGCGGTGCGAGAAGCGTGGAAATTACCTCTGTCAGGGGGCCGTTTCCGCCGCTATACTCGTGTGACAGTAATCGCTGTTCCCCCCTCTTCGAACCTGCCCTGTTGCACTCAGTGCAACGGTGGGTGTCATATTTTAGCAACACGATCAATGCGATCATAACAACGACAGGCAAAGCAGATTCAATGCGACTGGACAAGTTTTTATCTCAGCAGTTAGGTGTTAGCCGTGCGCTGGTAGCGCGTGAACTTCGGGCCAAACGCGTCACCGTCGACGGTGAAGTGGTTAAGAGCGGAGCGCTGAAACTGGCTCCGGAGCAGGTGGTGGCGTTTGACGGCAACCCGCTGCAGCAGCTCACGGGCGCGCGCTACTTTATGCTCAACAAACCGCAGGGCTACGTGTGTTCCACGGACGATCCCGATCATCCGACGGTGCTGTATTTCCTCGATGAGCCGGTTGCCTACAAGCTGCACGCCGCCGGTCGCCTAGACATCGATACCACCGGCCTGGTGTTGATGACCGACGACGGTCAATGGTCGCACCGCATCACCTCGCCGAAACACCACTGTGAGAAAACCTATCTGGTGACGCTGGAGCACCCGCTGGCGGAAGACACCGCGCAGCGCTTTGCCGAAGGCGTACAGTTGCATAACGAAAAAGATCTGACCCATCCTGCGCAACTGGAAAAGATAGAAGACAACCTGGTGCGTTTGACCATCAGCGAAGGGCGCTATCACCAGGTGAAACGCATGTTTGCGGCGGTCGGCAACCGGGTTATCGAACTGCACCGCGAGCGTATCGGCGCCATCGTGATGGATGAGGATTTGGCCGAGGGCGAATACCGTCCGCTGACCGAAGAAGAGATTGCCAGCGTGGGCGCACCGCACCTGCAGGATTAATTCATTACTACACTACGGCTGATTAAGGAGTCGTTGAACGTGCAACAGAACCGGTCATCTCACCTCGGTTTGATTTTTATTCTGGGCCTGCTTTCCATGCTGATGCCGTTGGCTATCGACATGTACCTGCCCAGTATGCCGGTGATTGCCAAACAGTTCGGCGTCGAGGCGGGCAGCGTGCAGATGACGCTCAGCGCCTATATGCTCGGCTTTGCTTTGGGGCAGCTGTTCTACGGGCCAATGTCAGACAGTATCGGCCGCAAGCCGGTGATCCTGTGGGGAACGCTGATCTTCGCGATTGCCGGCGGCGCCTGTGCGATGGCGCAGTCGATCGACCAATTGATCAACCTGCGTTTCCTGCACGGGCTGTCGGCGGCGGCGGCGAGCGTGGTGATTAACGCCCTGATGCGCGATATGTTCACCAAGGACGAATTCTCACGCATGATGTCGTTCGTCATCCTGGTGATGACCATCGCACCTTTGCTGGCGCCGATGATCGGCGGTGCACTGCTGCTGTGGTTCAGTTGGCATGCGATTTTCTGGACCATGGGCGCGGCGGCGCTGATCGGTTCGTTGCTGGTGGCGTTCTTTATCAAGGAGACGCTGCCGAAAGAGCGACGGCAGAAATTTCATCTGCGAACCACGCTGGGCAACTTCGCTTCATTGTTCCGGCACAAGCGGGTGCTGAGCTACATGCTGGCCAGCGCCTTCTCGTTTGCCGGCATGTTCTCGTTCCTCAGCGCCGGGCCATTTGTGTATATCGAGCTTAATCACGTATCGCCGCAGCATTTTGGTTACTATTTTGCGCTGAACATTGTGTTTTTGTTCCTGACGACGCTGGTCAACAGCCGCAATGTGCGGCGGCTGGGGCCGATCAAAATGTTCCGTTTGGGCCTGTTTGTTCAATTGGCGATGGGGTTATGGTTGCTGGCGGTTAGCGCCATCGGCCTTGGCTTCTGGGCGCTGGTGATGGGCGTGGCAGTGTATTTGGGCTGTATCGCCATGATTTCGTCAAACGCCATGGCGGTGATCCTGGACGATTTCCCGCATATGGCGGGCACCGCTTCCTCTCTGGCCGGTACGCTACGTTTCAGCATTGGTGCGCTGGTGGGGGCGATACTGGCGATGGCGCCCGGCAAGAGCGCCTGGCCGATGGTCTCTTCGATGGCGTTGTGCAGCATCGTTGCGGTGCTGTTCTATTTGTACGCCAGCCGGCCACGCCATAAAACCTCGCCGGACACGCCGTAGTTCTCCTCCCTGACTCAGGTTCAACGTTGCGTTTGGGCCTGAGTGGGTTGCACCTTCCGTTTTGCCTCCTTGAAATTCAATGACGTCAGTCTGTTTATTGCTAAGCATCCGTGCGCCAAAGGGCCGGTCGCCGCGTAGGCTGTGTGCTTTTTGTTAAATAAATTGCTCTTCCTGCGGGAAGCGGCAGCGGGTATTTACACCCCGGGTTTTGATGGGGAATCGGCAGATGTTTAGGTTAGGACCATTGATAATCAAGGCGTTAACCTAAGGTTGACGTCGGCGTCAAGAAGTTAAATGTTTCCACAATGTAAAATTATAAAGAGCGAAAAGTAACCGCATTGAGAGAAAAAAGAGTTGAGATTGCGGCGGGAAAGGGTTACATATAACGCAAAAATGCGAGCTGAGTCGCAAAATGCGGTGAAACGACAACGCAGAGTGTCTTAAAAACGGCAGGACATCAGTAAGCGCAGGGGTAGGTTAACTGTCTGTGACATTATTTACATTTAAATAACATTCATGGGCAGCAGAGTCGGGACGCAGCGGCTATAACTTAGTTACCCTGTCAGGTAAAAAGCGTTTCATTTTTCAAACTAGGGATTTCATGTGGAAAGTATCCAACTTTCGGTAGTGCATCGCTTGCCGCAAAGTTATCGTTGGCTATCAGGTTTTACCGGCGTCAAGGTTGAACCGATCCCGCTCAGTGGAATAGACGAAGATAACAACCTGATTGGCCTGAAACTGCTCAGCCATGAAGGGGCTGACGCCTGGCAGGTCATGCAGCAGCTTAATCTGTCTTTGCAGGAGATTCAGGTCGACTGCGCCATCGTGGAGTGGGAAGGCGAGCCTTGCCTGTTTGTGCAACGCTGTGACGAAAGCACCACCCTGTGCCGGCTAAAAAACGTCGGTGCCGCTATTGCCGAACCGATGAGTGCGCAATACCCTTTCTGACTCCCGCCGCTAGTCCGCCAACTGTAACAGCTGCTGCGTATAAGCGGCGGCGGGCGAGTTAAAGATCGTCTGACAATCGCCTTGCTCAACCACCTCTCCCTGCCGCAATACAATGACCTGATGGCACAGCGAACGCACCACCTGTAAATCGTGGCTGATAAACAGATAGGCCAGCCGGTGGCGCTGTTGCAGTGATTTCAGCAACGTCAGGATTTGCGCCTGCACCGATTTGTCCAGCGACGAGGTGGGTTCATCCAGGATCAGCAACTGCGGTTGTAAAATCAGCGCACGCGCGATGGCGATGCGTTGGCGTTGGCCACCGGAAAACTCGGTGGGGTAACGGTGGCGCAGCGCTGGGTCCAATCCCACTTCTTGCAACACCTCGATCACCCGCTGTTCTCGCTGTTCGGCGCTCAGTTTCTGGTGTACTTCCAGACCTTCGGCGATGATTTGCAGCACGTTCAGCCGGGGATTCAGCGCCGAGAAAGGATCCTGGAACACAATCTGCATCTGGCTGCGGTACGGCAGCATTTGTTTCATGCTGAACTGGTGCAGCGGCTGGCCGTTAAACCACATAGCGCCTTTGGCACTCAGCAGACGCAATAGCGCCCGCCCGGTGGTGCTTTTCCCCGAACCGGATTCTCCCACCAGCCCTACGCTTTCCCCGGCCTTCAGCTCAAAACTCAAATCCTTCAGTGCATAATGATGGCCGACCGTGCGGCGCAGCAAACCGCGTTTGATCGGGAAGCTGACCTGCAGGTTTTCCACCTTCAGCAGCGGAGCGGCATCCGCCGGCAACGGCAGCGGATCGCCCACGTTCTCCGCCGCCAGCAATTGCTGGGTGTAAGGGTGCTGCGGCTGGCTAAACAGGCGGGTGCGGTCGTTCTGCTCAACGCATTGGCCGTGGCGCATCACCGCCACGTTGTCCGCCAGGCGACGCACAATATTCAGGTTGTGGGTGATAAACAGCAGCCCCATGCCCATTTCCTGCTTCAGCTCCTTCAGCAGCAGCAGAATTTGCGCCTGGATGGTCACATCAAGCGCGGTGGTGGGTTCATCCGCAATCAGCAATTTGGGCTGGGTCAGCACCGCCATGGCGATCATCACCCGCTGCCGTTCGCCGCCGGAAAGCTGATGCGGATAGTCTTTCAACCGGCCCTTGGCATTGCGGATACCGACGCGATCCAGGCATTGAATGATCTCGCCACGTGCGACGTCGCGCCGCATGCCGCGATGCAGCGCCAGTACTTCTGCCAGCTGTTTTTCAATGGTGTGCAGCGGATTGAGCGACACCATCGGCTCCTGGAATATCATCGAAATCTGGTTGCCGCGCACCTTGCGCAGCTCGGCCTCTGGCGCATGCAGCAGCGAATTGCCGTTGAACCGGATATCGCCGGCGGTATAGACCACCGGAGGCGAGGGCAGCAGGCGCAATACCGACAGCGCAGTGACGCTTTTGCCTGAGCCGGATTCACCCACCAACGCCAGCGTCTCTGCTCTTTCGATCTGCAGCGAAAGGCCGTTGACCACCGGGTTCAATACCTCTCCCTGACGAAAAGCCACGCCGAGATCCTGAATTGAAAGCAGAGGAGTGCTAGCCATATTAATGCGCCTTGCTGGGGTCAAAGGCGTCGCGTACCGCTTCGCCGATAAAGATGAGTAAAGACAGCAGCACCGCCAGTACCAGGAAAGCGGTGATGCCGAGCCACGGTGCCTGAAGGTTGTTCTTACCCTGCAGCAGCAGTTCGCCGAGCGACGGCGAGCCTATCGGCAGGCCGAAGCCCAGGAAGTCGAGCGAGGTCAGGGTAGTGATGGAGCCGCACAGAATAAACGGCAAGAAAGTCAGCATCGCCACCATCGCATTGGGCAGCATATGGCGATACATAATGACCCGATCCTGCACCCCCATGGCGCGTGCGGCGCGGATATAGTCGTAGTTGCGGGTACGAAGAAACTCAGCGCGCACCACGCCCACCAGGCTCATCCAGCCGAATAAAATGGTGATGCCGAGCAGCCACCAGAAATTGGGTTGTACGATGCTCGATAACAAAATGATCAAAAACAGCGTCGGCATGCCCGACCACACTTCGATAAAGCGCTGGCCCCACAGATCTATGCGCCCGCCGTAGTAGCCCTGTACGGCGCCGACGCAAACGCCAATCACGCTGGAAAACAGCGTCAACGCCAGCCCGAACAGCATCGAAATACGAAAGCCATACAGCACGCGGGCCAGCACGTCGCTGCCGTTACCGTCGGTGCCCAACAGATTTTGGCGTGAAGGCGCGGAGGGGAAGGGCACTTCGGTAGCAAAATTGATGGTGTCGTAACTGAAACGTATCGGCGGCCAAACCGCCCAGCCGTGGCTGTCGATCTGTTTTTTTACGAAGGGATCCTGATAGTCGGTGGCGGTGTTCAGCTCGCCGCCGAAGGTGGTCTCGCTGTAGTCGATGATGAACGGCAGGTACAGGCACCCTTCGTAACGCACCAGCAGCGGCCTGTCGTTGGCGATCAGGTTGGCCCCCAGACTGAGAACAAACAGCACCAGAAAAATCCACAGCGACCAGTAGCCGCGGCGGTTGCTGCGAAAACGTGCCCAGCGCGCCTGGTTGATCGGGCTTAAGCGGCTCATTGGCGGGCCTCGAAATCAATGCGCGGATCGACCAGGGTATAGGTGATATCGCTGAGAATATTCAACAGCAGGCCAATCAGGGTGAAGATATACAGCGTGCCGAACATCACCGGATAATCGCGCTGAAGCGTGGCGTCATAGCCCAACAGGCCCAGTCCGTTAAGCGAGAACATCACCTCGATCAGTAAAGAACCGGTGAAAAACATGCTGACAAAGGTCGCAGGGAAGCCGGCGATCACCAGCAGCATGGCATTGCGAAATACGTGGCGATAAAGGATTTTGTTCTCGTCCAACCCTTTGGCTCGAGCGGTGACCACGTACTGTTTGCGGATCTCGTCGAGGAACGAATTCTTGGTCAGCATAGTCAGGGTGGCGAAACCGCCAATCACCGTCGCCAGCACCGGCAGGGTGATATGCCACAGGTAATCGGTGATTTTGCCGTACCACGGCAGGGTGTCGAAATTGCTGGAAACCAGACCGCGCAGCGGGAACCAATCGAGGTAGCTGCCGCCGGCGAACAGCACAATCATCAGAATGGCGAACAGAAAGGCCGGAATGGCGTAGCCGATGATAATCAGGGTGCTGCTCCAGGTATCGAAGGCGCTGCCGTTATGTACGGCTTTGCGGATCCCCAGCGGGATCGACACCAGGTAAATGATCAGGGTACTCCACAACCCCAGGGTGATGGAGACCGGCAGGCTGTGGCCAACCAGCTGCATCACCGACGCGCCGCGAAACAGGCTGTCGCCAAAGTCGAGGCGCATATAGTTCCACAGCATGGTGAAATAGCGCTCGTGCAGCGGCTTGTCGAAGCCATAGCGTTTGGTGATTTCGGCGATCACTTCCGGATCCAGCCCTCGGGAACCACGGTACTGACTGTCTGTGGCACTGGCAACGCCGGTACGCGCATGCCCCAGGCCTTCACCCATTCCGCCGCCGCCGAAGCCGCTGCTCTGGCCCATTTCGATAGTGGCGATGGCCTGATCGACCGGGCCGCCGGGCGCGATTTGCACGATAAAAAAGTTAATGGTGATGATCGCCCACAGGGTGGGGATAATCAGCAGCAGTCTGCGAATCAAATAAGCCGCCATCGCAGATTCCTTATTGTTGTTGAGTCGGCAAACGCGCCGCCTTGTTGACGTCAAACCACCAGTTATCGAAACCGATCACATAGGCCGGGCGAATAGGCGGCGTGGAGAACTTGTCCCAGTAGGCGTAGCGATCGTGATTGGAATACCACATCGGCAGCATGTACATGTTCCAGGTCAGTACCCGATCCAACGCTCTGCCCAGCGGCAGCAGGGCTTTCTCGTCACCCTGGTGCGCGGCGATCTGCCTGACCAGACTGTCGACGGCAGGATCGCTCACACCAGGCCGGTTATAGCTGGAGTTAATGTATTCAGAATCCCAGAGTATTTTTAAATCGGCACTGGGGAACGGCATGGCCATATACACCGTGGCCATCATATCGAAATCGCGTTCGCGCATGCGCCGGGTGTACTGAGTGGCATCGATTTCACGGATCTGCATATCGATGCCCAGCCGTTTCAGGTTGTGCTGGAACGGCAATACGTACTGGAAGTTGCTGCCGCTCAGCAGCATCAGTTCGAAGCTGAAGGGTTGGCCGGTTTTGCTGTTCACCAACCGCTGATTTTTCACTTCCCAGCCAGCCTGTTTCAACAACTGCGTGGCTTTCAGCAGGTTCTGGCGATCGTTGCCGCTGCCGTCGGAGGACGGTGGCTGGTAGATACTGGTGAATACCTCCGCCGGTACCTTGCCCTTCAGCGGTGCCAACAGCGCCAATTCGGCCGCGTCTGGGTAACCGCTGGCGGCGTAAGGCGTATTTTGGAAATAGCTGTTGGTGCGCTGATAGGCATCGTAATACAGCGCCTTGTTCATCCAGTCGAAGTCGAACGCCAGGGTAATAGCTTCGCGCACCCGGCGATCGGCAAATATCGGGCGATGAAGGTTGAAGGCCATCCAGCGGGTATTTTGCGCCGACTGGTTGGTTTCGTCCTGTTTGATTATATAGTTGCGGGCAAAGTTGCCCCCCTGATACTGGGTTGCCCAGCTTTTCGGCGAACCTTCGATGCGGAAGTCATAGGCACCGGCTTTGAAAGCTTCCAGCGCCACTTTGTCGTCCAGGTAGTAGTCGTAGCGAATGCTGTCGAAGTTAAAACGGCCACGGTTAACCGGCAGGTTAGCCGCCCAATAATCACGCACTCGCTGATAGGTAATATATTGGCCTAGCCGGTAGCTGGAAATCTTGTATGGCCCGCGCTGAGCGGCGGTGTGCTCAGGGGCTCATTCAACTTGTGATCTTTCCAGAAACTCTGCGGTAACACTGGCAACCCGAACAGCCCCAGCAGTTTGTCTTTGTCCGGCTGCGGGAATTCGACGCGCACCGTCAGACGTGAGATAGCCTTGACCGTAATGCCTTTGTACAGCACACGGAACTGGGGTACGCCTTCGGTCATAAACTTGTTATAGGTGAAAGCCACATCGGCGGCGGTGATGGGCGAGCCATCGTGGAAGCGGGCGCGGGCGTTGATATCGATCTCTACCCAGCGCATGTCGGCCGGGAAGCGGGCGGATTCGGCAATCAGCGGGTAGTAGCTGCCTATTTCATCGTCCGAGGTGGTAAACAGAGAGTCATACAATGCGTCGGTACGTTCGCCGGGCACGCCGCGCGACGCATAGCGGTTAAAGTTATCGTAGGTGCCGATCGCCGCCAGTCGCACATCGCCACCTTTGGGCGCCGCAGGGTTAACGTAGTCGTAATGGCTAAAGTCGGTGGAGTATTTAGGCTCACCGAGCTGGGCGAAAGCATAGCTTTCATTGAGGGTTTCAGCCTGCAGACCGAAACTCAGTGCTGAGAGCACCAGGGCAGCAAAAACGCGCACGGACATCTTGACGGAAAGCTCCTGCTGTAGAGTCAATTAAGCCTGCGGCCAGCATAACATTTGCCGCCGCGCCGCAGGGTAAAGAAGTTAAAAGATCAGCCCTTTAGCGCCTGATGATCCATGACCGTATGGGCATTGCAGAAGGCCACGAAGTTGTCGATGCTCAGCGGTTTGCTGTAATAGTAACCCTGCATAAAATTAACGTCCTGTTCCTGCAGGAAACTCACCTGTTCTGCGGTTTCTACGCCTTCCGCCACGGTTTGCATTTTCAGCTTTTTCGCCAGCGAAATTACCGCGTCCAATACCGGGGCGGTGACCGTATCGCGGCCAATGGAGTTAACGAAGCCTCGGTCGATTTTCAGGTAGTCCATGCTAAAGCGTTCCAGATAGATCAGCGCGCTGTGGCCGGTACCGAAATCATCAATGGCGATTTCAATACCTTGCTGGTGCAGCCAGTCGAACTCCGCCAGCGCGTTGCCTTCTTCCACCATGCCGCGCTCGGTAATTTCAAACACCAGCGTAAAGTAATCGCCCGGCAGTTGCGCCAGCAATTCATACACGTCGTGGTGGAAGGAGGGGGCGCTAAGGTGGGAAGGGGAGATGTTCAGACCGAGCTTTGCCCCCTGCGGTAGCGCCGTCGCCAGCTTTGGCGCATCTTCGGCAATCAGGCGGAACAGATGGCGCGTTAACGGAACGATCAGCCCTTCGCTTTCGGCATAGGGAATAAACAGATCGGGTGGGATGCGGCCCTCGATCGGATGCTGCCAACGGATAAGGGCCTCCAGCCCGCCGATGGTGCCACTTTGGGTATGGAACACCGGCTGGTATTCGATAAAGAATTCATTGCGCTTGATGCCGCGCATCAGTGCGCGTTCCGGACTTTGGCGCAGCAACAGCATGTAATAGCACAACACGCCGATCATCAATGACAGCACCAGGCTGCCCATTAGCGTCAGGCGTATATCGTTGGGCGTGAGTTTTTGGTTATAAAACAGAATGGTCATCGGCGTATTGGCGATGGAGATACGATCGGCTTTCTCGTCCGGCAACTGATTGACCGGCATCAGGTTCGGGCTAAAACTGGTCAGTGCGCGATCGCCCAGAATAATGGCGATGCCCGGCGCTCGTTCGGCGTTGGAGCTGAACAGCTGATAGGGCATCAGTGCGATATCCAGCGTCGCCAGTATGCCGGAATCTTCCTTTCCGGACTGACGCAACCACACCGCTACTGCCGGTTTACCCGGTACCAGCGGGGTGCCTTGCTGCAGTTTGAGATCCAGCGACTGATGGGGGTCAATCTCCGGGTAGATGTTTTTCAGCGCCAGCATCATGTCGCCGGTGGCGGAAGAGCAGTAGGCAAAGCCATTTTTTACCAGCATAAAGGTACGCACGCCGGAATGGAAAGCTGCTTGGTAAGTAATATCCGGTTGGCTGGCGGTGCAGGGGCGGTCAATCAACGGCATTAACTGCTGCATGATTTCCGTCAGGTTATTGAGCGTGTCGACGGTGAATTTCTGCGTGCGTTGTTCAACACGGTGTTGATATTGGGTGCGCTGGTGGTCAATCAAAGAGAGTGTAATCGCCACGAACAGGATAAAAAATACCAGGGCTACGATGGCGCTTTTAGCCAAGCTGCGTCGTCTGTGAGAGACGTGGCGTGCAAATGCCCTTTTCAAGCCCATAAACCTGCCCCCTGAGCACGGCGTATCAATTTGTTTTTGTTATAGAGTGACTGCCTAATATATCCCAACGGCGCTATTGCAGTCATTACTGTTTATTTAACGGTTGTTAATCGTTTAAATCAGGCATAACCACCATTATCCCATTTGACGATAATAGGTGAGTTTTTCATCGGTGCGTAGTTTCCTACAAATAATATCGCGAAATACTGGGGTAGAGGCAAAGCGCTGCGAACGGATAATAAGATCTCAATCCGGGGGCAGACAGCGGCGCAAAAAAAACGCTGCCCGAAGGCAGCGTTCTATCGCTCGTTTGGTATTCAGGACAATCAGGTCATGCGCCGTCAGCTGCTGGTAAGCACCCGGCGGGCTTCGCGATAACGTTTATTCCAGTAGTTATCGCTCAGTTTCGAAATCATCACGCCGTTGCTGGTAGAGGCATGAACGAATTGATCGTTACCTAAATAGATGCCGACATGGCGCCCGGTTGAGCCGGCGCGGAACAGCACCAGATCGCCAGGACGCAGTTTGGTACGCAAGATTTTCTTGCCCATGTCTTCCTGTTCATAGGTCGAACGCGGTAAGTCCATGCCAAACTGTTCGCGGAAAGTACGCTGTACAAACGCCGAGCAATCGATGCCGCGCTTGGTTTCACCGCCTAAACGGTAGCGAACGCCTTTCCAGTCTGCATACTGATCCATAATCTTTGACTTGACGTCAACGTTACGGACCATTGCTTCGAATTCATCCTGAGAGGCTTGCAGTAAAAGACCATCTTTGTCATTAACTGCACGCATCTCAGTTTGTGCGTTATTCAAGTTCGAAGTGTGAGTCGTGCTGCACGCGGAGAGCATTACCGCTGCGGCAATTGCAGGTACTACCCGCAAAAAATATCTCAGAAACGGTTGAGATTTGACCATTGTTATTGTTTTCCCTTGAAGTCCTTAACGACGTCAGTCGCTACCTGAAAAATGCCAAACGGAACGAGACTAATCTGCAGCTGTTTTAACGACAATCAGTTACCTCTGAAAACGTGCTGGAACGCACATTTTTAGTGGATTTGAAGCTGAGTCAGGTTAAACCAGGCACAAACGCATCCGAGATTACCGTAACGAATTGGGGATTGCGAGCCTTTTTCCACCCTTTTTTATATGAATTTGTGATGTAACATAATGTAAAACTTCATATAAAAAACGCTGAATGTCGGTTGTGCTGGTTTTGCGTGAAATCAGGTGGCGAAAGCGTTAACGCGCTGATGGGGAAATAAACGCAATGCGGTGGGAAAATGTTCAGGAGGCCGGCGGGCCTCCTGGGGATCATAACCAATAGTTATGACTTGGTTATGACTAGGCTGGACGGTGCTTACCGGGCAGCATACGGTTGAGACCCCGGATCAGCACATCGCTAAACGGCGTCATCAGGCACCAACTGGCGCCAACCAGCACCACCGACAGCGAGCCGACGGCGATATCGGTAAACCAGTGTGCGCCAATCATCACGCGTGGTAATGAAAATACCACCGTAATCAGCAGCGCGACGGCGAACGCGCGGCGGTTAAAGTAGCGCAGCATAAAGCAGGAAAAGATCATCAGCATCATGCCGTGATCGCCGGGGAAGCTGTCGCCAGAAGCGTCTTTGGTAGGAATACCGGTCAGTTCGCTGACGCGGTTGATGTTCTCAAAACTCAGCGAAGGGCTGGGGTGCTTGACCGGCAACAAGTGCCCAAGCTGATTCAGCACCACAGCGGTCAGCAGCATGACGACGCCGGTAATCAGCAAGCGGCGACGGCCGACGGCATCCTGCTGCAGGTAAAAGCACAGGTACAACAACCCCATGGCCAGCAGAGAAATGACGTCAAAGGCGCGGTTATTGGTGATGGCCACCAAATGCAGAAAACCGGGATCGGTTGCCAGATGACGGTTGAAAAAGAAGAAAATCGATGAGTCCAGGGTAAACCAATAACCGTGATTCGCCGGCAGGAACCAGGACAAGAACAGCACAATGCCCAATATATTGAAGAAAATGATGAGGGGTAAATTGCGGCGAGTCATGGCATAACCTGTAGTCTGTCTAAAGAGTAAAAGGGCACTAACGGTAAAGATCTCAACTTAAACGAATATTAAACAGCTTGGATTGCAACGCATTCCAGTCCGCATTCTCGCTGTGAATCAGTTCAATTCGGCTGTCCAGCGGCGCAACAGGGCGCGTTTCAATATTGAGATCTTGCCCCTGACGGTTGATTAAAAGTGTACCTTCAGCAATACGCACCACGCCTTTGGCGCGTTCGACCGGTGCCAGACGTATCCACTCCATAATGCCAACGGTGTCGAACACCGTGTCGGCGTCAAAAATCCAACCACAGCTGTTAAAACCCTGGCCCTGGTTGAGTGCTCGACGCCAGCGGGAGGTTTCCGGCAGCCGCAATGCGGCCAGGCCCTGCGTTTTGGCATGACTATGATGATGTTGTGCATCGGGTAATTCTGTACGATTAGTGCGAGGCTGGTCGAGCCAGGCGACATCGGCCTGACCGCGTTCAATGTGATAAAGCGGACGCTGGTGACCATCCTGTTCTATCCATTGCTGTAGGGCCAACAGATCTTGCGGCTGATAGGTGTCGCTTTTGCTGGCCAGAATAATGTCGGCGGCCGCCAGTTGATCGCGGAAGTTTTCGTTCTCGCGGTAGCGCGGTTCGCTGAGTTGGCGCGCATCCAACAGGCACAGCGTGGCCTGCAGATCGATCCAACCGGCGTAGCTGTCTTGCGTCAGCAATGACAGGATCTGTTTCGGATGCCCAAGCCCGGTGGGTTCAATCAGCAAGCGATCGGGTTTGTTTTGTTGCAGCAGCATGTTCAGCCCGACCTGCATCGGCAGTCCGTTCACGCAACACATGCAGCCGCCAGGGATCTCCTTTAACACTGCGCCGCTGTCAGCCAGCAACGCGCCGTCGATGCCAATTTCACCGAACTCATTCACCAGCACCGCCCAGCGTTCATGTTCCGGCTTGTTAGCCAGCAAATGACGGATGGTGGTGGTTTTGCCGCTGCCGAGAAAACCGGTGATCAGGTTAGTTTTCGTCATTAATTATTCCTGATGTTAATGAATTTAAGGGGCAATACTTCGGCCATTCTACTTCACCTGGCCGGATGACGCTGCTTTCCCTGCGTTAAGTCACAAATCCGACAGATTGAGATGCGTCATTTTAAAGCAACAAAATGGCGGTCATTATTAGGAAAAATCCTAGCAAAAACCTGATATTACCTAAGGGAAATGATTGTTAGTAGCTTGTTTTAACTTTGTTAATTGCCCGATTACCCGCCAAATAAATGCCCTTACCTTGCGATTATTCCTAAGAAGATCCTCTATGTTTAAATTGGCTTAACAAAAAATGAGGTTGCCATGAATGTCTTTCGGTTATTTTTGATCGCAGGAATGTTGTTTTCATGGACGGCAGCAAGTCATGCAGGAACCACTGGCGGAGTTATTCGTTTTGTCGGATCTATTGTGGAAAGCCCCTGTACGGTGAAAGTTACCGCTTCAACGGCCAATACGCAATGTTACCGAAATGGGCAGCACTATCAAGATCAACAGGCCCTGTCGAAATTTGATGCTACACGCAAAGAACTGCCGCTGAATTTAGGTTCGACCGAAATGAAGTGGGTGGATCAACAGAAAAAACTTGCAGTGATGACGGTAGTTTATCGTTAAGTCGTTCGGCGATGCCGGATGATATCCGGCATCGTCATTTTCCCCTCTTTGCGCCTGTTTCAATGGCTAAGCCAGCTGAGTCGACACCCAGTTTTGCACCGTTTGACGCGCACCGCGATCGCGCAATGACAAGTAGGCGCGGGTGACCGCTGTGACAAATTCCTCGTTAGCCGCCAACTGCTCACCAAAAATAGCCGTAAGACCCAACAGGCCTTTCACCCGTTGTTCATCATCCGGCGTTGTCGCCACTGTCTGTTGCAGCGTAGCCAACAAGGGATCGCGAATGTCGATTGGCTGTCCGGCATCATCCACGCCGCCGACATAGCGCATCCAGCCCGCCACGCCCAGAGCCAGACCGGCAAGGCTGCCGCCATGCTGTAGATGCCAACGCACCGAGTCCAGCATACGCTGCGGTAATTTTTGCGTGCCGTCCATGGCGATTTGCCAGGTACGGTGCTGCAACGCCGGGTTGCTGTAGCGCTCAATCAGCTGTGCTGCATAGGCGGGCAAATCGATACCGCTAACGTTCAACGTCGGTGCCTGTTCGGCCAGCATCAGGTGGAGTGCGGCGCGGCGATAAGATTCATCGCCCATGCAATCGTTGATGTACTGATAGCCTCCAAGATACCCGAGATAGGCCAGGAAAGAGTGGCTGCCGTTCAGCATGCGCAGTTTCATCTGCTCAAAAGGCAGCACGTCATTGACCAACTGCGCGCCGGCCCGTTCCCAGGCCGGGCGGCCGGCGACAAAGTTGTCTTCAACGACCCATTGGATAAAGGGTTCGCAGGCGATAGCGCATTCATCACGAACGCCGCCGAGCGCCTCGGCCACTTCATCCAGCGTCTCTGGCGTTGCGGCGGGAACGATACGGTCTACCATGGTGCTGGGGAAGCTTACCTCGCGGGCAATCCAGTCGGCCAGCGCGCCGTCGCGCGCTTGAGCCAAACCAACGATCGCGTTACGCAGCACGTGGCCGTTTTCCGGGATGTTATCGCAAGAGAGCAGGGTAAAGGCGGGCAGGCCGCGTTCCAGGCGCAGGCGCAGCGCCTCCACCAGGATCCCCGGTACGGTGGACGGCTCGCCGGGATCCGCCAGATCGGCGCGTATCCCCTGATGTTGAAGATCCAGGTTTCCGCTGCCGGGTTCAATGCAGTAGCCTTTTTCGGTAATGGTCATGGAGACAATCGCCACCTGCGGCTCCGCCAGCTTTTCCAATACGGCGCCAATCCCTTCCAGCTTGCGGTGTACGCTCTCATGTACCGCACCGATCACGATAGCCTGATTACCCGCCGCGCCTTTTTCCAGCACGCTGTAAAGATGATCCTGCTGGCGCAGCGTCCGGAACAAATTATCACCGCCGAACAGGCTGATTTCGCAGATCCCCCAGTCACCGCCCTGACGATTCAACACCCGATCGGTCAGCAGCGCCTGATGGGCACGGTGAAAGGCACCAAATCCAATATGCACCATGCGACTCTGTAATGCGCTGCGATCGTAACCTGGCTGCTGGACGGCATCCGGAAGCGGCGTGTTGGCGATAGTCTTCATGCAAAGCTCCAAGGCTGAGTAGAGGTGTTGGCGGTTAACTTAAAAAGTTATCAGACCAGTTTTTTGTGCAGAATGCGGCGCTGTTTTTGCCTGGGCTTGCACGAATTTTCTGTCGCCAGTGTAAGGCTGTAAGCGCATAAATAACATTGCCTCGTGCAAAATAAGCCAGATTCGTGAAGTGGATCAACCAATCGCAGTTTCACTTTTGACAGGGATAGGTGAAAGAGTAAGGTGAAAGATAACCGATATCTATTTTAATTTGGTATAACAAGATTGACGAGGCCGTGCGGTCTTTCTCACTTCCGTAATACTGGGCGATTTTTACAAGGATAAACAATGGAACAAACATGGCGTTGGTATGGGCCGAACGATCCTGTCTCTCTTGACGATGTGCGCCAGGCCGGCGCCACTGGCGTCGTCACCGCCTTGCACCATATCCCGAATGGCGAGGTGTGGCCGGTCGAAGAGATCAAGGCCCGTCAGGCCCTGTTGGCGGAGAAAGGCTTGGTGTGGTCGGTAGTGGAAAGTATCCCGGTACATGAAGAGATCAAAACCCACAGCGGCGATTACGAGCAGCATATCGCTAACTATCAGCAATCGCTGCGGAACCTCGCGGCCTGTGGCATCGACACCGTGTGCTACAACTTTATGCCGATCCTGGACTGGACGCGCACCGATCTGGAGTATTTGCTGCCGGACGGGTCGAAAGCGTTGCGTTTCGATCAGACCGCCTTCGCGGCTTTTGATCTGCATATCCTGCAGCGCGCTGGCGCAGAGCAGGATTACACGCCGCTAGAACAAGAGCAGGCTGCAGCCTATTTTTCCGCGATGAACGAGGCGGCGGTTGCCAAGCTGACCGGCAATATTATCGCCGGATTACCGGGTGCCGAAGAGGGCTATACCCTCGATCAATTCCGCGCGCGCCTGGCGGAGTACGATGGGATCGACAAGGCACAGCTGCGAGAGAATATGGCGGTGTTCCTGCGTGCAATTGTGCCGGTGGCCGAGGAAGTTGGCGTGCGTTTGGCGGTGCATCCGGACGATCCGCCGCGGCCGATTCTGGGGTTGCCGCGCATCGTCTCTACCATTGAGGATATGCAGTGGTTCAAGCAAACGGTCGACAGCCGGTATAACGGCTTCACCATGTGCACCGGCTCTTACGGCGTCCGGGCGGAGAACGATCTGGTGCGGATGATCGAAACCTTCGGCGACCGCATTCATTTCACCCATTTGCGTGCCACCTGTCGCGAAGAAAACCCGAAAAGTTTCCACGAGGGGGCGCATCTGCAGGGCGACGTGGACATGGTAGCGGTGATCGAGGCGATCCTCACTGAGGAGCAACTGCGCCATCAGGCAGGCGATCGCCGGCCGATCCCGATGCGTCCCGACCATGGGCACCAAATGCTGGACGATTTGAAGAAAAAAACCAACCCGGGCTACTCGGCGATTGGTCGTTTGAAGGGGTTGGCGGAACTGCGCGGGGTGGAGCTGGCGCTTAAACGCCGCTTCTTCCCTGATTTACCCTAAGCCATTAAAAAGGGGCCACGCAGGCCCCAGAATATCGACTAGTCGGCGCGGCTCATGTAGCGGCGCTCGGCAATATGAATGCGGATTTTGTCACCGGCGCTGAGGTATTCCGGTACCTGAATGGTCAGGCCGGTCGCCATGGTAGCCGGCTTGTTGCGGGCACTGGCAGAGGCACCTTTGATGCCCGGCGCGGTGTCGACAATTTCCATGTCCACGGTCTGCGGCAGTTCCAGCGCCAGCACCTGGCCATCCAGGGTCAGTACCTGCATGCCCGGCAGACCGGCTTCAGGAATAAACAGCAGTTCATCCTCGATCTGGTCTTTCTTAAAGATATACGGGGTGTAATCCTCGTCATCCATAAACACGTATTCTTCGCCGTCGATATAAGAGAAGTTCACCTTGCGGCGGGACAGGCTAATGGTGTCCAGAATATCGTCGCCCTTGAAACGCTCTTCCACCTTCAGTCCGGTCCGGACGTCGGAGAAGCGCATTTTGTATAAGGTACTGGCACCGCGTGCGCTTGGGCTTTGCACATCAATGTCTTTCACCAGCAGCAGTTTGCCGTTGTAGTTGATCGCCATGCCGCGCTTAATTTCGTTAGCTTTTGCCATCTAAAATAACCTGCAATGAAGAGTTTTTGGGAAGTTGCGACAAGTTACTCGCGCCGCTGATTTCAGGCAAGCAGATCGAGCAAAAACAGTGACAGAAAGAAGGGATGGCGGGTGCCATCCCCTGCGGGATTACTGAAACACCGGCAACAGACCCAGCAGTGCCAACACGTGTGCGACGGCGTTGATCACCCCGAACAGAATGATGAACAGGATCATGCCGTAGCCACCGGGAGCGCGGTATTGCGCCTCGGAAAAGCGGCGGCGGCTGGCGCGCGCCATCATGGCCGGCACTATTACCGCCCAAACGGTGGCGGCCAGGCCGGCGAAGCCGATGGCGTAAAGGAAGCCGTTCGGGAACAGCAGAGCGGCAATGGTCGGCGGTGCGAAGGTCACCAGCGCGGTTTTGCTGCGTCCGACGGTGTCATCGCTGAATTTGAAGAAATCTGCCAGGTAATCGAACAGCCCCAGCGACACCCCAAGGAACGAACTCGCCAACGCCATATAAGAGAAGGCGTTCAGGAGCTGGCCAACGGTCTGGCTGCTGGAAACGTTGCCCATCTGTTTGAGCAGGCTGCCGATGTTGCCGCCTTCGGCAATCACCTGCTTGAAGGCATCGCGCGCGATGTTGCCCTGGATCACATACTGCCACAGGACATAGATCGCCAGTGCCAGCAGGGTGCCGTACACCAGGCTGCGCACGACCGCGCCGCTGTCTTTGTGGTAGTACTTCACCAACCCCGGTACATTGCCGTGGTAACCGAAGGACGTCAGTAGATAGGGCAGCGCCGCCAGGGCGTAAGGCAGATAGCTGGCCTGGTCGTCGCCGCGGTTGAACAGCACTGCCGGTTGCACATGCGTGAACATGTCGCCCACCGACATCACAAAGGTGATCACCATACCGCCGATCAGGATAGTGCTCAGGCGGTCAACGGCGCGGGTGGAGAGCCAAACGATAAACGCCACCACCACGGCAAACACCAAACCGGCGGTGGACTGCCCGACGCCGACGATACCTTCCAGCGTGTGGGCGATGATCGACCCCCCGGCGGAAATATAGGCGTAGGTGAGGATATACAGCACAAAGGCGATGGAAATGCCGTTAACGGCGTTCCAGCCTTTACCGAGCAGATCTTTGACGATGGTGTGGAAGCTGGCGCCGCTTGGGTAGTGCAGGGCGGCTTCCAGGATCATCAGGCCGGAAATCAGCATGCAGGCCCAGGTATAAACCAGCAGCGCGACGGAGCCGCTGAACCACACGCCAGAAGTGACTATGGGAATGGAGAACATGCCGGCGCCGACGGCGGTGCCTGCAATGATCATCGCGCCGCCAAGGACGGAAGGGCGGGAAAGCTTCTGGATGGTGTCCGCGGACATTTTTGCTCCTGATTGGCCTCATCGGCCTTGAGTTCTTTTGTACTAGCTCAATGGTACATGTGTGGTTGGCGCATGTAAAGCCGCGAATACGCTTGTTTCATGCATTAATTGGCGACCTAAGGGGTGTTTATGGCAATTTGCGTGCAGGTATGAAAGCGGGCGATTCACGACTCAAACCGCGCGATGTAAAGATTCACGCACCAACACGGATTATGCTGGCGGCGGATGAGCGCGACTGATATTGTCGCGCTTCAATTCCGCCAGCCCACCGGGAGACTCGCTGATGGACTGTCGTACCGACTGTGGCGCCTGTTGTATTGCGCCTTCAATATCCAGCCCGATCCCCGGCATGCCTAACGGCAAGCCCGCCAACACCCGCTGTATTCATCTGAGCGAGCAGCTGCGTTGCGGCCTGTTTCATTCGCCGCTGCGGCCAAAAGTCTGCGGCAGCCTACAGGCCAGCCGCGAAATGTGCCATGACCACCGCGACCAGGCGTTGGTCTATCTGATCAAGCTGGAAGCGGATACGGCGCCTTAATCGGTTTTAAGCATCTTTCAGCTTCCACAGGCACAGCACCGCGCCGACCACCATCGCCAACGCGGAATAAAACACCGCGTGATAGTTCCAGACCTCCGCCACCACGCCGGCAATTGAACCGGCGAAAATCCAGCCCACGCGCGTAGTGTTGGTAAACAAAGTGGTTGCGGCCCCGGCCTGACCGGGCATCAAATCTTGAAAATAGAGCATACCAATGCCTGCTAGTACGCCAATAAACGCCGCGTTGAGTAATTGCAGGGCAATCAGTTGCCAGGTACCGGTGATAAACAGTAACCCGAAGTAAAACAGCAGGCCTGCCGCCACCGCGCAACGCATCAAAAAACGTTTGCCGAAGCGCTTCGCCACCATGCCGGCCAACAGCATGGTCGGTATTTCCAACCCCGCCGCCGTCCCCATCAATATCCCGGCCAGTTTTTCCGGCAGTTGCAGCTCATGCACCATATACAGCGGCATATTGATCAGGTACATGCTGTTGGCGGTCCACATGAAGGTACAGGCCAAAAACAGCAGCAGCGTATCGCGCCGGTTCTGTCGCGGAGCCTCCAGCGTGGTGCTGGCCACCAGCGGCGTTTTGCGCATCGACGGCAGCATTTTCCACACCAGTGCGCCGCACAGAATAAACGCGGCGGCGGCGGCCAGGTACATCACCTTAAAACCGAATCCCAACGCCAGCGCAAAGGCAATCGGCGGGCCTATCACCCAGGCAAGAGAAACCTGCGCCCGCAGGATAGAACTGAACATTACCGCCTCGCGACCGGTGCGATCGGCGTGTTCGCGTGCCAGGGCAAACATTTGCGGGTTGGCGGTGGAGCCGAAGCTGGTCAGCATTACGCCGACTGCCAGCAACAGATAATAATTACGGTTCCAGGCGAACAGCACGCAGCCCAGTGCACCCAGCATGCAGCAGAGGAAGATCAGCGTCTTGCGATCCCCTTTTTGATCTGAGCGGCGCGCGAGAAACTGGCTGACCAGGATGCCGATCACCGCGCTGCCGGTGAAGAATAGCCCAACCATGGAGGGACGAACCTTCACCTCGGTTGCCAGGAACAGGCTCAGCGTCGGGGTTTGTAGCGCACCGGCAATCCCGGTAAGGAAGGCCACCACTAAAAAGGCCAGCGAAGTCAGGTCGGGGGAGCGTCGTGTTACCGCAGTTGAAGTAGGCATAGAGGTCAGCAAATAGCCGTAAATGGGAGAGTCGCGCGCATGATACGCCCAAAAAACCATAAACAAAAACCGGTTTTATTGGGCTGAATAGTAAAAAGTCTTTTCCGGCATAAGGACAAAAAAAGGGGCGATACAATTATCGCCCCTGCTGTTGCGGCAGGCGTCGTTACGCGCCGGCCGGCACGTCGTGCGCAGTGTTTTTCAGTACCTCGCCCTGATACTTCTCGATCTGCAGCTGTGCCATTTGCCCGCAGTTCCCCTGAGCCAGGCTGGAGGAGCCGACGTCAAAGGTCAGGCAGTTGACGTTGCCGTTCTTGCACAGTGAACCCGGCTGAGACGGATCGGCCGGATCGAACCAGGCACCTTCGCTGATACGCACTACGCCTGGACGCACGTCTTCGCTCACCACCGCACCCACCAGGATCTGGCCGCGATCGTTAAAGGCTCGCACCAGATCGCCATTGGCAATACCGCGTGACTGGGCGTCCTGCGGGTGGATCACAATCGCTTCCCGATCGGCTACCGCGTATTTTTTGCGCAGTGGCGTATTGTCGAGCTGCGAATGCAGGCGGTTGATTGGGTGCGCGGTGTTCAGCGACAGCGGATATTTCACCGCTTCCGGTCCACGATACCATTCATGCGGCGGCATCCAGGTCGGAATGCCCGGACAATCCTGATACTTCATTTTGGCAATGGCGTCGGAGTAGATCTCGATTTTACCGGATGGCGTCCCCAGCGGATTGAGCAGCGGGTTTTCGCGATAGTCGGCAAAACGCACCCATTGGGTATTGGCCTCCGGCACCGGGAAGCGCACATAGTTGTTGGATTCCCAGAACATGTCGAACGGCGGCAGGGCCACCCGGGCGGCACGCGCCTGAGTTTTCATGTCGTCGTACATGCCTTTCAGCCATTGGGTTTCATCCTTGCCTTCGGTAAAGGCATCCTGCACCCCCAGCTTGGCCGCCATGGCTGCGAAGATATCGAAATCGCTGCGTGACTCATGCTGCGGCGCTACGCACTGGTGCATCGGGAACACATACAGCTGCGAGTAGTCGCCGCCCATTTCGAGATCGTTGCGTTCGTAGCTGGTGGTGGCCGGCAGAACGATATCGGCATGCTTGGCGGTGGCCGTCCAGTAAGGTTCGTTCACCACGATGGTGTCCGGTTTCTGCCAGGCCTTGACCAGATTGTTGGTGTCCTGATGCTGGTGGAAGGTGTTGCCACCCGCCACATAGACCATTTTCACCTCAGGGTAGGTGACCTGCGCACCGTTGAAGTTAATCGTCTTGCCCGGGTTGGACAGACATTCGGCGATGCGTGCCACCGGGATCGGCGCCGGTGAGTTCTTCGGTGCGTTGCCGGCGGAAATGCCAGAAATGATACCGCCTTTTGCCGTCGGGCTGCCGCCGGAAGAGTAGTGATAACTGAAACCGAAGCCGCCGCCCGGCAGGCCAATCTGGCCGAGCATCGCCGCCACGGTAACCAACAGCCAGTGCTGCTGTTCGCCATGATGCTGGCGTTGGATGCCCCAACCGCCCATGATCATGGTGCGATTTTTCGCCATGTCGCGCGCCAACTGACGCAGCACTTCAGCATCGACGCCGCACACATCGGCCGCCCATTCGGCAGTTTTCGGCGTGCCGTCGTTTTCACCCAACAGATAGGCCTGGAACTTGTCGAAACCGGCGGTGTAGGTTTTCAGGAAGTCCGGATTATGCAGTTTCTCGGTCAGCAGCGTATGTGCGATGCCGATCAGCATGGCGCCGTCGGTATAAGGACGCGGGGCGATCCACTGAGCGTCGACGAATTTGGCGCTGTCGTTGTGCACCGGATCGATGCTGATCACCCGGGTGCCTTTCTTCTTCAGCGCCTCAAAGCCCGTCTGGCCGTAGTGGTCCGGGACGTTCCAGCTGTTTTTCAGCGTGATCATCGGGTTACAGCCCCACAGCACCACCAACTGGCTGTTTTCAATCACGTTCGGCCAGGCGGTCTGCTGTTCGTAAACCTCCATGGAGCCCACCACGTGTGACATGATCACCTGTGCGGCACCGGTCGAGTAGTCGCCGGCGTAACCGAGGAAGCCGCCGGTCAGGTTCATCAGGCGTTGCAGCAGCGTACGGCTGTTGTGCAGCATGCCGACGCTTTTCCAGCCATAGGAGCCGGCATAGATCGACTGCGGGCCGTGATCTTTTTGCAAACGGGTAATTTCGCCGCACACCAGTTCAATCGCCTTGTCCCAGCTTACGCGTACCCACTCGTCGCGCCCGCGCAGTTCGGTACGGCTGCCGGGGCCGCCTTCCAGCCAACTTTTGCGCACCATCGGGTATTTGATGCGGTTTTCGGCGTGCACCTGGTAGGGCGCCATGGTGATCAGTTCGTTCGGGTAAGGATCGTCTTTGACCGGTTGCACGCCGACCATTTTACCGTCCTGAACGATGGCCTCGAAGGCGCCCCAGTGTGCGCCGGTCAAAATACCTTTTTGCGCCTGGCGCAACACCACAAACTGCGGCAGCGCCTGACTGATGGCCTGCGCCAGCGCCGACTTGGGCCACAGGCCAGCCAGCAGAGGGGCGGCTGCCAGCGCGGTAGCGCCGGTCAGGAAGCGGCGGCGACTCATTTTTAACGCTTGTTGTTGATATTTGCTCATTTCGCTTCTCCCTTAAAGCTTGGCTGGTGCGGCTGGCTGCATGTCACTGGCATGTTTCTGCACGTACTGTGTCAGAACGCGCAGCTGTTCCTGCGTCAGCGAGGTGCGAGGAGCCATACCTTTAATTACGCCGATCCACTGGTTGGCGTTGAAGCGATCGAGGGCGGTCAGGCCGTGGCAACCGGTGCAGTTGGCCGACATCATATCCGCCGTGTAGCGCCAGATTTTTTGCTGATCGTCGATCAGTTGTTTGCGCGGCAGCCAGACCTGCAGAGAAACCTGGTGCCATACCAGCCCGGTTTCAGCATCGGTCATGGTGGTGCCGGTTTTCAGCAGTTTGCGGGCGTCTTCACCCAGCAGCACGCTGAGGATGCGTTTGCCCTGGGCGGCGTAGAACACTTCACTGACGCCGTCCTGTTGCCAGCCGGTGACGCTGGCCAACACCTTGTCGCCTTCCTGCTTCACCACCTGCACTTCGGTGGAGGGCATCAGGTTGCCGGCATTGTGGCTGTCGTCCGGTTTGAGGAAGAAAGGTTCCGTGGCAATGGTATACAGCGTGGTGGCAGTCGGCGAAGTTTCCGCCGCGGCTTTCGCCAGTTCGGCGGCTCCGGCCTGGGCCGCACCGCTCATGTCCGGCAGGATATGCGCGACCCCTTTATGGCAGTCGATACAGGTTTCGCCCTGTTTGATGGCCACCGGATGCTGAATACGAGCTTCAGGCCGCTGGGCGGTAATGTCCATGGCGTCGAAGCTGTGGCATGAACGGCAGGTGGCGGAGTCGCTTTCTTTGAGCGTCTTCCAGACCGACTGCGCCATGGCCAGCTTGTGCGCCTCGTATTTCTCAGGCGTATCGATAGTGCCCACCATCTCGCCATAAATGTCTTTTACCGCGCGGATTTTGGTCCACAGGTAGTCGAGTGGCTCATGCGGGACGTGACAGTCGGCACATTCAGCGCGGATCCCTTTGGTGTTTTGGAAGTGGACGCTGCCCTGATATTCGGCCAGGGGCTGTTGCATGGTGTGACAGGAAACGCAGAAGGCGGTGTCGCTGGTTTTATGGAATACGGTGGCGGTACCCGCCAATAATGCTGCCCCGAGGATAATCCCGAGCAGCAAAATCCACAGCCATCCCCAGCGGTGCTTTTTTATCAAGCCAGTGAGTTTATTGGTCATATTGAATCCGCTTATAATTATGAAATACCAAGGAAAACCTTGCCAAAAAAAAGTGCCGGCCGAGCGCCGACATACCTGAGGAAGTATAGGTACTATTAGCAAAGTCATCTAATACTATAGGGGTATTTTTAGAGGAAAAATGGCCGTTCGGGGGTTTTTGCAGCGTTATATTTTGGTGTATATAACGCATTTTTCATATGGGTTTATCAGACCATGAGCGAGATCACGGACAGAGTGGGTATTTCATGATTGAAAACAGCTATTTTGCCGGCAGATAAGTTTGGCCTGAGAGCCAGAGATGGATGGCATTGCGGCTGGCTTCAAAATGCGGTTCAGGTAATGCCTCCGGCAGGCACCAGCGCCATTCGGCACATTTTTCCGGCTCTTTCAGCTCGGCTTCGCCGCCAGGATGGGGCGCCAGCAAACAGATGGAAACCGTATGTTTTCCCTCCGCGCGCCAGGTTTGCAGGTTGTTGCTGATGCCGATAAAACTCGGCGTGGCGATGCTTAACCCGGTTTCTTCGGCGATCTCGCGCTGGGCGCATTGTTCAAAGCTTTCGCCGGCATCCAGATGCCCGCCGGGAATGGACCAGAAGGGGGCGTGCTTGCCGCAGCGTTTGCCCAGCAATATTTCCCCTCGCTCATTGACGATAATTACCCCTACGCCCGCGACTACAGTCATGTTTCCCTCCGTCAGCAAAATTTCAGCACAGTATGTCATTTTCGCGCTGCGACGGGTAACCCTAAGGGAAAAGTGTGCGTAAGGTCAAAAATCTATCACGTCAAAATTGAGAAAACTTGCTTTCGCCCATGGGGCCTTACACACTCCTTGAAACGTTTCAGCGTTATGGGCGCGATGATGATCGTACCGGTAACGCTCCTTTTTCCCAACGAAGCTGAAACGATTCAATTCAGCAGGAGAGGAGAATCATGTTCCAGTTGTCACAGCAAGATATTCACCTGGGTGCTACCGCGAGTAACAAACAGGAAGCTATCCGTCAGGTGGCTGCCGCACTGACCGAGGCCGGTTGCGTCAGCGCGGCCTACGTGGACGGCATGTTGCAGCGTGAGCTGCAAACTTCCACTTACCTGGGGAACGGTATTGCTATCCCGCATGGCACCACCGATACCCGCGATCTGGTGCTGAACACCGGCGTACAGGTGTTTCAGTTCCCTCAGGGGATCGAGTGGGGCGAAGGCCAAACCGCTTATGTGGTGATCGGCATTGCCGCACGTTCCGATGAACACCTGGCGCTGCTGCGTCAGTTGACCCACGTTCTGAGCGACGACAGCGTAGCCGAACAGCTGGCGAAAACCACCTCGGCAGAAGAGCTGCGCAGCCTGCTGATGGGCGAAAAGCTGACGGCGGAATTCAAGTTTGACGCTTCCCTGATTGCGCTCGACGTGGCCGCCGACAGCCTGATGACGCTGCAGGCGCTGAATGCGGGCCGCCTGCAGAAAATCGGTGCGGTCAACGCCCAGTTCGTCAGCGACGTCATCACCCGCAAACCGCTGAACCTGGGGCAAGGCATTTGGCTGAGCGACAGCACCGAAGGCAATTTGGCCAGCGCGGCTACGGTGAGCCGTCCGGCGCAGCCGTTTGACGAAGAGGGCGAGAAGGTTGCGCTGTTGCTGACGCTGTCGGTGGCTGACTCGCAGCCGCTGGCAGTGCTGAACTACCTTGGCGACCTGCTGTTGGCGAATAAAGCTGAACGCTTGCTGAACGCGGATGCCGTCACCCTGTTAGCATTGCTGACCAGTGAGGTGGAAGAAGAAGACACCACGCTGAGCGCCGAGTACGTGATCCGCAATGAACATGGCCTGCATGCCCGTCCGGGCACGGCGTTGGTCAATGTGATCAAGCAATTCAGCAGTGAAATTACCGTCACTAACCTGGATGGTAGTGGCAAACCGGCCAACGGACGCAGCCTGATGAAGGTTGTGGCATTGGGCGTGAAGAAAGGACATCACCTGCGTTTTACCGCCAAAGGTGAAGATGCTGAAACGGCGCTGAAGGCGATCGGTGAAGCGATTAACGAAGGACTGGGCGAGGGCGCAGCATGAGCAGAAGAGTAGCAACAATTACCTTGAATCCGGCTTACGATCTGGTGGGCTTTTGCCCGGAGATCGAGCGCGGTGAAGTGAACCTGGTCAAAACCGCCGGCCTGCATGCCGCCGGGAAAGGCATAAACGTCGCCAAAGTGCTGAAGGATCTGGGTATTGATGTGACGGTGGGCGGCTTTCTGGGAAAAGACAACCAGGACGGTTTCCAACTGCTGTTCAGCGATCTGGGCATTGCCAACCGCTTTCAGGTGGTGCCGGGCCGCACCCGTATTAACGTCAAACTGACGGAGAAAGACGGCGAAGTCACCGATTTCAATTTCTCCGGATTTGAAGTGAACGGGCAGGACTGGGAACGTTTCGTGACCGATTCCCTGAGCTGGCTGGGTCAGTTCGACATGGTCGCGGTCAGCGGCAGCCTGCCGGCGGGTGTCGATCCCGACGCCTTCACCGACTGGATGATCCGTTTACGCGCGCAGTGCCCGTGCATCATTTTCGACAGCAGCCGTGAAGCTTTGGTTGCCGGTTTGAAAGCGGCGCCGTGGTTGGTGAAACCGAATCGCCGCGAGCTGGAAATTTGGGCCGGGCGTCCGCTGCCGCAGCTGGCTGACGTGGTCGAGGCGGCGCATGCGCTGCGCGATCAGGGCATTGCCCACGTGGTGATCTCCCTCGGTGCCGAAGGCGCGCTGTGGGTCAACGCGTCCGGCGCCTGGATTGCCAAGCCGCCGGCCTGCGAAGTGGTCAGCACCGTGGGTGCCGGCGACTCGATGGTCGGCGGCCTGATTTACGGCCTGCTGATGCGTGAATCCAGTGAACACACTTTGCGTTTGGCCACCGCCGTGGCTGCGCTGGCGGTAAGCCAGAGCAACGTTGGCGTGACCGATCGTCCACAGTTGGCCGCGATGATGGCGCGTGTCGATCTGAAACCTTTTAATCAATAGCAGGAGGCAGAATGAAAACACTGCTGATGATAGACAGTTCGCTGGGGCAGGCTCGTAGTCACCTGGCGAAACGCATGCTTGGCGCTGCTGCGGTGAAAACCGGCCTGACGTTGGTTGAGTCGGTGGCCGAGGCCGAACTGGTGGTGGTGGCTGGCCAAACTGTGCCTGCTGACGCCGCGCTGAACGGTAAACGGGTTTATGTGGGTGACGTGGCGCATGCGGTGCGTGAGCCGGAAGCCTTCCTGGCGCAGGCGATGGCCGAAGCGAAAGCCTACCAGGCCCCGACCGTTGCCGCCGTCGAACCGGCAAAAGCCGCCGGTCAAAAACGCATTGTGGCGATCACCGCTTGCCCGACCGGCGTGGCCCATACCTTTATGGCGGCCGAAGCCATTGAGAGCGAAGCCAAAAAGCGTGGCTGGTGGGTGAAAGTAGAAACCCGCGGCTCCGTCGGCGCCGGCAATGCCATTACGCCAGAAGAAGTGGCGGCGGCCGATCTGGTGATCGTGGCGGCGGACATTGAAGTGGATCTGGACAAGTTCGCCGGCAAGCCGATGTACCGTACCTCTACCGGCCTGGCGCTGAAAAAAACGGCGCAGGAGCTGGACAAGGCGCAGGCTGAAGCCGAGATTTTTCAACCGCAAAAAAGCGGTGCGCCGGCCACCGCCGGTAAGAAGAAAGAGAGCGCTGGTCCTTATCGTCACCTGTTGACCGGTGTGTCTTACATGCTGCCGATGGTGGTGGCGGGCGGTTTGTGTATCGCACTGTCGTTCGTGTTCGGGATCAAGGCATTTGAAGTCAAGGGCACGCTGGCAGCAGCGCTGATGCAGATCGGCGGGGGCTCGGCCTTTGCGTTGATGGTCCCGGTATTGGCCGGTTTTATTGCCTTCTCAATTGCTGACCGTCCGGGCCTGACGCCGGGGTTGATTGGCGGCATGCTGGCCGTGAGCACCGGCGCCGGTTTCCTCGGCGGTATCATTGCCGGTTTCCTGGCGGGCTATACGGCCAAATTTATCAGCACTAAACTGCGACTGCCGCAGAGTATGGAAGCGCTGAAGCCGATCCTGATCATTCCGTTGGTCGCCAGCCTGTTCGTCGGTCTGATCATGATTTTCGTCGTCGGTACGCCGGTCGCGAAAATCATGGAAGGCCTGACTCATTGGCTGCAATCACTGGGTACCGCCAATGCGGTGCTGCTGGGGGCAATCCTCGGTGCCATGATGTGTACCGATATGGGCGGGCCGGTTAACAAGGCGGCCTACGCCTTCGGTGTGGCGCTGCTGAGCTCCTCGGTGTATGCCCCAATGGCGGCCATTATGGCGGCCGGCATGGTACCTCCGCTGGCGATGGGGTTGGCGACTTTGCTGGCGCGTCGCAAGTTCGAGAAATCCGAACAGGAAGGCGGTAAAGCGGCGCTGGTGTTGGGTCTGTGCTTTATCTCTGAAGGCGCCATTCCGTTCGCCGCCCGTGACCCGATGCGCGTGTTGCCATGCTGCATCGCTGGTGGCGCGTTGACCGGTGCACTGTCGATGGCGTTTGGCGCCAAGCTGATGGCACCGCACGGTGGGCTGTTCGTCCTGCTGATCCCTGGCGCTATCACCCCGGTGCTGTTGTATCTGGTGGCGATTATCGCCGGTACGCTGCTGGCGGGGGTGTCTTACGCGCTGCTGAAACGTGCTGAAGTCCCTGCGGCTACGGTAGCCTAACGCCGGCGCAGGCAGTAAAAAACCGGAGCTCAGGCTCCGGTTTTTTTATCTGGTTATTACTGCTGTGCCTTCAGCCAGGCAATCTCTTCCGCCCAGATATCCGGGTTCACGGTTTCCAGGATCAGCGGAATATTGTCGAAACGATCGTCGCGCATGATATAGCTGAACACCGTTTTACCGATATTGCCTTCACCCAGGCTGTGGTGGCGGTCGACGCGGCTGCCGAACTCGCTCTTTGCATCGTTCAGGTGCATGCCACGCAGGTACTTGAAGCCCACGATGTCGCCGAGCGCTTTAAACGTCTGCTCGCAGGTTTCTTCGGTACGCAGATCGTAACCGGCGGCAAAGGCGTGGCAGGTATCGATGCAAACGCCGACGCGGCTCTTGTCTTCTACGCCATCGATAATCGCCGCCAAATGTTCAAATTTGAAGCCCAGATTGCTGCCCTGACCGGCGGTGTTTTCGATCACGGCCGTCACGCCTTCAGTCTTGTCCAGCACCATGTTGATGGATTCGGCGATGCGTGCCAGGCATTTGTCTTCCTCAATCTGCAGCAGGTGGCTGCCGGGATGGAAGTTCAGCAGGGTCAGCCCCAGTTGTTCGCAGCGCTGCATTTCATCAAGGAAGGCTTCGCGGGATTTTTCCAACGCTTCGGTCACCGGGTGGCCAAGGTTAATCAGATAGCTGTCGTGCGGCAGGATCTGCCCTGGGCCGTAGCCGTACTGCGCACAGGCGCTTTTAAACTTATCGATCACGTCGGCAGGCAGCGGGGCGGCCTTCCATTGACGCTGATTTTTGGTGAACAGGGCGAATGCGGTCGCCTCTAATTCGTGCGCGCGGATAACCGCCTGATCCACGCCGCCTGACGCGCTGACATGTGCACCGACAAACTTCATTTTCATTCTCCTGTGTAATCGGCGTCATTATGGCATTGATAGCGGAAGGATTGAATGGCAGGAAAAGCGCAGGCCCGCGGTTGCGGGCCTGAAGGGAAGCAAATCAGATAAAATATTGTACCAGCAGGTTAATGGCGCCGCCGCCAACAATCAGCCAAACGAACAGCAGCGTGGCGAGCAGAATCGGTTTAACCCCGGCCTGGCGCACCGCGCTGATGTGGGTGGTCAACCCCAGCGCCGCCATGGCCATCGCCAACATCCAGGTATCGGCGGTAATCAGGTGTTTCACCAGCGTCGCCGGCAGCAGGTTGAACGAGTTCAGTCCGGCAACGGCAATGAACAACACCGCAAACCACGGAATGGTGATGGCGGATTTTTCCGCCTGGCTGCCGGTGCTTCCTGCGCTACGGCTGCGGCTGATGTAGCCTGAGAGCAGCAGCAGGAAAGGGGCCAGCATCATGACGCGGATCATTTTGGCGATGACCGCGGCGTTTTCAGCATCCGGCCCGATAGCGTGCCCGGCCGCGACCACTTGCGCCACTTCATGAATGGTTGAACCGGTAAAGATGCCGAAACTTTCCTGGTTAAACGGCAGCCACTGGAAATGCTCGTTCAACTGGTACAACCACGGATAAGCGAAGATCGCCAGCGTACCGAACACCACCACGGTGCTTACCGCCACCGCCACCTTGTTGGAATCGGCTTTCAGCACCGGCTCGGTCGCCATCACGGCCGCCGCGCCGCAAATGCTGCTGCCGGCGCCAATCAGCATCGCGGTCTGGCTGTCGATACCGAACACTTTTTTACCCAGCCAGCAGGCGAGCAGGAAAGTGGTGCTCAGGGTCAACGCATCAATGATGATGCCGGTGGTGCCCACGTCAGCAATTTGCTGAAACGTCAGGCGAAAACCGTAAAGGATAATGCCCAGACGCAGTAAACGCTGTTTGGCGAGTTGAACACCGCCATGGCAGCTCGGTTGCAGCCAGGGGTAAACCGTATTGCCCACCAAAATACCCAGCAAAATGGCCAGCGTCAGCGCGCCCAGTCCCAGCCCGGCTACCCAGGGAATATCACCAACCCAGACCGCCAGCGCAGTGATGGCGCCGGTCAGCAGCAGCCCCGGCACCAGCCGAGGTAGGCCGAATAGAGGAAATTGCCGCGTTGGAAAATCGTGTGTGGTATTGGTCGCCATAAGTCAGCCCTTGTCATCAAATCCTTGAGCCAAAGACTACGTGCTGGCGGCATAAAAGAGAAATTGATTATATATTTATAACCTATCTGAATAAGTGGTTAGTCTGCAGCCTGAAGCATGAGTGGCCCCCATGTCGATTTCTGCAAACGTGATAACCTTAGTGTTATTCACCCTGTGCGTTGCTGCCGGCCAGTGGCGCAGATTTAGCATTAGTTTCAGTGGCTTTATTGACAGGCCACTTTTTATATACCGAGAAGTTTATGCATATCACCTTACGTCAATTGGAAGTTTTTACCGAAGTGCTGAAAAGCGGTTCGACCACGCAGGCCTCGGTCGTTCTGGCGTTATCGCAATCGGCGGTCAGCGCGGCGCTGGCCGATCTGGAAGGGCAATTGGGCGTGCAGTTGTTCGATCGTGTCGGCAAGCGTTTGGTTATCAATGAGCATGGGAGGTTGTTGTACCCGAAGGCGCTGGCGTTGCTCGAGCAGGCGGGGGAGATTGAGCAACTGTTCCGCCATGACGGCGGCGCGCTGCGCATCGCGGCCAGCAGCACCATCGGCAACTATATGTTGCCGGAGATGATCGCCCGTTATCGGCAAGATTTTCCCGCCACGCCGCTGGAGCTCAATGTGGGAAACAGTCAGGACGTGATCGGGGCGGTAGCGGATTTTCGGGTCGATTTAGGCCTGATCGAAGGCCCTTGCCATATGCCGGAGCTGGTCACCCAGCCCTGGCTGGAGGATGAGCTGGTGGTGTTCGCTGCGCCGGACAATCCGCTGTCAGGTCAGCCTTTGACGTTGGCGATGTTGGCCAATGCGCCGTGGATCCTGCGGGAACGCGGCTCGGGCACGCGTGAAGTGCTGGATCATCTGCTGCTGGCGCATCTGCCGCACTTTCAGTTGGTGATGGAACTGGGGAACTCGGAAGCGATCAAGCATGCGGTGCGCCACGGCATTGGCATCAGTTGCCTGTCGCGGCGGGTGATCGGCGAACAGTTGGCCAGCGGCGTGCTGGTGGAGCTGCAGTTGCCGTTGCCGCCCTTGATGCGAACGCTTTACCTGATCCATCACCGGCAAAAGCATATCTCCAACGCGCTGCAGCGTTTTCTTGGCTACTGCACGCTTGCGTCCTAAAAATGCCTCCGTAAGCAGAAATGAAGCATAAAAATCTGCTCCCTGTCACATTAATGACAGTAAGTAAGGCCTCGAGGGCCGTTGCTAATAATTAGCCCTGAATTATGAAGCTATCTTATATCAGTGCAATGTTACTAGTTCGTCGGCGGGTATTTGTTACAATCCGCCCCTTATTTTTTTGACCAGCAGATAGGGTAAGAATGGCTCAGCAGGATATAAAAACATCGGGGCAACCAGCACCCGGATTGCGGCGCGAGCTGAAGGCGCGGCACTTAACCATGATTGCTATTGGTGGTTCTATCGGCACCGGTCTGTTTGTCGCCTCTGGCGCGACCGTTTCGCAGGCAGGCCCGGGCGGGGCGTTGCTGTCTTATGCGTTGATTGGGCTGATGGTGTACTTCTTGATGACCAGCCTGGGTGAACTGGCGGCCTTTATGCCGGTGTCCGGTTCTTTCTCCACCTACGGCGCCAAATATGTAGAAGAAGGTTTTGGCTTCGCGCTGGGCTGGAACTACTGGTACAACTGGGCGGTGACCATCGCCGTTGACCTGGTGGCCTCGCAGCTGGTGATGACGTACTGGTTCCCGGATACTCCCGGTTGGATCTGGAGTGCGCTGTTCCTGTGCCTGATGTTCCTGTTGAACTACATTTCGGTTAAAGGCTTCGGTGAAGCGGAATACTGGTTCTCACTGATCAAGGTGACCACCGTCATCATCTTTATCGCTATCGGCGTGCTGATGATTTTCGGCATCCTCAAAGGGGGCGAGCACGCGGGGTGGCAGAACTGGACCATCGGCGACGCGCCGTTTGCCGGAGGATTCTCGGCCATGATAGGCGTGGCGATGATCGTCGGTTTCTCGTTCCAGGGCACCGAGCTTATCGGTATCGCGGCCGGCGAATCTGAAAATCCGGGCAAAAATATCCCGCGCGCGGTGCGTCAGGTGTTCTGGCGTATCCTGTTGTTCTATATCTTCGCGATCCTGATTATCAGCCTGATCATTCCCTATACCGATCCGAGCCTGCTGCGCAATGACGTGAAAGACATCAGCGTCAGCCCGTTCACCCTGGTGTTCCAGCATGCCGGTTTGCTGTCGGCGGCGGCGGTGATGAACGCGGTGATCCTGACGGCGGTATTGTCTGCCGGTAACTCCGGGATGTACGCCTCAACCCGTATGCTGTTTACTCTGGCGTCGGAAGGCAAAGCGCCGCGTATCTTCGCCAAGCTGTCGAAGGGCGGGGTGCCACGTAACGCGTTGTATGCGACGACCGTGGTTGCTGGCCTGTGCTTCCTGAGCTCGATGTTCGGCAATCAGTCGGTTTACCTGTGGCTGCTGAACACCTCGGGCATGACCGGCTTCATCGCCTGGTTGGGGATAGCCATCAGCCATTACCGCTTCCGTCGCGGTTATATGAT
Organism: Serratia liquefaciens; assembly: GCA_012719855.1. GTDB lineage: Bacteria > Pseudomonadota > Gammaproteobacteria > Enterobacterales > Enterobacteriaceae > Serratia > Serratia liquefaciens_A. The sequence goes on along the minus strand of JAAXZN010000023.1, from coordinate 26,400 downwards.
CCAGGGTCGTGATCTGAACGATTTACCTTATCGTTCCGGCTTCTTCCCGCTGGGCCCGATCTTTGCCTTTGTGCTGTGCCTGATCATCACCCTGGGTCAGAACTATCAGGCGTTCCTGCAAGACCGGATCGACTGGTACGGCGTGACCGCGACCTATATCGGCATTCCGCTGTTCCTGATCATTTGGTTCGGTTACAAGCTGACGCGCGGCACCCGTGTCGTGAAGTACAGCGAAATGGAATTCCCGAAAATGGACGTGAATTAACGTCCTATTATGAAACGCGGCGGGAGCCCGCCGCGTTATTCTTATCCCCTGACTTCCTGTTCCTTCCCTTTTGCCGTCAGCGCCTGCTGCGCCGCGCTCATCAAACTGTCAACCGATTGATAATCCTGCGTTAAAGCTAATACACCGGTATTGAGCTGCAGCGACACCTCACCGAATGCGCCAAAACTGTAGGGGGCTTCCAGCGCCGGAATGAAGCGTGCCAAAAATTCACCTTCGGAGCCGTAAGGCAGATCGTGAACCAGGATTAGAAACTGACCGCCGGTATAGCGGCAGACAAAATCACTGGGCCGGACCAGCATTTTCAGGCGTTCGCCAATGGTGCGCAGCACGTCATCACCGATCTGTACACCGTGGCTCTGATACAACGCCGCCAGTGGGGTAAATTCGAAAATAAACAGATGGGAAAGCGGATGTGCCGTCGCCGAAGGACGACAAATATCCTGCATCACGGCCTCACCCCCTGCGCGGTTGAGGAAACCGGTCAAATGATCCTGATGGGCGGCTTTCTGTTTTTCTGCGCTCAGGGTAACGCGCTCAGCCAGTTGGCGATGATAAGACGTGGTCAATCCATGGGCCAACACCAGCCACAGCGGGATGATATCCGCCAGTAAAAACAGGTTTTGCACGCGTGACAGCGGCGCGGCCAGCAAATAGGGCAGCGTCAGCACCATGATTTCCAGCAGGGCAAAACGCGGTGCTGCGGCGTGGCGTTGCATCAGCCAGAACGCCAACCCGGTAATCAACAAGCCGGCGAACACGATGATCACCATGCGGCCAGAAAGCATGGCCATCAGGGCGACCGCGCCCACCAGTGCGCACCACAGCAGTACCGTCACCAGCATTGCGTTGGGCCAGCGGGGGGGATTGGCTCGAGCCAGCCACCAACGCCCGCCGGTCAGCAACAGCAGCAGCAGCAACAGACCCACGCCGATCGCCTGATGGCTCAGCCAGATATAGGCCAGCAGCAGCAGTGCCACGCCGGCGGCATTCCACCAAGGGGTGGTGGGAGAAGGCACCAACGTAAGCCGCATCTGGCGTTGTAATTGGGCGTCATCCGCCAGCCGTGGGCTTTGTACCAGCCAGTGCAGCAGGGCGGGTTTTTTAGGCGTTAACGCAGGTATTCGACTTCTCATTGCAGCCTCTTTGATAAGGGCCCCGCTTGCAGGCTCCAAATATCCGGTCCGGCGCAGGGCGCAGTGACCAGTCAGGATTTGGATTCTATGTGGTTTTATTGCAATTTGTCACAGCAGAGCGGGAAGGGGCGATATTTTCGGAATTGTTAACCCTGGGCACTGCGGTGAGGGTATGGCAAGAGTTGGGTTAATAACGTTATAAAATAAAGTGTTACATCTTTATATGGCAGGTAATAGCTATTGATATGATTGATAAGTATTATCGTTTGCTTTATTGTTAGCGGCTGCTTATTCCGTTCAGGCGGCCGTTTCCGCGCCGCTGTGGTCATTGTCGTAACAGGTATCCGAAATAATGAGCGTATCCACCGATCCTATGCCTGACGCCAAGGGGAAACCCGACGTCAACGTCATGGGGCGTTATCACCATATTCTCCGCCACCGTTTATTGATGATGGGGGTGTTGGCACTGGCGATTATGGGTTCGCTGCTGCTGGATTTTACCATGGGCCCATCCGGGCTTTCTTTGTCTTCCCTGTGGCAAACCCTGATTGATCCTGCGGCGGCCGACGCCGGCACGCGGGTGATCGTCTGGGATATCCGCCTGCCTTACGCCTTGATGGCGGTGGTGGTGGGCTTTGCGCTTGGCCTGGCCGGCGCAGAAATGCAGACCATCCTGAACAACCCGCTGGCCAGCCCCTTTACCCTCGGCGTCTCTTCTGCCGCGGCTTTCGGTGCGGCGCTGGCTATCGTGTTGGGGATTGGCGTTCCGGGCATTCCCGATCAATGGTTTATTTCCGCTAACGCCTTCATATTCGCCCTTTTTGCCGCATTGATGCTGGACGGCATTACGCGTTGGACTCGGGTTGCCACCTCTGGCGTGGTGCTGTTTGGCATCGCGCTGGTGTTCACCTTTAACGCACTGGTTTCCATGATGCAGTTTATTGCCAGCGAAGACACGCTGCAGGGGCTGGTGTTCTGGACCATGGGCAGCCTGGCGCGCGCCTCGTGGGACAAACTGGGTATCTTGCTCGGCGTATTCGCCGTGCTGCTGCCGCTGTCGATGATGAGCTCGTGGAAGTTGACCGCGCTGCGTCTGGGGGAGGATCGCGCTGTCAGCTTCGGTATCGACGTGCGCCGTTTGCGCCTGACGACCCTGTTGCGCATCAGCATTCTTTCCGCGCTGGCGGTGGCCTTTGTCGGGCCTATCGGTTTTATCGGCCTGGTAGCGCCGCACATCGCCCGAATGATCTTCGGTGAAGATCACCGATTTTATCTGCCGGCCAGCGCCTTGATTGGTGCGTTGGTACTGTCGATGGCCTCCGTGGCGTCGAAAAACCTGATCCCGGGCATTATCATTCCGGTGGGCATCGTCACCTCGCTGGTGGGCGTGCCGTTCTTCCTGAGCATTATTCTGCGTCATCGGGGGAATGTATGAATCAGGGATTGCGTATTGAAGGTTTCTCCGCCGGTTATCCCAAGCGCCAGGTGATCAGTAATCTGGCGGTCCCGATGCTGCCGCGCGGACAAATCACCGTGCTGCTGGGGCCGAACGGCAGCGGCAAGTCGACGCTGCTGCGCTCTTTGGCGGGCTTAAACCCGGCGCAGGGGCAACTGTGGCTGGACGACATTGATTTGATGCAGATGCCATTTGCCCGTCGCGCGGAAAAGGTGGTGTATCTGCCGCAGTCGTTGCCTGCCGGGGTGCATTTGCACGTGCTGGAGTCGATCATCGTGGCGCAACGCGCTTCGGGTGGCCGCAGCAACGCCGGCAGCGAGGCGGAGGTGATGGCGCTGCTGGAACAGCTTGGCATTGCCCACCTGGCGCTGAGCTATCTCGATCAGCTTTCCGGCGGGCAGAAACAGTTGGTGGGGTTGGCGCAATCGCTGATCCGCCAGCCTTCGTTGCTGCTGCTGGACGAACCCCTGAGCGCGCTCGATCTTAACTATCAGTTCCACGTGATGGATTTGGTACGCAAAGAGACGCGCAAACGCAATATCATCACGGTGGTGGTGGTGCATGACATCAATATAGCTTTGCGTCATGGCGATCACGTGCTGATGCTGCAGGATGGCGAATTGATTGCCGACGGTGCGCCGGAAGAGGTGATCACGCCGCAGAGTCTGGCGCGGGTGTATGGCGTTCGTGGGCGTATTGAGCGCTGCTCGCAGGGCACACCGCAGGTGTTGATTGATGGATTGGTGAACCAACCGTCGATTTGATCCCGGTGGATACCTAAAAACCCGGCGCTTCACAGCGCCGGGTTTTTTATTACTTCTTGTTCAGCGCCTCGGCGACGCGTTCGACGATATGCTGGCTGGTGATGATACCGCCGGAAAGATAGACCTCAGCCGCCGGCAGATAAACCACCTGACCTTTCTTGACCGCTACGGTGTTTTTCAACGCCGTGGTGGTGAGGATCTTCTGCGGAGCTACCGCGTTCGGACGACCGGTAGCCGCATCGCGATCGATGATAAACAGCCAATCCGGGTTCAACTGAGCCACCTGCTCTGGCGACAGCTTATTGCCGCGCACATCAGGGTTCTCGCTTTGCAGTGCCGACGGGAAGCTGAGGGCGTCATAGGTAAAGCTGAAGCGGCTCTTGGGCGCGTAAGCGCTGATTTTACCCCCGGAGAACAGCACCACCAGGCCGCGTCCGGCTTTGGCCACCTGCGGTTTGATCGCCGCAATTTCGGCATCCAGCTTGTCTACGGCCGCCTGAGCCTGCAGCTGTTTGTCGAACAATTCACCCAGTTGCAGAGTGCGTTGTTTCAGGCTGCCCAGTTGATCCTGCGGATCGATTGCCATATTCAACGTCGGCGCAATGCCGCTGAGTTCGGTATAGGCCTTGGAGGAACGACCGGCGATCAGGATCAGATCCGGTTTGGCGGCGCGTAGCGTGGCCATATCCGGTTCAAACAGGGTACCGGCATTAAGGTATTTGGCATTCTGGTACTGCTTCAGGCTGTCCGGCAGCCGGGTGCGATTGCCCGGCAGTGCCAACGGCTCTACGCCCAGCAACTGCAATGTTTCCAGCGAAGCATAGTCCAGCACCACCACGCGCTGTGGGTGCTTTTTCACTTCGGTGGTACCGTTAAGATGTTGAAAACTGACGGTCGCAGGGGCATCCGCGGCCGGTGTGCGAACCTTGCCGTTACAGCCGGCTAGCGCCATACAGGCCAGCAGGGCGAGAACCATAGGGGAGCGGCGTAATGTCATTGTGGCTTCCTTGGGTGAGAGAAATAAAAAGGGCGCGCAGCGCGCGCCCAAAGTGGCATCAGAAGTTGTAGGTCATGCCGACGGTGTAACGGCGGCCATCCAGCACGGTATTGTAGTTATCGTAATCGACGGTCTTGTCGAGGATGTTGTAAACCCCGCCGGTCACCATCAGATTTTTATTCGCCTGGTAGCTCAGGCCGGCATCGACAAAGGTGTAAGACGGCGTGCTCTTGGCCATGGCTGCACGGCCCATGTAGTCTGAAGTCTTGCTGCGGAAGTTAACGCGCGACCACAGGCTGACGTCGTGAGTGGCCTGCCAGTCCAATACGCTGTTAACCATATGCTTTGGCATTTGGTTCAGCGGCTTGCCCTGGAAATCCCCGCTCTTCTGTTCGGAAGAGGTGTAGGTATAGTTGGTGGTCAACTGCCAGTCTTTGGTGATTTCCCAACCGAAAGTCGCTTCTACGCCGCGCATATTGGCTTTATCGACGTTGGTGCGGTCGCTGATAAAGTAATAAGGCGTGTTGCCGAGCATGCATTGCGCGTCGCCGTCACCGCTGTCACAGCGGCGCACTTCGGTGATTTTATCTTTGAAGTCGGTGTTAAACAGAGTGACACCGGCGTTCAGCCCTTTTTGGTTGTCCCACATCACGCCGATCTCTTCGCTCAGGCTCTTCTCTGGCTTCAGATCCGGGTTACCGATAATGATTGAAGTACGGCCACCACCGGTGATTTGCCCCCAACCGGCGGAAGACTGACGCAGATCCGGTGAACGGTAGCCGGCGGAGACACCGCCTTTCAGCGTAAATTGTTCAGTCAGGTGCCAGACGCCGTACATGCGCGGCGTCCAGTGGTTGCCGTAGTTCTGATCCTGATCCATACGAATGCCGCTGGTCAGGCTGAAGTCGTTGGTCATCGCCCATTCGTCTTCGGCAAACAGCGCCCAGCTCCAGCGTGTCAGCTGGTTCAGCTTATCGGCTGCGGCTAACTGATTACCGCCATCACTCAATTTTTCGTAACGGTACTGGCCGCCCAGGTTCAGCATATGGCTGCCGAGATCAAACTGGGTTTGCGTATTGAAGATGGTGTTGTACATCTTCATGTCGCGCCCTGGGTTATTGGTCTCTTCGCGCTGAATATAACTGGTGGTGTTGCCGAAGTCGTAATAACCGTTGTGGGTTACCGCGTAGTTGGTACGGGTGTAGAGGCTGTCGCTGGCACTGTTCGGCGTACACTTTTTATTGCGGCAGTTTTCGGTCGCCATGGATTTGCCTGGCGTACTGTTACGATCCTGCAAAGAGCGGCCAATTTCGAAATCGAAGTCGTTTTGTTCGTTTGGCGTCAGGCTGAATACCGCGGTGCCGCTGCGCATGCGCTGTTCGTTGAAGCCGTTGAGGATTTGGTCTTCGGCGCGGCGCGACAGCAGGCCGTTGACCCGCAGGCCCAGCAGGCCATCAATCAGCGGGCCGGAAGCGTAGGCGTTGGTCTGGAAAAGATCGCCGGAATTGCTGTTTTCCTGGAAGGTGGCGTCGCCGTGCAGTGAACCTTTCCATGCCTGAGTGGTGGAGGTTTTGCGGGTGATGACGTTGATCACGCCGCCCATGGCGTCGGAACCGTATAGAGAAGACATCGGGCCACGTACCACTTCGATGCGTTCAATCGCTTCCAGCGGCGGCAACCAGCCTTGTTCAATACCCGAGTTGTCACTGTTCGGGCGCGTGCCGCGCGTGTCTACGCGTTTGCCGTCGACCAGGATCAAGGTGTATTTGGAGGACATGCCGCGGATGCTGATATCGCTGCTGCTGGCACCGCCGGTCACGACGACGCCCGGCACGTCTTTCAACGCATCGGTAATGTCGCGGTAGGCTTTGTCTTCAATTTGCTGACGTGGGATGACCGAAATGGACGCTGCGGAGTCCTGGATTTTCTGCTGGAAACCGGAAGCGGTTACCACCATGGTGTCCTGAGCGTCTGGTTGCGCAGCGACGGCGCCGGCGCTGGTCAATGTAGCAATGATCAATGCGGTTAATTTGTTATAACGTGGCTTTTCCATGAGGCAAACCTTTCTTGGTCTGATGTAAATCGACAAAGTGTCGTTTTAACGGTTTGAATAATAAGTAGAAACGGGCCCCGTCGTTGCGGGGATCGTCGTTCCGTCAGTATTTCGTCAGGCCATTGTAAGGATTTTCGACAAAATGTAAACGCAAATGATAATTCGTATCATTTGTATGTGTTTAGGCGAGGGGAATCATTAACCGCATGAATACAAGGGAAAAAGGGCGCAGCAGAATCTGCGCCGCGGGAGGGGGTTAGCGTTTCTGGATGTAGGTGATAGCCAGCGCCAGTGCCAGCACCAGGCCTTTGATAATGTCCATGGCATAGTAGGGAACGGAGAGCATCACCAGGCCGTTTTGCAGCACGCCGAGGATCACTGCGCCCACCAGCGTGCCGAGCGCGTTGGGTTTGCCGGAGCCGGCCAGCGAGAAGCCAATGTAAGCGGCAGCGACCGCATCCATCAGATAGCCGCCACCGGCGTTCACCTGCGAAGAGCCGATACGTGACGCCAGCAATATGCCGCCAAGCGAGGCCAGCAGGGCAGAAATGACATAGGCGGCAACCCTGTAACGTACCGTGCGAATGCCCGACAGGCGCGCGGCCTGCGGATTACCGCCAATGGCGTACATACGGCGGCCGTGCTTGGTCAGCGACAGGAAAAGCTGCACCACTACGGTGACCGCGAGCATGATCACCACGATCACCGGCACCTGCCCGAGTGAGGAAAAGACCTCCGGGATCAGGCCTTCCGCCATATCGCCGTTTGGCAGCAGCATATTCTGGGTGATTGATCCGCCGTAGCTGTAGGTCATCGCCACGCCCTGGATCACAAACAGGCTGGCCAGCGTCGCCAGCATATCGGGGATTTTCAACACCACGATCAGAAATGCATTGAACAGGCCGACCAGCGTACAAATCAGCAACGTCAGCACAATCGCACCGGTGGTGCCGAAGCCGTACCAGACGAACAGTGAAACCACCAGAGCGTTGGCCAGTGAAGCAGTGGAACCGACGGAGAGATCGAAACCGCCTACCGACAGCGATATCGAGACCCCGATGGCGATCACCGTGACGATGGCAATCGAGCGCAGAATGTTGATGATATTGTTCGGATCGAGGAAGTTGTCCGACGCTATTCCGAACAGGGCAATCAGCGCGACAACGGTGAGTAACATCCCCCACTTGTAGAGAAACTCAAACAGCTGATTGCGCCAGGGTTGCGCAGTCTGCAGGGATAATTCTTTACTCACGTTGGGGTTCCTCCGGTGGAATACAGTAATAGGGTTTCTTCATCAATGTCGGCGGCATTCAGTTCCGCGACGACCCGACCATCCCACAGCACGCAGATGCGATCGCACAGGCCGACCAGCTCCGAAAACTCGCCGGAAGCATAGATAATGCCTTTGCCGTCGCGCGCCAGGCCGTCGATCAGGGTGAACAGCTCTTGTTTGGCCTTGATGTCCACCCCTTTGGTTGGTTCATCGAAAATCAGTACGTTAGCGTCACCGCGCAGCCACTTGCCAATCGCCACCTTTTGCTGGTTGCCGCCGGAAAGCCGCGCCAGCTTCTGCTGCGGGCCGGAGGCGCGAATATTGAGGCGCTGCATGATGTCTCGCGCCCAGCGCAGTTCCTGGCGACGGCTGAACAGGCTCCAGCGGGAAAAGCTGTCGTCGGCGCTGACGCTCAGGTTCATCGGGATAGCTTCGTCGATAAAAATGCCTTCTTTGCGCCGCTCTTCCGGCACCAGCGCCAGCCCTTGTTCGACGCTAAGGTGCGGAGCACGAGGAGCCCAGGGTTTCCCCAGCAGTTCACCCCGTTCAATTCGCGCCGGCGAAGCGCCAAACAGTGCCTTGCACAGCTCGGTTTTTCCCGCGCCGGCCAGCCCGGCGATGCCGAGGATTTCCCCCTGATGCAGTTGCAGGCTGACGTTGCGCAGCTTATGGCGATCGTGCAGGCCTTCGACCCGCAACAGGGGACGAGAGCCGTGCGGCGGGCGCGGGGGCGGGAAAATATCGTCCAGCCGATGGCCGAGCATTTTCTCGACGATCTGCTCGCCGTTCAGACCCTGCATGGCATCCTCACTGACATGGCGACCATCGCGCAGCACCGTCAGCCGGTCGCAAATTTTACTCAATTCATGGATTCGGTGGGAAATAAACACTACGCCGATCCCTTCGGACCGCAGGCGGCACACCACGCGAAACAGGCGCTCACTTTCGGCACGGTCGAGGGGGGCGGTGGGCTCATCAAGCACCAGAAAGCGGCAGCGGTGGGAGAGTGCGCGCGCCAACAGCACCTGCTGTTTTTCCGCCAGGGTGCACTCCGCCAAACGCTGGCGCAGGTTAATGGTCAAATCCAGCTGTTTCAGTAGCTGTGCCGCCTGGCGGTACAACTGCGCCCAGTTAAGCAGATGGCCCGGCTCGTTCAGCCAATCGAGCATGATGTTTTCCGCCACGGACAGCGTGGGGATCAACGCTACATCCACTTCCTGCTGCACCACGTGGATGCCGTGTTGCCGGGCTTGCAGCGGAGAGTGAATATCCACTTGCTGGCCGTCGATAAAGATCTCGCCGCGATAATGGTCGTGCGCGCCGGAAAGGATCGCCATCAACGTAGATTTTCCTGCGCCGTTAGCGCCGACCAGCGCGTGTGTTGAGCCGCCCAGCAAGGTGAAGTCGACGTTTTGCAGCGCGTTGAATCCGGCAAAGGCGATCGAGATATTGCGCATCTCGAGGCGTGAGGGCGTAAGGGTTGGCATAGTGTAATTTAAAGCCGTTTAGGTGTTTAGATGGCTAAAGTAGATCTTTTGTAACACAGATTGCGATTTTCGCAACAGCCGAAATGGCATAACTGAGATGAAAAAATTCCTGGCGGGTGACGCTAGAACCCCAGGCGGTCGCGCAACGCATAATAGGCCGCTCCCAGGGCGGTGAAAGGCACACGGAACTGGCGGCCACCGAAAAAGGGCAGGTGTGGTAATCGGGCGAAGGCGTCAAAGCGTTCGGCATCACCGCGCAGCACTTCGGCGATCAGCTTGCCGGCCAGATGGGTGCAGGTGACGCCGTGGCCGCTGTCACCCTGCATATAATAGACATTGTTTTCCAGGCGACCGAACTGCGGCATGCGCGATAGCGTCAACAGGAAGTTGCCGCTCCAGCGGTAATCAATCCGTACCTGTTTCAGCTGTGGGAAGGTTTTCAGCATTTTGGGCAGGATCAGCGGATCGATATCGGCGGGATCGCGGGCGCCGTATACTACGCCGCCGCCATACAGCAACCGGTTGTCGGCGGTCAGGCGAAAGTAGTCCAGCAGGTAATTGCAGTCTTCGACGCAGAAATTATTGGGCAGCAGCGACAGCGCCATATCTTTGGACAACGGCTCGGTGGCGAGGATTTGCGAGCCGCAGGGCATGCTCAACCGGCTGAGCCGGGGCTCAAGCCGATCGCCAAGGTAGGCGTTGCCGGCAACGATCACAAAGTTGGCGCTGACCGAGCCTTGGGCGGTGTGCACCTTTGCCGGGTCCGCGTAATCAATGCGCGTGGCGGCTGATTGTTCGAACAGCCGCCCACCGTGACGGCGCACCGCGTCGGCTTCGCCCAGCGCCAGATTGAGCGGGTGCAAATGGCCGCCGTTGCGGTCCAGCAGCCCACTAACGTAACGATCGCTGGCGATCTCGCGGCGGATAGCCTGCTGATCCAGCCATTCCAATTGGTCATTGCCATAGCGCCGCCAGCGGGCCTGCTGTCGCTGCAGCGCATGGCTTTGTTTAGGGTTCAAGGCGGCGAAGATACCGCCGGGCCGGTAGTCACAGGCGATGGCGTATTGATCGATGCGCTTGCGGATAATCTCTGCGCCTTCGAACATCATGCTGCCGAGCATGGCGGCGGCGTCAGCGCCATAACGTGCTTCAATCACATCGATATCGCGGCTGTAAGAGTTGACTACCTGCCCGCCGTTACGGCCGCTGGCACCCCAGCCGATACGCGCGGCCTCCAGCAGCACCACGTCAAAACCGGCTTCGACCAGATGCAACGCCGACGACAGGCCGGTGAACCCCCCACCAATAATGCAGACGTCACAGCGGATATTCTCGTTCAGCCTTGGGTAGGGCGCGAACGGGTTGGCGGTAGCGGCATAATAACTGGCAACGTGTTCCGTCATGGGGCCTCCGCCTGAAAAGGTCAGAAGGTAGTCGGCGTATGTGCGCTGACGATACGGCAGACGCGCGCCGAGGTATTACTGAAGCTGTGCGGAATGCCGGTGTTGATGGCATAGCTTTGACCGGCGGTCAGGCAATGGGTCTGGCCGTTGATCGTCAGCATGATCTCGCCTTCGAGCAGGGTGCCGATTTCTTCGCCCTGGTGCTTGATTTTTTCGCCGGTGGTGGTGCCGGGCTGATAGGTTTCCAGCATCATCGCCAGATTGCGCGTTGGGCTGCCGTTATGCACCAGCTTCATCGACACCCCCTGGCTGCCAATCTCGATCAGATCCTCGGCTTCTATGACCACTTTGGGCTCATTGGCGGCTTCAGGTTCGGCAAAGAAGGCAGACAGCGATAGCCCATAAACTTTCAGCAGCTTTTGCAGCGTACTGATAGCCGGACTGACTTTGTCCTGTTCAATGGTGCTGATTGCGCTGTGGGTTAACCCGGACAGTTCGGCGACCCGGCGCTGCGACAAACCCAATTGCAGACGGATCTGTGACAGGCGCTTACCCGGCGCCAAGCTGACTTCGCTCATAGCGGTACTTCCTTCTGGTAGGGACGACAGGCAAAAGTGAAGATCGGTATCAGGTGCCTGCCTGAGTGATATCGGCACAGCATGATATCGGTAGTTGTAACGGAATTGGAAAATATATTGCCCATAACTCCCCCCGTTCTGGCGGACGAAATTCTGCACGTAAAAAGAGTGTTAACGCCTTTTCGGTCAATATTTTATCAATTTAGCAGTCGGTGGCGAATAATCAAACAGGATTGTAACATTTGCAAACCATTTGTGTTAAGGCTATGTTTCATATTATGGATGTTATTTTGAGCGCCCCTGGTGGCGCAGTCTACAGAGAAATCAGACCATGTGTTGAACCTATCGGCAGGCGGGCGCAGCGGCGCTCTCAGAGCATAATGGCGGGTGATGTATGCAAACCAATATCGCAGCAGTTGAAAATTTTGCACAGCATAATGAAGAGAGGCGAAGTAGCGCGTTCCAACGTGAAGTAGCTCACTATTTGGAACGCCATCCCTCCACGCAGTATATCGATATCCTTCTCACTGACCTGAATGGTTCCTTCCGCGGTAAACGTATTCCCGTCTCCGGACTGAAAAAATTGGAAAAAGGCTGTTACTTCCCCGCCTCGGTATTCGCTATGGATATCTTGGGCAACGTGGTGGAAGAGGCGGGCCTGGGCCAGGAACTGGGCGAACCGGACCGCGTGTGCATGCCGGTGGCCGGCACGTTGACGCCGTCAGCGGCGGATCCGGACAATATCGGTCAGGTGTTGCTGACCATGCTGGATGAAGATGGTACTCCCTTTGACGTTGAACCCCGTAATGTCCTGAATCGAGTTTGGCAGGCATTGCGCCAGCGCGGCATGTTCCCGGTGGTAGCGGTAGAGTTGGAGTTCTATCTCATTGATCGACAGCGAGACTCTGAGGGGTATTTGCAACCGCCCTGTGCGCCCGGCACCCAGGAGCGCAACATGCAGAGCCAGGTTTATTCGCTGGACAATCTGAATCATTTTGCCGAAGTACTCAACGACATCGACACCCTGGCGCAGATGCAGGGCTTACCGGCGGACGGTGCGGTGGCGGAAGCGTCACCCGGCCAGTTCGAGGTAAATCTGCAGCATACCGATAACGTGCTGCTGGCCTGCGATCACGCGCTGTCGTTGAAACGCCTGGTACGGCTGGTGGCGGAAAATCATCACCTGCACGCCACCTTTATGGCAAAGCCCTATGAGGAATACGCCGGCAGCGGCATGCATGTGCATATCAGCATGCTGGACGGCAACGGCAATAATTTGTTCGCACAGCCCGACGGCGAAGACTCAGCGTTGTTGCACCGTGCGCTGGCAGGGATGATCACCTTGATGCCGGCCTCGATGGCGCTACTGGCTCCCAATGTGAATGCCTTTCGCCGCTTCCAGCCGGGCATGTATGTGCCCACTCAGGCGTCCTGGGGCCACAACAATCGCACCGTGGCGCTGCGCATTCCCTGCGGTGAGCCGGAGAATCATCGGGTGGAATACCGCGTGGCGGGAGCCGATGCCAATCCTTATCTGGTGGTGGCGGCGATCCTGTCAGGCATTCTTTACGGGCTGGACAACGAATTACCGCTGCCTGAGCCGGTGACCGGTAACGGGCTTGAACAAGAAGGGCTGCCGTTCCCGATCCGCCAAAGCGACGCGCTGTACGAGTTTGAGCATCAGCAAGCTTTGACGCAGTATCTGGGCGAACGTTTTGCCCACGTTTACCATGCCTGCAAGATGGATGAACTGATGCAATTTGAGCGGCTGGTGACCGAAACCGAGATTGATTGGATGTTGAAAAATGCCTGAAGGGGCGTAAAATGTGCGTCAATAACTTGATATGCGATAGAAAGATAGCGGATTAATTCACCTGTAAGGGTTGTTTTCCGAACGATCGCGAAAAGAATTTGTTTCAGAGGCCTTCCTGATCTTGTCATCAGGAGGGTTTTTGGTGCAAAATATCCCTAATGCAGATAGCCGACGTTTTAACGCGTCGGTTATTTTTTTTGCATTTTATGTTCTACAAACTGTGCGTTTCATACACCAAGCGAGGCCGGACACCGATCCGGATAGATAAATAGTTTCGTGCGCGATCAAACAAAACTTTATGGTCGTGACTCATGAGGATAAGAAAGATGGGGCAATTTTTCACTTTAGCACCGGTGCCCGCCGGTTTCCGCTGCGGTCGCAGCGATTATGGAGCAGCCAAGGCCGCCTTGACTCGTTATCCAGCTTCCAATCCCCTTCTTTTTGAATTCAGTCGCAAGTTGCGAAGTTTCCCCGCAACCTTAAGTCTTGGCGTGTCTATATTCCGCAAGGCAGAAGGTAAGGGGGGGCTGCGCAATGTCCGATAACATCATCAGCGCCGCACCGGCTCAACGCGCACAGCTGCGTAAAACCCTGACTTTAGTTCCGGTAGTGATGATGGGCCTGGCTTACCTGCAGCCAATGACCATCTTCGATACCTTCGGCATCGTCTCCGGCCTGACCGATGGTCACGTCGCGACGGCGTACGCCTTTGCTCTGCTGGCGGTTCTGTTTACCGCATTGAGCTACGGCAAACTGGTACGGAAATTCCCGTCCGCCGGTTCCGCCTACACCTATGCCCAGAAGGCAATCAGCCCGCACGTCGGCTTTATGGTGGGTTGGTCGTCACTGCTGGACTACCTGTTCATGCCGATGATCAACATTCTGTTGGCAAAAATTTACCTGGAAGCCATTTTCCCGGGCGTGCCTTCGTGGATCTTCGTGGCGGCGCTGGTCGCGCTGATGACGATGTTCAACCTGCGTGGCATCAAACTGGTGGCGAACCTGAACTCCATTATCGTGGTAGTGCAGGTGGCGATCATGATCGTGTTCCTGTTCCTGGTGGTGAACGGTCTTTCCCATGGCGAAGGTGCCGGTACGCTGGTCAGCAGCCGCCCGTTCTGGTCTGAGAACGCGCACGTGGTGCCGATGATTACCGGTGCGACCATTTTGTGCTTCTCGTTCCTCGGTTTTGACGGCATCAGTTCGCTGTCCGAAGAAACCAAAGATGCAGAGAATGTGATCCCGAAAGCCATCTTCCTGACGGCATTGATCGGCGGCATCATCTTTATCGTGGTGTCTTACTTCGTGCAGTTGTACTTCCCGGACATCTCACGCTTCAAAGATCCTGATGCGTCCCAGCCGGAAATCATGCTGTACGTGGCCGGCAAGTTCTTCCAGTCGGTGATCCTGGTGTTCTCCTGCGTCACCGTCCTGGCTTCAGGCATGGCGTCGCACGCCGGTGTTTCACGCCTGATGTACGTGATGGGCCGTGACGGCGTATTCCCGGAACGCTTCTTCGGGTATGTGCATCCGAAATGGCGCACTCCAGCGCTGAACGTGCTGTTGGTCGGCGTGATTGCGCTGTCTGCGGTGTCGTTTGACCTGGTGACGGCGACGGCGTTGATTAACTTCGGTGCGCTGGTGGCGTTCACCTTCGTGAACCTGTCGGTGATCTCGCAGTTCTATATCCGCGACAAGCTGAACCGTACCGTTAAAGATACCTTCAACTACCTGATCCTGCCGATATTAGGGGCGCTAACCGTTGGCGCACTGTGGATCAATCTGGAAGCCAGCTCAATGACGCTGGGTCTGGTATGGGCGGCGATTGGTCTGATTTATCTGGCCTTCGTGACGCGCAGCTTCCGTCTGCCGGTTCCGCAGGCTAGCGAAGACGTGGCGTAAGCCTTTATCGCTAAGCATTAAAAAGGGCGCCTTGGCGCCCTTTGTCGTTTTTGTTAACCCACCAATTGTTTGCCGTATTCAAACAGCGCCTTCAGCAGCGCAGTCTTTTCTTTGTCGCCTTCATGCAGGTTGTACAACGATTCCAGTTGCAGCACGTAGCTTTGTACCCGCTCGGCGCTTAAGGCTTCCTGGCGGTGCTGTAACCAGCGGCGTTGTTCGGCATCGTCCAGCGTATTGGGGTAGTTGCGGGCACGAAAACGGAACAACAGTTCCTTCATGCGCCCATCGCTGAAAGTCAGATCCAGCGCCGGCAGGTTCTGCGGCTTAGTTTGCTGGATGATTTTCATCGCAGCCTTGTCGGCATCGCTGAAGAAACCGTCATACAGCCGGGCGTCGACGTCGTCAGAGCCTTTGAAAGGTTCGGCTTCGGCGAACAACGCCACCACTTTTTCACGCACCTCCGGATGCTGGCGCAGCAGCTGCAAGTTTTGCAGGCAGGCCTGGCGGTCGATCCCCAGTCGCTCGGCGTTTTCCGGCAACAAAGTCTTGGCCGGCGCCAGCACCGGACACTTGTTGATATGCACCAGTTTGATCGGTACCGGCGATTGTTCGGGCGCCAGATCGTCCCGGCGGGTATACAGCCGCTCACGCAGCTCGTCGGCGCTCAGCGTCAGCAGGGGAGTCATATCACCGGCCAAATCGCACATGATGACGGCGTTCTTGTTGTCCGGATGCCAGGCCAGTGGCGATACCCAACTGGTGTTGCCGCGCGCGGCACCGAACATGCCGGAAACGTGCACCAATGGCGTCATCTCTGCGATGTCGATCAGGGCGTTCAGCTTATGCTTGTTGCGGTGTTGCAGCAGGAAATCGAACAGTCGCGGTTGTGCCTGCTTGACCAGTTTCGCCATGGCGATAGTGGCGTAAACGTCCGACATGGCGTCATGGGCGTGTTCATGCTCGACGCCGTTGGCGCGAGTCAGGTGTTCCAGACGGAAGCTGGGGAAACCCTCTTCGTTTTCTGGCCAGACGATGCCGTCCGGGCGCAGCGCATAACAGGCGCGCATCACATCAAGCAGATCCCAACGCGAGTTACCGTTTTGCCAACTGTAGGCGTAGGGATCGTAGAAGCTGCGGTAGAAAATATTACGGCTGACTTCGTCATCGAAGCGGATGTTGTTGTAACCGAGAATGCAGGTGCCGGGCACGCTGAACGCCTGATGGATCTGGCGCGCAAATTCGGCCTCGTTGACGCCTTTGGCTAACGCCAGCTGCGGTGTGATACCGGTAATCATCACCGCTTCAGGATCGGGCAAGTAGTCATCGGCCGGGGTGCAGTAGATGACCAACGGCTCTTCGATAATGTTGAAATCCATATCGGTACGCACGCCGGCAAACTGCGCCGGGCGATCCAGGGAGGGACTTTTACCGAAGGTCTCGTAGTCGTGAATATAAAATGTGGCCGGTGCCTTGCTGCTCAAATTCGCATCTCTCACGTGGCGTAGGGAATATCCCTCTATTGTAACGGCGAGATGTGTGATGCCAAGCAGTCGTTAGCGTTAATCGCCGAAATGCGTGGGATTACGCACTGCGGTAGTAGTTCAGGCGCAGATGAAAGTAGGGGCGTAAGTGATCGGGCACCTGTTCTTCGGCGTGGGTGCCGCTGTCGGCGGAAATACCATAACGCTCGTTATAAATCACGCTGAGTGCGAGTAAGTCGGTTTCAATTTTTTCACGTTCTGCTTGCGGTAAGCTATCCAGCTTTCGCCCCATATGATTCTCCCTGTGATTGTAAGGGCATCATAGGATCGTTAACCTGACTTGTCCCTACCCCATTCAGGGGGGAGTCTCAAGAAGTGGGTGACCTTGCCTGCAAGGTGTGGCCTGATGTCGCAGTCCCCTGATAATGCTGAGAGTATTTGGCCGTGAATTCCTGCTGATTCTGTGTCTGGGCGCGCTCAAACACTTTATGGGCCGATAATACACCGCCAATTACCGTCAGCCAGAAGAGGCTGCACAGGACCAGGACGCCCAACCAGACTTTTTGGTTATAGCTCATAAAAAACTCCGGATGATAAAAGGGAATAACATTTACCAGAGAATTAAATCAGAGTTTATATCAATGCTCTGTCAACGGCGGCGTTTATTAGGGTTGCTTTCTTATTAATGTGTTACCAAATGCCGCAGCCATGTTTCAAAATATTCCTTAAGATAGTATTAAGAAAAGATAAGTTTGTGCCACTGAGTTTTATTTAATATCCGTTTAATTATCCCCACATACAATCAGCAGCATTCAATACCAATGTGGGTACGTATTATGAAAACTCTGCTGTTAACCGGCGCTACCGGCTTTCTCGGTGGTGCAGTGCTTGAAAAATTACTGAAAGAAAATCAGGCCATTAACTATCTTCTGTTAGTGCGGGCTGATAATGCACAGCAGGGACTTGACCGTATTCGGATGAATATGGAGAAGTTTAATGTTGATGCCAGTTTATTCTCTAAAATTACGATGGAAAATATATTGTTGGGCGATTTAGGTGAGCCGGCTGGTTTTTTATCGGACACACGCATTAACAATGTAACGCACGTTATCAATTGTGCCGCCGTCGCGTCGTTTGGCAATAACCCGCTTATTTGGAAGGTAAACGTGGAGGGCACGTTGGCCTTCGCGAAAAGAATGGCGCAGGTGTCTGGATTAAAACGCTTCCTGCATGTGGGGACGGCAATGTCCTGCACGCCGGAGCCGGGTTCACTGGTCGCGGAGAGCGGTGAGTTTGAAGAAACAGCCGAGCATTTGGTGGAATATACCCGTTCCAAATCCACCATCGAACAGTTAATGCGTCAGCAGTGCCCGCAATTGCCGCTGGTGATTGCCCGTCCTTCCATTGTGGTGGGGCACACTCGCCTGGGCTGCCAGCCTTCCAGCAGCATTTTCTGGGTATTCAGCATGGCGCTGATGCTGCGCAAGTTTATGTGCTCGCTGCAGGACAATATCGATGTGATCCCGGTTGATTACTGTGCCGATGCGATGGTGATGTTGTTGAACAGCGAGACGCTGGATAATGACGTTTACCATATCTCCGCCGGTGAAGAGAGCAGCGTCAGCTTCGCGGACATCGATCGTGCCATTGCCGCCGCACTGGAGAAACCTCCGCTTGGCGATCATTATGCGCAGGTCAGTTACGAAGCCCTGTTGAAAATGCGCAAGCAGCTCAAAGATATTTTCGGGCCGTGCAATGAACGCCTGATGCTGAAAGCGATGCGCCTGTATGGATCTTTCGCCATGCTCAACGTGCGCTTCAGCAATGACAAAATCCTTAAGCTGGGCATGCCGAAACCGCCGCGTTTTACTGACTATATCGCCTGTTGCGTACAGTCTACCCGGGGCCTGTCCATTCAGCAGCAGATGGTGGTGGATTTCAAATAACAGCACGGCGCCGGTCAGCGGCGCCTGCTGCATCCTCGCATTACCAGGACGAAGACGACCAGAAAACGCGCCCCAGAACCACCAGTTGGTCTTTGCGTTGAGGGTAGCTCAGGTGTTCGTCCTGGTATTCTTCTCTGTTCAACGAGCGAATGGTGACGCCACCGTCGGGCTGTTCGATCAGCACTTTTACCCGTAGCAAATTACCGTGGCGAATTGCGTAGGTTTTCCCTTCTCGGATACGAGTGTCATCGGTATTGATCCCCACCACGTCACCGTCTTGCAGCCGGGGCTCCATGCTGGATCCTGAAATGCGGATGATCCGCGCGGCATTCACCGCCACCCCCATCTTGTGCAGGTAGTAGCGACGGAAAATCAGCGAAAACTCTTCACGATCGACGATTTCATAACAGCCATCGCCGGCAGAAAAATTGATATCCAGCAGGGGGATTTCCACAAACTCTTCCTTGTCCTGTTCGGTATCATCCCAGACCACCGGCTTCAGGCGGGCGGGTTGAAAATCCGACTCCGCCGCCACGTTATCGAACGGGCGCACCAACTCTTTTTCATGGAACACGTCGAACCAGCCCTTGGGCAGGTTCAGTTTGGCCTCGATGCGTCTGGCGAGATTATCGCCCAGGTTACGGGAGGACTTTTCACCGCTGATTTGGCTTAGCGTGGGCGAAGAGGACTCAACCAGCACCGCAAAATCGTTCTGGTTGATACCCTGTCGGGCGTAGCTAGCCATCAGCTCGCGCAAATTATTGCGTCTTATTTCTTTGGTTTCCATTGCCGGATGATCGCATTCTTTAGCAAAAAGGTAAATATCGTTTTTGCTAAATTTAGCTTGCTTTAAATTTAGCAATTAGCTAAATATTGACGGGTGGACAAGGTCCATGAAGGAATTGTAGGGCGCTGCAAGTCGCGCCAGTATGAGCCAGGGCGAATATACTCGCCCTCTACAGTGGTTGGATTACACAGGTTTAACCCACAAGGAATCTACGATGTTCAGTATGGATTACAACAGCTACCGTTCGGTAGCCAGCTTCGGTCACCGCGTGCGCTTTTTGGTGCTGCACTATACCGCACAGAATTTTGCTGATTCGGTGCAGTCACTGACCGGCAAGTCGGTCAGCGCTCATTATCTGGTGCCGGATCCCGAAGATCCAACCTATAAGGCGACGGGCTTTAGCGGCGTAAGGATTTTCAATCTGGTCGATGAAGTCGAGCGGGCCTGGCACGCCGGCACCAGCCAGTGGGGCAATCGTTCGAATCTCAACGATACGGCGATTGGCATTGAGATCGTCAATCTGGCGAGCGGGGATGGCGAAGACATCACCTTCCCACCGTTTAACCCGCAACAGATTGCGGCGGTGATTCAATTGACGCAAAACATTCTGCAGCGCTATCCGGATATCACGCCGGTTAACGTCGTGGCACATTCCGATATTGCCCCGGGCCGCAAAAGCGATCCCGGCCCGCAATTCCCGTGGCGTCAGCTGTATCTGGCCGGTGTCGGTGCCTGGTATGACGACGCGGTAAAGCAGCGTTATCAGCATGAGTACCAATGCCAGGGTGTGCCCGCACAGCCGGATTTGCTGGCGTTATTCGCCAAATACGGTTACGACACCTCGGCGGCGACCAATGCAGAAGGTTACCGCCAGCTGGTTCGTGCCTTCCAGCTGCATTTCCGTCAACGGCAGTATGACGGTGTGATGGATGCCGAAACCGCCGCCATTTTGCGTGCGCTGGTGGATAAATATGCCGCTTAAGGCCTGAGTGCGGATGAGGGACGCCTTATCCGCCTTTTCTCCCAACCCTTTACTCCGCTAAACTGATGCTCTTTCTCGCCACTGATTACGGGATGCATCGTGCGCCTCGACAGAAAAATATCCTCGTTTGAACGTCTGACCTATCGCCATTACCGCATTGTGCACGGCGTGCGCATTGGGCTGGCGTTTATCCTGACCTTTATGCTGATCCGCCTGCTCGAAGTGCCGGAAGGCACCTGGCCACTGATTACGCTGGTGGTGGTGATGGGGCCGATCTCTTTTTGGGGCAACGTGTTGCAACGTGCGCTGCAGCGAATCGCCGGTACGGTGTTTGGCGCCGCCTCGGGGCTGATTGCCCTGTATCTCGAGCTTTATTCGTTGCCGCTGATGCTGGTGTGGTGCGGGGTGGTGATGTTTTTCTGTGGCTATCTGACGCTCGGCAAACGTCCCTATATGGCGCTGCTGGTGGGGATCACGCTGGCGGTGGTTTGCGGTGCGGGAGCCGGTGATATGCATACCGCGCTGTGGCGCAGCGGCGACGTAATATTTGGCTCGCTGCTGGCGCTGTTGTTCACCAGCATTTATCCGCAGCGCGCCTATATCCTGTGGCGTATGGAGATGGCCGACTGCTTGCAAAGCGCGAGCAAAATCTACGGCGCTTACCTGTCGCCGAATATGATAGAACGGCCGAGGCTGGAGCCGCAGCTGAAAGACCTGCTCAATAAGATCGTTAAATTGCGCGGCCTGATTGTCCCCAGCAGCAAGGAGACCCACATCCCCAAAGCGGTTTTCGAGGCGGTGCAAACGCTGAGCCGCAACCTGGTCTGTACGCTGGAATTGTTGGCCGACGCTTATTGGGCCTCGCGTGAAACCCATTTCATTATGCTGAATGCCAAAACGCTGCGCAGTGCGCAACTGCTAACGCTGAATTCGCTGCAGTCGCTGGCAGTGACTATGCGTGACGGCCCGCAGGCGCAGCCGTCGGCAGAAGCGGGGCAACTGAGCGAAATTGCCGCCGAATTGAAAACCCTGATGCAGGAGGCCAGCGTCAGTCAGCATGGCGAAGCGCCAATTTATGGCTACGTATGGTTGAGCATGGAACTGACGCAGCAGTTGGAAGAACTGGGCGATCTGCTCAAGGTGTGTACCGCCAGCGGACGTGAATAGGGGGTCAGATCATGAAGCGGACGCTTCAGGTTTTTGTCAGGACGCCAAAGTGAGTAAGATAGGGCGATGAGTGTTGTGCCTGACCGCCACAAACCTGTATCTTGGTATCATTGTGGCCGTAAGCAAATGAATCTGTGTATTACTAAAGCAAGGGTATGAAGATGGATAATGCAAATAAGCCGAGTTTCCAGGACGTTCTGGAGTTTGTGCGTATGTTCCGACGTAAAAATAAGCTGCAGCGTGAAATTGTCGACAACGAGAAGAAAGTTCGCGATAACCAAAAACGCGTGCTGCTGCTCGATAACCTGAGTGAGTACATCAAGCCGGGCATGAGCATCGAAGACGTTCAGGGCATCATTGCCAATATGCGCAGCGACTATGAAGATCGCGTTGATGATTACATCATCAAAAATGCCGATTTGTCCAAAGAACGCCGCGAACTGTCCAAAAAGCTGAAGGCTATGGGCGAAGTGAAGTAACCGTTTTTATCGGGCCAGGCATTCGCCTGGCCCTTTTACTGTTTTCCCTGCATCCCCATTTCGGCCCCTTTAGTGGCCTGCGCCATACACGTCAAAATCGAAATATTTATCGTTCACCTTCTTGTAGGTGCCGTTGGCGATGATCGCCTGAAGCGCAGCATTGAACGCGTTACGCAGGGCGGTATCCTCTTTACGCAGCCCAATGCCGTCACCGATGCCGAAATATTTGCTGTCACTGAGTTCGGCTCCGATAAAGGCAAAGTCTTTTCCTGCTGGGGTGTGGAAAAACTCACTGGCGCTGACGCTGGCCAACAACGAAGCGTCCAGTCGCCCGTTGATCAAATCCTCATTGGCTTCCTGCTGGCTTTGGTAGGACACCACGTTAACGCCAGCCGGCCGCCACAGGGCGTTGGCATAGGTTTCCTGGCTGGATCCCTGCTGCACGCCAATGGATTTGCCTTGCAGCGAAGCCGCCGTGGGTTGCAGGTTGCTGCCTTTACGGGCCACTAATCGTGCCGGCGCATTGGATACTTTGTTCGAGAAGGCGATCTGCGCCTGACGCTGCGGCGTAATGGTCATCGACGAGGCGATGGCATCAAATTTTTTCGCCAGCAACCCCGGGATCATCCCGTCCCAACTGCTCTCAACCCAAACGCATTTGGCCTGCATTTGATCGCACATCGCCTGCGCAATATCGACACCAAATCCGGTCAACGCCCCCTGAGGCGTTTTAAATTCCAGCGGTGGATAGGTCGGATCCACGCCGAGTTTAATCACTTTTCCGCTGAATTCCCCAGCAGAAACGGCGAAACTGAACGCCAGCGGCAACAGGAGAACCAGGCCAATTTTTGTTTTCATTTTATGTTCCTCAGCGTAGTGGTGTGCAAAAGGGATTAAGCCAAAAAGCGCTCAACCAGCCTGACCCAGTAAGTGGCGCCAATCGGCAGGCACTCGTCGTTAAAATCGTAACCGGCGTTATGCAGTGAATTGCCGGGCGTACTTTCCCCATTGCCGATCGAA
This sequence comes from Serratia liquefaciens, assembly GCA_012719855.1. GTDB lineage: Bacteria > Pseudomonadota > Gammaproteobacteria > Enterobacterales > Enterobacteriaceae > Serratia > Serratia liquefaciens_A. Next base: position 3,393 of record JAAXZN010000023.1, on the reverse strand, counting down.
ATATAGCTACCGGGGCATTTCTCCAACATAAATGCGAAGTCTTCGCTGGCGGTAAAGGGACGTAGAGACGGGATCAACTGCTGTTCACCCGCCCAGTCCAATGCGACCTTGCGTGCCAGTTCAGTTTCCGCCACGTGATTGACCAAAACCGGATAACCCTGGTGGTAATCAATTTCTGCCCGAGCACCAAAACTGACGGCTTGTGCTTCTACCAGCGCCGTAATGCGGTTTTCCAGACGTTGACGAACTCCCGCATCCAATGCGCGTACGCTAAGCGTCATGGTTGCGGTGTCAGGGATCACGTTGGCGGCACGGCCTGCCTGGATCGCGCCAACCGTCACGATCGCCGTTTCCTGCGGATCGATATTTCTGGAGACGATGGTTTGCAGACTCATCACAATGGCGGCGCAAACCACCACCGGATCGACCGTGTGCTGCGGCACCGCGCCGTGGCCGCCGTGGCCGTGCAGGGTAATATTGACCGTATCGGCCGAGCACATGAAAGCCCCGCTGGCAAAGCCCAACTGGCCGACCGGAAAGCCAGGTACGTTGTGCATGGCGAACACCGCATCACAGGGGAACCGCTCGAACAATCCGTCTTCAATCATCACTCTGGCGCCGCCGCCATCTTCTTCCGCTGGCTGAAAAATCAGATGCAGAGTCCCGGTAAAGTCAGAGTGTTGCGCCAGATAACGCGCAGCGGCCAGCAGCATAGTGGTGTGGCCATCATGACCGCAGGCATGCATCACGCCACGGTGGGTGCTGGCGTAGGTTAACCCGCTGGTTTCTTCCATCGGTAATGCATCCATATCGGCACGTAAGCCCAGTGATTTTCCCGTGCCTCGTTGCAAGGTGGCGACAACGCCTGTTTGCCCCAGGTGCCGCGTGACCTGATAACCCCACTCGGACAGCAGTTTTGCTACCAACTCACCGGTGGCAAACTCGTTGAATCCCAATTCGGGGTGAGCATGAATATGGCGGCGGATAGCGACCATTTCATGCTTAACCGCCGCTATTTCAGGTAAAACAAGTGGATTATTCATCACGGCGTCCTGATTGAATAGTCGATTTCCGACGTTAGATAACCGGAAAACAAGATGCTCCCGACACTAGCAAACAAGCCGTTGGTCGGGGAGCCGCCGTTCGGTTATGCTGACAACAATAGGTTGTCATGGGGGCATCATGAAACTGCATCAGTTACAGGCATTGGTCGCCAGCGCCGACGGCGGGAGTATCCGCGCCGCCGCGCGGCAATTGGGGCTTTCACAGGCAGCGGTTACGCGGGCTTTACGTGAGCTGGAGCAGCAACAGGAACTGCCGTTGCTGCTCCGCTCTCCGAGCGGTCTGGGGTTTACGCCTTACGGGAAAACGCTGTTGGCACATGCCCGGTTGGTGCTGAATCAGTTGGAACAGGCTGATAATGAAATGGCAGGGTTACGCGGATTAGCGCAAGAGCAGGTGAAAGCCGCCATTACGCCGTGGCTGATGTTGACGGTGTTGCCGACGGCGGTGTTGGCCTTTCGCAAAAAGATGCCCAAGGTCAAACTGGAACTGTTTGAAAGCCTGATGGCCAACGCGCAATCACAACTGCGTGAGGGCACGATGGATTTTGCCATCACGCCGCTTCCGGTTTCGATGGCACCGCAGGAGTTTCATTGCGAACCCTTGCTCGATTATGAAACGGCGGTGATGGTGCGGCAGGGGCATCCGTTGAGCCAAAGCACCTCGATTCACCAGTTGCTGGAGCAGGATTGGGTACTGAATTACACACCGGAGAGTCATGACGATTTAATTCATCAACTGTTCAGCCGACACGGTGCTCACCTTGATCCGAATCGTATTATTCATGCGCATTCCCTGGGCATGTTGCAGGCGATGGTGGAGTCGGCGGACATGTGTACCTGGTGTCCGGCGCCGCTGGTCGGCCTGCCGCAGTTTGCCGAGCGTTTGCAGCCGTTGGCGCTGCGGGAAAGTTGCGATCTGGCACGATTGAATATCGTGACTCGTCGCAACAGCATTCTCAGCACCGCCGCCCATGCGCTGATTGATAATTTGGTGCGTGCTCTGCGCCAGCACGCCCGTTCCGCACGACAGGAGGACCGAGTGATTTATGATCGGGTCCGGCTGTTGATTTAGGAATAGGGAGTGGTACGAGCGGGTTGGAGGGGCGGCTATTCAGGGCGTGAAGCAGACGTCTTCATATCGCAAGAAAACGTTATACCGTATTCAGTGTTAGTTAGACGCTATCTTCATTTTTCGGGGGGATGTGGATACATGAAAAATACGAAATTGCATGTTGTCGTGGCGTGGTAGAGTGTGGGCTGCCCGAAGAACGACTAGAGGTTTACGCCATGCAACAAATTGATTTTTACATGATAGATGCCTTTAGCAACACGACTTTTGGCGGTAATGCCGCAGCGGTATGTCCGTTAACAGAATGGTTGCCTGATGAGACATTATTGAAAATGGCCCAGCAGCATAACCAGTCAGAAACAGCATTCTTTGTCGCAAATGATACTGGCTTTGAGTTGCGATGGTTTACCTCCCTGGCTGAAATAAATCTGTGTGGACATGCCACACTGGCAGCTGCGCACGTTATCTTTGAACATCTTGATTACCAAGGCACGACTATTCATTTTGATACCCGTTTTGTTGGCCCACTGACGGTGGTACGCAACGGTAAATGGCTGACGCTCGATTTTCCTGCGTGGGAAACCAAGCCTGTCACGCCACCGGCATTATTGCTGGAAACGTTGGGCATTACAGAATGCAAAGAAGTGCGCGTGGCGCGTGATTACCTGGTAGTAATGGAGAATCGGCAGCAGGTCGAAACTGTACGCCCGAACATCAATGACATGCTTCCCCTGGGAAAAATGGTTTGTATAACAGCCCCTGGTGACAGTGAATACGATTTTGTTAGCCGTTTCTTCTGCCCAGGTGAAGCCGTGGCGGAAGATCCTGTGACAGGTTCGGCGCATAGCATGCTCATTCCTTACTGGGCTGAAAAACTGAATAAAACGCAGATGTTGGCGCACCAGGGATTAGAGCGTGGCGGGGATTTACGCTGCCAGCTGGTGGGCGATCGCGTTTACATCGGCGGACAGGCAACAACCTATCTGATTGGCAAAGTGCTGTTGCGCTAGACCTGCTCGAATGTGGCTCAAAATATAAGGTCTGCTGTCACCTTAGCCGCCGTTCACCCCATATCCGAAAGCAAAAAGCCTGCTTAAGTTTCCTTAAGCAGGCGTCTTTAATTGTCAGCCCTAAACCACCTCCTGGGGAGGTGGTGATTGTCCCTGTGAGGCTCTAGCCTGAAGAAAGCCCATGCCAGAAAATTCCAGCTTACTCACCACAAGTAAGAAGGAAATCACTGACATGAGCAGTTATAGAAGT
>JAAXZN010000022.1 GCA_012719855.1 Serratia liquefaciens | reverse complement strand
TGGCGGCAATAGCGCGGTGGTCCCACCTGACCCCATGCCGAACTCAGAAGTGAAACGCCGTAGCGCCGATGGTAGTGTGGGGTCTCCCCATGCGAGAGTAGGACACTGCCAAGCATCAAATAAAGCAACAAGCCCTACGTGAAAGCGTAGGGCTTTTTGTTTTGTCTGCTGTATATCGTTCTGCTCGAGTATGGGCATGCGAAAGCCCGTCGGGAACGGGCTTTAACGCCGCTTGCGGCGGCCCCGAAGGGGGGAGTCTCAGGATGAGACGAGTCGTGTAGGACACTGCCAGGCATCAATTAAGCCAAGAGGCCATCCGCAAGGATGGCCTTTTTGCTTTTTACGTTTCAAAACTACGATCTCCCGCCTGTTCCGCCGCTATGAAACATTTTCACCTTTCCGTTGAACACTCGACATTGCAGTAAAAAACCGCTATCTTCGGGCATCCAGAAGTCTAAACGTTTAAACGGATGTGTGGGGATTAAGCAATGCCGATTCGTGTTCCTGATGAGTTACCTGCAGTTAGTTTCTTGCGCAATGAGAATGTCTTTGTGATGGCATCCTCAAGGGCAAAAACACAGGAAATCAGGCCGTTGAAAGTGCTGATCCTTAACCTGATGCCAAAGAAGATCGAGACGGAAAACCAGTTTTTACGCCTGCTTTCCAACTCTCCTTTGCAAATTGATATTCAGCTGTTACGTATCGACAGCCGTGAGTCCAAAAACACGCCTGCGGAGCATCTGAACAACTTTTACTGTGATTTTGAAGACATCCAGGATGAGAACTTTGATGGTCTGATCGTGACGGGGGCGCCGCTAGGGTTGGTTGATTTCTGCGACGTTGCTTATTGGCCGCAGATTGAACGAGTAATAGATTGGGCCAAGAACCACGTGACCTCTACGCTGTTTGTCTGTTGGGCAGTACAGGCCGCATTGAATATTCTGTATGGCATCCCAAAGATGACCCGTGAGGTGAAGCTCTCTGGCGTCTATCAGCACCAAACGTTGCAACAGCATGCGTTGTTGACCCGCGGTTTTGATGAGACCTTCCTGGCGCCTCATTCGCGCTATGCGGATTTCCCTACCGAGATTATTCGGCAGTACACGGATCTGGATATCCTGGCCGAGTCGGAGCAAACCGGGGCCTATTTGTTCGCCAGTAAGGATAAACGGCTGGCGTTCGTGACCGGGCACCCAGAGTATGACGCACTAACCCTCGCCGGTGAGTATTGTCGCGATAACGAAGCAGGTCTCAACCCGGTAGTGCCGCTCAATTACTTCCCCGACGATAACCCCGAACTTACCCCCAAAGCCTCCTGGCGCAGCCATGGTCACCTGCTGTTCGCCAACTGGCTAAACTACTATGTTTACCAGATCACACCGTACGATCTGCGCCATATGAACCCGACCCTCGAATAACGTTTTTTGCTTTAGCTGGCGGCTGAATCGAGGCCGCCGGCACACCTCTTCCTGACGCTTTTCCTCTTAATTACCTGCCATTCTTACTAAAACTCATTATCTAACAAACACTTGATGTAACTATTGCCAGGTAATGGAACCGGTTTCCTTACTTGCTGGTATTGTTATTTTTAATAACTAATTGATAACAAAAGATTAATTAAATATTTAATAATAAAATGGAAATCGTTTTTGATTTTTATTTTTAGTTGAGTATTCTTAGATCCAGTGAGATGAGATCTGACCAGTTGAGGATCATTTTATTCATCCTGATCCGCACTGATTTCTGATGAAGATGTGCCCGCCTGACTTACAGCGGCGGTGCACAATGATGGGAAGGAGCAAGACAATGACGCAACAGATAGCAGGCACGGAGTTAACGTTTACGCAGAGTTTCACCGCGGCTGAACGGCAGGTGTTGACGGATGACGCGGTCGAATTCCTGGCGGATCTGGTGAGTAAATTTACTCCGCAGCGCAATAAGCTTTTGGCTGCGCGTGCCTGTTGGCAGCAGAAGATCGATCAGGGTGAACTTCCTTACTTTATTTCGGAAACTGATTCCATTCGTAATGGTGAGTGGAAGATCCGCGGCATACCTGAGGATCTGCGCGACCGTCGGGTCGAAATCACGGGGCCGGTTGAACGCAAGATGGTGATCAATGCCCTGAATGCCAATGTGAAGGTCTTTATGGCGGATTTCGAAGATTCACTGGCGCCGAGCTGGGACAAAGTGATCGATGGGCAAATCAACCTGCACGATGCGGTGAATGGCACCATTTCTTACACCAATGAAGCCGGCAAGATTTATCAGCTGAAGCCCAATCCAGCGGTATTGATTGCGCGCGTACGTGGCCTGCATTTACCGGAGAAACACGTGCAGTGGCAGGGCGAAGCGATCCCAGGCGGCCTGTTCGATTTCGCTCTGTATTTCTTCCACAACTACCGTCAATTGCTGGCAAAAGGCAGCGGACCTTATTTCTACCTGCCCAAAACCCAATCCTGGCAGGAAGCCGCCTGGTGGAGTGAGGTCTTCAGCTTTGCCGAGGATCGTTTCTCCCTGCCGCGCGGCACCATCAAGGCCACGGTATTGATCGAAACGTTGCCGGCGGTGTTCCAGATGGACGAGATCCTCTACCACCTGCGCGATCATATCGTCGGGTTGAACTGCGGCCGTTGGGATTACATCTTCAGCTATATCAAAACGCTGAAAAACCATGCTGATCGGGTCCTGCCGGATCGCCAGTCGGTCACTATGGACAAGTCATTCCTCAGTGCTTACTCCCGCTTGCTGATCAAAACCTGCCATAAGCGAGGCGCTTTCGCTATGGGGGGCATGGCGGCGTTTATTCCGAGCAAAGACGCCGAGAAGAATGCCTGGGTGTTGAACAAGGTGCGGGCGGATAAAGAGCTGGAGGCCAATAACGGCCATGACGGCACCTGGGTGGCGCATCCGGGGCTGGCGGATACCGTGATGGAAGTGTTCAGCAAAGTGCTCGGCGAACGCCGTAATCAGCTGGAAGTCCTGCGTGAAAACGATGCGCCGATCAGCGCCGCGCAGCTGCTGGAACCCTGTGATGGTGAACGGACCGAAGCCGGTATGCGCGCCAATATTCGTGTGGCGGTGCAATACATCGAAGCCTGGATTTCCGGCAATGGCTGCGTACCGATTTACGGCCTGATGGAAGATGCCGCGACGGCAGAAATCTCCCGTACCTCAATCTGGCAGTGGATCCATCACCAAAAGAGCCTGAGCGATGGCCAGTTGGTCACCAAGGCACTGTTCCGCCAGATGCTGAAAGAAGAGATGTTGGTGGTACGTGAAGAGTTGGGTGAGGCGCGTTTTAATGCTGGCCGTTTCGAAGAAGCTGCGCGCCTGATGGAACGTATCACTACGCAAGACGAATTAATCGATTTTCTGACGTTATCTGGCTATGAGCTCCTGGCCTGAACCCGTTCCTGACCATTAACCCTACATTATTGAAAAGGATAAAAATTATGTCTACCTCTCGTGCTCAACAGATTCAACAACTGGAACAGGAATGGACATCGGCTCGCTGGGAAGGTATCACCCGCCCGTACAGCGCCGAAGACGTGATTAATCTGCGCGGTTCGGTAAATCCAGTCTGTACGCTGGCGCAAAACGGTGCCGCCAAGCTGTGGGAACTGCTGCACGGTAAATCACGCAAAGGCTATGTCAATAGCCTGGGTGCGTTGACGGGCGGGCAGGCACTACAGCAGGCCAAAGCCGGCATCGAAGCGATTTATCTGTCTGGCTGGCAGGTCGCTGCGGATGCCAACACCGCCTCTGCCATGTATCCGGACCAGTCGCTGTACCCGGTTGATTCCGTGCCGGCCGTGGTTAAACGCATCAACAATACTTTCCGCCGAGCCGATCAGATCCAGTGGGCCAATAAGATTGAGCCGGGCAGCAAGGGTTACACCGACTACTTCCTGCCGATCGTCGCCGATGCCGAAGCCGGTTTTGGCGGCGTGCTGAATGCTTTTGAACTGATGAAGGCCATGATTGAGGCCGGCGCTGCCGGGGTGCATTTCGAAGACCAATTGGCGGCGGTGAAAAAATGCGGTCATATGGGCGGCAAAGTGCTGGTGCCCACCCAGGAAGCGATTCAGAAGCTGGTTGCAGCGCGTTTGGCTGCTGACGTGCTCGGGGTGCCAACGCTGGTCATTGCGCGTACCGATGCCGATGCCGCCGATTTATTGACGTCTGACTGCGATCCATACGACAGCGAGTTTGTCTCCGGCGAACGTACTGCGGAAGGTTTCTTCCGTACCCATGCCGGCATTGAGCAAGCGATCAGCCGTGGCCTGGCGTATTGCCCTTACGCCGACCTGGTGTGGTGCGAAACCTCCACGCCGGATCTGCAGGCAGCCAAGCGTTTCGCCGATGCCATTCACGCCAAATTCCCAGGCAAACTGCTGGCATACAACTGCTCGCCGTCGTTCAACTGGAAAAAGAACCTGGACGATCAGACGATTGCCCGCTTCCAGGAAGAGCTGTCGGCGATGGGATACAAATACCAGTTCATCACGCTGGCGGGCATCCACAGCATGTGGTTCAACATGTTTGACCTGGCGCACGCTTATGCACAGGGCGAGGGCATGAAGCACTACGTCGAGAAGGTACAGAAACCTGAATTCGATGCCGTTTCACGCGGCTACACCTTCGCATCGCACCAACAGGAAGTGGGGACCGGCTATTTCGACAAGGTCACTACCATCATTCAGGGCGGTGCCTCTTCGGTAACGGCGCTGACCGGTTCGACGGAAGAACAGCAGTTCTGAGGCCGCAGAGCTAACAAAATCTAAACCAGGGCCTGCTTATGCAGGCTCTCTTTTCTGGCGGGAGGTAAGGATGGCGGCGAAACTGGAGCTGTTGATCGCACAGACGATACTGCAGGGTTTTGATGCGCAATATGGCCGCTTCCTTGAAGTGACCGCCGGCGCACAGCAGCGTTTTGAGCGAGCAGACTGGCCGGCGGTGCAACAGGCGATGAAAAAGCGTATTCACCTGTATGACCATCACGTCGGCCTGGTGGTGGAGCAACTGAAGTGCATCACCGGGCAAAAGTACTTTGATGCTGATTTCCCCAGCCGGGTGAAGGCGGTGTACACCGACTTGCTGCCGGAATATCCCCGTTTTGAGATTGCCGAAAGCTTTTTCAATTCGGTTTACTGCCGCCTGTTCAAGCACCGCGATCTGACGCCGGAAAAGCTGTTTGTTTTCAGCTCTCAACCTGAGGGACGCTTTCGCGATATCCCGCGCCCGCTGTCGCGTGATTTCACCGCTAACGGCGACGTGTCGGCGATGTTGTACAACCTGCTGACCGATTTGCCCTTACGGCTACCTTGGGAAAATTTGTCGCGCGACATTGATTACATCACTCGGGCGTTGCAACAGAGCTTTAGCGCGCAGCAACTGGCGGGGGCGACATTCCAGATCGCCAATGAGCTTTTTTACCGCAACAAGGCCGCCTGGTTGGTGGGTAAGCTGCGCGTGGCGGATACGGTCTATCCCTTCCTGTTGCCGATCCACCACAGTGATTCCGGCGACCTGTTTATCGATACCTGCCTGACCAGCAAGGCCGAGGCCAGCATCGTGTTCGGCTTCGCCCGTTCTTATTTTATGGTTTATGCACCGCTTCCGGCAGCGATGGTCGAGTGGCTGCGTGAGATCCTGCCGGGCAAAACCACCGCCGAACTGTATATGACGATTGGCTGCCAGAAGCACGGAAAAACGGAGTGTTACCGCGAATACCTGACGTTTATGGCCGGCTCGCAGGAGCAGTTCATCATCGCGCCGGGGGTGAAAGGCATGGTGATGCTGGTCTTCACCCTGCCGTCGTTTGATCGGGTGTTCAAGATGATCAAGGATGAGTTCGCACCGCAAAAAGAAGTGACGCAGGCACAGGTGATGGCCTGTTACCAACTGGTGAAAGAACACGACCGCGTTGGGCGTATGGCGGATACCCAAGAATACGAGAATTTTGTCGTCGACAAAGCGCGCCTCAGCCCGGAGCTTTTGGCTGAGTTGCAGCGTGAAGTGCCGGACAAACTGGAGGATCTGGGCGATCGCATCGTGATCAAGCATCTGTATATGGAACGGCGCATGACACCGCTGAACCTGTATCTGGAGCAGGCCAATGAGCAGCAGATGCGTGACGCCATCGAAGAGTACGGCAATGCGATCAAACAGCTGGCCGCCGCCAATATCTTCCCCGGCGATATGCTGTTCAAGAACTTCGGCGTGACCCGGCACGGGCGGGTGGTGTTCTACGATTACGATGAAATTTGCTACATGACCGAGGTGAACTTCCGCGATATTCCACCGCCGCGTTACCCGGAAGACGAATTGGCCAGCGAGCCGTGGTACAGCGTGTCAGCGAATGATGTGTTCCCGGAGGAGTTCCGGCACTTTCTGTGTGGCGACCGGCGCATTCGACAGGTGTTTGAAGAGCTGCATAGCGATCTGTTCGAAGCAGATTACTGGCGCGGGCTGCAGCAGCGCATTCGCGATGGGCATGTGGAAGACGTATTCGCTTACCGCAAGAAGCGGCGTTTCAGTCAGCGCAGCGGAGTGGAATTACCTGCGACCTCGGCAGCGACGTAAGGGCGCGGCACGCCGCGCCCGATAGCATTAAGCTTTTGCACCCGCAATGGCGGCGCGCGCCAATTCAGTGATGCGCGCGTAGTCGCCGCTTTCCAGCGCATCCGCCGGTACCAGCCAGGAACCCCCGATGCACAGCACGCTGTTCAGCGCCAGATAGTCACGGTAGTTGCTCGGTGAAATACCGCCGGTCGGGCAGAAACGTACCTGCGGGAACGGGCCGCCGATTGCCTGCAGTGCCTTCACACCCCCGTTGGCTTCCGCCGGGAAGAATTTAAACTCACGCAGCCCATAGTCCATGCCCAGCATCAGTTCAGACACGGTGCTGATGCCTGGAATTAACGGGATTGAACCGGCAGTGGCCGCTTTCAGCAGATCGGCGGTCAGCCCCGGGCTGATGGCGAATTGAGCACCGGCATCGGTCACTTCCTGCAGTTGCTGCGGGTTGATGACGGTGCCGGCACCGATGATGGCATCCGGCACTTCTTTGGCAATGGCGCGGATCGCATCCATTGCACAGGCGGTGCGCAGTGTGACTTCCAATACCCGGACGCCACCGGCTACCAGAGCCTTTGCCAGGGGGACAGCGTGTTCCAATTTGTTGATGACAATCACCGGAACTACCGGTCCGGCCATCAGGATCTGTTCTGCGCTTGTCTTCCAATTGTTCATTAACGGTTCTCTCCAGTTATGGCCGCTGCGCGGCCACGCTATCGGTTAAAATTGAATGCAGCAGGCGCCCTGTTCGGCCCCGGAAAGCTGGCTGCGTAATGCGCCGAACAGTTCACGGCCACAGCCGATATGTTCTGCGCTCAGGTCAGGTTGGTAAGGCGCTCGTTGGGCCAGAACCTCGGCATCGACCAGCAATGCCAGCTCGCCGGTGCGGCCATTCACGCGGATCACATCGCCGTCCTGCACCTTGGCCAGCATGCCGCCGGTATAGGCTTCCGGGGTTACGTGGATGGCGGAAGGGACCTTGCCGGAGGCGCCTGAAAGGCGGCCATCGGTGACCAGCGCGACTTTAAACCCGCGGTCCATCAGCACGCCCAGCGGCGGCATCAGCTTGTGCAGCTCAGGCATGCCGTTGGCCTGCGGCCCCTGGAAGCGAACCACTACTACGCAATCGCGATCCAGCTTGCCGGCCTCAAACGCCGGCACGATGTCATGCTGGCTTTCAAATATCACCGCCGGCGCTTCGATAATCTGGTTGTCGACCGGCACCGCCGAGGTTTTCATGACCGCGCGGCCGAGGTTGCCTGCCAAGACTTTGGTGCCGCCGTGGTGTTCAAAAGGCTCGGTGACGCTGGCGATGACCTGGGGATCGAGCGAAGTATCCGCTCCCTCGCGCCAGGCCAACTGGCCATTATCCAACCACGGCTCCTGGGTATAGCGCTTCAGGCCAAAACCGGCCACGGTGTGCACGTCTTCGTGCAGCAGGCCGTGCTTTAGCAGCTCGCAGACCACCAGGGCGACGCCGCCCGATGCCTGGAACTGATTGATGTCTGCCGGGCCGTTCGGGTAAATGCGGCACAGCAGCGGCACGGCGTCCGACAGTTCGGAGAAGTCGTCCCAGTTGATGATAATGCCGGCGGCGCGCGCCATCGCCACCATATGCATGGTCAGGTTGGTGGAGCCACCGGTGGCCAGCAGCGCAACGATGCCGTTCACCACCACCTTTTCATCCACCAGTTGGCCTATCGGCAGATAGTTGCCGGCGGTTTCGGTCAGACGAGTGACCTGACGTGCGGCAGCGTCGGTCAGCGCATCGCGCAAAGGGGTATCCGGGTGAACGAAGGAGGCACCTGGCAGGTGCAGCCCCATCACTTCCATTACCATCTGGTTGGTGTTGGCGGTGCCGTAGAAGGTGCAGGTACCGATGCCGTGATACGAAGCGGCTTCGGCCTCCAACAGCGCCAGGCGATCGGCCTTACCTTCCGCGTACAGCTGACGCACGCGCACTTTCTCTTTGTTCGGTAAGCCGCTGCTCATCGGGCCGGCAGGCACAAACAGTGACGGCAAATGGCCAAACGACAGGGCGGACATCACCAGACCCGGCACGATTTTGTCGCAGATGCCGAGGAACAGCGCGCCGTCGAACATATTGTGCGACAAGCCGATAGCCGAGGACATGGCAATCACGTCGCGGCTCATCAGCGACAGCTCCATGCCATCCTGCCCCTGGGTCACGCCGTCACACATCGCCGGTACGCCACCGGCTACCTGACCGACCGCGCCTACGGCATGCAGCGCCTGTTTCAGCCGCTGGGGATAGTTTTCGTAGGGTTGGTGGGCGGATAACATATCGTTATAGGCGGTGATGATGGCGATATCGCTGCGCACCATGTTTTTCAGCGCAGTTTTGTCATCCGGCTGGCAGGCGGCAAAACCGTGCGCCAGGTTGCCGCAGGCCAACTGTGCGCGGTGTACGGTTTGGGAGCGCGCCGCTTCAATGCGTGTCAGATAGGCGGTGCGGCTCTGTTTTGAACGATCGATGATGCGTTGCGTGACACGGGATAGGGTGGGATTAAGCATACCTTCCTCACATGGCTATTGTTATAGACGCCGCCTGTGGCGGTGCCCCCGGAGAGAGATTGCAGCCCTGATGTGCAAAGGCCGGGGGCGGTGTTATGTCGTTATCGTGGTTTAAAACAGGGTGAAAGCGATCATGCCGATGATGCCACCCACGCTGCCGAGGAGGGTTTCCATCACCGTCCAGGTTTTTAGCGTTTGCAGCTCATTGGCACCGGTAAATTTGCCGAACAGCCAGAAACCGGCATCGTTGACGTGGCTGAGCACGATAGAGCCCCCGGCAATACAGATAGCCAGCGCGGCCAACTGCCCGCCGCCGAGGCCCAGTTGACTGGTCACCGGCAACACCAGACCGACGGTAGTCAGGCAGGCAACGGTGGCTGAACCTTGAATCACGCGCACCATGGCGGACAGCGCAAAGGCCGCTACGGCGATCGGCAGGCCGGTGCCAATCATGGCGTCGCCCAGTGCCGGGCCGACGCCAGAATCCACCAGAATTTGCTTGAACACGCCGCCGGCACCGGTCATCAGCAAGATGATCCCGGCGGGTTGCACCGCAGCCGAACAGATGGCCAGCGTTTGTTCGTTGGTCATGCCGCGCGGTTTCGCCAGACCATAAATCACGATCAGACAGGCAATCAAAATGGCGGTGAACGGGTGGCCAATAAACTCCAGCCACTGCTGCAGCTGAGAACCCGGCGTGACCAGACGTGCGCCAATGGTTTTCATACCGACCAGCACCAACGGGCAGAGTACCAGCGCCAGGCTAAAGCCAAATGACGGCAGGTTGCCCTTGTTGAGCGTCGGTTCGTTTTCATCCGCCGGCATTGGCCAGCTAACGAAGCGGCTGATAAAGCTGCCGTACAATGGGCCTGCAATCAGCATGCCGAGGATTGCGGCGACCAGGCCGATGGCGATCATCCAGCCGAAGTCGGCTTTCATTTGCGCCGCCAGCAGCATTGGCACCGGCCCTGGCAGCAAGAAGGAGGCCGCAGCGGCGACGCCGGCAAACAGGGGAATAGCCAGCTTGACGATGTTGCCGTCGGTGCGACGTGCGACGGCAAACACAATGCCGATCAGCAGTACCACCGCCACGTCAAAGAACAGCGGCAGGGCGCAGATCAATCCGGCGATGCCGAGCGCGTAATGCGCCTTACTTTGGCCGAAACGTTTCAGCAAATGTGCCGCAATTTGATCGAGTGCACCGACCTCGTGCAGTATCTTGCCGAACATGGCGCCCAGCGCCACTACGATAGCCAGGAAGCCCAGCGTATCGCCCATGCCTTTTTGCATGGTGTCGGCGATGCGGTCCAGCGGCATGCCGGAGAAAATACCGGCAGCGATAGACACCAACATTAAGGCGACGAAGGCGTGCATACGCGCCTTCATCACCAAAAACAGCAGTAATAGAACCGAGCCGACTGCGGTACCGACCAGCGTTACAGTATTCACGCGCATACGTCCTGAGGCAGGAAACTCTGAATATGTCGCACGGTATCGGCGATGACGGCTTCCAGCGGCTGGTTGATGTCCACGGACATGACGTCGCTTTCGTCCGCGCCCGGTTGCTCCAGCGCCGCGAACTGCGTTACCAGCATCTGTGGCTTGAAGAAGTGGCCGTTACGCGCAGCCAGGCGGGCTTCGATCACCGGAAAGTCGCCGTGCAGGTAGATGAACGACAGGTTACCGTTACCGGCGCGCAGGCGATCGCGGTAGTGCTTTTTCAGCGCCGAACAGACAATGACCGAAACAGTATTGGTGCGTTGCATGGCGAAAGCAGCGTCGTTGAGTGCGGCCAGCCAAGGGGCGCGATCGTCATCGTTCAGCGGTTCACCGGCGGCCATTTTCAGGATATTGCTGCGCGGGTGAAGAAAGTCGCCGTCAAGAAACCCGGCAGACAGTTGGCGGGCAGCTGCGGCGGCCACGGCGGACTTGCCGCTGCCGGAAACGCCCATAATGACGTAAATACGGTTTTGATTATTGCTCATGGCTTAGCTCCAAAACGACAAGTGGCGTTACCCTATATAGGTGTTACCGGTAACATGTTATCGGTAACATTGTCGAAGGAAGTTTCACCGGTTGCAATCGGCTTCCGTTGGCAAAGTCATTATTTGTGATCGGCTTCAACTATTTCAGGCTGACGTCCAGACATAAAACTTCATTGAAGTTGAGCTGCGCGCATGCGTCACGGTGGGGATAATTGTCATGGGGAAAGGCTTGCGCAGCCACACTCTCTGCGCAAACCTGGGCATTTTTACGATGATGACTTTCGCCTAATGTGCCGGGTAATCAGCGCTGACGTTTATTTACTGCCTTGTTTTTGCGCTAATAAACGGTCGACTTCCAGCTTGGCTTCGCGGAATTGTTTTTGATATTCGGGGCTGGCCTGCAGGCGAGCGAAAGCGCCGGCAGCAAGGAAGCGACCCGCGTTGACATCGCTTTCCCAATGTACGCCGCAGATCAGACGACTACGACCAAACTCATAGCCTTTTTTCATTAATGGGGTTGCCAGCTGTGGCTCCATGGCGGTTAACGTCATGGCCCACATCATCCCGGTGACGGCATGACCAGAGGGATAAGAGCCGCCGTCGTTACTTAACGCGCTATGTTCTTTAGGCGTGCAACTGTCGATACGTAATGCCGAGTAGGGCCGAATTCGGCTAAACGCTTTTTTGGTGTCATTGGCGGCATAACCCGCATCGGTAAAAACTCGGCTGAGCAGCAGGTGCAAATGAGGCGTATTTTTACGTGAAATAGTGATGCCCAGCGCCGGCGAAAATGCGCTGCCAATATGGTTGAAGGAGAGCTTGGCATCTTCGATCGCCAGCTGGCCGCGTGGCGTATCGCGCAGCTGTCGCAATTCATGGAACGTTTCAATATCGCTTTTTGCTGCTGCGGAATACTCTTTTGGCGGCGGCGGCAGAATTTTTGCGCCGTCAGGGTAATCTGCCGGTGTCAGATAACCCTTAATCCACCCTTTGATATAAGGGGAGAAACCCACGTCCGGATAACCGATATCGCTATAATCGGTGCGCCAGGTTTCAGTTGGATCGTTATTGGGTGCGGTATCGTTGTTTGCGTGGGCCGCCGATAAAAATGCCGTAGAACCCAAGAGTAATGCTAATGCTGCAAAGCACTTTGAGCGGGTTGCGTTTTTATTATTCTCTATTTTCATTATGATTCCCCTGTGTTTATATTCCGTTATTGGTCAGACATTCCGTTTAATACGCTTGGTTAGTTAACGACGAACAACCCTAAGAAATACAAAATGTTCAATAAAATACCGCATATTATGGTTGCCACTACCGGGGCGGCAATTTTCAATATAGGACGCCCCAGTGCTTCATTAAGGAAGTACAGGGCTGCGGTGATGCTGAAGCCGGTATAGCCCGCCATCTTGATAGAGGCGAAAATAGCGCCGATCAGCAAAGCAAATTCCATCAGCATGTTCATGGCATTGCGGATGCTGTCCGAGGCATTACGAACCGAGGGATAGTTGCTTAACCAACGGCCGATAGTCCGCAACAACAGCACTTCCAACGTGATGGTCAGGGCACCTAAAATGGCGGCTAACCAGGGCGAGGGGGCCAGATAACCGACGGTAAAGACGAAGGTAAAACCGGCGACGGCGTACACCCCAGTGGCTAGCGCGGTGGTTGCGATGAGCGGAATAAAGCCCAAACCACGCATAAACTCAGCCAGCGCAGCTTGATTGACCAACGCAGCGGATTCTTCCGGTGATACCCCGGGGGCCCAGGCTTTTGCCAGCGTATAGATCGAAACCTCCGAGCCTCCAAACAGCTTAAGGCTGGCAACCGTCGAGATTAGCGCACCGGTAATGGCGAGCAGCGGCAGATTCTTGATAATGCGAGAGGTTCTTTCCTCGAAAACGGAGGTGCCATGGTTTTCTTCATGATGTTTGCGCTGTGAGATATCACGAAATATCGCAATCCCCAGCAACATCACCATTCCGACGAATATCTCAATCGACTCTGGAAAGAGTGAAGGATAAAAGCGCACGACAATGACGCGCGACATCAGTACGGCAACGGCGGCCAGCAGGCTATGACGCCAGCCGAATTGATAGAAAATAGCCACCAGTGGGAACAGCGCGAAGGCCGAAATCACCGGGCTGGAAAGCTCGCCCAGTGAACCGAGGATGTCCACGGGAAGCGCGGTCAGCAGGGTATTGATCGGCACCAAACTGGTCAGCACCAATACTCCCCAGGCCATGCCTAAAGCGAAAGCCAGGTAGCTGTTAAAGGCCAGTACGCCGATGATGTCGGTGGGTAAAAACAGCAACCAACTGTTCAACAGCCCGGTAGAGAGGGTAAAGGAGATCCCGACGGATGCGACGAAGCCGATGCTCAAACCAAATGCAATGCTGCCGGCTTCACGGCGATTCATATTCCCTTCGACCAGTTGCGGCAGAATCGGACGAATACCGTCGTGAAATACGGCAACGGAACGATGAGAAAGCAGCGAGGTCATTCCCGTTAGCAAAGCGACAATAACAATATGCAAATACTGCTCCATGGATAGCCCCTTAATTCAAATGACCCATCAGCATCGGGATGGCATGTTCAACATGTTCCACCGAAAGGCCAAAGGCCACTTTGCCTTCGTTGACCCATTTTATTATTTGTTCTTCTTTTGCCTGTATTCCCGGTTTGGCAATGGTGCAACAGCGGTTATAACCGATAATCGCGATAGCGATGGATAACGCGGCACCGGCACCGGTATTGCAGGCGCCAATAAAGTAATCCAGCTCGCCACTTTTGACTTTGCTGGCCGCTTCCATGTCGTTTTGAATAAAACACTCAAATTTACCGGGGGCGGCTGATTCGATAGCCTGTTTAATTTGCTCGCGTTGTAAACCTGCAATACCGATCTTTTTCATTATTCTTGTCCTCTGAAGAAAGTGTTTGGGTTGGTGCACAGCATTTGGTCAATATCTTGTTGCGGTATCCCTGCCTGCCGCAGCATCGGAACGAATTTATCAATGAGATAACTGAATCCCAGACCGCCATTTGCGGCCAGGTGGGAACGCCGGGTGATATCCATGGAAAGCATTACCTGGCCCAATAGTCCGCGTTGAGAAAGCGCCAGCAATGTCGCCACGCGTTTTTCGTCCGGGTAGTAATCGTTTTTGCCGATAGTGTCGAATTGAATAAAAGCGCCGGTTTCAGTAATCCTCAGCAAGGTATCCAGCTGATCGCGTAAATCGCAGTGGCCAATAACAATATGTTCTGCATCGACACCATAGCGCATTAATAGCTGCAACTGCTCCAATCCCATGGTGCTGAAACTGGTATGCGTAGAAATGGGTTTTCCGGTGGCTAAATGTGCCAGGGCAGCAGCGTGGAATACTTTCTCTTCCGTTGGGGTAATGGTGCCCTCGCTGCTGCCAATTTCTGCAATTACGCTGGCGCGAAGCGTTGTGCCGTCAATGCCGTGCTCAATTTCGTCGATCATTTCTTGCGCCAACTGCTGCACGCTGCGTTGAGCAACATGTGGCGGATAGAAATCCTGTTGGTAGTAACCGGTTGATGCCAGAATGTTTATGCCGGTTTCTTGCATCAAATCCAGCATAAATTGAGGATTACGCCCCATATAGCGGTTCGTGACCTCAACCAGGTTCAATACGCCTTTATTGACCAGCGCTTTCATTTCATCCACGAGGAGTGCGTAACAATCCAGTCGGCAATCTATATTCTGTTTGAACGGTGACAGATCAATATGCAGATGTTCGTGCGCATAGGTATAGCCACGTCGATCAAATTGCGATGAAGGATTCATGGTTGTCCCTTATTCATTTGCGGGAAGAACGAATGGCCGCTTTGAGGTGCCGGAGCGCCAAAGGCGTCGCAGACCGTAGCCCCGACGTCAGCCAGGGTTGAACGCTCGCCCAAATAGACGCCTTGAACGCCGGGGCGCCAGAAGAGTAATGGCACTTTTTCTCGGGTATGGCGCGAGTGACCAATCGTCGGATCATTTCCGTGGTCGGCCATCACCAGCAGGGCGTCGTCTTCGCCGAGTCGAGCCAGTAATTGCGCCAGGTAACCGTCAACGACCTGTAATCGCTCAGCGTAGCGATCGCTGTTTTCGGCATGGCCGGCCAGATCGGTTTCCTGGATATTGGTACAGATAAAGGCCTGCCCCGGCTGTTCGACCGCCTGCAAGGTTAATTGCATGATCTCTTCCGAATTGGAAATGCCCTGATAATTTATTCCGTGAGGATTGATGACGATATCTGCGACTTTGCCAATTAACACCGTCGGTACGCCTGATGAGTGCAAACTGGCGGCGGTTTGCTGGCTTGCATCGACGCCATAACCGAGATGGACAACGGTAAAGCCATGGCCATAGACGCCTGACTTGGGGGCATTGATCCCGACATAGCGCTTTGCGCGGGTTTCGGCGGCCTGGTGCAAAGCGGCATTACTGCCAATGTTGCCGCCAAAGACAATCACCCGGCCGACTTGAACCTGGCTGCGAACGATGTCACCAATGGCGCGAACGGTGGCGAAATCAATGGCATCCAAGTTGGCAGTCACATTATAAACCTGGCCGGGATCGGTCTCGAGGTTATCGCCGATGGCGACGCATCCGTTAATTCGCAGGTAGCATAAACCGTCCTCGACCGCGACACGTTCTACCAGGAACCCGGCATCACTAAGCGCCGAAGCCACCTGTTCCCTGACCTGGGAAAAGGGCATCAACAATGGGATGCCAGGGCGAGTGCCCATGATCTCCTGATGTCCCATAAAGGAGTCGGCCCCCTGATGCTGCAAATTTGCGCTGCCGTAATTTGCCGCCGGATTGGGGTGCATCACATTGTCTGGCTGATATCCCAAAGCGTTAATCAGGCCCAATTTCTCTAATGTCGGCAACCGTAGCAGGCCGTATTTTTGCAAGATATGGCCGCAGGTATTGGCTCCAATATCAAGGGGGCGCTGGTGGGCGACATCGTCCATGGCACCGATACCGAAACCATCTAAAACAATAACCACAAATTTATTCACCGGGCATCTCCTGAATGGCTGAGTCTGTTTCCCTGGCTGTCGAATACCCCGGCAAGCTGCGGGGCACCCCGCGAAATACCGCACACCATGGCGACGTCGCTGCGGGTAACGAAAATTTGTGTGCGAAAACACATGATGACTACGCTACCAATAGGGAACGTCCCGCGCAGCCCCAGGTAATAATCAATACTGTGGTCCTCCGGCGGCACCACTTCGGTTTGGCTCATCTGGCCATCAGGGGTGAACACCAGCGCGTGTTGGACGTGGCTGCGGCGATAGTGTCCGCCGCCATAGCAAAAGCTGAGTTCTTTATAATGATGAGATATTTCAGTCAGATATAGCATTGCCAGCCGTTCTGGCTCAGTACCAAAAACGTTCGCCGGGAAGGTCCCTGTGAATGCGTGCCCCGGCTCTATGTGGGTCACGCCAAGCTGTGCGAGCATCGGCAACGACGAGCAGCTATTGGCGGAGGGGGCATTGATTTGGCATATCTGGAAGCCGGCCTGACGCAGGCGAGCCACAGCTTCAATCAGGGTGGCAAAGTTGGGGGTCGTCTGCGGGATATCGCCGGCTTTATGGCTAAGCAGGCAGGGGAAATGGGTGACGCCGACCACCTGCACGTGCCCCAGCTGTGTTATTTGTCTGGCGGCGGTCACGACATCATCCAGCAGAAAGCCGCCCTCTTGCCCAGGGTAGAGGAGGTCACCTTCCTGATAGACCTTCAGCAACAAGGATTGCGTGATGCCTATTTTTTTTGCTTGTTCAGCGACGCTGCGGGCTTTTTCAATCGAAAAGACGGTGATCGCTTCTGGCCGCTGTTTCAGAATGGCGGCGATCTCACCGTCAGGGATCTGAACCAGATGCCCTGCGTGGCACAAGGGAACGCGATGCTGCATTAGCTGCTGCGCCTCTTTGAAATCGACAGCGGCGGCGCCCGGAAAACCCAGATTGATAATGCGTTGGCATAACCAGGGGTTGCGGCCAAATTGTTTGCTCATGACATAAGGCGTCAGGTGATGCTGCTGAGCGACTTGCAATATGTGTCGGGCATTTTCCTCTACGGTATCAACATCGATCACGTAGCTGTCCGGGCGAAGGATTCGCTGTTGCCACAGTGATACGGCAGTGCCGATCAGCGCAGGATTTTGCCGTTGTAACGCAGTAATAAACATTGTTCCCTTTACTCCTGGTTTGTCATCCTTGCGATAAACATTCATTTATTTGAATATTTAAGAGAAATTATTCATGTCAATTATGCTTTGCTCAAACTGTACCAATTGACCAGCAGATAGCCTTCTTCATCGGGATGAAGTTCGAGGGTAAAGTTTTTCATCAGGGCATTATTGAGCTCGCGCACCTCTTCCAATTTCCCTGCTTCCGCTATTTCCGCCAATATTTCGTTGTCCAACGGTGAGACAGGTTGCTGCTGGCGGCAACGCATTAGCGCATTGGCCATGTGTGCGATAGCCAACCAGCCTTGTTCCGCGGGTAACGGGCGTTGGCAATGTTGTTGCAGCTGTTCGACGACGGCCAGCATTCCCTGATAAATGTCTTCATCAATCACTTTGGCTTGTCGCAGCGTGTTCAGGCCCTGGTGTATCATTTTATATCCTCATTTTTTTGAATATATAAATGAAATGGTAAGTGAGCCCATGACGGACGACAACGGGGAAGCGATTATTACTTGAACAAGATCACAAATTATAATGAGGCGCCACGCCGGGCGCCGGCCAAACGCATGCCCGATTTACTGGTCATAAGGCGTACTGTAGCCGCCAAAATCATAGACATACTGCAAGATGGCCGTTTTGTTCTCATCAGCATGGTTTTCATGCCTGACCAACAGGGCGACAACGCCTTCCGCCCCGCGCAGATGAGCGCCGGCCAGTAAGCCGGATAAAGTGAGGGTTACCTCATCAGGACGCCCACCGGGTGGGGTTAACCTGGGCTGGCATTCGCTCCAGCGTAGCGTACTCCCCAGATAATCATTCAGGGTTTTGCCATGGTCGGCCAGCTGCAAAACAATATTTTGGTATTTATTGTCGAAATGATCGCGGGCAATAAATTCTTGCTTATCCGGATCGATGACATCGGCGAAAGAGTTGATACCGTGTTTGCCGGTAAATGTCCCCTTCCAGGTATTTACGTCGGTAACATGGATTTTCCCGTCCGGAAGATCCATTATTTTTTCTCGCACTCCATTGGACCAATTGCTGACGTCGACATCTGAATAGTACATGGGGAGATTTTCATTATCATAATGGGCGTAATAACCAAGATCCCAAAGATCATGTTCACTGAACTGATAGCCGACAAAACCCAGATAATTCATCACGGCATATTGCATCTTGCGAAACATCTCAGGGGCGCTGGAGCCGCGCGTATAGTATTTATCAATACCAAGCTTAATGAAATAGCCTTTTATTGACGTAGTACTTTGCAAGGGGACGCCATTTTTATCGCGAATTACGCGACCTGGATACTCAACTTGTTGATAGGTTGCTGCTTTGTCATCTTCGTAATGCTTGTCATAATAGTCGGCATCTTTAGGATCAATAGAGCATTCAAATGTTCTTATGGCCGTTAGAAAATCAGTGTAGTCACCGTGATTATATTTATCTTCGCGTTTCATTTTCACATTCCTTATCTTTATTCCTGACACATTGGATATGATTCCGGAACAAACTAACGCGGTTATTTTATACCTCTTTCAAGGTGTTAATATAACGTGGTGGGTTTTGTTATCTTGAAGCTGTAAATAATGGTTGGCATTAATTATATACAAAGCTTAATCAGTAAAAGGGTTCTTCCTTTCCCGAGACGACATTTTGCTGGTGCTGCAGCAGTTGTTTTTTGTCAACCTGACGTGCCACAAGACATTGAATTAGAGCGTCATCGCTGCGAATAAGCAGCACGGCTTCAGAGGCTTGAATATAGGAAGGGTGGCCTTGCAAGGGAATAGCGGCCAGGGTGTCACTGGCAAAGTCCTGCACCAGATTCCAGATAGCTGAATCAATATTGCCTTTTTCTATTTGGTTTAAACAGTCGTGATATGGCGTATCGACATATTCAACCTCTTGCCCATGGAAGTAGAGTTCGGACAATTGGCGTTGATCTGGCGAGCGAGGATCCAGGCCCACACGACGGATGCTGTTTTCTTCGCCACGGCGGTAAACCATCTGGTGGCCTGAAACATAGGATCCCGCGCCTAACTCCAGCGCAATACGGGCTTTGCCCGCCTGTAAAACTTCTCTGGCGGCCAGATGGGACACGACGGCCATGTCGTAGATACCATCCAGCAGGCATTCGATACGTACGCTGGCTCCGCGCATATGCGCGTAGTAAAGCGGTATTTGCCCAAACTGTATTTTTAGACCGCTGGCTAAGCCCTCATAAAGTTTGGTGTAGGGCAGTGGCATCGCACAAACAATGTTGCCAATATCGGCCTGGGCAAGGAGCGCCTGATAGTTTAACTGTTTTAATTGCGTCCCGTTGCGGCCGCGCCGTTCCAACTGAATACAGCCGCTGTTTTCCAGCGATTTAAGTGCGTTTTGCACAATGCCGACGGAAAGACCAAAACTTTCAGAGAGTTCATCGATAGTGCGTAACCGGTTCATCGGCTTCTCATCCAGCAAATATCTGGCGAGCTGGATAAGCGCAATACCTTCTTTCTTAATGAATTTATCTCTCATTGGCGGCTCGTTGGGGACGATAAAACGTCTAATACTCGATTATTTGAAGGTTTAATGCAACGGCGTTGCTCCACTTTAACGTACGCCGCCGTATTCCAGGCTGATCTCTTTCGCGGCATGGATCACTAACGCGCCCAGCTCAATCACGCGGTTGTCGGTGATACGCGATATGGGCCCGGAAATCGAGATGGCAGCGAAGGCTTCGCGGTGCTCGTCAAAAATGCAGGCCGCCACGCAGCGCAGGCCAAGCGCATGCTCTTCATCGTCAAACGAGAAACCCTGCTTGCGGATCTGCGCCAGCCCTTCCTTCAGGTTATGCGGCGTCAGCGTATGCGGGGTATAGGTTTGCATGCCCTTTTGATGCAGCAGTTTGGTGACCTGATCGTCCGGCAAGGTGGAAAGAAAGGCTTTGCCGGCACCGGAGGCGTGCATCGGCAGTTTGCCGCCGATAGGCGCAGACATGCGCATCAGCGCGGTGCATTGCACCTGATCGATAATAATCGCCTGGTACTCGCTGGTATCCAGCACCGCCAGGTTAACCGTTTCGCCGGACTCTTCCATCAGGCGACGCAGCGTAGGGTGTACCATCGCCAGCAGATTGCGGCTTTGCAGAAAACTGCTGCCCACCACAAAGGCGTGTGAACCTATAGTCCACAGACCCAGATCGCCGACCTGACGCACGAACCCTTGCTGTTGCATGGTGGAAAGCAGACGGTGAGTGGTGGAGTTCGGTAACCCCGCCTGTTGGGCCAGGTCGGTCAACGCCACGTTGCCCTGAGCTTCGGCAATGTATTCCAATAATTTCAGGCCACGGGTCAGCGACTGTACCTGACCGGTTGCCGCACTGGCGCTCGGAGATGCAGCGCGGGGCTTCTTGCCACGTTTGGCGGGAACGGGGGTGACCATAATTCACATTCCTTTTTCCGTATGATGGAATTCATTTTCGTTTTTTACGTGTGAAATGCAAGCCGTCAATCAGCTCATCGGATGTGTTGCCAGACAACCTGAAAAACTCTCAATAACCGCTCGCCCCTTTGCCGACACAACCTGTGCTAGGATGACTCGTTGGTTTTTGCAGCAATTGAGCGATGGGCTGGATCGGTAATTGAAGGGGCTACAGTGACAAATCGAGTAGAACAACTGCGCCGGCAGTTAGCGCAGCGAATTTTAGTGTTGGACGGCGGCATGGGCACCATGATCCAAAGCTACCGTCTGGAAGAGAGCGACTTTCGCGGTGAGCGTTTTGCCGACTGGCAAAGCGATCTGAAAGGCAATAACGATCTGCTGGTGCTGACCAAGCCCGAGGTCATTACCGCCATTCACTACGGCTATCTGGAAGCGGGAGCCGACATCCTCGAAACCAATACCTTCAACTCCACCTCCATCGCCATGGCCGACTACCATATGGAGTCGCTGTCGGCCGAGATTAACTATCAGGCCGCCTGCCTGGCGCGTGCCTGCGCCGACGAATGGACTGCGCGTACCCCAGAGCAGCCACGCTACGTGGCCGGGGTGCTGGGGCCGACCAACCGCACCGCCTCCATTTCTCCGAACGTCAACGATCCGGCATTTCGTAACGTTTCTTTCGACGAGCTGGTGGAGGCCTACCGCGAGTCGACGCGTGCGCTGGTGGAGGGCGGTGTCGATCTGATCATGATCGAAACCATCTTCGATACCCTGAACGCCAAGGCCGCCGCCTTCGCGGTGGAAACCGAATTCGAAGCCCTGGGGGTTTCGCTGCCGATCATGATTTCCGGCACTATCACCGATGCTTCCGGCCGAACCCTGTCCGGTCAAACCACCGAAGCCTTCTATAACTCGATGCGGCACGTCAACCCGCTGAGCTTTGGTTTGAACTGTGCGCTGGGGCCGGATGAACTGCGTCAATACGTTGCCGAACTGTCGCGCATATCGGAAAGCTACGTTACCGCGCACCCCAATGCCGGTTTACCTAATGCGTTCGGTGAATACGATCTGGATGCGCAAGAGATGGCGAAACAGGTCGGGGAGTGGGCGCAAGCCGGCTTCCTGAATATTATCGGCGGCTGCTGCGGCACCACGCCAGAGCACATTGCCGCCATGGTCAAGGCCGTGGCCGGCGTGCCACCGCGCCCACTGCCGGAGATCCCGGTTGCCTGCCGTCTGGCGGGACTGGAGCCGCTAAACATCGATGCCAAAACGCTGTTCGTCAACGTGGGCGAGCGAACCAACGTCACCGGCTCGGCACGTTTTAAGCGGCTGATCAAAGAAGAGAAATACAGCGAAGCGCTGGCCGTAGCGCGCCAGCAGGTAGAAAGCGGCGCCCAGATTATCGACATCAACATGGATGAGGGGATGCTCGACGCGGAAGCGGCTATGGTACGTTTCCTCAACCTGATCGCCGGTGAACCGGATATCGCTCGCGTGCCGATCATGATCGACTCCTCCAAATGGTCGGTGATCGAAAAAGGCCTGAAGTGCATTCAGGGTAAGGGCATCGTTAACTCCATCTCGATGAAAGAGGGTGAAGAGGCCTTCATTCACCACGCCAAGCTGGTGCGTCGATACGGTGCCGCGGTGGTGGTGATGGCGTTTGACGAAGTGGGCCAGGCCGATACGCGCGAGCGCAAATTCGAGATTTGCCGCCGCGCCTACAAAATTCTGACCGAGCGCGTCGGCTTCCCGCCGGAAGACATCATTTTCGACCCGAATATTTTCGCCGTTGCTACCGGTATTGAAGAGCATAACAACTACGCCGTCGACTTTATCGAAGCCTGCGCCGACATCAAAACTCACCTGCCGCACGCGATGATTTCCGGCGGCGTGTCCAACGTGTCGTTTTCATTCCGCGGCAACGATCCTGTACGCGAAGCGATCCACGCGGTGTTCCTGTATCACGCGATCCGCAACGGCATGGACATGGGGATCGTTAACGCCGGGCAGTTGGCGATCTATGACGATCTGACAGCAGAGCTGCGTGATGCGGTGGAAGACGTGATCCTCAACCGCCGTGACGACGGGACCGAACGGCTGCTGGAACTGGCGGAAAAATACCGCGGCAGCAAAGACAACGAAGTGGCGGTGCAGCAGGCGGAATGGCGCGGCTGGGCGGTCGAAAAACGGCTGGAATACTCGCTGGTGAAAGGTATCACCGAGTTTATCGAGCTCGATACCGAAGAGGCCCGGCAGAGGGCAGATCGTCCGATCGAAGTGATCGAGGGGCCGCTGATGGCGGGCATGAACGTCGTTGGCGATCTGTTCGGCGAAGGCAAGATGTTCCTGCCGCAGGTGGTGAAATCCGCCCGCGTGATGAAACAGGCGGTGGCCTATCTGGAGCCGTACATTGAGGCCAGCAAGCAAAAGGGCTCAACGGCAGGCAAAATCCTGCTGGCGACGGTGAAGGGCGATGTGCACGACATCGGCAAGAATATCGTTGGCGTGGTGCTGCAGTGCAACAATTACGAAATTGTCGATCTGGGCGTGATGGTGCCGACGGAGAAAATCCTGAAAACCGCGCGCGAGCAGAATGTGGATATTATCGGCCTGTCCGGGCTGATCACCCCGTCGCTGGACGAGATGGTCAACGTGGCGAAAGAGATGGAGCGTCAGGGCTTTACCCTGCCACTGCTGATCGGCGGCGCCACCACCTCCAAGGCCCATACCGCAGTGAAGATTGAGCAGAATTACAGTGGCTCGACCACCTACGTACAAAATGCCTCGCGTACCGTGGGCGTAGTGTCGGCATTGCTTTCCGACACTCAGCGTGACGACTTTGTGGCGCGAACCCGTAAAGAATACGAAACCGTCCGCATTCAGCACGCCCGCAAGAAACCGCGAACTCCGCCGGTTGACCTGCCGAAAGCGCGCTCGAATGCCATGGTGCTGGACTGGGAAAATTACCAGCCGCCGGTGCCGAAGCAACTGGGCGTTTATCCGGTCGAAGCCAGTATCGAGACGCTACGGCATTACATCGACTGGACGCCGTTCTTTATGACCTGGTCACTGGCGGGTAAATATCCACGCATTCTGGAGGATGAAGTAGTGGGGGAAGAAGCCAAGCGGCTGTTTGCCGACGCCAACCAGATGCTGGATAGGCTGGCCGCTAACGGCACTCTTAACCCGCGCGGCGTTTATGGCCTGTTCCCGGCTAACCGGGTCGGTGACGACGTTGAAGTTTATCGCGACGAAAATCGCGACGAGGTGCTGGTGGTCAGTCGCCATCTGCGCCAGCAGACCGAGAAAACCGACTTCCCGAACTACTGCCTGGCCGACTTCGTCGCGCCGAAAAGCAGCGGCACGGCCGACTACTTCGGGGCTTTCGCGGTGACCGGCGGGTTGGAGGAGGATGAACTGGCGGCGGCCTATGACGCGCAGCACGATGATTACAATAAAATCATGGTGAAGGCGCTGTCCGACCGTTTGGCGGAGGCTTTCGCCGAGTACCTGCACGAACAGGTGCGCAAGGTGCACTGGGGCTTTGCCAGCGACGAGAACCTGAGCAACGAAGAGCTGATCCGCGAAAATTACCAGGGCATTCGTCCGGCACCGGGGTATCCGGCTTGTCCGGAACATACCGAGAAAGCGGAAATCTGGCGACTGCTGGACGTTAACCGTCATACCGGCATGGAGTTGACCGAATCCTTCGCCATGTGGCCGGGCGCGGCGGTATCCGGTTGGTACTTCAGCCACCCGCAGAGCAAATATTTCGCGGTGGCGCAGATCCAGCGCGATCAGGTGGAAGATTATGCGGCGCGCAAAGGCATGAGCGTCGGCGAGGTTGAACGCTGGTTAGCGCCTAACCTCGGTTACGACGCCGACTGATCCTTTCTTGATGGGCGCAGCAATGCGCCCATGTCATTACAACGCTTCGACGTCAATGTGCAGCGCGTCGTATCGCCAGTACTCCAAATCGCAGTCAATCACCCGATCGTGCTGATCGCGGTTTACCCGGGTAATGAACAATGCTGGGCTGCCGTAGGTGACCTTCAGCATGGCTGCCGCTTCCTGCGACAGCAGGGTTGGCAGCATATCGAAACGCACCCGCCCGTAGCGAATGCCGTAGCGTTCGGCATACAACCCGGTCAGCGACTGGGTTAAATCTTCCTCCAGAATGCCGGCAAAGTAGGCCGGGTTGAGGTAGTGCTCGCAATACAGCACCGCGCGGCCATCGATGTAGCGCAATCGACGAATGCGATAGACCTCGGTACCGGACGGTAAAGCCAGTTTTTGGCTCAGGTCGTCGCGCAGCGGCACGGTGGCGCTGTCGAGCACTTCGGTATGGGCATCACGCCCTTGCTGTTGCGCCATGGCGTGGAAGTGGCTGCGCTGCAGAGGGTTGTAGATCAACCGCGGCGGCGAGATAAACCAGCCGCGCCTCACCTGACGGTAGATCACGCCCTGCGCCTCCAACTGACCGAGCGCTTCCTGCAGCGTAATACGGGTGGTGGAAAACTGTTCGCTCAGGGCACGTTCCGAAGGCAATTTGCCGTCGGCGCCGAACTCCCCTCCGGCGATCCGGGCGTTCAGCGTCTGGCAGATGGTCGCCACGGTTGTCGATGCTTCACTCATGCAACAGATGCCCCATTTCAGTGCGTTTATCCCCGCTAAAGGTAGACCAGCGAAGGGCTGACGAACACGTCAAATGCGATAAAACCGCTGCTTTTTTAGACTGACATATAATTATCACATTCGTCCGTTAGATTGGCTTGGTTCTTGCTGGACTAGTCCAGCCACTCCCACACTACCACCCGGAGCATCAGTTATGAAACGTTTGTGCGCCTCTGTGTTAACCAGTGCCATTGTCCTGACCAGTCAAATGAGCTGGGCAGCCGATTCCGATCTGGCGGCGCTGGAACAGGCTGCCAAGAAGGAAGGGGAAGTCAACAGCGTCGGCATGCCGGACAGCTGGGCTAACTGGAAAGATACCTGGCAGGATCTGCTGAGCAAGTACGGTCTGAAGCATGCCGATACCGACATGAGTTCGGCGCAGGAAATTGCCAAATTCGATGCGGAAAAGAGTAATGCCACGGCGGATATTGGTGACGTGGGCGCGGCATTCGGGCCTATCGCAGTACAAAAAGGGGTGACTCAGCCATATAAACCCTCCACCTGGGAACAGGTGCCTGACTGGGCCAAAGACAAGGACGGCCACTGGGCGCTGGCCTATACCGGCACCATCGCCTTCATTATCAATAAAAAACAGGTGAAAGAGATCCCTCACAGCTGGGCTGACCTGTTAAAGGGCACTTATCAGGTCACCATTGGTGACGTCGGCACCGCTTCGCAGGCGGCCAGTGGCGTGCTGGCGGCAACCTACGCGATGGGCGGTAATGAAAAGAACCTGAAGCCGGGCCTGGAATTCTTCGGCAAGCTGGCTAAAGCCGGGCGCCTGAGCCTGAGCAACCCGGTGATCGCCTCGCTGGAAAAAGGCGAAGTGCAGGTTGGGGTGGTTTGGGACTTTAACGGCCTGAACTACCGCGATCAGATCGACAAAACCCGCTTTGAAGTGCTGATCCCCTCTGACGGATCCATCACTTCCGGTTACACCACCATTATCAACAAATACGCCAAACACCCGAATGCCGCCAAGCTGGCACGTGAATACATCTTCTCTGACGCAGGCCAAATCAACCTGGCACGCGGCTATGCGCGTCCAATCCGTGCGGAACACCTGACGTTGCCAGACGATGTTAAAGCCAAGCTGTTGCCGGCCGAACAGTATAAGAATGCCCACCCGATCGCCGATCCGGCGGCCTGGGAGCAAAGTGCCAAAACGCTGCCGCGCCAGTGGCAGGAAAACGTCATTATGTTTATGCAGCAGTGAGTTAAGCCATCATGAAAACTATCCTCGTGCTGCTGGACGGTCTGAACTATCAGGTGGCGCACGACGCCATGGGCTATCTGCAGGCCGAATGTGCGGCAGGGCGCGGACGGTTGTATCAGTTGGAGAGCGAGTTGCCCTCGCTCTCCAGACCGCTGTATGAATGCATTCTCACCGGTGTGCCGCCGGTGGAAAGTGGCGTGGTGCATAACCAGGTGTCACGCCTCTCGCATCAGCAAAGCGTGTTTCACTACGCTCGGGCCGCGGGTTTGACTACCGCGGCAGCGGCCTATCATTGGTTCAGTGAGCTGTACAACCGTACCCCGTTCGACGCCGCGCGCGATCGCCATACCGACGATGCCGAGCTGCCGATCCAGCACGGCCATTTTTATTACGACGACCGTTACCCGGATTCTCACCTGTTTGACGATGCGGAAAGTTTGCGCCGCCGTCATCAACCCGATTTCTTGCTGATCCACCCGATGAACATTGACGACACCGGGCACCGCTTTGGCCTGTCATCGCCGCAGTACCGCAATGCGGCGCGCAACGCCGACGGCGTGCTGTCGCGCTATTTGGCCGACTGGCTGAACGCGGGTTATCAGGTGATGGTCACCGCCGATCACGGCATGAATGACGATCGCAGCCACGGCGGCGTGTTGCCGGAAGAGCGGCAGGTGCCGCTGTTTGTCTTCGGTGACGCCTTCAGCCAGAGCGATGCCAACCCGCAGCAAACCGACCTGTGTGGCACCCTGTGCGAAGTGCTGCTGATACCGCACGACAAGCCGCGTTGCCGTGCGCTGTTGGCCTAAGGGTGAGCCATGAAAGCTAAGTGGATTGCCGCGCTGTGCCTGCTGCCGTTTATCCTGCTGTTCGGCGCGTTTCAAATTGCGCCGCTGGTGTGGATTGCCGTCAGCAGCTTTTTCAGCCAGACCAGCGGCTGGGGGCTGGGCAACTATGTTGATGTACTGACCTCGCCGTTCTATTTGCAGGCGTTTCAGTTCTCGCTGGAGATCTCCCTTTGGTCGAGCGTTTATGGGCTGCTGATTGCGTTAGTGGGCAGTTACTCACTTCGACGGCTCGGTCAGACGCGGTTTCATGATTTTGTGATGTCGTTTACCAACATGACCAGCAATTTCGCCGGGGTCCCCCTGGCGTTTGCCTTTGTCATTCTGCTGGGGCTGAACGGCTGCCTGACGCTGCTGCTGCGCAAATACGGCCTGATGGAGAGCTTTAACCTTTACTCCAAAACCGGGCTGATAGTGCTTTACACCTACTTCCAGATCCCACTGGGCGTGTTGCTGCTGTACCCGGCGTTTGACGCGCTGCGCGAGGACTGGCGCGAATCGGCTTCGCTGCTCGGCGCCAGTCCATGGCGCTATTGGCGGCATATCGGCTTGCCGGTGCTGGCACCGGCGTTGATGGGTACCTTTGTCATCCTGCTGGCCAACGCGCTGGGCGCTTATGCCACGGTGTATGCGTTGACCACCGGCAATTTCAACGTGATACCGATCCGCATATCGGCTTTGGTTGCGGGGGATATCTCCCTGGATCCTAACCTGGCCAGTGCGCTGGCCATGCTGCTGGTGGCGATGATGGCGTTTATCACTCTGATCCATCAATGGCTGTTGCGCAGGAGCTACCTCAATGCGCGCTCATAATGTTGCGGAGGGCGGCCATGTCGCGTTTTGAAACCGGCTATCACCGCGTGGTGAGCAGTCTGCTGTTGCTGATCCTGCTGTTGCCGCTGGCGGCGACGCTGATTTATGCGCTGGCCACCCAATGGGGGGCGACGATCCTGCCGGACGGCTTTACCCTGAAATGGTTGGTGGCCTTATGGAGCGATCCCCGCTTCCTGCTGGCGCTGTGGCACTCGTTGTTGATCTGCTTCGGTACCCTGGTGTTGGCGGTGGTGGTGATTTTGCCCACCATGTTTGTGATTGCTTACTATTTTCCCAAACTGGATGCGGTCATGAACGTGCTGATCCTGCTGCCGTTCGCCGTACCGCCGGTGGTGTCGGCGGTCGGGTTGATGCAGCTGTTCGCCGCCGATCCGTTGCCGCTGCTGGGCACGCCGTGGATCCTGATCGGCTGCTATTTTTCCATTACGTTGCCGTTTATTTACCGCGCCATCAGCAACAACATGCAGGCGATCAACCTGCGCGACCTGATGGACGCCGCACATCTG
The DNA here is from genome assembly GCA_012719855.1 of Serratia liquefaciens. GTDB lineage: Bacteria > Pseudomonadota > Gammaproteobacteria > Enterobacterales > Enterobacteriaceae > Serratia > Serratia liquefaciens_A. The sequence goes on along the minus strand of JAAXZN010000022.1, from coordinate 126,685 downwards.
CTGGGCGCCAGCACCTGGCAGGCGGCGCTGCTGGTGGTGCTGCCGAACCTGCGCAAGGGCGGAATGATTGCGGTACTGCTGTCGTTCTCTTTCCTGATTGGCGAATTCGTCTTCGCCAACCTGCTGGTGGGCAGCCAATACGAAACGCTGCAGGTTTACCTCTATAACATGCGCAACGGCAGCGGCCATTTCACCAGCGCACTGGTCATTTCTTATTTCGCCGTGGTGCTGATCGTCACCTGGTTGGCGAATTTGCTGAATAAAAATAAGGGCTAACCGCATGGCTTATCTCAATGTCACCCGTCTCAATAAACACTATGGTCAGACCCAGGTGTTTCAGGATATCGACTTCACCGCCGAGGAGGGCGAGTTTGTCACGCTGCTCGGGCCCAGCGGCTGCGGTAAATCGACTTTGCTGCGTTGTCTGGCGGGGCTGACCCCGGTCGACAGCGGACAGATCCTGCTGCAGGGCCAGGATCTGGTGCCGCTTCCCCCGCAAAAGCGCGGTATCGGCATGGTGTTCCAAAGCTATGCGTTATTCCCGAACATGACCGTTGAGGGCAATGTCGCGTTCGGGCTGAAAATGCAAAAGCTGGCGACCGGACAGATCCAGCAGCGGGTGCAAGAGGTGCTGGCGTTGGTGGAACTGACTGAGCTGGCGAAACGCTATCCGCATCAGCTGTCCGGTGGGCAGTGCCAACGGGTGGCGCTGGCACGTTCGCTGGTGACCCGACCGCGGCTGCTATTGCTCGACGAGCCCCTGTCGGCACTGGACGCGCGCATTCGTAAGCACCTGCGTGAACAGATCCGTCGGATCCAGCGCGAACTGAACCTGACGGCCATCTTCGTTACCCACGATCAGGAAGAGGCGTTGACGCTGTCGGATCGCATCGTATTGATGAACAAAGGACAAATCGTACAAAGCGGCGACGCGGAAACGCTGTATACCCAGCCGGCCGACGTCTTCGCCGCCGGGTTCATCGGCAACTACAACCTGTTGAGTGCAGAACAGGCGACGACTTTGACCGGCAGCCCTTACCACGGTAAGGTAGCTGTTCGACCAGAGTCCATTACCCTGGTGCCTGCCGGGCAGGGGATTGCCGCGGTGATCCTTAACCACAGCCTGTTGGGCAACGTGGTGCGCTATCGGGTCCAGGCCCGCGGCGTGGAGTTGCTGGTCGACGTGCTCAACCGTTCGGTCGAAGATTTGCGGCCCGACGGCAGTGAAATTGGACTACACTTAGAAACTGTTACATTACGGGAAGTTGCATGACATCGCTGCGGCATTCAATGATAACTCCAGGGTAATTCCTGCCGTTGCGTTAACCCTCCAATAGCGGTCTGCAGCCTGTTGCCGCTGTCCTGCCTTATGCACGCCTGGCAGGCAGGATAGCCTGCTGTGTCTTGCCGGGCGTGAAGGGAGCGTTCCTTCCGTGTTGACCCTTCTTCACCTGCTTTCTTCGGTTGCCCTTTTGGTGTGGGGTACCCACATCGTGCGCACCGGGATTATGCGGGTCTACGGTGCTAATTTGCGCCGGGTATTGAGCGACAGCGTAGAGAAAAAACCGCTGGCGTTCGTCTCCGGTATCGGCGTGACCGCGCTGGTGCAAAGCAGTAACGCCACGGCGTTGCTGGTGACCTCTTTCGTCGCGCAAGGTCTGGTGGGGTTGACGCCCGCACTGGTGATCATGCTCGGCGCCGATGTCGGTACCGCGCTGATGGCGCGAATACTGACCTTTGATCTTTCCTGGCTGTCACCGCTGCTGATCCTGGTCGGCGTCTTCCTGTTCCTTAGCCGCAAGCAAACCCGGGTGGGCCAAATGGGGCGCGTGTGCATCGGCCTCGGGCTGATCGTACTGGCGCTGGAGCTGATTGTTGCCGCCGCGACGCCCATCACCCAGGCGGCGGGGGTGAAAGTGTTGTTCTCGTCACTGACCGGCGACGTGATGCTGGATGCCCTGACGGGGGCGCTGTTCGCCATTGTCAGCTATTCCAGCCTGGCGGCGGTGCTGTTGACCGCCACTCTGACGGCTTCCGGGGTGATCTCGCTGAAGGTGGCGCTGTGCCTGGTGATTGGTGCCAATCTCGGCAGCGGCCTGCTGGCGGTGATCAACACCAGCGGACAGAATGCCGCCGGCCGTCGGGTGGCGCTCGGCAGCCTGTTGTTCAAGCTGATTGGCTGTGTGCTGGTGCTGCCGTTCGTCTCTTATCTGGCCGATGTCATGGCCCGATTGCCCGGTGGCAATGAAGAGTTGGTGATCTACTTTCACGTGTTCTACAACCTGATCCGTTGCCTGGTGCTGATCCCGTTGGCCGGGCCGATGGCACGCCTGTGCGAAACGCTGATCGCCGACGTGGCGGCGGACGATCCCCGATTGCGACCGCGGCACCTTGATGCCAGTGCTCTGGATACCCCGACGCTGGCGTTGGCCAATGCGGCGCGCGAAACCTTACGCATGGGCGATGTGGTGGAGCATATGATGATTTTGCAGCGTGAAGTGCTGCACGGTAAGCAGGGGCAAGATAAAGAAGTTCGCCGGCTGGATGATGACGTCGATGTGCTGTATACCGCCATCAAGCTGTATCTGGCGCAGATCCAGAAAGAGGACTTGGGCGAGGAGGACTCACGCCGCTGGGCGGAAATCATCGAGATGGCGCTCAACCTGGAGCAGGCGGGCGACATTATCGAGCGGATGGCCGGCGACGTGGGGGCGAAATCACACGCGGCGCGGCGCGCCTTCTCTACCGAAGGGCTGGCCGAGCTGGATGCGTTGCATGAGCGGCTGATCGGCAATCTGCGCCTGGGGCTGTCGGTGTTCTTGTCCGGCGACCTTACCAGCGCCAAACGGCTGCGGCGCTCCAAGCATAGGTTCCGTATTTTGGATCGGCGTTACGCGCATGCGCACGTGGATCGCCTGCATCAGCAGAACGTGCAGAGTATTGAAACCAGTTCGCTGCATCTGGGGCTGCTGGGGGATATGAAACGCCTGAACTCATTGTTCTGTGCGGTGGCGTATAACGTGCTGGATCAAGATGAAAAGGATGATGAGCGCGAGTGGGAGGATACGCCCAGCACGCTGTAAGTTATGCCCCCGGCGCGGCCGGGGGCAGTACCTCAGTTATTTACCCGAAAAGACCCCCGCTTTGGCATCGGCGGCCTGGTTATTGATATAACCGCCGACCGGTGTCTCCAGATTCACCACGCTTTTACCGGCAATACCCAGCAGGGCACCGGCCGAGGCCGCGGCATCAAGATGACCGCCACCCTGATAGCGATTGCCCGCCACGTCCTGCTGCTCCAGTTTGCCGTTACCCAGCGTCACTTCACCTTGCTGGCTGCGGATCTCGCCGCCGGTCAGACGAGTGGTGCCCTGAACGTTGAGCGCCACGTCATTTTTCCCGCTGATGGCGGACTGCACACCCACCGCATCGTTATTGACTACGTCGGCCTTGACCTTGAACTGACCTTGCAGCCCGGCAGGGCCGGTCAGGCTCTCTTTGGATTTGTTGCCCAGGAAGCGAGCGCCCTGATCCCACAGCGGCCCCTTTTGTTTTTCGCCGGCCAGCGTTTCCGGCAGGGTGACCTTGCCCTCGGCCTTGCTGAAGCTGACTGCACCGGTGGTGTCCTGTTTCGGATCGAGGCGACGAGCTACGCTGTTGTACTTGTCGGTGGTGGCGTCAGCGACCTTGTTGATGCCGCCCTCCAGCTTCTCCTTCACCTTACCCGCATAGTGCGGGGTGCCCACTTTCGACAGTTTGCTGGTTATGCTGCTGGCCGGGTCGTTGGTGTGGCTCAGACCGACATCCACATCGACCTTCACGCTGCTTTCGCTGTCTTTGCGACTCTCAACATGCAGGTCGCCGCCGATGTTGCCTTGCACGCTGTCGGCATCGATCCGGGTACCGGCCAATCGGGTGTCTTTACCACTGTTGATTGTCACTTCTCCAGCCGTGATCTGGCTGTTGCCCTGAGTGGTTTTTTGCAGGTTATCCACACCGACTTTCACCCCGGCGCCCAGGGTATGGGTGTCGCTGCCGCTGGCGGTATCCACCTTGCCGTTGGCGTCCTTATTGAAGGATTGGCCGCCTTTGGCGTTAGCCTTCAGCCCCAGGTTCCAGTTGTTTTTCTGCTCCTGGTTTTGCACCGACTCCAGCACCACGCCGCCGTTCTCGGCGTTCAGGCTAACGCTGCTGCCCTTGACCTCGGTTCCCTGCAGATGCAGGGCATGCGCGTCGTTGCCTTTGGCGGTAATGGTTACTGCGCCGCCGCTGGTGATTTTGCCACCTTGCTGGGTCGTCGAGGTTTCATCTACCTTGGCAATGTCAAACGCGCCGCCGAGGGAAAGGCCGCCCGCGCTCTTTTTGTCGCTATCGGTGCTGTTGCCGCCGATATCGATATTGCCGGAGAGCGTATCGTCCTTACGGGTCTGCTGCGATTGGGCTGCCTGTAGTGCGACCTTGTCTCCCGCTTTCAACGAAACGTCGCCCTGGCTGGTGACATTGCTGCCCTGCAGTGTCAGCCCACGGCCGGCATCCAGTTCTACACCCTGTTTGCCGCCGATGTTGCTGACTTGCGCGCTGCTGCTATCGCTTTTCCCATCGCTGTAGCTGCCGCCCAGTCCCAGGCCGAAGCTTTTGGTTTCCGGTGTGGTGCCGCCTTTGGCTGAGACTTTGACATTGAAGCCGTTGTGGCTTTCATGGCTGGTGTCGGTGGCCTGCTCGAAACGGATGTTGCCGTTTTCCGCTTTTACCTTCGCCTTGCCGTCGCCGGCCTCCAACGAAGTCCCCTGATACACCGCATCTTGCTTGACCTTGATGTCGATGCCGTTGGCGGCGGTGATGCTGCCGGTAACGGCCTGACTGCCGGTACTTTCGCTGTGTTTATTGCCGCCTTCGCCTTTGCCATCAACGGTCAGATCGCTGCCGGTGGTGGTATAAACGCGCACGCTGGCGCCGCCACGGCTTTCGCTGCTGCTTTCCTGCTGGCTGTTTTTCGCCGCTTCACTGTGGTGGCTGTCTGCCGTCAGCGTCACACCACCTTGGTTGGCCTGATATTTTGTGCCGGTATCCTGCAGTTTTCCGCCGGCTTTAACGTCGATCGCCCCGGCGCTAATGTTACTGACCACGGCCTGCGTGCTGCTGCTGCTCTTTTCGCTACTGCCGCCATTGGCGCCAATATCGAGCCCGATATTCGGTGCGCCGATGCCGCCGATCTCGTTAATCACGCCGTTGGCGTCCAGCTTGGCGACTTTCCCTACCGCGCGCTCTACCGGACGGGTGACAGCGCTGTAATCCACGTTGGCGCCGATATCTACGCCGACGTCGAGTTTGCGGGTACTGCTGCTTTCGCTGTCGACGGCGGCCAGATGGTCAACGCTGTTGGCGTTTTCCTGATATTTGCCGCCAACCTGGTGCTGCGCACCTTGCTGGGTCAGTTTGTCTTTGGCATTAATCGTCAGATTGCCCGCGATATCGCTGCCGGAAGTCACGGCCTTGCTGCTTTGTGAGTGCGTCTTGCTGTTCTCGTAACCGCCCTCGATGCCGGAGCCGACTTTATCTATGCCGCCGGTGTAGTAGACTCCGCCGCCGATTTTGGTTTTTTCGCTATCGCTGGTGGTCTTGTTGTCGGCCGCCAGGAAGGCCACGTTGTCGCCGCTGATGCTGGCATCACCCTGGGTAGTCACCAGTTTGGATCCGCTGAAGGTGACGTCCTTGTCTGCTTTCAGCTCGACGCTACCGCCGCTCAGCGTCGACGATTGCTGTTCGCTGCGGGTGGTTTTCTCGCTGTCGCTGGTATGCTCGATACGTAAACCGGCGCGGTATTGCTTATCGCTTTTCTCGTTGGCATAGCCGTTGATGGCAAGGGCGGTCTTCTGCTCATCAATGTGCTGCTGCTGTTCCCCGGCGCTGACATTGATATTGCCACCGGCATTGACCTCCAGCTTACCGGCGCTGGTCACCTTGCTGCCCACCACGTCGGTATCCTTTTTGCTGACCAACTGCAGGTTGGTATCGGAAACCAATTCGCTGGCGGTGGACTGTTGGTGGCTGTTGTTGGACTTTTGCGAGCTGCTGGTGATATTGAAGACGGTGCCGGTACGGGCATCTATCTTGTCAACCGTGGTGCTGAGGGCGTTATCGATCCGCAGACCGCCGTCGGTGGCGGCGACAAAACCGCCTTTGGCACCCTTCACGGTGCTGCCGGTAATGGTCACGCCCTGTTTGCCGTTCAGCCACAGGGTGCCATCGGCCATCACCTGAGAAGCGTTACTGACTTCGCGGCGGTTGCTGTTGTCCTGGTTGTTGCCGCCGCCGATACCGCCCCATGAGGTTTTATTGTCGCGAACGATTTTCTCATTGGCGGTCTTTTGTACGCCGATATTGATCTGGTCGTTGGCATCCACCTTGAGATCGCCTGACGCGTACACTTTGGTTCCCTGGGCCACGACGCGATTACCGGCTTTTATCGCCAAATCACCGCCGGAGAAGACGCTGCCGGACTTCAGGCTTTCGGTTTCATTGCTGTTGCTCCAGCTGCCGGTACGCAGGCTGGAGGTATGGTTGCGCTGATTACCGCGTTCGCTGGTTTTGTCTCGCTCGACCAATCCGCTGAGCTGCACGTCGCGCTTGGCTTCGATTTTCAATGCGTTGCCCGCCGTCACACTGGCACCCTGCAGCGTCACATCCTGCTCGGTGGCGGTCAGCGTGGCATTTTTCGTGGCCTCAATGTTGCTGGTAGCCTGTTGAAGCTGCTCATTCTCACGGGTGACGTTGTACTTCCAACTGTAGAACCACTGTTCATCGGTGTGGCCCTGAGTCTGCTTCAGTTGCCGACCGTCGAGCGTCAGGCTGGCGCCTTGCAGCCTGATCTCTTCGCCACGAACGTCGGTGGCGGTCAGGTGGTTGCTGTTATCGGCCACCAGGCTGATATTTTTGCCTTTCAGTTCGGTGCGCGCCAGTTGCTGACCGGTGCTGCGGTCGTTGATGTAGATCCCACCGCGGTAGTTTTGATAGTTCTCGCCGCTATTGCGGTTGCTGCTGCTGTCGCTGACCTGGCTGTCGGTGCGGATGTTGTAAGCTTTCACCCGGATTTCATCGCTGCCATCCAGCTTGCCCGCCAGCTTTACGCCGCTGCCGGTGACGGTATGGATAATATTGATGCGCCCTGCCTGCATGCTGCCAAGATAGTAGCTGTCCGTGGTGCCTAATAACTGGTCCCAGACTGTGAGCTCAGGTTGTTCGCTGCTGAGTACCTGTGCATCGCGCGATACGCGATTGTTGCCGCTGATGGCGTTGATCGCCGAGATCATTTTATCGCTTTTTTTATCGTACAACGGCGCGACTATTACCTCGCCGCGGCTGTCGATCCTTGGCGCGATCAAATCCAGCACGCCGCTGGCGCTCAGCCGGCCATCAAGGCTCAGGGTATTGCGATTGCCCAGCGTGCTGTAGCCCTGCAGCATGCCTTTTTCCACCAGGGGGTTACCCACTACCAGCGACGAGCGGCTGGTATTGATAAAGCCGCAGCCGTCGCAACTGATGCCGTTCGGGTTAGCCAGCACGTAATCGGCCGCCATGCCGAAGATTTCTTGCTGTCCGTGCAACAGCGACGGGTTGCGGCTGATCACTTCATTGAGGATCACGCTGGCCGCCTGGTTGTTCAGGTTCGGGTTGGCAGCCAGTTGGCCGGCCAACTGAGACCGCCCGGCATCGAGCGAGTTATTCAGCACCGCGCCGGGTTGGTTGACGTTGAAATCCTGATACTGGTTATGTGACAGCCCTTGGTCGTTAGGCGTCACGATATTGACCACCTGTGCGCCGTTACCGGCAGTTGAAACACCGGGACCGTTAGCGCCGTTGGCCGCTACGATCTCGCCGGCGTAAGCGCTGCCGAGGGAGGCGAGAATGATCGCCAGTGAAGCGGCTAACTTGCCCGCTCCCGAGAGCCTGAAGTTATTATTTTTCATCCATGTATCTCCATATATCGCTGTGGTAGTGCAAAAAAAACGCTAACTAAAAGGTGTACGAAAAGCGTGCCAGCACCTGGATAGGATCGTCAGGCATTGAGTGACTGGACAGTAGCCAACCGCGGCTGGCTTCAACGTCGAACAGGGTTCGTTGGTAGCGCAGGGTAACGCCGGCGCTTAACCCAGCGCTGCTTTGCCAGCCGGAAGGTCGGTTGTCGCGAGGCAGTACCCGGCCGACGTCGCCGCCGATGCGTGGGGTGAGGGTGCTTTGGCCCAGAGTGAAGCTGCGGGACAGGGTGTTTTGCAGATACCAGCCGTTATCGCCGGACAGCGTGCTGCGGCTGAAACCGCGGATCGCGCTGCGGTCCGTCAAGCTGAGCCACTCAACGCCAGGCAGGCGATCGCGGCTGTACTGCCCGTACAGCAAGTTGCTCAATTGATAAGTGGAACCGGCAAGCTGGACGCGTTGGTTGAGGTTGACGAACACTTTTCCTTTGGTGAATTGGGCATCGGGAAGGTTCTCTCCTCCATGGCGGTCGGCGCCGAACCAGGGTAACCCTTGCTCCACGCTGAGATTGGCGCTGATCAGGCCGGTGGGCAGGATCTGCAGATGGTTAACGCCCAGCTCAAACAAGCTGAGCGTCGGGCTGCCAAGGCCAATGCGTACGGTATCGAAATAGTTGGTGATGCGCTTATGGGTGAGTTGGCCGCTCAGGGTATTGATCTGATCGCGATCGCGATAAAACACATAGTCGCCGCGCAGACCGTATTGTTGGGTCTGGCCGTGCAGTTTGTAGCTGTTGAACATCAACTGCTGGTGGTTCAGGTATTGCGAGTAGCTGGCAAAGCCGCTGAAGGTCAAAGCGCCATAGGGCAGGGAATAGAGCAGGGTATAGGCGCGATTATAGCGTTGTGCCGGGTTGTCCAGCGTGCCGGCAACGTTCAGGCTGGCGAAGTCCGACAGGCCGAAAGGGCTGTCCAGCGTTGCCGTGCTGCGCGCCAGCCATTGACCGGTATTTTTCTGACCGTAATTATCCAATGTGGCGGACAGCAACCAGGATTTAGTATGTTGATTATGCAGCCGAATAATGGAAGCTCCCACTTTACTGCCGGCAATATATCCAATCGGGTTTTATTCGATTGCAAACGATTGGCCTGATCTAATCCCTGATCTAGCTGGGTTAATTTTAATGGCTGACCTTCCAATCCGGGGAATAATAATTGGCTGTTAACCCAACGATCGCCCCCCTCTATTTTTTCGATAAAGCCTTCGGTGACTCGCAGTCCTAATTCCCCCTCAGCATTGGGGCGAATAAATTGCACGCGTGCGGTGATATAACCCTTATCCAGGTATAAGCGGGTCAATTCACGCGTCAGGCGATTGATGTCGTTGCTGCTGATGCAGTGCTCTGGCAGTGCACTCAACTCCGCCAAATCTTTCGCCGACAGCAGCGTTATCCCCTGCAGATATACGCCGCCGATCGGCAGGCATTGAGCCGAAAGTGGCAGTGCCGGCGCAGCGGGCTCCGGCTCAGCAAGCAGTTGCTGCTGTTTAAGCTGTTGGTAGCGTCGTTGTTCTATTTGTTGATTCACTTCACGCGTGCCGTCTTGCAAAGCGCGACGCGATTCGCTCATCGGTGAGAAATCCCCCATTTCCGGCAGGGTGGCGGCGGGGAGTGCGGTGCTAAACAGCAGCGCCAGAGCGGCGGTTTTTCTGATCATTGTAATCCATTATGAGAAGCCGCTGGGGCAGCCTGCTCAATCCATGAGGTCAATAAACAGGCGGCCAACGGCCGGCCCGAAATCGCGAGCGACAATCACATTGCGGGGTTCTTATTCGCCAGTGGAAAATAAGAAGGTGGGTTTTTATTTTTCTAAATAATAATTAGGCTGCTTGTTTATATTTTTAATAATCACCTCTCAATTACTCATAATGAGGTAATTAAAAAAGTAAATTAATTGGACTTTTCCGCTCTTGTCGTTATAGGCGGTTATCGGCAGTTCTGGGAAAAATCTGAATTTTTATTTTGTGCGGGGATAATAGAGGATGGGGATATTTCTGACAATCCGACCAGTGGGAAATACGAAATTTCGCAGAAGAGTTTGAGGGCGCAAATGGCAGCGCCCCGAGGTGCAATTATTTTTTATTGATCGGTCGACCGGACCAGTAACCCGCCAGCAGGGATCCGGACAGGTTATGCCACACCGAGAACAGGGCGCCCGGCAACGCGGCCAGCGGTGAGAAGTAGATTTTGCCCAGCGTCGCGGCCAGCCCGGAGTTCTGCATGCCGACTTCAATTGCCAGCGTACGGCAGGTCGATTCGTCGAAGCCGAACAGCTTGCCGCCCCAGTAACCGCTCAGCAACCCGATACCGTTGTGCAGGATCACCGCCACGATCACCACCAGCCCGACCGAGGCGATATGGCTCTGGCTGCCTGCAACCACGGCGCTGATGATTGCCAAAATACAGATCATCGACAACGCCGGCAGGATCGGCTCAATACGTTTGACGGTTTTGGTAAAGGTGTGATGGACGATCAAACCCAGGCCAATAGGGATCACCACGATCTGCAGAATGCTCAGCAACATCCCCATGACATCGACGCTGATCTCGGTATCGACATACAGGCGGGTCAGCAGCGGCGTCGCGAATACGCCCACCAGCGTGGAGACTGCCGAAATGGTCACTGACAGCGCCACATCCCCTTTGGCCAGATAGATCATGACGTTGGAAGCGGTACCGCTGGCCACGCTGCCGACCAGCACCATGCCGGCGGAAAGATCCGGGGGCATATGGAACAGCATTGCCAGCAGCCAGGCCGCCAGCGGCATGATCAGGTAATGCAAAAAGATCCCCGCGGCGACCGGGCCTGGGCGGGACAGTACGCGCTTAAAGTCATCTAGCCGCAGCGTGACGCCCATGGCGAACATGATCAGCATCAGCAGCGGGCTGACGTAGGGGCCGATACCGGTAAAGGTGGTGGGCGTGCTGTAGGCGGCGACGGCGAGCAGCACCGCCCACAAAGGGAATAATCGGGTAAATTTTGCCAGCATGAGTGAGGTTTTCCTTAGCCAAATAACAACGATGGGGTGGTGTTGTGTTTTTTGCGGGTTCGGTGAACGGAACCCCTACGGTTATGAACTGATTTTTTAGATGTAGGGGCGCAGCATGCTGCGCCCGCAGAGGATGATAATAGTTTATTCGAACAGGTTGTGGTGCAGGGTGCGAACGACTTGTTCTGCGTCGTCGCCCGGTACCAGGAAGCACAGGTTGTAGCTGCTGGCGCCGTAACAGATCATGCGGATATTGAACGGATCGAGCACGCCGAACACTTCTTTGCCCACGCCGCAGGCCTGGGAAAGCTTGTTGCCGATCAAGGCGACCAGCGCCAGGTTTTCTTCCACTTCTACCCGGCACAGTGACGACAGCTCGGTCAGCAATGACGTGGTCAGCAGGCTGCCGCCGGTGGAGGTTGAACCCGTGGTATCCATGGTCAGCGCGACGCTAACTTCGGAGGTGGTGATCAAGTCCACCGAGATATTGTGGCGCGCCAAAATGCTGAACACCTCGGCCAGGAAACCGCGGGCGTGCAGCATGTTGAGGCTGTGCAGCGTCAGCAGGGTTTGTTTGCGGCGCAGTGCCAGCGCGCGGAATAGCGGTGGGTTCTCGGTGGTGTTGCACACCAGGGTACCGCCAGCGGACGGATCTTTGCTGGAGCCGACGAACACCGGAATATCGCTGCGAACGGCCGGCAACAGGGTGGCCGGGTGCAAGACTTTTGCGCCAAAAGTGGCCATTTCAGCGGCTTCTTCAAAGGCGATTTTATCGATGCGTTTTGCCGCCGGAACCACGCGTGGGTCGGTGGTGTAGATGCCCGGCACGTCGGTCCAGATATCGACCCGGCTAACGCTCAGCGCTTCGCCCAGCAGGGCGGCGGTGTAATCGCTGCCGCCGCGGCCCAGCGTGGTGGTGCGGCCTTTCGGCTCGCTGCCGATAAAGCCCTGAGTGACCACCAGGGCTTCCTGCAGGCGTGGCTTGAGCAGCGACTGGGCCAGTTGGTTCAGCGCTGCGCTGTCCGGCGTTGCGCGACCGAAATGATCGTCGGTGTGCATCACTTTACGTACGTCAAACCACTCGGCCTGCACATCACGACTGCGCAGGATCTCAACGAACAGCAGGGTAGACATCAGTTCGCCGTGGCTGACCAGTTCGTCGGTCAGCGCCGTGGAGGTGGCCAAGGAGGCCGCTTCGGACAGCATGGCGATATTTTCCAGCATGCGGTCGATTTCGTCGCGGATGACCGCCGGATTATCGAGGCGATCGAGAATGGCGTATTGAATGCGGCGGATTTCGTCGAGCTGATAGTGACGTTTGTCGGCATCGCTGCCTTCGGCCAGAGCCACCAGCAGGTTGGTGACGCCCGCAGAAGCGGACAATACCACCAGACGTACGTTCGGATTGGCGAGAACGACGTCGGCGCTGCGGTTCATGGCTTCATAGTCGGCAACGCTGGTGCCGCCGAATTTGGCGACAACGGTGGCATTCTGGGGTGCTGCTTGGTTCATGTAAAAACCTCGTGTCAGGGTGGCCCTCTTCAGAGAGCACTTTTTTCATAGCCTTGGCACAAGGGGGGAGCGATAAACGGGAGCAGACGTAGAAGTGAAAGCTACGATACACCCAGAAGCGCCCCACCTTGTTGATTGCCCTTACGGACAATTCTGGTGACAACCCAGGGGATTCAGCCCCTGTAGTCGATACGATGAATGCCGCGCATCACCTTACCTCGGCGTCGCTCCCCCTCAAGCATCGTCATTGGAAAACGGCTCCTCTGACACTCTACCTGGGCGACGCGCCTCTTCTGGCTTGCACACCGGGTGCGCAAGTAGGTTGTTAGGAATAGCCCGATATCGCGCTGCTGTCAACGTCCAGAAGTTGAGGGATTTTCATCTTGTACCAGTGCAATCAGCGTACAGGGTATTGCCGGGACGAAACCGGCGCCGATCGGCTGCAGCGTGCCGTCTTCCCGCTGGCTGAAAAGCGGAATAACGCTATGGTTTTTCTCTATATATTCCAGCCAACCGAAGTTCTCGTTCAGCTTGGTGGCTTTGATGGTGGCGCCCTGAGCAATCAGGCTGCTTAGCCGACCGTAGGTGGCCTCTTGATTGAACAGGATCTCATGCCGGCGGAAGCGCGAACTTTCCGCACTGTTACCGCGGCCTTTCAGCGGGGCTCCGGAGCGGATGGCGAACACCTGCCCTTCGCCAAAAATATGGCCGAAGTGATAGACCGCCAAAGCATTTTGGTGGCGGTTGGGAGAGAGCGCCAGTACTTGCGCGGTGTCGCTGAGATCGAGGTAGTTTTCGGCATGTTCAGAGTAAGCATGGCCATAATAGGCGGGGATGCCGTCCATACGCGCCTGGCGATAATATTCCCAACTGCTGTCGGTAACGAGCACCGGGATATTCAACTTCATCAGCGCCTGTGCCAGCATACGCGCGACGCTATTGGCGCCGACAATCAGCACCCCCCGCGGTTTTTGCTGCTGTACCCGCAGCCAACGCGCCATCATGCCGCTGGTCAGGCTTTGCAGTACCACGGTGCCGATGATCACGGCGAACACCACGGTCACCAGCCGATCGGCACCCGGATAACCGCTGCGCTGCAGCGTCAGGGCAAACAGCGAACTGACCGCCGCGGCGACGATGCCACGCGGAGCGATCCAGCATAGCAGCAGGCGATCGCGCCAGTGCAGGGAAGAACGCCAGGTTGATACCGCAATACACAGCGGGCGGGCGACGAACTGCACCACCAGCAACAGGCCCAGTAACGGCCAGCCCATGTTCCACAAGGCCTGAACGTCGAGCCGTGCCGCCAAAATGATAAACAGCGCCGAAATCAGGATCGCCGACAGCTCTTCCTTGAACGCCAGAATGTCGCTGGTATCCACATCGCGCATATTGGCCAGCCAGATGCCCATCACGGTAACGGTCAGCAGCCCTGATTCATCGGCGATGGCATTGGACACGCCAAAGGCGGTGAGCATGATCGCCAATACCGCCAGGTTTTGCAGGTAGCGCGGCAGCCAGACGCGGCGCAGTGCCAGGCCCAGTAAATAGCCAAACAGCGCGCCAGCCACCAGACCGACGGCGGCGGTAATACCCAGCGTCCAGAACAGGTGGGTGTAAGATTCTGAATGCTGTTTCAGTACGATAAATTCGAACACCAGCAGGGTAAAAATGGCGCCGACTGGGTCGATAACGATGCCTTCCCAGCGCAGTACCTGGTTGATATTGGCATTCGGACGCACCACGCGCATCAACGGGGCAATCACCGTTGGTCCGGTGACCACCGTGACCGCGCCGATCAGCGCCGCCAACTCCGGCGGAAAGTCCAGCAGCCACCAGCAGGCCACGCCGATCACCAGGAAGGTCATCAGCATGCCAATGGTCACCAGATTGCGCACCACGCCGCCGAGGCCGCGTATTTCCTCGACCCGCAGCGTTAGCGCTCCTTCAAACAGAATAATGGCGACCGACAGCGACACCAGCGGGAACAGCAAATCGCCGAACAATGCGTCCGGCTGAACCCAATGCACCACCGGTCCCAGCACGATGCCAAACACCAGCAACGGCAAAATGGCCGGCAGGCGCAACACCCAGGCGAGCCACTGCGCCAGCAATGAACTCAATCCAATCACCACCAACATCAATGGGGCAGATAATTCCATAGTCATATCCTTCGTCGTTCACACCGCAGCCTGGCTGGCCGCGCATCCTTAGCCTAATTACGTCATTAACGTGGTGATAACCTGACACAGTTTGGTGACAGTTAAGCAACCCTGATAACAGGCTGTTATCCAAAAGTATAGGGGAAGTGCTGAAACGATGCGGCGGCAATTGACAGTTAGCGCCTATCGCAAGAAAAGAGATCATAATCACGGTCGAACAGGCTACAATCGGTCAACCACGTCACATTTATTCTCAAGCCTAAGAGTGTTGCTATGAAAAATATCAATCCTAGTCAAACCGCTGCTTGGCAAGCCCTGCAGCAACATTTTGAACAGATGAAAGACGTACAGATCGGCGATCTGTTTGCTCAGGACAAAGAGCGTTTCTCCAAGTTTTCCGCCACCTTCAACGATCAGATGCTGGTGGACTACTCTAAAAACCGCATTACGGCGGAAACCCTGGAGAAGCTGCAGGCGCTGGCGAAAGAGACCGATCTGCAAAGCGCGATCAAATCCATGTTCGCCGGCGAGAAAATCAACCGTACTGAAGACCGTGCGGTGCTGCATATCGCCCTGCGTAACCGCAGCAACAGCCCAATCATCGTTGATGGCAAAGATGTGATGCCGGAAGTGAATGCGGTGCTGGCCAAAATGAAACAGTTCTGTGACCGCGTGATTGGCGGTGACTGGAAAGGCTATACCGGCAAAGCGATTACTGACGTGGTAAATATCGGTATTGGCGGTTCAGATCTCGGTCCTTATATGGCTACCGAGGCACTGCGCCCGTACAAAAATCACCTGAACATGCACTTCGTCTCCAACGTTGACGGCACCCATATCGCCGAAACGCTCAAACCGCTGAACCCGGAAACCACCCTGTTCCTGGTGGCGTCCAAAACCTTCACCACCCAGGAAACCATGACCAACGCCCACAGCGCGCGCGACTGGTTCCTGAGCACCGCCGGTGACCAAAAACACGTGGCGAAACACTTCGCGGCGCTGTCCACCAACGGCAAGGCGGTTGGTGAGTTCGGTATCGACACCGCTAACATGTTCGAGTTCTGGGACTGGGTCGGCGGCCGTTATTCCCTGTGGTCGGCGATTGGCCTGTCTATCGCCCTGTCAGTGGGCTACGAGAATTTTGAACAGCTGCTGAGCGGCGCGCACGCGATGGACCAACACTTCGCGCAAACGCCGGCGGAGAAAAACCTGCCGGTGCTGCTGGCGTTGATCGGTATCTGGTACAACAACTTCTTCGGTGCAGAAACCGAAGCTATCCTGCCGTACGACCAGTACATGCACCGTTTTGCCGCTTACTTCCAGCAGGGCAATATGGAATCCAACGGTAAATATGTCGATCGCAACGGCAATCCGGTGGACTACCAGACCGGCCCAATCATCTGGGGCGAGCCGGGCACCAACGGGCAGCACGCGTTTTACCAACTGATCCACCAGGGGACCAAACTGGTGCCTTGCGACTTTATCGCGCCGGCCATCAGCCATAACCCGCTAAGCGACCACCATGCCAAACTGCTATCGAACTTTTTCGCGCAGACCGAAGCTCTGGCATTCGGTAAATCGCTGGAAGTGGTAGAAGAAGAATTCGCCGCCCAGGGCAAAACGCCGGACGAGGTTAAGCACGTGGCGCCGTTCAAGGTGTTTGAAGGTAACCGCCCAACCAACTCCATCCTGCTGCGTGAGATTACGCCGTTCAGCCTGGGCAGCCTGATTGCCCTGTATGAACACAAGATTTTCACTCAGGGCGCGATCCTCAATATCTTCACCTTCGACCAGTGGGGCGTGGAGCTGGGCAAACAGCTGGCTAACCGTATCCTGCCGGAACTGGCGGGTGATGAAGCGGTCAGCAGCCACGACAGCTCAACCAATGCGCTGATCAACCGCTTCAAAGCATGGCGTTAATTGCCGTCTGAATGAATGCCAATAAAAAACCCGCCGCGGCGGGTTTTTTTACGTTTGAAGGAATTACAGATTGATTGGCACTTCGAAACTGATGCCTGCGCCTACGTCATCGGCGGTGCTGGCATTGTTGTCGGTGTACCACAGGCTGGTATCAAACTTGACCTGCGAATCGAAGCTATAGCCCCAACCCAGCTGAATGCCTTTCAGCGTGTCGGATTTCGGGAACGCATGGTTAATCGACTGGCTGTTCGGGTTAACTTTGGCGTACACCAGACGGGTGCTCCAGCGTTGGCCATCGTCCAGCACCATTTCTACGCGGCCGGACAGCATTTGCCCATCGCCGCCCATGGCATGGGCCAGCGGGTAGCCTTGCTGGTAGTAGCCGCCTTTATAGGTATAGTGAGTATAAACATAGTTTTTACGGCTCATATCGGAGCGGGTATCTGCCCCTTCGATGGACCAGTTGATGGTGGTCGGGCCCCATTCAGGGTGGCCTTCCAGGCCCAGCAGGTAAGTATTTTGGGATGGCAGGAAGCCTGCTTCATCTTCACCCACTAGCTGGCCGTACAGGCTGACAGGCAGGCCAATCAACGGCTGCATTTTCAGCTTGAAGTCGAAACCGGCGAGCTGGTTGCCTGGGTCGTTGCCCTGGCCTGAGTCATCGTTGTCTTTGCCGGTGAAGGCGTCCCAGAAGGAGTTAAAGGACTGTGGTCGACCGCTGCCGCCCCACTGCATGATGCGCGAAGCGCCCAGCTCGAGGAAGTTGGTCGGCATCATGGTCAGACGACCGCCGATCAGCTTGGTATCAGGCACGGACGAGTACTGCGACAGCTGACCCGCCGTCAGTTGGTACTGCCAACGGCCAATCCACGACAGCCAAGGGGTTTCAAACGGCGATTGGTCGGCGCGCTGCAGCATAAAGCCGGCAACCGGGCGTGCGGCGTCGGAACGGATCAGGCTGCCGTCGTAACCAGGCCCCCACCATTGGGAAACCTCACCGAAGGACAGCCACTGGTTCCAGATTTTCACTGCGCCGTAGGAGCCGTTGAGGTTGAATTTGGAACCGTCGCTGACGCGCTGATCGCCTTCGACTGAACCCTGGAGACGCACGTCCCAGAATTCGCCGTTGGCGCCGGCGCCGACGGTCAGGCTTTGGTCAGCATATTGGCTTTGACCGAATCCCTGAGGCGTACCCGGTTTGTCGGTGGCGGCGTAGCCACTGACGCGGATATTGGCTTTCAGTTCACCGACGCGGCGTTGAACGCGGTCGATGACGTTTTTCTCGGTATTGGTTACCGGTTTGGCTTGAGAAATGACCGAACTGATCTCTTCCTGACTCAGTGGCCAGGTAGACAGGCTGACGTTGATGACGCCGCGATCCGACAACCAGGCGAGGTCGTTGCGCAGGTCATTATCAGGGGTTACCAATCCGCT
This sequence comes from Serratia liquefaciens, assembly GCA_012719855.1. Taxonomy (GTDB): domain Bacteria; phylum Pseudomonadota; class Gammaproteobacteria; order Enterobacterales; family Enterobacteriaceae; genus Serratia; species Serratia liquefaciens_A. Next base: position 108,635 of record JAAXZN010000022.1, on the reverse strand, counting down.
GGCATGGCCGGTTAATGCACAGGTAAACAGGCCTGCGGCGACCAGTCCGTTAAGCTTAGCGCGCATAAATATTCCCTTGTTAATTCGAGTTGTTTGTTTTATGTAAAGATCTATGACCCATCATAGTTGACATTTCAATTTGCTACAAATATATCCATATGAAACATTTAAATATAACTTATTGAATAATATTTATTTTTTCTTGGTTTTATACGGATGTTAATTTTTAAGATAATGCCTATGTTAGGATGCGCGGATAATTTCAATGAGTTTTATGGGGAATAACTATGGCAAAAACCTCCCGCTCCGTGATGGTGGCCAAAGGGCTGCAACGGGTGCTGAACGTTGGGCTGCTGCTGCTGGCGGCGATCCTGATCGTCTTTTTGGTGAAAGAAACCATTCATTTGGCGAAAGTGCTGTTTGTCAACAACGAGGAGTCGACGTCCTATCTGCTGATTGAGGGGATAGTGATTTATTTCCTCTACTTTGAGTTTATTGCCTTGATTGTGAAGTATTTTGAGTCGGGTTATCACTTTCCGCTGCGTTACTTTATTTATATTGGTATTACCGCAATCATCCGTTTGATCATTGTGGATCATGAAAACCCAATCGATACGCTAATTTATTCCGCCGCGATATTGTTACTGGTGGTGACACTTTACCTGGCTAATACGGACCGTTTAAAACGGGAATAGCAGAAATAAAAATGGCGGCCGGAGGCCGCCAAAGACACAGGTTATAATTACCCGTCGTCTTTCAAGCTACAGCGTTGTTGACTGCACTCGCTCACCCCAGTTACTTACTCAAGTAAGCGCCTGGGGATGAGCGAGCTGGTCGCCTAGCTGTAACTTGAAATCCATAGGGTAAAAGATAAGTAAAGACATCAAACGCACTGCAGTGGCACAAATTAACCTTTCACCCCGCCAGCCGTCAGGCCTCCGACCAGCCAGCGCTGCGCCAGCAAGAATACGGCGGTAATCGGGATCGCCGACAGCACCGCCGCTGCGGCAAAGTCGCCCCATAAGTAGTTTTGCGGATTCAGATATTGCTGCATACCCACCGCCAGCGTGTAGCTGTTGACGTCACGTAGCAACAGCGAGGCCACCGGCACTTCGGTGATGGCCGCGATAAACGACAGAATAAACACCACCGCCAGGATCGGTACCGACAGCGGCAACAGTACCAGGCGGAACGCCTGCCAAGGGCTGGCGCCGTCCAACGCCGCCGCCTCCTCCAGCGAGTTATCGATGGTTTCGAAATAGCCTTTGATCGTCCAGACGTGCAGGGCGATCCCGCCCATGTAAGCGAAGATCACGCCGCCGTGGGTGTTCAGGCCGATAAACGGAATGTATTGGCCCAGGCGATCGAACAAGGCGTACAACGCCACCAGCGACAGCACCGCCGGGAACATCTGGAAAATCAGCATGCTTTTCAGCAGCGTGCTCTTGCCGCGAAAACGCATGCGGGCAAAGGCGTAGGCGCAGGTGGTGGACAGCGTGACGATGCCGATCGCGGTGATCACGGCGATCTTGATTGAGTTCCACAGCCACAGCAGCACCGGGAACGGCGGCGGGGTAACGCTGCCGTCTGCGTGGGTCACGCTCATGCCGAGCGCCAAACGCCAGTGATCCCAGGAAATCTGTTCCGGTATCAGGCTGCCGGTGGCGAAGTTGCCGGAACGCAGCGAGATGGTCACCACCATCAGCAGCGGGAACATGATCAGGGCGATAAAGCACAGCATCAGAATATGGGTCATCCACAGGCGCAGGCGCTGGGATTTGGGTTGGACCATGGCCATTATTTTTCTCCCTAGTCGAAGTTCATCTTGCTGGCTTTCAGATTCAGGATCGCCAGGGCGCCCACCAGCAGGAAGATCAGCGTGGCAATGGCGGCTGCCAGTCCGAAGTCTTGCCCGCCGCCGCCGCCGCCTTCGAAGGCGATGCGGTAGGTATAGCTGACCAGCAGGTCGGTATAACCGGCCGGCGTGGTGGTGCCAATCATGTCCGGCCCGCCGTTGGTCAACAGCTGAATCAGAACAAAGTTATTAAAGTTGAAGGCGAAGCTGGCGATCATCAGCGGCGTCAGCGGTTTGATCAGCAGCGGCAGCGTGATGCGGAAGAAGTTCTGCATCGGGGTGGCGCCGTCCATTGCCGAGGCCTCGTACAGATCGTCGGGTATTGCCTTCAGCAGCCCCATGCACAGGATCATCATGTAGGGATAGCCCAACCAGGTGTTGACGATCAAAATCATGCTTTTGGCGGTGATAGGGTCGCTGAACCAGGCCGGTTTGATGCCAAACAGATGGCTGAGCATCATGTTGATTTCACCGAAGCTTTGGTTGAACAAACCTTTAAAAATCAGTATCGAAATAAACGACGGCACCGCGTAAGGCAGTATCAGCATCACGCGATAAACCGCTTTGCCTTTCAGCGCTTCCCACTGCACCACGCAGGCCAGCACCATACCCACCGCCACGGTGAGGATCACGGTCATGACCGAGAACACGATGGTCCAGATAAAGATCGACACGAACGGCTTCTTGATCCCTTCGTCCTGCAGCACGCGCAGGAAGTTTTTCCAACCGATGGTGACGGTATAGCCCGGGCTCAGGGTCTCTTTGGCCCAGTTGCCCTCGGCATTTACCGCCTGATAGAAACCAATGTCCGGGTTCGGCCGGTATTGAATATGGGTTTGTTGGTCGGTCAGCGTATTGCTGTCCTTATCCAGCGCGTAGAGCGGGGTGGTGCCGGAAAACTGGCGCAGAGAGCTCATGCGCAGCTCGCCGCCGTCCGGGAGTAATGCCACCAGTTGGCTCAGCGCCTGACGATTTTGCGTGATCACTCGCAGCGTGGCGCGTTCGCCGGCCGGTTCTGCGCTCTCCTCCGTCAGTTTCAGCGTTTGCGGAGCACTGGCGTCAAAGCTGAACGGTTCGGAAATCAGTTTTTGGTCACTGTCAGGGTGGGTTAACTGCAGGCGCCAGCGTTGATTTTCCGCCGGATAGAGCCCGAAGGTGAAGGTTTTACCGGTTTGGAACTGACGCTGCATCAGCACCGACTGGGCGCGTTCAAAGGTGAGCTGGTTGGTGCTGCTGTAGTTGGTAAAGGCGATGGCAATGGTGCAAATCAGCGGAAACAGGACAAACAGCCCCATGCCGGCGATGCCCGGATAAACGTAGCGCCAGGCGTAAGCCCGGCGGTTGGCGAAGACGTAAAGCCCGGCGCTGACCAGTATCAGCGTCAGAATGGCAAACAGGTATTCACCCTGTGCATACATCAACACAATCAGATAGCAGGTAACCAGGCTGAACAGGCCGATGACCAGCCATTTCAGTACGTCACTCTGCCACCACTTCGACTTTTTGCGCGCAGGCGACCCGGCGTGAGCTAATTGCATAGGGCGTTCCTTTCTGTGAAGCCACAGCGGGGCGCTGGTCCGCGCCCCGCACAACGTTGTGTGTTACTTGGTGATACGGGTCTGTACATCATCCAACGCGGCTTTCACCGTCTGGCGGCCGCTGACGGCGTTGATTACCGCGCTGCGTTCGGCGTACCAGAAGGCGCTCATCTGCGGGATATTGGGCATGATTTCGCCGTTTTGTGAGTTTTCCATGGTGGCGGCGATTTTCGGATCCTTCGCCAGTTGCTCCTGGTAGGACTTCAGGGCTACCGCGCCGAGCGGTTTGTCCTTGTTGACGTCAGCCAGACCTTCGTTGGTCAACAGGTAGTTTTCCAGGAATTCGGTGGCCAGCTCTTTGTTCGGACTGGCGGCGTTGATCCCAGCGGTCAGTACGCCGACGAATGGTTTGGACGGCTTGCCTTTAAAGGTCGGCAGCAGGGTGACGCCGTAGTTGATTTTGCTTTGCTCGATGTTTGACCAGGCCCACGGACCATTGATGGTCATGGCGGTTTGGCCCTTATTGAAGGCGGCTTCGGCAATGGAATAATCGGTATCGGCGTTGATGTGCTTGTTTTTCACCAGATCGACGATGAACTGCAGACCGGCCTGAGAACCGGCATTGGCGACGCCAACGTCTTTGATGTTGTATTTGCCATTTTCATACTTGAAGGCATAACCGCCATCGGCGGCGATGATCGGCCAGGTGAAGTAGGGCTCTTGCAGGTTCCACATGATGGCGCTTTTGCCTTTGGCGCGCAGTTCTTTGTCCAGCGCCGGGATCTCTTCCCAGGTTTTTGGCGCCTGCTTGATCAGGTCTTTGTTGTAAATCAGCGACAGGGCTTCCACGGCGATCGGGTAGCCGATCAGCTTACCGTCGTAGCGCACTGCGTCCCAGGTGAACGGGAACAGCTTGTCCTGGAAGGCTTTGGAAGGATGGATTTCTGCCAGCAGGCCGGACTGTGCGTAGCCGCCAAAGCGGTCATGGGCCCAGAAGATGATGTCCGGGCCGTCGCCGGTGGCGGCCACCTGCGGGTATTTCTCTTCCAGCTTGTCCGGGTGTTCGATGGTCACTTTGATGCCGGTGTCTTTTTCAAACTTTTTGCCGACTTCGGCCAGGCCGTTATAGCCTTTATCGCCGTTGATCCAGATAACCAGTTTCCCTTCCTCGATCTTGGCGAAGGCGGAAGAGGAAAGCACCAAGGTGGTCAGAGCCGAAAGCACCAGTGTGCGGGCGGTGGTAAAGCTGCGAGTCATAATCCAATCCTTCTTTTTTGTGGGCACGTAAGTCAAGGAGAGAGGTTTCGCGGTAATAGTGGGTCACAAAGCGACACATTCTCATCCTCCCCCCCTCTACGCCCCACGCCTGCGTAGTGTGATCCAGTTAACATTGCTCCCTATTCTGTGGTGTCAGACACAAAATAGGGGGACGATTTTTGCCAGGCAGATCACAGATTTGTCTTAAGCGTGGAACTTCTCGTCCCCGTGGTCGTTCTCTCATCCTCCCGTCTCCTCCCCCATGAAAAATCCTGTTACGGATGATTACCCTTTGTGGGGATTACCGCACTATCGGCCACATTGATTTTATCGCCACGTGCAGCAGGGAACCGGATTTATGTCGCCAATGCCTACCGTCACTCAGCCAACCCTGTACCGGATCCACCCGGTCAGTTTCCGTGATGGAAACGGGGACGGCGTGGGTGATGCTCACGGCATGATTGCGGCGCTGCCCTACCTGAACCAGCTGTCGATAGACGGCCTGGTCCTGCCGCAGGCATTGGCGGAGCGAGAGGGGGCGGCGGTCGCCGCACAGGGTCTGGCGCTGTGGTATTGCGACGGGCCGTATCACATTCGCCGCGCCGCCGCATCGCAGCAGTACCTTCGTAGCCCATTGGCGCTGGAGGTGGTGCCCTTCAGCGTAGAGAAACTGATTGAGGTGTTGAATGCGCGCCGCGCCACCCTGGCAGACAGCCTGTGGAGCACCGGTGATGCGGACCAGCCGCGAGTCGTTAGCCATTGGGGCCAGGGTAATCTGCGCTCGGCCGACGCCTTTTTGACGCTGCTGGCGATGTTGCCGGCGCCCATCTGCCTGTATCAGGGCGAAGAATTGGGCCTGCCACACGCCGCCGGCTTGCAGGATCCGCTGGGTGCACAAACGCCGATGCCCTGGCATGAAGCGCCGGAACAGGTGACCGACGGTGAGATCCACTGGTACCAACAGGTGGCCATCGAACATCGCGCGCTGGCCATCAGCCGCCAGCAGCAGGATCACCAATCCACCTTGCGTTACTGCCAATCTCTGTTGGCGCTGCGCCGCTTGCCGGTGATCCAGCGGGGCGAACTGAGCGTGGTCAGCCAGCATAACGGCGTGGTTCGTTTACTTATTACCCATCAGGATCAATGCCTTGAAGCGCTGATTAACCTGCAGCCTTATACTCAGGCGGCCGCACCGTCTGAGGCGACCTTGCCACTGGCATGGCAGCACGGTGCGCAGCAAGAGGGTCATCAATGGGTTTTGGCGGGTTTTGCGTCCGCCATTTTTACACGAAATGTTAACTGCGAAAGCAGGGGAGTAACGCATGGCTAGCGTCACATTGCGCAGCGTTTATAAGGCCTTCGGCGAAGCTGTGATTTCCAAAGACGTCAATCTGACGATAGATGACGGTGAGTTTGTGGTGTTTGTCGGGCCGTCGGGCTGCGGCAAATCGACGCTGCTGCGTATGATTGCCGGACTGGAGGACATCACCTCTGGCGACCTGATGATCGGTGATAAACGCATGAATGAGGTGCCGCCTTCCGAGCGCGGCATTGGCATGGTGTTCCAGTCCTATGCGCTGTATCCGCACCTGTCGGTGGCCGACAACATGTCGTTCGGCCTGAAGCTGGCCGGTGCCAAGAAAGCGGAAATCAGCCAGCGGGTGAATCAGGTGTCGGAAGTGCTGCAACTGGCTCACCTGCTCGACCGACGGCCTAAAGCGCTGTCCGGCGGGCAGCGTCAGCGGGTGGCGATCGGCCGTACGCTGGTGGCGGAACCGGACGTGTTCTTGCTCGACGAGCCGTTGTCGAACCTCGATGCCGCGCTGCGGGTGCAGATGCGCATTGAGATTTCGCGTCTGCACAAGCGTCTGCAGCGCACCATGATTTACGTGACGCACGATCAGGTGGAAGCGATGACGCTGGCCGACAAGATCGTGGTGTTGGACGCCGGGCGTGTCGCCCAGGTCGGCAAGCCGCTGGAGCTGTATCACTATCCGGCCAACCGCTTTGTCGCCGGCTTTATCGGCTCGCCGAAAATGAACTTCCTGCCGGTCAAAGTGACCGCTGCAGAGCCGCAACAGGTCCAGGTCGAGCTGCCTAACCGCCAGTTGGTGTGGTTGCCGGTGGAAGGCACCGACGTTCAGCCCGGTACCAACATGTCTCTGGGCATTCGCCCGGAGCATCTGCTGCCCAGTGATGCCTCTGAAGTACTGCTTACGGGTGACGTACAGGTGGTGGAGCAACTCGGTAACGAGACGCAGATCCACATCCAAATCCCGGCAATTCGTCAAAACCTGGTTTACCGCCAGAACGACGTGGTGCTGGTAGAAGAAGGTGCAACATTCGCCATAGGCTTGCCGCCTCACCGTTGCCATCTGTTCCGTGAGGACGGTACGGCATGTAAACGGCTGCACCAGGAGCCGGGCGTTTAAAGCATCACAGTCTGTATAACAGGAGAATAATGATGACTACTCTGCGCAAACTTCCTCTGGCACTGGCAATCGCCGCTGGTGTTCTGACCACTCAGGCGATGGCCGTTGATTTTAAAGGCTACGCCCGTTCCGGCATCGGCTGGACCGGCAGTGGCGGCGAGCAACAGTGTTTCCAGGCTACCGGTGCCGGCAGCAAGTACCGTCTCGGCAACGAATGCGAGACCTACGCCGAGCTGAAACTGGGACAGGAAGTGTGGAAAGAAGGCGATAAAAGCTTCTACTTCGATACCAACCTGGCTTACTCCGTTTCACAACGTTCCGACTGGGAAGACGTGACGCCAGGCTTCCGTGAAGTGAATGTGCAGGGTAAAAACCTGATTGAATGGTTGCCGGGGGCCAACATGTGGGCCGGTAAGCGTTTCTATCAGCGTCATGATGTTCACATGATTGACTTCTACTACTGGGATATCTCCGGTCCGGGTGCCGGTCTGGAAAATATCGATCTGGGCTTCGGCAAGCTGTCTGCTGCCGTGACCCGCAACTCAGAATCCGGCGGCTCTTACGGTTATCTGGATAACGAGTGGGATCAACGTCCGACCGTCAACGACACCTTTGACGTGCGCTTGGCCGGCCTGGAATTGAACCCGGGCGGCACCCTGGAGTTGGGCGTGGACTACGGTCGCGCCAACACTCAGGACGGTTACCATTTGGCTGACGGCGCCAGCAAAGACGGCTGGATGTTCACCGCGGAACATACCCAGAGCATCCTGACCGGCTACAACAAGTTTGTGGTGCAATACGCCACCGACTCCATGACTTCGCAGAACAACGGCCGCAACCAGGGCTCGACCATCGACAACAATGGCAAGATGATCCGCGTGCTGGATCACGGTGCCATCGACTTCAACGATCAATGGGCGCTGATGTACGTCGGCATGTTCCAGGATGTCGATCGTGACAACAATAACGGCACCACCTGGTACACCGTGGGCGTGCGTCCAATGTACAAATGGACGCCAATCATGAGCACCCTGCTGGAAGCCGGTTACGACAACGTGAAATCCCAGCGCACCGGCGATCGCAACGGTCAGTATAAAGTGACCCTGGCGCAACAGTGGCAAGCGGGCAACAGCATCTGGTCACGTCCGGCCATCCGCGTATTCGCGACCTACGCCAAGTGGGATGAGAAGTGGGGCTACGCCAACAACGATTCCGGTGCCGGTTACACCTCGGGCACCGCGTACAACGACACCAGCCTGCACACCTTCAGCCGCGGTAATGACGACGAAGTCACCTTCGGCGCCCAGATGGAAATCTGGTGGTAATGAGATAACGGGGAGGGCCAGGTGCTCTCCCCAGCCTGTATTCGCCGGTGTCGTCTCTCTTGCCTGAGCCGCGCCGGATATCATGGGGTATAACAATGAAAAAGAATCTGCTGTCACTTTGTCTGTCACTGGCTCTGACCCTTGGCGCACCGCTGGTGGCCAATGCCGATACGCCGGCCAATGTTTCCATCGCGCCGGCCATTAGTGCCAGTACGCTGCAAAGCCTGCCGTGGCAACCGCTGATGCCGCCGGTCAGCCAGGACATCAAACTGGATAATGTCAGCCCGCAAATCAATCAGGGTGACATTCAGGGCGCTATTGCCGCTTATACGCTGCCGGCCGATCGCGGTTCGCTGGAAGTCACGCTGAGCAGCATCAGCAAGAACAATTCACTTTACGCGCCGAGCGTGCTGGTGCTGGATGAGCACCTGCGCCCTGCGGCCTATTACCCGAGCAGCTACTTCCCGTATCAGCCACCGGGCGCAATGTCATCCGATCGGCTGGAGGGCACGCTGAAACTGACCCCGGCGCTGGGTCAGAAACAAATTTATCTGCTGGTGTACACCACCCGTCAGGATCTGGCGAAAACCACGCAACTGACCAACCCGGCCAAGGCCTATGCGCAGGGCGTGGGCAATGCGGTGCCGGATATTCCGGATCCGATCGCCAGGCATAGCACCAGCGGCACCATTAAGCTGAAGGTCACGGCAGAGCAGGGCAGCGGCAATATCATGATCGGCATGCTGCAGCCGGCACCGGCGGCGACGCCAGTGGTGGTGGGATCAACGGCCGCGGTGGCAGCAGCACCGGCTCCAGCGCCGACCCAACCGGCGGAGCCGATGTTGAATGACACCGAAGCTTACTTTAACAACGGCATCAAACAGGCGGTGAAGGCGGGCGATATCGATAAAGCGCTGAAACTGATGAATGAGGCTGAAAAACTGGGTTCCACCACAGCACGTGAAACCTTTATTGGTAGCGTGAAAGGCAAGGGGTAGTACCCGACGCTGCCGATGCTGGCTCGATGATTGGTGCGCCCCGGCGCACCTTTTTTCATCCGCGGGCCAGAGTGCTGCCGATCAACGCCAGCAGACGGGCGTTATCCACCTGCTGCATCACCCGCAACGGCTTGCCTTCGGGCTCCGGCATGCCGACCGTCAGGCGCAGGCCTCCGGGACGCCAGCGGCGAGAACTGCCGCGCGTCATGGCACCTTCCAGCGCGACATCCACGTAATATTCCTCCGTGGTCACCAACTGTGGCTCAAGCAACCAGGCAATCACCAGCGCATCGTGGATCCAGCAACCCGGCAGATGGCGGGTATGGCGGGAATAGTCGATCCAGGGTTGAGTGGTGGTGCGCAGGTAGCGGCACAGCGGTGTGTCCGGTTGGGTCATCTGCGCTAGGCTTTCCTGAGTCAGCATGGTTTGCGTGGTGACGTCCAGTGGGGCGAGCGTAATATTGGCGCCGCTGGTCAGCACCTGCCGCGCGGCTTCCGGATCCAGACCAAAATTGGTGTCCTTGATGTAGCCTTCCAGGTGGAAGACTCCCCCCATGATCACGATTTCCTTCACCGCCTGTGCCATCTGCGGGTACAGCTGCAGAGCATGGGCGACGTTGGTCAGGGGGCCGATTGCCGCCAGGGTGATTTCGCCGGGGTTATTGCAGATCAGCTCGCCGATCGCCACGGCGGCGTTTGGCGTTGGCGTGATTGCGGCCTGTGGGTAAGGCGTATCGCGCCACAGTAATGCCAGATCCGGATCGGCAATCGCGCGATCGAGGTGGGCGCGCCAGGGTTCTGGCGGTTCGCTCAGCGCGCGCGCCGCGCCGACGGCAAGCGGCACCTGATAGCCGGTTTCTTGCAGCAGATGACGGGCTACGGAAAAGCCGAGATCGCGCGGCGTATTGCCGGCCACGATGCTGATCAGTTCCAATGAAAGCTGCGGTTTGGCCGCCAGCGCCAATGCCAGTGCCAGTCCGTCGTCGACGTTGGCGCCGGGAATGCCGTTGCCGGGATCGCAATCAATAATCAAACGCATAGCGGTTACCTGAATCAATAAACTAGCAGCCGCACGATCGGCGGATATGCAGTTGGAAAGCGAATTCGTGCAGCTCAGGCTGTGCAGCACCGGCGGCCAGCATGGCGATGGCTCGCTTGGCCATGGCGTCAATCGGTTGTTCGACCGCACTGAGCGGTGGCACGCTGAACTCGGACTGCTGGGTGCCGTTAAAACAAATGATAGCCAGATCGTCCGGCACGCGAAGCCGGTGTTCTGCCAGTGCCGACAGGCAACCGAGCGCCTGCTGTTCGTTAGAGGTGAATATGGCCCGTGGCCGGGGAGCTTGCAGCATTTTCTGGCTGGCCTGATAGCCACCCTGACGGGTATAGGGCGCTTCGAATATCCACTCTTCGCGTGGCGCAATGCCAGCTTCCTTCAGTGCATCTCGCCAGCCGTTAAGGCGGTCCTGCGCGTTGAGCATGGTCAAGGGGCCCACAAAAATGCCGATGTCCTGATAGCCGTGCTGCAACAGATGGCGGGTTGCCTGACAGGCTGCATCACGTTCGTCGACGCGAATGGCGCAGATGCCGGCATGGCTGTCTATGGTATCAATCATTACGCATGGCGTGCCGGATGCGCGGATCAGATCGAACCAGGGATGGCGATCGACACTGGTGTACAGCAGCCCGTCAACCTGACGGCGCAGCAGATGATTAATCAGGTCGTGCTCGCGCTGGCGGTCGTCACCGGCGTCACCCAACAGCAGTACCCGACCGTGGCTGAAAGCCTCTCGCTGCAACGCCTGGGCCAGGGTGGCAAAAAACGGGTTGGAGATATCGGGTACCACCAACCCGTAGGTCAGGGTGTTGCCTGAAGCCAGCGCCCGGGCGATGTCGTTTGGTCGGTAACCGGTTTGCTCGACTGCCGCCAGTACCCGCAAGCGGGTAGCTTCCGCCACCGGGCGCGGCCCGTTGTTGATCACGTAGCTGACTACCGCTACCGAGGTGCCCGCTAGGCGGGCGACGTCGGCGCGGGTGATACGCCGCGCGGATTGATTATCCAAGTTGGGTTCCTGTACGCCCTGATTACACCGCGTCCTGCGGCAGGTTGAGATCGCGGCCGCGGGTTTCCGGTGCAAAGAAGGTGGTGATTAAGCCAATGGCCGCCATTACAACAAAATAGCAGGCGACAGGCCACCAGTGACCGAAGCCGGACAGCAACGCGGTGGCGATCAGCGGAGCGGTACCGCCGGAAAGGATCGACCCCAGCTCCTTGGCGAACGCCATTTTCGAATAGCGATTCTTGACGCCGAACAGCTCCACGCCGTAGGCCGCCTGCACGCCGAAAATACCCAGCGAGGCGATGCACATGCCGACCACAATCACTGAAATGACGGTTGCCGGTTCGCGGCTGTCGAGCAGCCAGAACGCCGGGAAGGCATACAACACCAGCAACAGACAGAACCAGCGGTAAGTGATGCGACGGCCGAAGCGATCGGAAAGCCAGCCGGCCAGGGGGATCACCAGGAAACCGCACAGTGAGGCGATCATCACCGCCAGCGCGGGCACCGACTTGTCCACCATCAGCACCTTGGCGACGTAACCGACGATAAAGCCCTGACACAGATAGGAGGGGCCATTCTCGCCAATGCGCAGGCCAAGCATGATCCAAAAAGCTTTGGTGCGTTGCAAATAACTGCGGTTATCCGGCTCGGTGGGGGTATTTTCCAGCATCCGCTGGTGGTTTTGCTGAAGTTCACGTTCAAACACCGGCGTTTCGCGTACGTGGCGGCGCAGGTAGAGTGCTCCTGCGGCGATCAGGATGCTGGCAAGGAACGGAATACGCCACCCCCAGGCGATCAGATCCGCTTTGTCCAACTGCAACACTAACAACCACACCAGCGACGCCAGCAGGGTGCCGCTGTTGGAACCGATGGCGATGATCGAAGCGACCAGACCGCGTCGTTTTGCCGGTGCGTATTCTGCCAGCATCACCGCGCCGCCGGAGAGCTCTGCTCCGGCACCGAAGCCTTGCGCAAAACGCAGGATCACCAGGCAGACAGGTGCCCAAACGCCAATTTGCGCGTAGGAGGGGATCAGCCCGATCAGCGTGGTAGAAACGCCCATCAACGCGACCGTGGTGAGCAGTACCACGCGGCGGCCTTTGCGATCGCCAATCCAGCCGAATACCAACGCACCGATAGGACGGGCGACAAAGCCGACGGAGTAAGTGGCAAAGCTGGCCAACAGCGCCACTATCGGTGTGGCTTCGGGAAAGAACACGTCGCCGAACACCATACCGGCCGCCAGGCCATACAGCGCGAAATCGACATATTCCATGGCGGTGCCGAGCCAGCAGGAAAAAGTGGCACGCCAGAATTGGCCGCGCCCTTCTTTAGTGGCCAGGCGTTCGTCGGCCGCCAAGGTTTCATCGGTGGCCTTTGTGGTTGCAAGCGTTGTTTCGCTCATGGCATTGATATCCTCTTTTCGTCTGCTCCACGCCTATGGCGTGATCGCGATAAAGATAGTTTCCCTGGTGTCGGCAAGAAGGTTTGCTGACAAAGTGTCGGACTGATGGCGATTCAACGCTGCGGCACAAGAGTATCTACGCGCGTAGATAAAACAATGTGGCAGAGGCGAAAGTTTGCAGAAGATCACAGAATCCCCATCGCTCCGGTGAACGAAGGTAAAGAAAACAGATGTCAGAGAGATGACATTGTGCTGCTTTTTCGGGCGTTATTTTGCTGTGCGCCACGCCACGAATCAGCCTGCCGCTTTTGAATTTCTGCGTTACAATGGGCATCTGTTAACGGTTTGTCTGGTCTGACGCGGCTGCAGAGCGCGGCGTCCGGCATGGAGTAGAACAATGTCTGGCAATAAGGATTCCATCCTGCCGCCGCTGGAGTGGTTATCCGCGCAACACCCTCCGGCACCCGCCGCCGTCAGCGATTGGCTGATGGAGTTAGGATCCATGACCCGTCGCTTTGAACGCCACTGTGGCCGTGTGCACGTTGAGCCGCAGCGTGAATGTTTTGTCACTCGTGATCAACTGGGTGAGGAAGCTGAGCACCTGCCGGACAGCCCACGATACTGGCTGCGTGAAATCGTGCTGTTGGGTGACAACCAGCCCTGGCTGCTGGGGCGTACGGTGATCCCGCAGGAAACCCTGACCGGCCCGGATCTGGCGCTGGTGGATCTGGGCACGCTGCCGCTAGGGCGCTATCTTTTCAGTAGCGACGAGTTAACTCGCGATTACATCCATATCGGTCGGCAAGATGCGCTGTGGGCACGCCGTTCCCGCCTGCGACTGGCGGGTAAACCGCTGTTGCTGACCGAACTGTTTCTACCGGCTTCGCCGCTGTACGCCGCGGGCAGTACTGACCCCGAATAATGAGGAGAGGAAATACCTTGGAGGGAAGCGTGATTCAAAGTAAATGGCAGGCTTATAGCCATCTGATGCGCATCGATAAACCTATTGGTACCTTGCTGTTGCTGTGGCCGACGCTGTGGGCGCTGTGGCTGGCGGGGAAGGGCGTGCCGTCGCTGTCTATCCTGCTGGTGTTCGTGGTGGGGGTTTTCCTGATGCGTGCCGCTGGCTGTGTGGTGAATGATTATGCCGATCGCGCCGTTGATGGCCATGTGAAGCGTACCGCCGGACGCCCGATGCCCAGCGGCCGGGTGAGCGAAAAAGAGGCCAAAATCCTGTTCGTGGTGCTGGTGCTGATTTCGTTCGCGCTGGTGCTGACGCTGAATGCGATGACTATCTGGCTGTCTCTGGCGGCGCTGGCGCTGGCATGGGCCTATCCGTTTATGAAGCGGGTCACTCATCTGCCGCAGTTCGTATTGGGCGCCGCGTTTGGTTGGGGCATTCCGATGGCCTACGCCGCCGTCAGCGAATCGCTGCCGCTGAGCTGCTGGCTGCTGCTGCTGGCCAACATCTGCTGGACGGTGGCTTACGATACGCTGTATGCCATGGTCGATCGCGACGATGATCTGAAGATTGGTGTGAAATCCACCGCCATTTTGTTCGGCCGTTACGACAAACTGATCGTCGGCCTGCTGCAGTTCGCCACCTTGCTGCTGATGCTGTGGGTGGGCTATCTGGCGCAGTTGAGCGGCGCGTTTTATTGGTCGCTGTTGCTGGCGGGCGCCCTGTTTATCCATCAGCAAAAACAAATTGCCGGCCGTGAACGGAATGCCTGCTTCAAAGCATTTCTGGATAACAACTATGTTGGGCTGGTGCTGTTTATCGGTATTGCGCTGAGTTACTGGCAAAGTTGACCACGTTCGGACAGTAAAAAAGGCACCCTTGGGTGCCTTTTTGTTTTATATATCAACGAATTACTGGTCTTTCTCTTCCGCTGCGTCCGCCTCTGGCAGAGCGTTGGTTTCCGCCGGCATGCTGACGCTTTCAATGGTCAGTTTGATTTCCGGGGTAATCAGGTCGCTCAGCATGTTGTACACCTCCATGGTGTGCTCACGCACCGCATCGCCGATATCGTTGATGTAACCTTCTTCACGCAGCGTTGCCACCAGGGTAGAGAACACCGCCTTGTCGAAGAACTCCGGCGCGTTGATGCCGTGCAGCACCGATAAACGCTGCGCCATGATACGGCTCTCTTTCTCCAGCGCACCGCGGTTAATGCTTGGGTTGGCGCTGAGGATAGACATGGTGATGGCATAGCGTTGCAGGGTTTCACGAATGCCGGCGGCCAACAGCTGCAATGGACGGATGCGGGCCGGATTCAATACCAGATCGTCACCCTTATCGCAGATCAGTTGCTGACGGATCATTTCCTCGATCAGCGGCTGCAGCACCTCCGGCAGTTGTTCCTTGTCGTTGTGCAGGAACAGCTCGGCTTTCAGCATCGGGTAAATCAAACCAATCTGCCGCAGCAGTTCAGTGCGAGATACCCGGCGATGGTGCATCACGATGGTGGCAATTAGTGACGGCAGAACCAGCAGGTGGTGGATATTGTTGCGGTAATAGGTCATCAGCACCGCCTGCTCGCGCGGCAGGATGATGATATCGCCGATGTTATCCTTTTCCACCTCGAACTTGTTCATGTTCAGCGCGTGATCCAGCAGCTCATCCGGCGTTTGGGTCGGCACGGTCACGTCATCGGCATAAGGCACGTTGCGCATCAGTTGCAGATAGCATTCCAACTGCTCAAGCAACTGTTCGCGGGTCAGCGAGCGCTGACGTGAGGCCAGCAGCGCCGTGGAACACAGGTTCATGGCGTTGGCCGCTGCGGCATTGTTGATGCGCACCATAATCTTGGCCGCCAGATCGTTGACCGTCGGCGTCAGCCAGCTTGGACGCTGAGATTCGATCGGGTCAATCGATTCGCGCCACTGCGGCACATTCTGGTTCAGGTAGGTGGTCAGCGGCAGGGGATCGCCGAAGTTGACGTAGCCCTGGCCGAGATTACGCAGCTTGCGCAAGCCGCGCAGCATCTGCAGCAGGCTCTCTTTTTCTTTGGTCGCCCCGCGCAGCTCTTTGGCGTAGGTCCCCACTTCCATCACGTGCTCGTAACCGATGTAAATCGGCACCAGCGTGATAGGGCGAGTCCCGCCGCGCAGCATCGCCTGAATGGTCATCGACAAGGTGCCGGTCTTCGGCTCCAGCAAACGCCCGGTACGGGAACGTCCGCCTTCGACAAAGTACTCCACCGAATAACCGCGGGTAAACAGCTCGCCGAGGTATTCACGGAACACCGTCGAGTACAGCTTGTTGCCTTTGAAGGTCCGGCGGATGAAGAACGCACCCAGGCGACGGAAGATCGGCCCGGCCGGCCAGAAGTTGAGGTTGATGCCGGCCGCAATGTGCGGTGGCACCAGGCCCTGATGGTACAGCACGTAGGACAACAGCAGATAGTCCATGTGGCTGCGATGGCAGGGCACATAAACGATCTCGTGGCCATCCTGGGCCAACTGACGCACCCGTTCGGCGTTGGTGACGTTGATGCCCTGATACAGCCGGTTCCAGGTCCAGCTCAGCACGCGGTCGGAAAGGCGCACCGTCTCGTAAGAGAAGTCGGCGGCAATCTCTTCCATCAGTGCAATGGCATTCTGCTGGGCTTTTTCGTGGGAGATTTTTTTACTGCGCGCTTCGTCTTCGACCGCTTTTTCGATCGCTTTGGACGCCAACAGCTTGTTGAACAGGTCCTGACGGGCCGGCAGGCTTGGGCCTACGGCAGCCAGACGCTGACGCGAGAAGTGCATCCGGGCTACGCGAGCCAGCTTTTGCGCGATGATCTTGTCGGTACCATGCTCGGTCGCCATGCGGCGCAGCGAAACGGTATTGGAGAAACGCACAAAGCTATCGCGGCCGAGCCACAGCACGGCGAAGAATTTCTGGACGCCATTTAGCAAGCGCAGATGAGGCGTGCCGTGGCCTTCGCGCCCTGGAGAGCGGCCAAACATCACCGAAACCGGCAGCATCTGAATATCGAGATCCGGGTTGCTGCGGTGCAGATCCAGATAGTCGTGGAACAGTTTTACCGACTCTTCTTTCGGCGTGTAGTAGCGGAATACGCGCGGGCCGTCGTGAATAAACACGTGGCTGGGCAGCACGGTGCCGTCTATTTCCAGCGGATTGAGAGGATCGGGCAAATCCTGCGCCAGGCACTGGGTGCGCAGCGTCAGTAAATCCGCCTTGGAATTATAAGGTAAAACATACAAAATCGGCCGTGAGGGATCCAACCCTAACTCCGTGACCGGATCTGAAGGGATAACCTTACTTCTTACCAACAATTTGAGTGGTAAATTCAATAGTTTATAATAAATTTTACGCCAACCTGACATAACAACGTGAAGCCTCTTGTTAGCAATGCGCCGCAAGCATACCAGAAACCGGGTAGCAGATCTGTGGTGTTGGAAAACCGGGAGCCGTGAGCGCTTCCTGGCCTAGACTGTTTAATTATGACTTACCTCTGCGAAAGGCACTAAAAACATGACGAACCAAGCAACCGGCCTGACCCGTATTATTAAAGCCGCCGGCTACTCTTATAAAGGTTTTTCCGCTGCCTGGCAGCACGAAGCGGCGTTCCGCCAGGAGTTGGTGGTGACCGTGCTGGCTATCATACTGGCGATTTGGCTGGACGTGGGTGCGATAGCGCGCATTTTACTGATTGGGTCGGTGGTGCTGGTGATGATTGTCGAGATGCTCAACAGCGCGATTGAGGCGATTGTCGACCGTGTGGGGACCGAGTACCACGAGCTGTCCGGCCGGGCCAAGGATATGGGGTCGGCGGCGGTATTGTTGGCGGTGATTTTGGCGCTGTTTGTTTGGGGCACGGTGCTGTGGCAGCACTTTGTCTGAGCGGAGCAAGCTCGTTGCGATCCGGGTCGCTAATCCCTGATTTTTATTCATTCTTCGGTTCCCAAGCCGCACTTACCTGTATATACTCACAGCAAGACTGTATAAACAAACAGGGGGCGGAATGAAAGCACTAACTACCAGACAGCAAGAGGTCTATGATCTGATTCGCGATCATATTTCGTCCACTGGCATGCCGCCAACGCGTGCCGAGATCGCCATGCGTCTGGGGTTCCGTTCGCCAAATGCCGCAGAAGAACACCTGAAAGCGCTGGCGCGTAAAGGCGTCATCGAAATCGTCTCCGGCGCTTCGCGCGGCATTCGGTTGCTGATGGAAGATGAAGAGGGTTTACCGCTGATTGGCCGCGTGGCTGCCGGTGAGCCGCTGCTGGCGCAGCAGCATATCGAAGGCCACTACAAGGTGGATCCTTCCCTGTTCAAACCGAGCGCGGATTTCCTGCTGCGGGTTAACGGCATGTCGATGCGTGATATCGGTATTCTGGACGGTGACCTGCTGGCGGTGCATAAAACTCAGGACGTGCGTAATGGCCAGGTGGTTGTGGCGCGCATCGAAGATGAAGTCACGGTCAAGCGGCTGAAAAAGCACGGTAACGTGGTTGAGCTGCTGCCGGAAAACAGTGAATTCCAGCCAATTGTGGTTGATCTGCGTCAGCAGAACTTCACCATTGAAGGCTTGGCGGTCGGCGTGATCCGTAACGGCGACTGGGTTTAACCCATCAGCCTGCACGCTGCCCTCTGATTTAAATCGCCCCAGCTCTGGGGCGATGTCATTTCTGACCGATTAAAACCGCATTGCCACGGGAACATTTCACTATGCGCCTGTTTTCCGCCTTCACCAGCGATACCGATAAAGCCTTGTGGCGCCTGGCGCTGCCCATGATCTTCTCCAATATTACCGTGCCGTTGCTTGGGCTGGTGGATACCGCAGTGATCGGTCACCTCGACAGCCCTGTTTATCTGGGCGGTGTGGCGGTGGGTGCCATGGCGACCAGCTTCCTGTTCATGCTGTTGTTATTCCTGCGTATGAGCACCACCGGCCTGACAGCACAAGCGTTGGGCGCGCAAAATCCACAGGGGCTGGCGCGTGCCTTTATGCAGCCGCTGCTGCTGGCGGTATTGGCCGGCGTAGCCATTGTGTTGTTACGCCATCCGCTGATCGATCTGGCGCTGCAGGTCGTCGGTGGCGACGAAGCCGTGCTGGAGCAGGCCCGATTATTCCTCGAGATCCGCTGGCTGAGCGCGCCGGCGGCATTGGCGAACATGGTTATCCTGGGTTGGCTGCTTGGCGTGCAATACGTACGTGCGCCGGTGATCCTGCTGATTGTCGGCAATTTATTGAATATCGTGCTGGATATCTGGCTGGTGATGGGGCTGGGCTGGAATGTGCAAGGTGCAGCGACGGCGACCGCCATTTCTGAGTATGCCACGCTGCTGCTGGGCTTATGGCTGTCCTGGCGTGTCATGCGCCTGCGTGGTATTTCCATGCCGATGCTGCGCACTGCCTGGCGCGGCAACCTGCGGCGTTTGCTGGCGCTGAACCGCGACATTATGCTGCGTTCACTGCTGTTGCAGCTGTGTTTCGCTTCTCTGACCATCTTCGGTGCCCGCCTTGGCGGCGAGGTGGTGGCGGTGAATGCGGTGCTGATGAACTTACTGACCTTTACCGCCTACGCGCTTGACGGTTTTGCCTACGCGGTCGAAGCGCACTCCGGCCATGCCTATGGCGCGCGCGACGATAGCCAATTGCGCAAGGTGTGGCGTGCGGCTTGTCGACAAGCCTGTCTGGTCGCGTTGGCCTTTGGCCTGGTCTATGCCGTTGCCGGGCAGCAAATTATTGCCGCCTTGACCTCGTTACCGGAACTGCGTGCGCTGGCCGGCCACTATCTGCCGTGGCAAGTGGTGCTGCCATTGGTGGGGGTATGGTGCTATTTGCTGGACGGCATGTTTATTGGCGCCACCCGAGGGGCAGAAATGCGCAACAGCATGGCAGTGGCGGCGGCCGGTTATGGTTTGACGCTGCTGACCGTACCCGTATTGGGCAATCATGGCTTATGGCTGGCGCTGGCGGTCTTTCTTTCTCTGCGCGGCATTGCGCTCGGGTGGATTTGGCACCGCCACAGGCTGCGCGGTACCTGGTTTGTCGCGGATCCAACGGCTCGCAATTAGAGTTAATCATAAAATATATTAATGTTTTGTGTTCATATTGAGTTACATATTATCGCGTCGATTTAGTCCCGCTTACTGACTGTTTTTTTTGGTTTTTTACTTAATTTTGTTGGTTTGTTGAATTTTTATTCTGGTTTTTTGTTCTTTGTCGATATCTGTTGCTATAGTTAATCATGTGGCTGGCGGAATGAATTGGAATGACATTCCTTTCATTTTAGGTCGATTGACCATAATTATTACTCAGTTAAGCCCAGCGACAAGTTTTTAAAACTGACTAATCACAGGTAACGGAGAGGTTATGAACAAAGATCAAGCCGACGGTAACTGGAAGCAGTTTAAAGGGAAAGTGAAGGAAAAATGGGGCAAGCTGACCGATGACGATCTGACGGTCATTGAAGGGAAACGCGAACAGCTTGTCGGTAAAATTCAGGAACGCTACGGCTACCAGAAAGAGGCGGCCGAGAAAGAAGTGAAATCCTGGGAAGCCCACAACAAATATCGCTGGTAGTGCGATAGGCCGCAGCGGATTGCGGCCGTAAACAACGCTTGAAAGCCTGGCGTTCTTATCCCCTCTACGCCACGGCTACAGGTACAGGGAGGTACCTGATAACCTATTTATTTCTTCTTGATAGCGATGCTGTGATCGTGTTCGCCACAATCATGTTTGCTGTCGCAGGCTTCTACCTCAACGCAACCCTCACACAGGCCATGAGCTTCGACCACGCTGTGGCGCAGGGCAAAACCCGACTCTTTCGCCAGCTTTTGCAGCGTTTCTTCGATCCCTTCGGTCGTGCGTTCGGTCACCTGGCCGCAGCGATCGCAAATAAACAGCGCGGAAGTATGCATCGGCTGTTCGAAATGATGGCACAGCACGTAGCTGTTCGCCGATTCCACACGATGAATAAAGCCTTGTTCCAACAGGAAATCCAATGCACGGTAAACCGTGGGGGGTTTGGCCTGCGGTTCGGCTACGCGCAGCAAATCCAGCAGGTCGTAAGCGCTGATGGCACCGGGCTGTTGTGCCATCAGGCGTAACACTTCCAGCCGCTGCGGTGTCAGCCGCACATTGCGTTGCTGGCAGAGTTGTTCAGCCTGCGCCAGCAGCTTTTCCTGGGTGCTTGAGTTCATGGCAAATTTCCCGGTACGTAAAAAAGCCGATTTTACCATGCTTCAGCCGAATCGCCGAGAGTCGGCCCCTTTTCTGCCAATATGGCGCATTAAACGTCCGGTTAAGCGCCTGTGGTTGGCTAGAAATGTGATGATATTCACGATTTTCCGTGCCGCTCTTGAAGGCTATGACTTCGCTTGGGTTATTAGGCGACTAGCGAACGCTGTAATTGACTGGCCAATCTGGCCATGTCCACTGCCGGGTTATGGCCAATCAGCATGAAACTGTGTTTGGTATCGGACCAATAGACCACGTTCATCCCCTGGCGACGTTCGCTTTCGGCGGGCTGCGGCTTGCCCGATTGCTGAATGATACACAACGCCAATGCACCGTACTGCGCATCCAGCCAGGTCAGTTGAGCAATGCGGCGATCGTCGTACGCCAGCACCCGGGCGTTTTTCAGTTCGGCCCCTTTCAACACCAGTTTGGGCATCGAGAGTGCGATAGCCAGCCGATCGCCAGTGTGCTGCAATTGGGCGGCGATTAGTGCTGCAGACCCCTCAAACCCCGCCAGGGTTTCCGGCGTGTAGAGCGCCATATACTGAGCGACCAGAGCACGCCAGTTGTCGTCCGGTTGACTGAGCTTCAGATAGGCGCGATCGCCTGCGATGCCCAGCGCCAGAAAACCGACCGCGGCGGCAATCAGGCCACGGCGGCTGATAGCGTGCGGTCGCGAGGGGACGGCAAGTGGCAATGTTGACTGCAATTTATGCACCGGCGCTTCATCAAGCAAAGACGCAAAGGCTTGCTTAAAGGGCAAGCTGCTGCGTTCCAGCAACGACAAACGTTCTGCCAACGCCGGTTCGCCGGCCAGACGCTGTTCCAGCTGGTGGCGTTGCTGTGGGTCCAACTGATTGTCCAGGTAGGCGACCAGCAGTTCATCCGTTGCGTAGGCTGAACTCATGATTGTTCTCCTTTTACCTGCGGGGTGCGGGTTTGCAGCAGGCTGTCGTTCGCCAACCGCAGCCG
Organism: Serratia liquefaciens; assembly: GCA_012719855.1. GTDB lineage: Bacteria > Pseudomonadota > Gammaproteobacteria > Enterobacterales > Enterobacteriaceae > Serratia > Serratia liquefaciens_A. The sequence continues at coordinate 86,586 of JAAXZN010000022.1, read as the reverse complement.
TGCCGCCGCCAGACGACTCATGATGGTGCCAATGGGCACGCCCAGCACCTCAGCGGCTTCCCGGTAAGAAAGTTCCTCCACGTACACCAGAAACAACGTATTGCGCTGCGCCTCCGGCAGTTGGTTAACCCGCTGCATTACCTCATTGGCCCAAATCGGCTGCTCGCCGTTTTCCGCTCCGGCCAGTTCGTCAACGTCGACAAAGCCCTGTCCCTGGCGGATATGCTGAGAGCGGACCTCGTTCAACCAGATGGAGTGAAGAATTGAAAATAACCAGCGGTCCATACGCGTTCCCACGGCAAACTGTGCGGCGCGTTCCAACGCCCGCACGCAGGTGGCCTGCACCAAATCGTCGGCTACGTCCCGCCGGTGGGACAGCACCAAGCCATAGCGCCACAGGCGGGAGAGATATTGGCCGATTTCGTTGCGGATAGCGTCGCTGCTGATGTTTGCCTCCGGGCTTTACGATTCAGGGTGGTGATCGATAGCCGCCGCCAGATCGCGGTACTCTTCACAACCGGTACCGCACAGCGATTGGATCACCTTGAGTTGCTCTTTCGCCAAATCCTGCCGGCCTTTAATCATATAAGCCTCACCCAGGTATTCGCGGACTTTCGGGTATTTCGGATCGAGTGCCACTGATTTTAAATAGTAGCCGATCCCTTCGTCGGTGCGGCCTAGCTTGCGGGTGGCGTAGCCACGGTAGTTCAGCGCCACGGCAGTGTTGGGATCTTTGAGGGTATTCAGCACATCCAGCGCTTCCTGATAGCGGCCACTTTTGGCCAGCGCATAGGCATAGTTCGTACGATCGTTGTCACTGACCATGCTGCTTTTATCCACCATGCAGGTTTTGGTTTTCGTGTCGTATATCTGGCCTTTGGGGCAGGTTGGCGTGGTCTGGCCGCTGCCATCGCCACCCATCGCCAGCGCTGCGCCGGAAAACAGCAGTGAACCGGCAATGACTGGCAGCAGCAGGCGTTTAACGTAACTGTTCATGGTTGTTTCCTCATCATGAAGGACGCAGAGCTGCGGCCTTACAGAGAGAACACCTGACCGCCTCTTTTTATTCGCTTTTGCCGGTGCTTTTTTATCGGGCGACACAGCGGTTTTCCCAACGCCGCCGATTGTCGTTATAATAGCCGTTTGCGGCAGCATGCCGTTCGTTGAACCCCAGACAGAATCAGGTAGCCAGTAGCCCAGCATGACGACAGACAATAACGCCCCAAAATACGCCGCCAATCGTTTTTCCATCGCGCCGATGCTCGACTGGACCGATCGTCATTGCCGTTACTTCCACCGCCTGCTGACCAAGGAAACCTTGCTGTACACCGAGATGGTGACTACCGGCGCGATTATCCACGGCAAGGGCGACTATCTGGCCTACAGCGAAGAAGAACATCCTGTGGCGCTGCAGCTGGGCGGCAGCGATCCGGCTGCGCTGGCGCACTGTGCCAAACTGGCTGAGCAGCGCGGCTATGACGAGATCAACCTCAACGTCGGTTGCCCGTCGGATAGGGTGCAGAACGGTATGTTCGGTGCCTGCCTGATGGGGCAGGCAACGCTGGTTGCCGACTGCATCAAGGCGATGCGCGACGTGGTGTCAATCCCGGTGACGGTGAAAACCCGCATTGGTATCGACGATCAGGACAGCTACGAGTTTCTGTGCGATTTCATCGCCACCGTCGCCGGGCGCGGTGAATGCGACATGTTTACCATTCATGCTCGCAAGGCATGGCTGTCGGGCCTGAGTCCGAAAGAGAACCGCGAAGTGCCGCCGCTGGATTATCCGCGTGTGTACCAGTTAAAACGCGATTTCCCGACGCTCACGCTGGCGATTAATGGCGGAGTGAAAACTCTGGAAGAGGCGAAACAGCATCTGCAGCATCTGGATGGCGTGATGATGGGGCGCGAAGCCTACCAGAATCCGGGCATTCTGGCGCGGGTCGACAGTGAACTGTTTGGCTGTCAGACCGAAGTTATGGACAGCATAGCGATTATCGAATCGCTGTATCCGTACATTGAACGCGAGCTGTCGAAGGGCACCTATTTGGGCCATATCACCCGCCATATCCTTGGGTTGTTCCAGGGCGTGCCCGGTGCTCGCCAGTGGCGCCGTCACCTGAGCGAAAATGCCCACAAGCCAGGGGCCGATGCGCGCGTGGTCGAGCAGGCGCTGGATCTGGTGCGCTTACCGCGCACTGAGATGGCGTAATAGAGATAAAAATCTGACTAACAGTTAGTGTTTTTGACCAGGTATGCTGCGTAATGTGGCGTGCCTTTTTTTCAATTTCAATCACTTAGTTCTCTCACCTTGTTGGCACGCTTCTTGTAATACCTCCGCAGGTACTTTGTTTTGCGAAGGAGCAAAATCATGTTGGAACTCTTCTTTCTGGTCGGTTTTGTCGTCATGCTGATGGTGACGGGCATTTCGTTGCTGGGCGTGTTCGCGGCGTTGCTGGTGGCCGCGGCGTTTATGCTGATTGGCGGGCTGTTTGCGATGGTGATTAAGCTATTGCCGTGGCTGATTTTGGCGGTGGTTGGCGTTTGGATCTACCGTTCAATGCAGAAGCCTTCAATACGTCGCTATTAATTTTTTGTCGAATAATCAGTCGGTCACGCTGAAAACTGAGCAACAGATGCGTTCTTAATGCGGCAGCGATCACAGCTTGAGGTTTAAACGGCCGGTGCGGCGCATTAGCCATTTTTTTTGCGCTTCGGGGCTGTTAGGATGTTTGCCAATGCAGCGATGCGACCGATTTCATCACCGCAAGAGACAATAAGACCCAATACGAGCGTTGCTTAAGCAACCCACTGTCTCTGGCGGACTCTGCTCTACCCCTACAAACGCAGTAACAAAAAGGGCTCCTTACGGAGCCCTTTTTGTTACTGATAACCCAGCAATATTAAGATCTTGGCCAGTTGTCGCTTTCAAGCTGCAACGTGCGTTCAATGGTCATGTTCAGTTCGCATGAAGCCGCATCCAACGCATCGCCAGAACCATGCGGTGCTGCGACCAGCGCCTGGCATTGGCTGTCTTTGAACTTCAGCCAGTTACGCTGTGCCTCACGCCAGGCTTTTGGGGCCGCCTTAAACTTGAGCGCTTCCTTGTAGGACTTGTTCAGGCGTGCATCCCAAAGGTTGAACTCTGTTTCAATGCAGGCAGCCATACTTGGCGTATTGAGATCTGGTTTGCTCATACATTGCGTATAGGCGGCAGAGTAAGGGTATTTCATCAATGCGTCTTTTTCAGCGTTTGGCGTCGCGGCCTGCGCTGTGGCTGCAGCGAAAACCAGTGCGGCAACCAGCATTTTCAGTTTCATTTCAGTGCTATTTCCTTATTGATCTACATGCAATGTCAGATGATCATATTCCCTTTGCCCTAGCCTGACGATGCCAGACAGCATTTTCTACCAAATTTTACCGATCTTTTTATCCCCATCAGCGGCCAGGGATCAGCAGGCTTGAGCCGCTGGTATTACGGCTTTCCAGCACCTGATGCGCACGTTGCGCGTCAGCCAGCGCAAACTTCTGCTCTTCTTTCACGTCGACTTTGATAGCACCGCTACCGATCAAGGAAAACAACTCATTGCTGGCAAATTGCAGTTCCGCACGGGTGGTGATGTAGCCATTGAGGGAAGGGCGGGTGACATACAAAGAGCCTTTCTGGTTGAGCAAGGCCAGATCGACACCGGTAACCGGGCCGGAGGCGTTGCCAAAGCTCACCATTAGCCCGCGTCGCTTCAGGCTATTGAGCGAGGCTTGCCAGGTACTTTGGCCTACAGAGTCATACACCACGCCGACTTTTTCGCCCTGGGGCAGTTCGGCGACGCGCTGGGCGATGTCTTCCTTATGGTAGTTGATGGTGGCCCAGGCGCCGGCACGCTTCGCCAGCTCGGCCTTTTCGTCGGAACCGACGCTGCCGATCAGCTTCGCCCCGAGCGCTTTGGCCCACTGGCAGGCAATCAACCCGACACCGCCTGCGGCGGCATGGAACAGGAATACTTCACCCGGCTGCACTTCATGGGTTTGGCGCAGCAGGTAATGTACCGTCAGCCCCTTCAGGAATGAGGCCGCCCCTTGCTCGAAACTCAGATTGTGCGGCAGGATAGCCACCTTTTCCTGCGCAACGTTGTGCACTTCGCTGTAAGCACCAAGCGATGACTGGGCGTAAACCACCCGGTCACCCGGCTTCAGCGCGCTGACGCCCGCGCCGATCTTGGTGACCACGCCGGCCGCCTCGGTGCCCAACCCGCTTGGCAGGCTGGCGGGCGGGTATAACCCGCTGCGTATGTAGGTGTCGATATAGTTGATGCCGATCGCCTTGTTCTCGACCTGCACCTCACCGGCTGCCGGGTCTAGCGGGGTAAAATCAACGTATTGCAACACTTCAGGGCCGCCGGTGGCGGAGAATTGAATGCGCTTGGCCATATCAGTACCTCGTGTGGGTGTCTGATTTCACCCTACGCGTTTTAGTATTGGCGATCCAGTTTGTCCACGCGCGGATTGATACCTTTTTTGCATCGGTTATGCCGCAGGAATCACAGATAAAAATCACGTATACTCTCGCGTCAGGATCCTTCATTCGCAACCGGATTAAGAATACGCTTCATGGCAGGAAAAAAACCAACCAACAAAACAAACGCAGACGAAGCCAGAGAACGTCCCCGCGATCGCCAGATGGAAGGGCTGAAGATGCCGCCACATTCGCTGGAGGCTGAGCAGTCAGTGTTGGGCGGTTTGATGCTGGATAACGAACGCTGGGATAACGTAGCGGAACGCGTGGTCTCCAATGATTTCTTCAGCCGCCCGCACCGCCTGATCTTTACCGAGATGCAGCGCCTGCTGGAGATGAGTCGGCCTATCGATCTGATCACCCTGTCCGAATCGCTGGAGCAGCGGGGCGAGCTGGACTCTGTCGGCGGCTTCGCCTATCTGGCCGAATTATCGAAAAACACCCCAAGCGCTGCCAACATCGGCGCTTATGCAGACATCGTGCGTGAACGTGCGGTAGTGCGTGAGATGATCTCGGTGGCCAATGAGATTGCTGACGCCGGCTACGATCCGCAGGGGCGCAGCAGTGAAGATCTGCTCGATTTAGCCGAGTCGCGGGTATTCCAAATCGCGGAAAACCGCGCCAGTAAAGATGAGGGTCCAAAAGGTATCGAGCGTATCCTGGAAGATACCGTTGCGCGTATTGAGCAGCTGTATCAGCAGCCGCACGATGGCGTCACCGGGGTGGATACCGGCTATCAGGATCTCAATAAGAAAACCGCCGGTTTGCAAAAATCGGATCTGATCATCGTCGCTGCCCGTCCTGCAATGGGCAAAACCACCTTCGCCATGAACCTGTGCGAACACGCCGCGATGACGCAGGACAAACCCGTGCTGATTTTCAGCCTGGAAATGCCCTGCAACCAGATCATGATGCGTATGCTGGCCTCGCTGTCGCGTGTGGACCAGACCCGTATCCGTACCGGCCAGTTGGACGATGAGGACTGGGCGCGAATTTCCAGCACCATGGGTATCCTGCTGGAGAAGCGCAATATGTACATTGACGACTCCTCTGGCCTGACGCCAACCGAAGTGCGCTCCCGTGCGCGGCGTATTTTCCGTGAACATGACGGCATCAGCCTGATCATGATCGACTACCTGCAGTTGATGCGCGTGCCGTCGCTCTCCGACAACCGAACGTTGGAAATTGCCGAGATCTCCCGCTCGTTAAAAGCCCTGGCGAAAGAGCTGCAGGTACCGGTGGTGGCACTGTCGCAGCTGAACCGAAGCCTAGAGCAGCGTGCCGATAAGCGCCCGGTCAACTCCGACCTGCGTGAGTCCGGTTCCATCGAGCAGGATGCCGACCTGATCATGTTCATCTACCGTGATGAGGTGTATCACGAGAACAGCGATCTGAAAGGGATTGCCGAAATTATTCTGGGTAAACAGCGTAACGGCCCAATCGGTACCGTACGCCTTACCTTTAACGGCCAGTGGTCGCGCTTCGATAACTATGCGGGGCCACAGTATGATGACGAATAATCAGCTAAGGAATTGAAATGAAAGCGGCAACCGCTGTAATCGACCGCCGCGCTCTGCGACATAATCTGCAACAGGTACGCCGTCAGGCGCCGCAAAGTCGCCTGATTGCCGTTGTGAAAGCAAACGCTTATGGACATGGCCTGCTGGAAACAGCTCACACCCTGCAAGATGCCGACTGCTACGGCGTGGCGCGCATTGGCGAGGCGTTGAAGCTGCGCTCCGGAGGCATCGTTAAACCCATCCTGATGCTCGAGGGCTTCTTCTCGGCCGAGGATCTGCCGGTGCTGGTGGCCAATAACATCGAAACCGCCGTGCACAGTATCGAACAGCTTGAAGCGCTGGAGCAGGCCACGCTGGCGCGTCCGGTGCCGGTGTGGATGAAGCTGGATACCGGCATGCATCGTCTGGGGGTCCGCCCTGAGCATGCCGAGGCGTTTTATCAGCGTCTGAGCGCTTGTCGTAATGTGGTGCAGCCGGTGAATATCATGAGCCACTTCAGCCGTGCCGATGAGCCGGGCTCCGATGCCACGCTCAAACAAATGCAGTGCTTTGAACAGTTTGCCCGCGGCAAACCGGGCCAGCGTTCTATTGCCGCCTCCGGTGGTACCCTGCTGTGGCCGGATGCGCATAACGACTGGGTACGCCCAGGCATTATCCTGTATGGCGTCTCGCCGATGGAGGACGCCAACGGCAGCCAGTTTGATCTGCAGCCGGCGATGACGCTGAAGTCCAACCTGATCGCGGTGCGAGAGCACAAGGCCGGTGAGTCCGTAGGCTACGGCGGCACCTGGGACAGCGAAGGTGATACCCGCTTGGGCGTGGTGGCGATGGGCTACGGTGACGGTTACCCGCGCAGCGCGCCTTCCGGTACGCCGGTGTGGCTCAACGGCCGTGAAGTGCCGATCGTCGGCCGGGTGTCGATGGACATGATGTCGGTCGATCTGGGACCGAACGCGACCGACAAGGTCGGGGATGAAGTGGTGCTGTGGGGGAGGGAGTTACCGGTTGAACGCATCGCCGACTGCACTGGCATCAGCGCTTATGAACTGATTACCAAGCTGACGCAGCGCGTGGCGATGGAATATATCGGCGAATAGGTTCATTAGGGGCCGTCAGGCTGCGGCCCCTGTTATATTGAGTTACTTCTTCACTGCCAGCCACTGATCGATAATGCTTTGATACTCACCGGTCGCCTTGGCCAGGTGCAGCCACTGATCCACATACAGCTTCCAGCTCAAATCGTCGCGCGGCAGCATGTAAGCCTTTTCGCCATACTGCATCGGCTTTTTCGGGTTGACCGCGCACAGCTTCGGATAGCGTTTTTGCTGATACTGCGCCTCAGAGGCGTCGGTGATCATCACATCGGCTTTCTTGTCGACCAGTTGCTGGAAAATCTCCAAATTATCATGGGTCAACGTCAGTTTGGCCTTGGGCAGATAGGCGTGGACAAAGGCCTCGTTGGTTCCGCCCGCCGGCTCAAGCAGGCGCACGGACGCTTTATTGATCTGGTCAATGGTGCGGTATTTTTTCACGTCGGTGCAGCGCACCAAAGGGATCTTGCCGTCGGTATCAAGCGGGGCGGCGAAGAACACCTGCCGTTGCCGCTGTAGCGTGACCGAAATGCCGCCCATGGCGATATCACACTTGCCGGCGACAAAGTCCGGCGTCAGGGTTTTCCAACTGGTTTTCACCCATTTCACTTTGGCACCCAGGCTTTTTGCCAGCGATTCCGCCATGGCGATATCGATGCCTTCGTAGCTGCCGTCTTCTTTCAGGAAGGTATAGGGTTTGTAATCGCCGGTGGTGCACACTTCCAGCGTGCCCTGCTGTATCACCTTATCCAAATGCGATTGTGCGCTGGCGCTCCCGGCGGCAACCAGCAGTGCGAGAGGGAGAAATCTTTTCATCGGCGTCCTTATTATACATTCGTGGTTTTATGCGCTATTTAACCGCTCATTGTTGCTGACTTGCGTGAGTTACCCGTTTTTTATGCCATTTGCAGGCGGAAACGTCCGGCATTGCTGCTGTGCGTTTCACAACCTCGGTGCGGGAAGGGTATCCACAGTCAAAAAACTGATAGGCTGTAACGTCAACATTTATTAACACAGTTTACAGGTGGCTATGTACAACATTGACGATTTTGATATGAAAATCCTGACGCTGTTACAGGCCAATGGCCGTCTGACCAATCAGGAACTGAGCGATTTGGTGGGGCTGTCTGCATCCCAGTGTTCGCGGCGGCGCATCAGCCTGGAACAGGCGCAACTGATCCGCGGTTACCACGCGCGACTGGCGCCGGAAGCCGTCGGGCTGGGGTTGGTTGGTCTGATAGAAGTGAGTCTGACCCACCATGCTCAGGAGCAGATCGACAGTTTCCACCAGATGCTGGAAGAAGTGGACGCCATTCTTGACGCCTACAAAACCACCGGCGATGCTGATTATCTGCTGAAGGTTGCGGTGGCGGACCTGCCGGCGCTGGACGATTTGATCAGCCAGACGCTGTCCCGCCACAAAAGCGTGGCGCATATCAAAACGGCGGTGGTGCTCAACCGAATCAAGGAAAATGGTTTGTTGCCGGTTGCGAGATAAAGCTCAAACTGAACGGCCTTTTCCGTCTATATTAGGAGCGTAACGCTGTGCCTACTCACCATAATCCAGGAGAATAATCCGTGTTCCAGAATGTTGATGCCTACGCAGGTGACCCGATCCTGTCGCTGATGGAAAAATTCAAAAAAGACTCACGTGCGCACAAGGTTAACCTGAGTATCGGCCTTTACTATGACGAGCAGGGCATTATCCCGCAGATGAAAGCGGTGGCTGCGGCAGAAGCGCAACTGAACAGCGTGGATCAGGGGGCGTCGGTGTACCTGCCGATGGAAGGTCTGCTGCCTTACCGCACGGCGATCCAACATTTGCTGTTCGGTGCCGAACACCCGATGCTGCAGCAAGGGCGCATTGCCACCATTCAAACCGTGGGCGGTTCCGGCGCGCTGAAAGTCGGTGCCGACTTCCTGAAAAGTTACTTCCCGGATTCGCAGGTATGGGTCAGCGATCCGACCTGGGAAAACCACGTTGCCATCTTTGGCGGCGCTGGGTTCAAGGTGAATACCTATCCGTACTTCGACAGCGAAAGCCTGGGCGTGAAATTTGACGCCATGCTGGATGCGTTGAAACAGCTGCCGAAGCACAGCATCGCGCTGCTGCACCCGTGCTGCCATAACCCGACCGGTTCCGACCTGACCCAGGCTCAGTGGGATGAAGTGGTCAAAGTGATCGCCGAGCGTGAACTGATCCCGTTCCTCGATATCGCTTATCAGGGCTTCGGCGGCGGCATTGCCGATGACGCCTACGCTATCCGCACTATTGCCGCAGCCGGTCTGCCATGCCTGGTGAGCAATTCCTTCTCGAAAATTTTCTCGCTGTACGGCGAACGCGTCGGCGGCCTGTCGGTGGTGTGTGAAAGCGAAGAAGCCGCCGGGCGCGTGTTGGGGCAACTGAAGGCCACTGTGCGTCGTAACTACTCCAGCCCGCCGAACTTCGGTGCGCAGGTGGTGGCGAAGGTGCTGAACGACACGCAACTGAAAGCCCAGTGGCTGGCCGAAGTGGAAACCATGCGTACCCGCATCCTCGAGATGCGCAAGACGCTGGTGGAAGCGCTGAAAATCGCCCTGCCGCAGCGGAACTTCGATTATCTGCTCGCCCAGCGCGGCATGTTCAGCTACACCGGCTTTAGCGCCGCACAGGTCGATCGCCTGCGTGAAGAATTTGGCGTGTACCTGATCCACAGCGGGCGCGTTTGCATGGCTGGCCTGAACCACCACAACGTGCATCAGGTGGCCGAGGCGTTTGCCGCCGTGCAGTAAAAGCTGTTAGGGTAAACTGACGTTAGCCAGGGAGCGATAGCGATATCGCTCCTTTTTTGTTGTCGGTTTGCCGCCAAGGTTGCCGCAAACTGGAGAGAGAATATACTGATTGAGGGGCGCTCACTTATGTGGCATCAGCAAACGCTAATCCTCAGCGCAAAAGCGCGTGGTTTTCATCTGGTTACCGAAGAGATTACTGACCAGCTAACCCACTTACACCGCCTGCAAACTGGCCTGCTGCATCTGTTGTTGCAGCATACCTCGGCCTCGCTGACGCTGAACGAGAATTGCGATCCAACGGTGCGAGCCGACATGGAGCAGCATTTCCTGCGTCAGGTGCCAGAGAACGCACCCTATCAGCACGACTATGAAGGGCCGGACGACATGCCGGCGCACATCAAATCCTCTCTGTTGGGCACGTCGTTGACGCTGCCTGTCGGTCACGGGCGGCTGATGTTGGGCACATGGCAGGGAATTTGGCTGGGGGAGCACCGCATCCACGGCGGTTCACGTCGGGTTGTGGCCACTTTACAGGGGGAATAACCCAATGAATAACACAGCACTGCTGGAATACTGCATGGCGAAGCCGGGCGCGGAACAGAGCGACCAGAACCAGTGGCAGGCCAGCCAGATCAAGGTCGGCGACGTCATGTTCGCCATGGTGTGTGAAGTACAAGGACGACCTGCGCTGGCGGTAAAATCCAGCCCGGAGCTGGCGGAAAGCCTGCGTGAGCATCACCCGGAGATCGTCCCCTGCGTGGGCCTGAACAAGGCGCACTGGAATACGGTGTTTCTCGATGGCAACCTGCCGAACTCGCAATTTTATACGTTGATCGACAGCTCTTATCAGCTGGTGCTGGAAGGTTTACCCGACCACGTTCGCCAGGAGCTGCGCGCCTAGCCATAAACGGCAGGTGTAGCGCCTGCCTGAGCCCTTCGTTTATTTCTTCTTTTTTCCCGCCAAACTGTGATCGCGATTCGAGATTGGGAACGTTCCCTTTTTATTGTTAATCAGGAAAGACTAGGCTTTTTAATCTATAACCGAACCACCAAAGGATGCCGCGAGATGGCGATGAGTGAAGAAAAACGCAAAATGATTGCCGGTGAATTGTATGACGCCGGTGACGAACTGCTGCGCAGCGAGCGCAAGCGCGCACGCCAATTGATCCACCGTTACAACCATTCGTCACCGGATGAGGGCGACCTGCGTAAACAGGGATTGGCAGAGCTGTTGGGCCAGTATCAGGGGGGCACCATCGAACCGACGTTTCGCTGTGATTACGGCTACAACATCTATCTGGGGAAGAATTTCTACGCCAATTTTGACTGCGTGATCCTCGACGTATGCGAAGTGCATATCGGCGATAACTGCCTGCTGGCGCCGGGAGTGCATATTTATACCGCCACCCATCCGCTGGATGCGGAAACCCGCGTGGGCGGGGCGGAGTTCGGCAAACCGGTGCGCATTGGCAATAATGTGTGGATTGGCGGCCGTGCGGTGATTAATCCCGGCGTGACGCTGGGGGATAACGTGGTGGTGGCCTCCGGTGCGGTGGTGACCAAGGATGTGCCTGCTAACTGCGTGGTTGGCGGCAATCCGGCGCGAGTGATAAAGCAGCTGTAAGAAAATCGGGCGCCGCTGTCGGCGCCCGAGATGCTTATGCTCGCAAAGAGTCGATATCCACCACGAAGCGATATTTCACGTCGCTTTTCAGCATCCGCTCGAAGGCTTCATTGATCTGCTGCATCGGGATCAGTTCGATATCCGAGGTAATGCCGTGCTGACCGCAGAAATCCAGCATCTCCTGGGTTTCTGCAATGCCGCCAATCAGTGAACCGGCGATGCGGCGACGCTTCATGATCAGGTTGAACACCTGCGGTGACGGATGGTCGTGCTCCGGTGCGCCAACCAGCGTCAGGGTGCCGTCACGGCGCAGCAGATTGAGGAACGGGTTCAAGTCGTGCTGGGCCGCCACCGTGTTAAGAATAAAATCGAAACTGTTGGTGTGCTGCGCCATCTCTTCTGGATTGCGTGAGATCACCACTTCGTGAGCGCCAAGGCGTTTGGCATCTTCGACTTTGGACGCTGAAGTCGTGAACAGCACCACATGCGCTCCCATCGCCCGAGCCAGTTTAACGCCCATGTGCCCCAGCCCGCCGAGACCGACGATGCCCACCTTTTTACCCGGACCGGCACCCCATTGACGCAGCGGGGAATAGGTGGTGATACCGGCGCACAGCAAGGGGGCGACACCGGCAGGATCGAGGTTTTCCGGTACGCGCAAAACAAAGTCCTGATCTACCACCATTTCGGTGGAGTAGCCGCCGTAGGTGGTGGCGCCGGTTTGTCGATCCTCACCGTTATAGGTGCCGGTAAACCCATTTTCACAATATTGCTCCAGACCCTCGTCGCAGCTCGGACAGCTGCGGCAGGAGTCCACCATACAGCCCACGCCGACCAAATCACCGACCTGATAGCGTGACACATGGTTGCCGACGGCACTCACGCGCCCCACAATTTCGTGGCCGGGAACCACCGGAAAAAGGGTGTTGCTCCATTCGTTGCGGGCCTGGTGCAAATCCGAATGGCAGACGCCACAGAACAGAACCTTGATTTGCACATCGTGGTCGCGCAAGGTGCGCGGCGTGTAATCAAAAGGAACTAACGCTGATTTGGCGTCATGCGCGGCATAGGCGTGCGTAATGTTCATGGTAACTCCAGTCATCAGTGTATGGGGGGAACGGCTTCCGGCAGCAGGGTGCCGGTGGACGTGACCTGAGTACGGCAAAGGGCCACTGAGGGAACATTGATGATAAAAGCTGAGAGCGGGGAGGGAAATGCCTGAAAATGTCTAAATCTTGCCTGTTTCTGTTCAATTTGACCGAAACGGGTAAGCGTGCGGGTCGCTACAGGAACGGCCCGCCGGGCAGGGGATTATTTCTTCTTCAGTAACGGCTTAAGGAAGCGCGCGGTATGCGACGTTTCGCAGTTAGCCACGGTTTCCGGCGTGCCGGCCACCAGGATCTCACCGCCGCCGCTGCCGCCTTCCGGCCCCAGGTCGACAATCCAGTCCGCGGTTTTAATCACGTCCAGGTTGTGCTCAATCACCACGATGGTATTGCCCTGATCGCGCAGCTGATGCAGTACCGCCAGCAGTTGCTGAATATCGGCGAAGTGCAGCCCGGTGGTTGGCTCATCCAGAATGTAGAGCGTTTGACCGGTGCCGCGTTTTGACAGCTCGCGAGCCAGCTTGACGCGCTGCGCCTCACCGCCGGACAGCGTGGTTGCCGACTGGCCGAGACGGATGTACGACAGGCCGACTTCAATCAAGGTTTGCAGCTTACGCGCCAATGCCGGTACCGCGTCGAAGAAATCACGTGCCTCTTCGATGGTCATCTCCAGCACTTCGTGGATGCTTTTGCCTTTGTACTTCACTTCCAGCGTTTCGCGGTTATAGCGTTTGCCTTTGCACTGGTCGCACGGCACATAGATGTCCGGCAGGAAGTGCATTTCCACCTTGATCACACCGTCGCCCTGGCAGGCTTCGCAGCGGCCGCCCTTGACGTTAAAGCTGAAGCGGCCGGGGTTGTAACCGCGGCTGCGTGATTCCGGCACGCCGGCGAACAGCTCACGCACCGGGGTGAAGATGCCGGTGTAAGTTGCCGGGTTGGAACGTGGGGTACGACCGATCGGGCTTTGATCGATGTCGATCACCTTGTCGAAATGTTCCAGACCGGTCACTTCACGGAACGGCGCCGGTTCGGCGATAGTGGCACCGTTGAGCTGGCGCTGGGCGATCGGGAACAGCGTGTCGTTGATCAGCGTGGATTTGCCGGAGCCGGATACCCCGGTAATGCAGGTAAATAGCCCCACCGGCAGCGTCAGCGTCACGTCCTTCAGGTTGTTACCGCGAGCACCGCTCAGTTTCAGTACCTTGGTCGGATCGGCCGGTACGCGTTGCTCCGGAATGGCAATCTCGCGTTTGCCGCTGAGGAACTGGCCGGTCAAGGACTCAGGCTGCGCCATGATGTCCTCGACGGTGCCTTCCGCCACTACCTGACCGCCGTGCACGCCGGCACCGGGACCGATATCGATTACATGGTCGGCGGCGCGGATGGCGTCTTCGTCATGCTCCACCACGATGACCGTATTGCCGAGGTTACGCAGATGGATCAGGGTTTCCAGCAGGCGTTCGTTATCGCGCTGATGCAGGCCGATTGACGGCTCATCCAGCACGTACATCACGCCCACCAGGCCGGCACCAATCTGGCTGGCCAAACGAATACGCTGCGCTTCACCGCCGGAGAGGGTTTCCGCCGAACGCGACAGCGACAGGTAGTTCAGGCCGACGTTCACCAGGAACTTCAGGCGATCGCCAATCTCTTTCAGCACTTTCTCGGCGATCTTGGCGCGCTGCCCGCTGAGTTTCATGTTCTGGAAGAAGGTCATCGCATGGCCGATGCTCAGATCGGAAATTTCCGGCAGCGTAGTGTCTTCAACGAACACGTTTCGTGCTTCTTCGCGCAGACGGGTGCCGTGGCACGAGGCGCAAGGGCGGTTGCTGATAAACTTCGCCAGTTCTTCACGCACCGCACTGGATTCGGTTTCTTTATAACGGCGCTCCATGTTGTGCAGCACGCCTTCGAACGGATGGCGGCGCACGGTGGTGTCACCGCGATCGTTGATGTATTTGAATTCGATCGATTCTTTGCCGGAGCCGCTGAGCACCGCTTTCTGCACGTTGGCGTCCAGGCTGTTGAACGGCGCTTCAACGTCAAACGCGTAATGCTCTGCCAGCGAGCGCAGCATCTGGAAGTAGTAGAAGTTGCGACGATCCCAACCGCGAATGGCACCGCCGGCCAGCGAAAGCTCGGGGTTCTGCACTACGCGTTCCGGATCGAAGAACTGCTGTACGCCCAGACCGTCGCACGTCGGGCAGGCGCCGGCCGGGTTGTTGAACGAAAACAGGCGCGGTTCCAGTTCGCGCATGCTGTAGCCGCAGATAGGGCAGGCGAAGTTGGCGGAGAACAGCAGCTCATCCGCTTTTTCGTCGTCCATATCGGCCACAACGGCGGTGCCGCCGGACAGCTCCAGCGCGGTCTCGAAGGATTCCGCCAGACGCTGCGACAGATCATCACGCACTTTAAAGCGATCGACCACCACTTCGATGGTGTGCTTTTTCTGCAACTCCAGCTTCGGGGGATCGGAAAGATCGCACACTTCACCGTCGATACGCGCACGGATATAGCCTTGGCTCGCGAGATTTTCCAGCGTTTTGGTGTGCTCGCCCTTGCGGTCTTTTACCACCGGGGCCAGCAGCATCAGGCGCTTGCCTTCCGGCTGGCTGAGCACGTTGTCCACCATCTGGCTGACGGTCTGCGCCGCCAGTTCGACATGGTGATCCGGGCAACGCGGTTCGCCGACGCGGGCAAACAGCAGACGCAGGTAATCGTGGATCTCGGTGATGGTGCCGACCGTGGATCGCGGGTTATGCGAGGTCGATTTCTGCTCGATGGAGATCGCCGGTGACAGACCTTCAATGTGGTCGACGTCCGGTTTTTCCATCAGCGAAAGGAACTGGCGTGCATAGGCGGAGAGCGATTCGACGTAGCGACGCTGCCCTTCGGCATACAGGGTATCAAAGGCCAGCGAGGACTTGCCTGAACCGGACAGACCGGTGACGACGATCAGCTTGTCACGCGGGATAATCAGGTTGATGTTTTTGAGATTATGGGTTCGAGCACCACGAACTTCGATATTGTCCATTTACACTTCCCGTCTTGATGATACACCGCGCCTGTCTGGGTGATTTACGCACGATTATGTGATCGAACGCGCAAAAAACCGGCACAGCCAGTACGAAACGCATAATTATGACACAAAAAAACCTGAATGAATATCCAGTACATGAATGCAAACAGGTCGATCGAAAGGACAATTCCGGAATACGGCACGCAGTAATCAACACGGGTGTCGTTTCAGGCTGAGCGTGTTAAACTTACTCGTTTATACTGTGTAAAAATCAATCATCAGGAGAGTTCTCATGGCCAGCAGAGGCGTAAACAAAGTAATTCTGGTCGGGAATCTGGGCCAAGACCCAGAAGTCCGTTACATGCCGAATGGCGGTGCAGTGGCCAACATTACCCTGGCAACCTCCGAAAGCTGGCGTGACAAGGCGACTGGCGAGCAGAAAGAAAAGACCGAGTGGCACCGCGTTGTGCTGTTCGGCAAGCTGGCTGAAGTGGCAGGCGAATATCTGCGTAAAGGTTCCCAGGTGTACATCGAGGGCGCACTGCAGACCCGCAAATGGACCGATCAGGCCGGCGTAGAAAAATACACCACCGAAGTGGTGGTTAACGTTGGCGGCACCATGCAGATGCTGGGCGGCCGTCAAGGCGGCGGTGCACCGGCAGGCGGTGGCCAGGCTTCCGGCGGCCAGGGCGGTTGGGGTCAACCTCAGCAGCCACAAGGCGGCAACCAGTTCAGCGGTGGCCAGCAGGCGCGCCCGGCGCAGAACAGCGCACCGGCTGCCAGCAGCAATGAACCGCCAATGGACTTCGACGACGATATTCCTTTCTGATATCCGGTTGTCTGAAGCCAAAAAAAAGCCCCGAAAGGGGCTTTTTGCTTTTCAATAATGATCAAACTGATTGCTGTCATGCGACATGAGGATTGTCAGCTTAGGATGAACAAAAAGCTTTTCTATTCCAGCCTGTATTTCCCTTAATACACCGATCTCACAGAGTTTTTTTAGGTATTCTGAGGCAGTTTGGCGCTTGGCGACACCGCCATCTACCAGGTTAGTAATTCGGCAGTAAGGTTGCTCAAAGATGATATGTACCAGTTGATGGCTGTAAATTTTCGGCAGGAGAAGCTGGATGTATTCATTGGTATGTCCAATGAGAGATCTGACGGCAGCGATTTTCGCTGTTGTCCATTGAGCCGTTTGTTCTACTGCGGTCAGCATGTAAATAATCCAATCTTTCCAATTCCCGGCGAGGGTGACCTGCATCTGTGAGCTGTAATACTCGTTTTTGTGCTGAACGATATAGCGACTTAAATAGAGGATAGGCAGCGTGAGAAGTTTCTGTTCTATCAGATAGAGAATATTAAGGATGCGCCCGGTTCGCCCATTACCGTCGATGAAAGGGTGTATGGCCTCAAATTGATAGTGTGCAACGGCCATTTTTATTAGCGGATCAAGTTCGTCTTCGTCATGAAGGAATTGCTCCCAGTTTCTTAATAAATCACGGATTTTCCCTTCACCTACTGGGGGGGTAGATAATTTCCCTCGTATTTTGATGACTCAGTGTTGTCCCAGGTATTTTGCGTATATCCATTTTGATGGCTTTTAATTGACTGCAAATTTCTATGGCTGTGTTGGTACACAGTGGCCTCTGGGCTAAATGTATAAACCCTTCATAAAGAGCGGTGCGATAACGCAAAGCCTCTTTAGTTGCGGGATCGGCCATACTGTCATCTTGAGAATACTGGAACAGCTTGTCTGATGTGGTGACTATGTTCTCTATCTCTGAGCTATCTTTTGCTTCCAAAAGCGGTAATAGATTGATCAGTAAACTTTGGTTTGGCAGTAATTCACCTGCCTGTTTCAGTTCAGCCAACGCAGCTCTGGCAGGGATACACGCTTTCAAAATCGCAACAGATTCAATGCAGTCAGTCGAGGGTGGGAGTAAAGGCATTGTGTTGAAAGGCTGATCTGATTGCCATGTCATGTTCATTTTTCTCATTTTGTTCGACATGCAAGCATGTATATGTCGACGTTTTAAACACGCAAACATTACATGTCGATAAAATTAAAAAAAATCGACACGTATTGATGACGTGTCGACGGTATGAACATGAATGGGGATCTTAAGCCGAAAAGCCGCCGTCGATGCTCAGGCTGGCGCCGGTGATATAGCCCGCTTCCGGCCCGGCGAGGTAAGCGACAAAGCTGGCGATCTCTTCATCCTTGCCGTAGCGGCCTACGGCCATCAGCTGTTTCAATTGTTCAGCGAAATCCCCTTCATCCGGGTTCATTTCGGTATCTACCGGACCAGGCTGCACGTTGTTGACGGTGATGCCGCGCGGGCCGAGATCGCGCGCCATGCCTTTGGTCAGGCCCACCAAGGCTGATTTGCTCATTGAGTACACCGCGGCGCCGCCAAAGGGCACGCGTTCGGCGTTAGTGCTGCCGATATGGATGATGCGACCGCCGTCATTCATATGGCGCGCGGCTTCCTGGCTGGCGACAAATACGCTGCGTACGTTAACGGCCAACATGCGATCCAGATCCGCCAGCGCTAACTCTTCGGTGCTGCCCAGTGTGAACACGCCGGCGTTATTAACCAGAATATCCAGATTACCGAAGCTATTCACTGCCTGGCGAACGGCCTGCTGGACCGCCGCAGCATCGGCGCTGTCAGCCTTGATGGCGAGCGCTTTGCCTCCGAAAGCGGTGATTTCGCTCACCACCGCGTCTGCTCTTTCGGCGGAGGCCACGTAGGTGAAGGCCACTGCCGCACCTTCACGCGCCAGACGTTTGACGATGGCGGCGCCAATGCCGCGTGAGCCGCCCTGAATGAAGGCGACTTTGTTTTGCAGAGGACGTGTTGTTGTCATGGTGTTTCTCCAGAGTAGGGGGAGGTTAATAAATCTACCGGACCAGTATCTGGGAAATGCACGGCGGCCACTAGCCACAAAGAGCTATAATCAGCTTAAACCATAGGTTTGAAATCAACAGGGGAAACCATGCTGGGCCATCTGGAATGTTTTGTCAGCAGTGCAGAGAACGGCAGCTTTTCCGCGGCCGGACGCAAGCTGGGCATCAGCTCTGCGGCCGTCGGGAAGAACGTGACCAAGCTGGAGACGATCGTCGGGGTAAGGCTTTTCCAGCGCAATACGCGCAAATTGATCCTGACCGAAGAGGGCGAACGTTTTTTGCAGGAGGTCAGCGGCGGCTTGTTGTCGATCCAGTGCGCATTAAAGGGGGTAAGCAGCAGCGGCGGCGTGGCGGCCGGCACGCTGAAGGTCAGCATGGGGACGGCGTTCGGCCTGCATTTTGTCATGCCGATGCTGCCCGACTTTCTGGCGCGTTACCCGGCAATTGTCCCCGACTGGCATTTCGACAACCGCAAAGTGGACCTGATTGGTGAGCATTTTGATGCCGCTATGGGGGGTGGTATCGAATTGGCGCAGGGCATGATTGCACGTGAACTGGCTCCAGCCCACGGTGTCCTGGTGGCTTCTGCAGCCTATCTGCAGCGCAACACGGCCATCCAGCAGCCGGAACAGTTGATGAACCATGCGGGCATTTTTATCCGCTCACCGCAAACCGGGCGGATCCGCAATCTGCCGCTGCGCAATGCGGAGAATGAGCAGCGAGCGCCGTCGATGGAAATCAAAATGACGGTAAACGAACCGGATGCCGCAGCGCAGGCCGCAGAACTGGGATTGGGTATTGCGCTGATCGCCATGCCGAATGCCTTGCCTTATCTGGAAAGCGGCCGGCTGGTGCGGGTTTTACCAGGTTGGTATGTCGATCGCGGCAGTGTGTACCTGTACTTTCCGACCACCAAGTTTCTGCCGACCAAAACCCGGGTGTTTGTCGATTACATGGCCGAGCAGTTTCGTCTGCAGAAGCTGGCGATGCGATTTGATGCCCGCTAGAAACAAGAAAAGCCCCTTACGGGGCTTCATTCTTCCCTCAGTTTACTGTCTGACGATCAGTTGAAGATTTCTGCGGTGCCGTACAGTTTGTTCTGGCCACCGGCGGAGATGATGCGGTAAGAGCTGGCGCCTGATGCAGCGGCTTTGCTGGCCAGTTCATTTTCCAGCGTGCTCAGGTTAGAAGCGCCGCTCACGGACACCACACCGATTTTCTGGGCACCGGCCGCAGGCTGGTTAGCAGGTTGGTCAGCGGCAACGCTGGCGAAAGAAGCGGTGGTCAGCAGCAGAGCGGTAGCAAAAAATTTGATGTTTTTCATGATTCAATCCTCAGGGTATTTTTTAGGTGAGAGGCTGTTGTCTCTCGATGTGTTAGATAATAGTCCGTCGTACCCAAAGAGAAAATCGGAGAGTTTTGAGTATCTCTGTCAAATTTATTGATTTAAATTTGAGCGGCAGATGGCCTTGCTGGCAGGCGGGATAATTCACCACTACCCTTTAACCAGAAGCCTCGGCATATAACGGGTTTGGCAACAGAGTGGAGAAGCCCCATGATTATCGTGCACCATCTAAATAACTCGCGATCGCAGCGTATCCTGTGGTTTTTGGAAGAATTGGGTGTGCCGTACCAGGTGCAGCGTTATCAGCGCGATCCGCAAACCATGCTGGCGCCACCGGAGTTGAAAAAAATCCATCCGCTCGGCAAGTCGCCAGTGATTGTCGATGGCGATCTGACGCTAGCGGAGTCCGGCGCCATTATTGAATATCTGCAGGAAGCCTACGATGCCCAGGGGCAGTTTATCCCCACCGATTATCACGCTCGTCAGCAGTATCGTTACTGGCTGCATTATGCAGAAGGGTCGTTGATGCCGCTGTTGTTGATGAAGCTGGTGTTTAGCCGCCTGGGGCAGCCGCCGATTCCCTGGCTATTGCGGCCGGTGGCGGGGGCCATTGGCAAAGGCGTACAGCGGGAGTATCTGGATAAACAGATCGCTCCGCACTGCGACTATCTTGAGCAACACCTGGAGAAAAGCACCTGGTTTGTCGGCAATGAATTCAGCGCGGCGGACATCCAGATGAGTTTCCCGCTGGAAGCGATGGCGGCGCGTGGCGCACTGGACGGCTGCCCGAAGCTGCGTGGCTATTTGCAGCGTATCCATACGCGTCCGGCCTACCAGCGGGCACTGGAGCAGGGTGGGCCTTATGACCTGCTGAAATGAGCGAGTGGGCTATACTCGATGAGGTCACTCTTCGTCGGAGGTAGCCCATGGCTACGCAAATCTTTGTTAACCTGCCGGTGGGCGATCTGCCCGTTTCCATTGAATTCTTCACCCGGCTGGGCTTTAGCTTTAATCCGCAGTTCACCGATGATACCGCCGCCTGCATGGTGGTCAGCGACAGCATCTATGTGATGCTGTTAACCCACGACAAATTCAAAATGTTCACCCCGAACCCTATCGGCGATGCCAGAAAGGCGACCGAAGTGCTGATATGCCTGTCGCAGCCTAATCGGGCGGCGGTTGACGACCTGGTGCGCAAGGCGATTGCCGCCGGCGGCAATACTTATAACCAGCCGCAAGATTATGGCTTTATGTACGGGCACGGTTTTCAGGATCTGGACGGACACATCTGGGAACTGATGTACATGGATGAAAAGGCGGCACAGGCTCAGTAGCCCGCTTTTGCCCTCCGAAAGGGGGGCGTTCCCATCGGATTTACCTATGAGACAAATACCGTGTTTTCGATAATGATTGATCCCAGTGCTTTTCTGCATAAATTGCCGCGATCTTTGGTTGATCAGACGGTATGGAAGGCTGGATAATCGTTTGCCTTGAATAAACCACCATAAATTACCCGCACCATTCACTGTGAGTTAAACGTTTGCCTTTTATGCGGCGCCGGTTGGCGACGTGAGCAAGGGGCAGAAAAGCAAACGTTACCCTAATGAACATGCGTGGGCGGAATAACAAGCCTCTTTAAACGGGCTGGCAATGAAACACAGGGGACAGCAACATGTCGAATTCTCAAGCGAATAACGCCGTTAAACCAAAAGGCGGGCTTGATGGCTATTTTAATATTTCTGCGCGTGGCAGCACCGTGCGTCAGGAAGTGGTGGCGGGGTTAACCACCTTCCTGGCGATGGTGTACTCGGTGATCGTGGTGCCGAGCATGCTGGGCAAAGCCGGCTTCCCGCCCACGGCGGTGTTTGTCGCCACCTGCCTGGTGGCGGGCCTCGGTTCGTTGCTGATGGGGTTATGGGCCAATTTGCCGATGGCCATCGGCTGTGCGATTTCACTGACCGCCTTCACGGCGTTCAGTCTGGTGCTGGGCCAACACATCAGCATTCCGGTAGCGTTGGGGGCGGTATTCCTGATGGGCGTGCTCTTTACCATTATTTCGGTAACCGGTATTCGCGCCTGGATCCTGCGCAATTTACCGATGGGCGTCGCCCATGGCACCGGCATCGGTATCGGCCTGTTCCTGTTGCTGATCGCGGCTAACGGCGTTGGTCTGGTGGTGAAAAACCCGCTGGACGGCCTGCCGGTGGCCCTGGGCGCATTCACTTCGTTCCCGGTAGTGATGACGCTGCTCGGGTTGGCGGTGATTTTCGGGCTGGAAAAACTGCGCGTTCCCGGTGGTATTCTGCTGGTGATCATCACCATTTCGGTGGTGGGGTTGGTGTTTGACCCGGCGGTGAAATACCAGGGCCTATTCGCGATGCCAAGCCTGGCGGATGCCAACGGCAATTCGTTGATTTTCAGCCTGGATATCATGGGCGCATTGCAGCCGGTGGTATTGCCGAGCGTGCTGGCACTGGTGATGACCGCGGTGTTTGACGCCACCGGTACCATCCGTGCGGTGGCCGGCCAGGCCAACCTGCTGGATAAAGACGGGCAAATCATCAACGGCGGCAAGGCGCTGACTTCGGACTCCCTGAGCAGCATTTTCTCTGGTTTGGTCGGTGCGGCCCCGGCTGCGGTGTATATCGAATCCGCAGCGGGTACGGCAGCGGGCGGCAAAACCGGCCTGACCGCGACCGTGGTCGGTCTGCTGTTCTTGCTGATCCTGTTCCTGTCGCCATTGTCTTATCTGGTGCCGGTTTACGCGACCGCACCGGCGCTGATGTACGTCGGCCTGTTGATGCTGAGCAACGTCACCAAACTGGACTTCAATGATTTTGTCGATGCCATGTCCGGCCTGCTGTGCGCCGTGTTTATCGTGCTGACCTGCAATATCGTCACTGGTATCATGCTGGGCTTCAGCTCATTGGTGATTGGCCGTGTCTTCTCCGGCGAATGGCGTCGTTTGAATATCGGCACCGTGCTGATCGCCGTGGCGCTGGTGGCATTCTATGCCGGCGGCTGGGCAATCTAACCGCTATGTCGTTTCCCCCGTCGCTCCGGCGGGGGATGTTTGTCCCCCCACTTCTGATTCAGATAAATCTCCTTCTGCCGATGCTGCATTTTGAAAGGCACAACAAGCTTTAACCGCCGTAAAAAAAGTGATCTACTATCGGGTATACATCAGAGATGTAGTCTGAACCCAAGAGTCTAAGGAAAGCATGGAAATCTTTTTTACAATCCTCATTTTAATCCTGGTGGTCTCCCTGTCCGGGGTGGTGACGCGCATGTTGCCATTCCAGGTGCCGCTGCCGTTAATGCAAATCGGTATCGGGGCCCTGTTGGCCTGGCCGCATTTCGGGCTGCACGTCGACTTTGACCCTGAACTGTTCCTGGTGCTGTTTATCCCGCCGCTGCTGTTTGCCGATGGCTGGAAAACCCCGACGCGGGAGTTTTTGCACCACGGTCGCGAAATTCTTGGCCTGGCGCTGGTATTGGTGCTGATCACCGTGGTCGGCGTCGGTTATCTGATTTACGCCATGGTGCCGGGCATTCCTCTGGTGGCGGCGTTTGCGCTGGCGGCGGTGCTGTCGCCAACGGATGCCGTGGCGCTGTCCGGCATCGTCGGCAAAGGGCGTATTCCGAAGCCGATCATGGGCGTGCTGGAAGGCGAGGCGCTGATGAACGATGCGTCCGGCCTGGTCTCACTCAAATTCGCTATCGCGGTGGCGATGGGCACCATGGTGTTTACCGTGGGCGGCGCGACCCTCGAGTTTCTCAAGGTGGCGATCGGCGGCCTGCTGGCCGGCGTAGCGGTCACCTGGCTCTACAGTAAATCTTTGCGGATCATGAGCCGCTGGAGTGGTGATGACCCGGCGACGCAGATCGTCTTCCTGCTGCTGTTGCCTTTTGCCTCTTACCTGATTGCCGAACACATTGGCGTCTCCGGGATCCTGGCTGCGGTAGCGGCGGGGATGACCATCAGCCAGTCCGGCGTGATCCGTAACGCGCCGCTGGCGATGCGCCTGCGCGCCAACAGCGTCTGGGCGATGCTGGAGTTTGTGTTCAACGGCATGGTGTTCATCATGTTGGGCCTGCAGCTGCCGGGGATCCTGGAAACCTCTATCCTGCAGGCGGAACTGGATCCGACCATTCAGACCTGGTACCTGTTTGCCGACGTGGCGATTATCTACGCGGCGCTGCTGGTATTGCGTTTTACCTGGCTGTGGCTGATGAAAAACGCCAGCCGTCGCTTTATGAAAAAGCGGCCGTTGCAGTTCGGCGAATACACCACCCGCGAGCTGTGGGTAGCGTCGTTTGCCGGGGTACGAGGGGCGATTACGCTGGCCGGTGTGCTGTCAATTCCGCTGTTGCTGAGTGACGGCACCGCCTTCCCGGCGCGTTACCAACTGGTGTTTATCGCCGCTGGGGTGATCCTGCTTTCGTTGATTGCCGGCGTACTGGCGCTGCCGCTGTTGCTGCGCGGCGTTCAGGTGGCGGATAAGAGCGTCAGCAAGAGCGAAGAGCGGATGGCAATCGCCATGGCAGCCGAAGTGGCGATCGAAAGCATCAACAAAATGGAAGAGCGATTGGCGGTCGATACCGAGGAAAACCTCGATCCGCAGGTGCTGAAAGAGATCAGTTCGCGAGTGGTGGGGACGCTGCGGCGGCGCATCACCACCAAAGACGATATCGAAAATGCGCTGATGCTGGAAAACCTCGAGCGTCGTTTCCGCCTGACTGCGCTGCGCGCCGAGCGCGGCGAGCTATATCACCTGCGCGCCACGCAGAAAATCAGCAACGAGACGCTGCAAAAGCTCCTGCACGATCTCGACCTGCTGGAAGCGCTGTTGATAGAGCGAGAAGGATAATACCCACGGGGCCGCAAATGCGGCCCTGATTATTTATAGCTACTGGCTGCCGGCCAGTAGTCGCGGCAGCAGGCTATCCAGGCCTGTGCACTGTGCGACAGGTAGCTGCCCTGCCGCCAGATCAACCCGACTTTCCATTCCATACGCGGTTCCAGCGGCAGCCAGATCAGGTTTTCCTTATCCAGCCATTGGCAGACCGGCTCCGGCAGGGTGGCGATACCGACCCCGGCCTGCACCATCGAAGCCAGGAAATCCCACTGTCCGCTGCGCACCGCAATCTGCGGCTCAAACCCGGCCTGACGGAACGCTTTCATCAGCATTTTGTACAGCGCGAAGTCCTCGTTATAAAGCAGGATCGGCCAGTCGGCCAACTCGGTGATATTGATGCTGGTGCGGTTAAGCCAGTGTGGCGTACGCGGCGCAACCACGCACATGGGGTGGACGAGTAACGGCAGGAAGGTCAGCGGCTGATCCGAATCGACCGGCAGTATGGTCATCGCCAGATCCAGCTCGCCGGACATCACCGCCTGCTCCACCGACAGCCCGCCCAGCTCGGAGATTTTCAGCTCGATGCCAGGGTAGGTTTGGCGGAATTGACGGATCAGATCGGCAATCTGCCGCCCGACCATGGGCGGAATACCCAGCCGCAGCACGCCTTTTTTGACCGAGCTGATGTCTTCCAGCTCCGCCTCCAACTGGCGGAACTCATCAATGATCGCCAGCCCACGTTGATATACCGCTTGCCCGCTGTCGGTCAGGTGCAGTTTGCGGCCTTCGCGGATCAGCAGCGTGCATTCCAGCTCCTCTTCCAAATGGCGCAGCATCTTGCTGATGGTCGGTTGGGTGACGAACAGTTTCTCCGCCGCGCGGGTAAAGCTTTGCTGGCGCACTACTTCCACGAAGTAGCGCAGGGTGCGGACATCCACGTTGGATTCTCCTGGGGGAAGTACCGTCGGGAAACTATTCCCTGATGGCATGATGTCGATAATTTTAATTCATTTCAGGCGAGGTTTCCTGGCTGCGTATACTGTAAACCGTGAATTTTTTGCTTAAGGCCTTTCCCCATGTTACTGGCGTTCCGCCAAGTTGCTCCCTCGGTGTTGACCCGGCTGCAGGTGCCGATCCAGGTTGCTTTATATGCGGTGCTGTTTTTGATTGCCGACCGGCTGGTGCAGCAGTTCCATTTGCCGCTGCCCGCCAACATTGTCGGCATGTTGATGTTGTTGGCGCTGATCCTGCTGCGCATTCTGCCGCTGAACTGGGTCAAGGCCGGTTCGCGCTGGTTGCTGGCCGAGATGCTGCTGTTTTTTGTCCCGGCGGTGGTGGCCGTGGTGAACTATGCCCAGCTGTTGATGGTGGAAGGGTGGAAGATTTTTCTGGTGATTGCCATCAGTACCATGCTGACGCTGGGCATGACCGGATTGGTGGTCGATCGGGTTTATCGACTGGAAGTCTGGCTGCAACGGCGCAAACAACGCGATGAATGATTTTATCCTTAGCCTCGCCTGCTTTCTGGCAACCCTGGCGCTGTACTTCGCCAATAAAAAACTTTATCGGCGCCGTCGTACCCTGCTGCTGATGCCGCTGGTGTTGACGCCGATGATCCTGGTGCTGCTGCTGGTGGTGACCCACATCTCCTACCAGGACTACATCGGTGAAACGCACTGGCTGCTGTGGCTGCTGGGGCCGGCCACCATCGCCTTCGCGGTGCCGGTGTATGAGAATTTGCATATCATACGCCGCCATTGGTTGTCGCTCAGCGCCGGGGTGCTGACGGCGGTGTGTGTGGCGGTTTACAGTTCGGTGTGGCTGGCGCGCCTGCTGACGTTACCGGAAGAAGTGCAACGCAGCCTGGCGGTGCGCTCCATCACCACGCCGTTTGCGCTGGAAGCCGCCAGGCAGATGGGCGGCCAGCCGGATTTGGTGGCGCTGTTTGTGGTGATCACCGGAGTGTTCGGTATGGCGGTGGGCGACATCCTGTTTCTGCGTCTGTCCGTGCGCAGCAGCCTGGCGAAAGGGGCCGGGCTGGGGGCCTCGTCGCACGGCGCCGGTACCGCGAAAGCCTATGAGATGGGGCAGGAAGAAGGCGTAGTATCCAGCTTGGTGATGATGCTGGCAGGGATTATCACGGTGATTGCCGCCCCACTGATAGGGCAACTGATGTGGTGAGCCTGCGATTATCAACTCAGAAGGAGGATCACTGTGGCATGATCCTTCTTATTGTCGAATCTGGGGTTATCAGACCGTTGCCGCGGTCCTGATCAGTTCCACCACCAGTGGCGAAAGCTCGTTCCGCAATGCCGCACGTTCGGACTGAAACAGCGTGGCGGCGTAAAAACGGTGTCCCGGTAGCTCTACCGAGCGAACATCACCTTCACTGTCGTGGCCGCTGATTATCAGCGGGTGCCGTTGCAGATCGGCGACAAATTCCGGGTTGACGCCGAAGTTGCAGTGGTAGCCTTCACTCGTTTCCAGCTTGCCGTAGACACGGGCTGCCAGCGTATTGGGTTGGAAAATAATGGCACCGCTTTTTTCGACCAGCGAACAGCTCAGGGGGGCGATCACCAACCGACCCCCGTTGTCGGTTTCCGCATGTCCGGCATCGTGCCAACCCATCACGTTACGGGCGTACTCTACGATCGCATATTGGAAACCACCGCAAGATCCGAGGAAGGGAACGTTTTGCTCGCGCGCATGGCGGATAGCCAGAAAGGCACCGTCGTCATGATTGTACGGGCTGCCAGGCACCACCCAGATGGCATCATAGCGTTGCAGGAACGAAGTGTCGGTAATGCTTTCTGTGGGCAGCCAGTGGGATTGAATATCGACGTTAAGGTGTTTGGCGGTGAGTTGGAGAGCGATGGGGATGGCCTGGTGAGAAACAGCATGAGGTTGGTAGTCACCGACCAGAGCAATGCGGACTTGAGCTTTCATCATTTCCTTTTCCTGTGCGGGTAAAAAAGGAGGTTACAGCAAAGATCGGCGCTCATCCGCAGTTTTTTAAATCCGGCGCACAAAAAAGCCCGGCATTGGCCGGGCTGATGAATATCCTTTTTGGGCTCAGTACAGCGACGGTGCGCCGGCCGGCCGGGTTTTAAAGCGACGATGCAGCCACATGTATTGCTCAGGGGCGCGCATGATCTCTTTTTCCACCACTTTATTCATGTAAGCCGCTGCGGCAATCTCATCGCCGATAGGGTAGTTTTCCAACGCCGGTTGGATCAGCAGGTCATAACCCCGACCCTTCTCGCGGCGGATCAGAACCACCGGCACCAGCGCCGGCTTGGCCATGCGCGCCAGCATAAAGGTGCCGCTGGTGGTGGCAGCCTGATCGACGGCAAACAGTGGAGCGAACACGCTACCGCGTGGGCCGTAGTCTTGATCCGGGGCGAACCATACGGCCTCACCGCGCTTGAGGGCATGAACCATGCCGCGCAGGTCTTTGCGATCGAGCATCGCCTTGTTGGAACGCATGCGCCCTTTGGTCTGTGCCCATTCCATCGCTTTATTGTTGTGCGGGCGGTACATCGCCATCATTGGCTGACACAGACCCATGGCACGGCCACCCAGCTCCAGCGACATAAAGTGCACGCCAATCACCAACACACCGCGTTGGTTCTGCTGCGCCATTTTCAGGTGGTTGATGCCGGAAACGTTGAACCAGCGTTTGACGCGCTTATCTGACCAGAACCAGGCCATGCCGGTTTCCAGCAGGCCCATGCCGAGGGATTCGAAGTTGCCGACCACTTTACGCTCGCGCTGAGCCTCGTCCATATCCGGGAAGCACAGTTCCAGGTTGCGGCGGGTGATTGAAACGCGACGTTTCAGAAAGCGCATCGAGGTGCGGCCCATCCACACGCCGAGCTTGTGCAGCACCGGGTAGGGGAGTTGGACCAACAGGAATAAGCAGGCCAGGCCGAACCAGGTAAACCAGTAGCGCGGATGCAGCAGGGCCGATTTGAATTTTTGCGGACGCTTCATATGAACTCATTTATGCATTAAGGGGGCAGCAACCTGTAACGCATAAAGATCCACTCAATTGCGATACAACTACTCAGACACCCAGATACCACTATGGTTTAGCCAGATTCCATAATTGACTAAATCTTTACACTCGAAGGGCGGTTCGCGCTGCTATCAGGCTTCGGGGTGAGGGCTGTAGGCCAGCGAAGGCGGTCCAAGACTGTCCAGTTTACCACACAACGTCAGGGGGAGGATCCGAATATTCCGATTCCCAATGGAGGAAAACGATGCATTTTTTGGTGAGCTTTTTGTGCAAAACATGCGCAAAAAGATCAAAAAATTAGCATGTAAAAGCGCTGAAATACGGTGGGATATAAAGTTTGAAATTTGCTTTATATCATGGCGAAGTCAATGAATATGTATTATGCGTTTGTGTATTTTTTCCCCTGTAACAGGGGATGTTAGTGCTATTGATTTTTCTCGTCCTTATTTCATCAATGTTTTGTTTTTATTATTGTTTTTATTGAAGCAAAACAATCTGGAAACTTTTTGATACAGGGTGATACATTTAATTTTGTTTTAATGCCCATTTTCAATTCTCATCCAGTAAAATTGCGTCTGTGGATTCTTGTACTGGATTTTTATCTCAAGACGGAATATTGTTTTTGGCGTAGTGCCGGTGGTCAAAATGAAATTTTCAAAAAACAGTGGGATCGCTCACTGCTACTGCATTGGTAAAACGCTAACTCGCACTCTGACGTAGACCCAATCTCGATAAATACCCTATCCAAATTCCTGATAACGCCTTGGGATAATTTCTTGGCGAAAATAGACATCTGATCAATGAAAACCAATGTGCTGATTCAGCTTTGTTCCTAAGAACAATGGCTGCGGACGGCTATTTCCGTTGGCCGGGTTAGCAATGAATTGGTTTGCCATCACAAGCAATGAAATGAATAAGGGGCAGAAATGTACTCATGGTATCTCATTTGCTATCGTTCCAGATTACATGCGAAGGTTATTGATGAAATAGAGCGTATTGGTGTTGAATGTTATATGCCAATGCAAACCAGGTTAACATTACGTACCGATCGGAAAAATTCTTTTAGAACTCGCACCACCCCGTTATTTCCAGGTTATTTATTTGTGCGGTTTTCTCCAGAAATTACTCATACCACTTTAATTGCTAAGCAAAGCAGTGTGCAGGGTTTTGTTCGTCTGGGTAGGGATATTTGTATCGTCAATCAGAAGGTTATTGATGCCATTAGATGTCTTTCTTTCAGGATCGAGAATAAGGATGAAAAGCTAAGCTGTATAGAATGCAAAAATGTTTCTCCTGGCATGTTGAAGGAAATGGAGAAAATAATAAAGATGGAAAAGCCAGAAGTTAGGACACAAACCTTATTGCAATATCTCTCTTATTCAATTCAACATCCAACGGCTTTATTGGCAAGCGGTTAATGAATCTCATGGGCATGGCTTGAAATGCCACCTGATATTTACAGGTGTTATCTCTGGCGCTGTTTTAATCCCGTAATGCTTGAAGTTGCTTCAGTGTTAATTAATTTGATTATCGCCTGGATGCAATGCTCATTATTTGGGGTTTTATTCAATAATAAGGAGTTCTCTAATGAGCGTAAGAACAAGGTTTGCTCCCAGCCCAACGGGTTTTTTACACGTGGGTGGGGCAAGGACTGCTCTCTATTCCTGGCTCTATGCCCGCCATAATCACGGCAAGTTTATTCTGCGTATTGAAGATACCGATGTTGAACGGGAAAAAGAGGGCGCAGTTGACGCCATCCTGGATTCGATGAAGTGGTTGGGTATGTATTGGGACGAAGGTCCTTTCTATCAGACTAAACGCCTGGAGCGTTACAACGAGGTGGTCGATCAACTGTTGGCCTCCGGCCAGGCCTACCGTTGCTACTGCAGCGAGGAGCGCTTGAGTGCACTCAAGGCTCAGCAGGAAAAGAACAAAGAGAACTTCATTTACGACCGCCACTGTCTGCACCATCTGGGGCACGATCCCAGCCTGCCTCACGTGGTGCGCTTGAAAAGCCCACAGCAGGGTATTGTGGCCTGGGATGACATGATCCGTGGGCGTATTGAATTCAGCAACAGCGAGTTTGATGACTTTATTATTCGCCGTACCGACGGCTGGCCAACTTATAATTTTTGTGTGGTGGTCGATGATATCGACATGCAGATGACGCATATCATCCGCGCCGAAGAGCATATCAATAATACGCCGAAGCAAATTTATGTTTACCGGGCGTTGGGGCTGGAGCCGCCGGTGTTTGCCCATGTTTCGCCAATACTCGGGGATGACGGAAAAAAACTTTCCAAGCGCCACGGGGCGGCCAACGTAATGCAATACCAAGAGGAAGGTTTTTTACCTGAGGCATTGCGTAACTATTTAGTGCGTTTGGGGTGGGGATATCAGGATAAGGAAATTTTCTCTTTGGATGAGATGATCTCGCTGTTCGATATTAACAATGTCAGCAACTCCCCCAGTGCGTTCAATACGGAGAAATTACTGTGGCTCAATAAGCATTATATTGCTACCGCCACGGCCGAACATTTATTGCCCGATTTGCAATGGCAGCTCCAACGGCTGGCTATCAGTACGGAAGCTGGCCCACCGCTGGCACGGCTGGCCGAGCTGTTAAAAACTCGAGCCAGAACGATGAAGGAAATGGCGGAATCCTGCCGCAGTTATTACGGTGAGTACCAGTGTAACAATCAGGAAACCTACGAGAAATTGCTTGCCTCGGCACATCCAACAGTTTTCTGCGAAATCTATCAGCGTTTCTCTACGATAGACGGCTGGGAAAGTGCCGAGATTAACCAAGTGATTGGCGATATTGCCAAAGAGTACGGCACGTCATTAAAAGACATCAATATGCCGTTGCGATTATTCATTCTCGGGGCGAAAGATACGCCATCGTTAAATGATTGCCTGGCCGTATTGGGAAAAGCAAAAACGCTAACTCGCTTGCATGCGGCAATAGAGAAAATGTCGTGTAAATAACAGGTAATAGAGCTGGCCACCGTAAGATTAATCACGATGGCCGGGAGGTATTAGGCTGGGGTGACAACCAATATTAATTCCTGAAGGAGGTAATTCGAAGCGTAATTATTAGCGGTATCCACGTCAACTTTCATGAAAACACATCAAATAAAAAGAGGTGATTTATTATGACTAATCAATATATGCCTATCTATTCCACTGAGGTGGCCCAACACACTTTATCGGAAGGGAAGATCCCAGAATCATCCAGCTGCCCGAGTTCTGTTTTGAATTTGATTAAAGATCGTTTAATGCTAGACGGCAATGAAAAACAGAATTTGGCGACGTTCTGCACCACCTGGTCAGAGCCTGAAGTGGACGAGCTGATGAAGCTGGGATCGGTAAAAAACCTGATTGATAAAGAGTTGTACCCAGAAACGGCAAAAATTGAAGTGTGCTGTACAAAAATGCTGGCGGGGTTGTGGCATGCGCCAGACGTGAATAATTCGATTGGTACTTCCTGTGTGGGGTCCAGCGAAGCGGCAATGTTGGGCGGTCTGGCGCTGAAACGTAACTGGCAGCAAAAACGCAAGGCGAAAGGGCTGGACACTTCCAAGCCAAACCTGGTCACTGGCCCGGTACAGATTTGCTGGAAAAAATTCTGTACCTATTTTGAGATCGAGCACCGCGAGGTGCCCATCCGCGAAGGCGCCCTGTGCGCCCACCCCGACGACATGGTTAATTACATCGATGAAAATACCATCGGTGTGGTGCCTACCTTCGGGACGACCTTTACGCTGGTGTACGAAGACGTACTTGGCCTGTCCAATGCGCTGGACAAGCTACAGAAAGAGCGTGGCCTGGATATTCCGATCCACGTTGATGCGGCATCCGGCAGCTTTATTGCGCCTTTCGTCGAAGAGCAAAGCCACATCGTTTGGGACTTCCGTCTACCGCGCGTAAAATCCATCAACTCTTCCGGTCATAAATATGGCCTGGCCCCGCTGGGCCTGGGTTGGGTGGTATGGCGCGAAAAACAAGATTTGCCTGACGATCTGGTGTTCTACGTTAATTATCTCGGCGGCAACATGGCGACTTTCGCCCTCAACTTCAGCCGTCCCGGCGGTTCCGTCATTGCTCAGTACTACCAACTGCTGCGTCTGGGCAAAGAGGGCTACTCCGAGATCCAGCAGACCTGTGTGGATACCGGCAAGTTCCTGGCGCATAAATTGGCCGACTTCCCAGAATTTGAAATGCTGTACAGCAGCGAAGGGGGGTTGCCGGGCGTGGTCTTTACCCTGAAAGACGATGTAAAAGGCTTCACCCTATATGATTTGCAAAACCAGGTGAAACAGCGCGGTTGGCAAACGGCGGCATACCCGCTGCCGAGCAACCGTCAAAACACCATCATCATGCGCGTTCTGATCCGCTACGGCGTCAGCACCACATTGATGAACCTGCTGGCGCAGGACATCCGCAACATCGTTGACCAGCTAAAGGCCAACGCCACTACCCATGAGTCCGTGCTCTGCTGAGCGCTTCCTGACGGCATTCACGCCGTATCCCAATGGGGACGTCAAACACACTGACGTCAGTGCTCAGCGTGCCGGCAGGCCCCGTTGCTGCCGATGTTCTGAGCTACTCCCGTCTTTGCTTTGACTGACCTTCTTACTGAGCGTCCGGCACCTACTGGTGGTGCCTGGGCGCTTTGTCTCGCAAAGGTGAATAATGAGCACTCAAACAACGACCTCGGGCAAAATGAAGTTCGGGACGATAGTCCTGTTCGGCATTAACTGCCTGCTGGGGGCAGGGATCTTCATCACCCCCGGCAAAGCTTATTCTGAACTGGGTATGAACCTGTTTCCGGTACTGGTGATCTGCGCCGTTCTGGCGCTGATCATGGCATTGGCTTTTGCTGAAATGGCCGGTATTTTTACTAAAACCGGGGGGGTTTACGTTTACGTTAGCGCCACTTTTGGTCCTTTCCTGGGGTTTAATATCGGCTTTATGCGTTTTCTTGCCGCCTGCGTTGCATTGGCGGTACAGGTAGCCGCATTGCCGGGGATCATTACCACCGCGTTAGGTATCCATTTGGCGCCGGCCAACTCGGCGATTATCAGTATCGCTTTTGCCTGCGTGCTTTGCGGTATCAACCTGATTTCGGTAAAAGTGATGTCGGTGTTTACCCGCGTGAGCAGCTGGCTGGTATTGGCGGCGTTAATCAGCTGCATCCTGGTCTCTTTCAGCCATTTCGACCTGGCTAATTTTACCGATGTGTCAGGGTTGGTACCGCAGTCGACCGGGGTTGAAGTGCCGGCGTTTGGTCATCTGACCTCGGCGGAGTTTTCAGGCGGCTTCCTGCTGTTGTTTTACGCGATGGTGGGCTTCGAGAATATCGGCGTGGCCTCGCAAGATATGGAAAACCCTACCCGCGACATCCCACGGGCGATCATTCTGGTGCTGTTGTCGGTCACGGCACTCTATTTCCTGCTGTTTGCTTCCATTATTGGCTCCATGGGGGGCGAGCATCTGGCGTCTTCCGATAACTCTGTGGCGGACAGCGTGGGGATGGTTCTGGGTAGCGGCGCTCGTGCGGTCATGTCCTTAGGATCGGTGGTTGCCCTGTTTGGTATCGGTCTGGCCATGTGCTTTGCCGGGCCGCGTAATCTGGTGCCGCTGGCGGAGGATGGCTTCCTGCCGGAGTCGGCCGGCGCCAATAACAAACGCGGCGTACCGGCCAAATCAATCATTGCGATGCTGGTGGTGACCATCATCTTTATCGTCCTGGCGAATGCCATGTCGAAAGAGTCCTTTGTGCTGCTGGTAGAGGTCGCAACGGTTTGCCGTCTGCTGCAGTATCTGGCGGTGATTGTCGGTATCTTTGTGGTGCGCAAGAAAAAGATGCAAGGGACTTACCGCATGCCGTGGTTCAAGGTACTGGTGCCTATTTGCGTATTGGTTTGCCTCTACCTTGGTTCATGCACTCCGCCAACCGTGCTGTTCATTACGCTTGGGTTGATAGTGATTTCCCTGCTGGTGTACTTCTTGTACGCGCAACCGCGAGCAAAACGGATGAATGGGTCGGGAGATGACGGCCACCACCATGGCCATCATCACGCGGCTTAATAAGGCTTAATCAACACAAAGGCGCTGACCCGGAGGGGCAAGCGCCTTTTTTGCGTTCAGATGGGACGACCAATAAGAAAAAGGCGCCGCCTCTTGCGAGGTTGCGCCTTTTCAACATGCTAACTGACTAGTATCAGTTCATGCCGTATTTTTTCAATTTCTTACGCAGCGTACCGCGGTTGATGCCCATCATCAGGGCTGCACGGGTCTGGTTGCCACGGGTGTATTGCATCACCATGTCCAACAGTGGCTGTTCAACTTCAGCCAATACCAGCTCATACAGATCGTTAACGTCTTGACCATTCAGTTGAGCAAAATAGTTCTTCAGTGCTTGTTTAACCGAGTCACGCAGAGGCTTTTGAGTCACTTGATCCTGTGAGTTCACGGTTGAAACGGTCAGTACGTCAGAATTTACGCGTTGTTCGAACATAGTTCTGTCAGCTCTTTTTTGTTACGCAAGATTTTCGAAATATGCCTCCAACGCCTCCAGCTGTTCGCTGGCATCCTCTATGGCGTTGAATGTGCGCCGAAACTGGTCATTCGGGGCGTGCTCCTGGAGATACCAGGAGACGTGCTTACGAGCAATCCGGAATCCCTTGCCTTGGCCGTAAAAGCCGTGCAATTCCCGAATATGCCCTATCAACAAACGCTTAACCTCGCCAAGTGGCAGAGGGGGCAGCAGTTCCCCAGTGTCCAGATAATGCTGGATTTCCCGGAAGATCCAGGGTCTCCCCTGAGCAGCGCGGCCTATCATCAGGGCATCAGCCCCGGTGTAGTCGAGCACTGCTCTGGCTTTATGCGGGTCAGTAATGTCGCCATTCGCGATAATCGGAATGGAAACATTCTGCTTAACTGCCCGAATGCTGTCGTACTCCGCGTTGCCGTTGAACAGGCAGGCACGGGTTCGGCCATGAATAGTCAGGGCCTGTATACCACAGTCTTCGGCCAGTTGGGCAATCTCTACACAGTTACGGTGTTCTGGCGCCCAGCCGGTGCGGATCTTAAGCGTTACCGGCACATCCACGGCGTTGACGACCGCGTGGAGGATCTGTTTAACCAGATCCGGGTACTGCAGCAATGCAGACCCTGCAAGCTTCCGGTTCACTTTCTTGGCCGGGCAACCCATATTGATATCGATGATCTGTGCGCCACTAGCCACGTTAATACGCGCTGCGGCGGCCATATCATCCGGATCGCATCCGGCAATCTGCACGGAACGGATCCCTGGTTCATCGCTATGGACCATACGCAGACGCGACTTATCCGTCCGCCACACCTCCGGATTGGAGGAGAGCATTTCGGATACAGCCATCCCAGCACCCATTGCATGACATAGGGTTCTAAATGGGCGATCTGTAATGCCGGCCATCGGGGCCGCAATCAGGCAATTTGTAAGCTGGTGGTGTCCAATGCGCATAGACAAAGAGTAACCATACTGTGTCCGCAAGGGCGCGTATATTACGCATTTTTGCGTTGAGATGAAAGGCCAAACTTTGACCAATTGGCCGCTATTCGGCAATCAAAATGCGCATTGTCGGGATTCATAAAAATATTATATATATTTAACAATGAGTTGAACATTATTGGTTAATTAGTGCGCTATAAAATATTCCCGATACAACAGAATTTTATCTGTAATGAGTCTCGATTCAGCCCGATAACGGCAGTGATTTAAGTCGTTTGTCAGCGTTTTTCATTGAGAATGGGCTGAATTATGCTGAAATTGCGGGGTGAAGGCTTAGGCAGAAAATATCCAGGGTCACGGTGAATTTGCCATGCCGTTTCAAGGGTGTGCGGTGTTGTCGTCGCGCAGGCAGGAAAAACAAAAAACCACCGCGACGGGCTACGTCGGCGGTGGTTTTTTCAGGGCAGTAAGGGGATTACTTGCGCTGACCGGTGATGCGGCACCACTCTTCACGCTCTGCGACCGGATCCAGCGTGAATTTATCTTCATAGGCTTGCGCCACGCTTGCCGCCTGGGTGGCCAACACGCCGGACAGGCCCAGATAACCGCCGGACTTAGGCAGACAGCCGATCAAGGGAGCCAGCTCACGCAACGGGCCGGCCAGGATGTTGGCGACGACTACGTCGGCCAGCAGATCGGCTGGCTGGTCTTTCGGCAGATACAGCTCCAGACGCTCTGAAACGCCGTTACGCTGCGCGTTGTCGCGACTGGCCTGAATGGCCTGGGGATCGATATCGATGCCGATAGCGCGCGCTGCACCGAGCTTCAGCGCGGCAATTGCCAGAATGCCGGACCCGCAGCCGAAGTCGATAATGGTTTTACCCGCCAAATCCAGCCCGTCCAGCCACTGCAGGCACAGCGCGGTGGTCGGGTGAGTGCCGGTGCCAAACGCCAGGCCTGGGTCCAGCATCACGTTGACCGCGTTCGGATCGGGCACGTCGCGCCAGCTTGGGCAGATCCACAGACGTTCGCCGAAGCGCATCGGGTGGAAGTTGTCCATCCACTCGCGCTCCCAGTCCTTGTCTTCCAGCTGTTCGATCTTATGGCGAAAGCCGGCGCCCAGCAGCGGGTGCTGTTCCAGCATCGCGACCACCTCGGCCATGTCGGTTTCTGCATCGTACAGCCCGATCACATCGGTATCGCCCCACAGCAGGGTTTCGCCCGGCAGCGGTTCGAACACCGGGTTGTCGTGAGTGTCCTGGAAGGTGACCGATACTGCGCCGCTTTCAACCAGCGCGTCGCTCAGGTCTTCCGCCTGGCTGCCGGTGGTGTTCAGTTTTAGTTGGATCCAAGGCATAACAATTCTCTTTAAGAAGCTAATGATGACGCCACCCGGCGCTTTTCGCCGACGACGTTACCGATATAAAACGCCAGCAGGCTAAGCAGCAGCGAAGGAACGATAGGGTGCAACCCTGCCAGCTGCAGATTGAAACTGGCCAATAGCGTATAGCATACCGCACCCGTCACCATGGAGCTAAGTGCTCCCTGCGCGTTGGCGCGTTCCCAGTACAGACCCAGCACCAGTGGCCAGAGGAATACCGCTTCCAGGCCGCCGAATGCCAGCAGGTTCAGCCAGATGATCATTTCCGGTGGTCGCCAGGCCGCCAACAGCACCAGCAAGCCCAGAACCAGCGTGGTCAGGCTGGAGAAGCGTTTGATCAAGCGTTCGTTCTGCATCTGCTGCGGGCGTACGCCCAGATAGAGATCTTTAATAATAGTGGCAGAAGATTGCAGCAATTGTGCGTTGATGGTCGACATGATTGCCGCCATCGGCGCCGCCAGGAAGATACCGGCGGCATAAGGCGGCAGCACGGTGATCATCAGCGTCGGGATCACCTGATCGGGGATCTTCAGATCCGGCAACACCGCGCGGCCCAGAGCGCCGGCCAGATGCATGCCGAACATCAGCACCGCTACGACCATGGTGCCGAGGATGATACCGCGATGCACCGCCTTGCTGTCCTTGTAGGAGATGCAGCGCACCGCCGTGTGCGGCAGGCCAATCACGCCAAAGCACACCAGGATCCAGAACGATGCCATAAACGGCAGGCTGAGGATCTGTTCACCGCCCTGCGGCGATACCAGTGCGGGATCAATCTGTTGCAGCTTGTCTACGGCGCTGTGCAGGCCGCCGGCGGCGTGGATCACCGCAACCAGCAGTAACACGGTGCCGATCAGCATCACCATCCCCTGCATGGCGTCATTGAGCACGCTGGCGCGGAAGCCGCCAAAAGCGGTATACAGCGCGATGCTGATGCCGAAGATCAGCAAACCGGTGTCGTAAGGAATGCCGGCGGCGGTTTCCAGCAGGCGCGCGCCGCCGATAAACTGCACCGTCATGGCACCCAGGAACGCCACCAGCAGGCTGAGGCTGGCCAGCCAGACCAACAGGCGGCTTTGATAGCGGCCGTAAAGCATGTCGTTGAGGGTAATGGCGTTGTAGCGGCGCGCCAGAATGGCAAACTTCTTGCCCAGCACGCCGAGCGAAAGCCAAACCGCCGGCAGTTGGATCATCGCCAATAGCACCCAGCCAAGGCCGTATTTGTAGGCGGCGCCGGGTCCCCCGATAAACGAACTGGCACTGATATAGGTGGCGGTCAGGGTCATGGCCAGCACGAAGCCGCCCATCGAGCGGTTGCCCAGGAAATATTCGCTGAGGAAGTTGCCGCTCTGGCGTCGGCTATAGGCGTAAACCGACAGCCCGAACACCAGCAACAGATAGGCGACCAGCGGCAGAATGACTTCAGTTTGCATCGCCGTCCTCCAGTGAAATATCGCGGAATACGCCGCGTACCATGAGCCAACACAGGCCGATGAACAGCAGCGGAACCAACAGGCAGGCCATTTCGAACCAGTGCGGCAGACCGGTAATACCGGATGCGCTGTCCGGCAGATAGGCCGCCAGCGACCAGGCCAGCAGGTAAAGCAGCGTCAGGCCCAGTGCCCAGCGTGCTTCGCGGTGAGCTTGAATAAAGCGAGTGTCCATCCGTTTCTCCAATAGATATACGGCTATGGATTTTCCAAAGGTAGGGAATTCTACGGCATGACAGGGTTTTGCCAAGCCCGTTACTTAGCCTGGGATGAAAAAGAAAAAGGCCGGTGATTAACCGGCCTTCTGTCAGGCGAGATGAATGCCTGCCTTAGGTTTCCTGCAGACCGAGCTTTTTCTCCAGATAGTGGATGTTGGTGCCACCGTGCTGGAAGTTTTCGTCGCTCATGATCCGCTGCTGCAGTTCAACGTTGGTTTTGATGCCATCGATGATCAGCTCAGCCAGGGCGTTCTTCATGCGGGCAATCGCCACGTCACGGTTTTCACCGTAGGTGATCAGTTTGCCGATCATGGAGTCATAGTACGGCGGTACGGTATAACCGGCGTAAATATGAGATTCCCAACGCACGCCGAAACCGCCTGGCGCATGGAAACGGGTGATCTTGCCTGGGCTCGGCAGGAAGGTGTTCGGATCTTCGGCATTGATACGGCATTCCACCGCGTGGCCGTGAACCTTCACTTCTTCCTGTTTGATCGACAGCGGCTGACCGGCAGCGATACGCAGCTGCTCTTTGATCAGATCCACGCCGGTGATCATCTCGGTAACCGGATGCTCAACCTGAATACGGGTGTTCATTTCGATGAAATAGAACTCGCCGTTTTCATACAGGAACTCGAAAGTCCCCGCACCGCGATAGCCGATTTCCACACAGGCCTTCGAGCAGCGCTCGCCGATATAACGGCGCATTTCGCTGGTGATGCCCGGTGCCGGAGCCTCTTCAACCACTTTCTGGTGGCGACGCTGCATGGAGCAGTCGCGCTCGGCCAGATAGATGGCATTACCCTGACCGTCCGTCAACACCTGAATTTCGATATGGCGTGGGTTTTCCAGGTATTTTTCCATGTAAACCATGTCGTTGTTGAAAGCCGCTTTGGCCTCCGCCTTGGTCATGGAGATGGATTGCTCGAGATCTTTGTCGCTGCGCACAACGCGCATGCCACGGCCGCCGCCGCCGCCGGACGCCTTGATGATGACCGGATAACCGATGCGCTTGGCGAAGGCACGGTTTTTATCCATGTCTTCGGTCAGCGGGCCATCGGAGCCAGGTACGCAAGGCACGCCGGCCTTCTTCATGGCATTGATAGCGGAAACCTTGTCGCCCATCAGGCGAATAGTTTCGGCTCTCGGGCCAATGAAGATAAAGCCGGAGCGTTCGATCTGCTCGGCGAAATCGGCGTTTTCAGACAGGAAGCCGTAGCCCGGGTGGATCGCCACTGCGCCGGTGATTTCCGCTGCAGAGATGATTGCCGGGATATTCAGGTAACTTTTTACCGATGGCGCAGGACCGATACACACGGTCTCGTCAGCCAGCAATACGTGTTTCAGATCGCGATCCGCTGTCGAGTGCACGGCAACGGTTTTGATGCCCAGCTCTTTACAAGCACGCAGGATACGAAGCGCGATCTCGCCACGGTTGGCGATAACAATTTTATCAAGCATGTTCGCCTCGTTATTCGATGACGACCAATGGCTCGTCAAATTCTACCGGTTGGCCGTTCTCTACCAGGATGGCTTTCACCACGCCGGATTTGTCCGCTTCGATCTGGTTCATCATTTTCATGGCTTCAACGATGCACAGAGTGTCGCCGGCGTTCACTTTCTGGCCGATTTCGATGAAGGCTTTCGCATCCGGGCTTGGCGTGCGGTAGAAAGTACCGACCATTGGGGAACGAACGATGTGGCCACTCATGGCCGCTGGTGCTGCAGGCGTTTCGGCTGGCGCGCTGGCAACGGCAGTAGCCAGTGCTGGCTGCGGCTGTGCCGGCATTGCGTATGCCTGTGGCATCATTGGGTAAGCCTGCGCTGGAGCAGCGCGGCTGATGCGAACTGACTCTTCGCCTTCAGAGATTTCCAGTTCAGAAATACCTGATTCTTCAACCAGTTCGATCAGTTTCTTGATTTTACGAATATCCATGAGTGTGATTCCGTACTCTTTTGCGTAGCAATTAGTGGGTTTTCGACAGACGGTTAACCGCTGCCTGTAAAGCAAATGTGTAGCCATCCGCGCCGAGGCCGCAAATCACGCCTACCGCAATATCGGAGAGGTAAGAGTGATGGCGGAAAGGCTCTCGGGCATGCACGTTGGAGAGGTGGATCTCGATAAACGGGATCTGCACCGCCAGCAATGCATCACGCAGCGCCACGCTGGTATGCGTGAACGCGGCAGGGTTAATCAGAATAAAATCTGTGTTGCCGCGCGCCTGATGTATGCGGTCGATCAGCGCATGTTCGGCGTTAGACTGCAGATGGCTCAGGGTAATATCCAGTGCGGATGCCTGGTTTTCCAATCCGTTAACAATCTCTGTTAACGTCGTGCTGCCGTACTTCTCCGGCTCACGCGTCCCCAGCAGATTCAGATTGGGGCCGTTCAGAAGCAAAATGTGAAACTTATCCGCCATTGTGCTGGTATCTCCGGCAATAAAACCATCATCGTAGAAAATAACCCGACGTCACAGATTTGTCACCTGTTAAGGGGAAAATTCACCCTGAGAACAGGAACAAGGTCGGGCATTATAACGATATCGTAGCAATTCGCAGCTAAATACTGGTCTTATCAGCGAAGATATTCAACCCTAAATCGGTAAACTGGCCAGGGCGATATTGCATTATGAGGGGTAGAACACAGAAAAGTTCCGCCTTTTAACGCCACC
Organism: Serratia liquefaciens; assembly: GCA_012719855.1. GTDB lineage: Bacteria > Pseudomonadota > Gammaproteobacteria > Enterobacterales > Enterobacteriaceae > Serratia > Serratia liquefaciens_A. Next base: position 44,546 of record JAAXZN010000022.1, on the reverse strand, counting down.
AATTGCGGAATTTCTTGTATCGCAGCGCCAGCAGCGCGACGGCCAGCAGGGCATAAATGAAGGGCTGCGGCGAAAAGGTTTTTACCGACCACAGGTAGTGAATCGGTGCCAGGATCGCCACCAGATAGACCAGATTATGCAACCTTTGCCACTTGGCCCCCAGTTTGCGCATTGCCCACAGCGTGGAGGTTGCGGCCAGCGCCAGCAGGATCAGCCAACTGACAATGCCGAGCGTCAGGTAAGGACGGGTGACCAGTTCGCGCCCCAGCAGGCCGATATTGCTCAGCCCCAGCTCCAGCGTCGAATAGCTTATCAGATGCAGCGTGCCCCAGGCAAAACACCACAATCCCACCAGACGACGGCAACGTATCAACAGCGGTTGCCTGGCATAGCGCGCCAGTGGCGTAATCATCAAGGTCGCCAGCAACAGTTTCAACGTCATTCTGCCGGTAAAGTGCTGAATGTCTTTGGCCGGATCGGCGCTGAACCAGCCCTGGTCCACCGACAGCACCAGCCAGAGAAAAGGCAGGAATGCTGCCAGATAAATGGCAACCTTGATCCCTATGATATGGGTCGGTGTTAAGCGCACTTAAAAATTCTCCCGCAGATCCAGGCCGCGATACAGCGACGCCACCTGTTCACCATAGCCGTTAAACAGCAGCGTGGGTTGGCGTTTAACGTCCAGAATGCCGCCGGAGCCGATAAAGCGTTCGGTCGCCTGTGACCAGCGTGGATGATCGACGTTCGGGTTCACGTTGGCATAGAAGCCGTATTCATTCGGCGCAGATTCATTCCAGGTGGTGGGCGGCTGATCGCGCACCAGACGGATATGGACGATCGACTTGATGCCTTTAAAACCGTATTTCCAGGGGGTAATCAACCGCAGCGGCGCACCGTTTTGCGGCGGCAGCGTTTTGCCGTATACGCCGACGGTCAGCAGGGCCAACGGGTTCATGGCTTCATCGAGACGCAGGCCCTCGACATAGGGGTACTTCAGCCCGCCGCCGATAAAACGGTCTTTCTGTCCCGGCATCTGCTCTGGATCGTACAGCGTTTGGAAAGCGACGTAGCGGGCATTGCTGTTCGGCTCCGCCAGCTTGATCAGCTTACCCAGCTCAAAGCCAATCCAGGGCACCACCATCGACCAGGCTTCCACGCAGCGCATACGGTAGATGCGCTCTTCCAGCGGAAAGCGTTTGATCAAGTCATCAATGTCCAGGGTGATCGGTTTGGCGACCTCGCCGTCGATACGCACTTTCCAGCCTTCGGTCTTCAGACCGCCGGCATTTGCTGCAGGATCGGCTTTATCGAGACCGAATTCGTAGAAGTTGTTGTAACCGGTGACTTTGTCTTCCGGCGTCATGGCCAGTTGAGCCTGCCAGGCTGCCGGTTTGCTGAATTCCAGCGGTTTGCCGGCGGGGGCCTTGGGACGATCGTTGCCTTTGAACCATGACAGCAAATCGGCCTGTGCATTAAGCGGCAAGGCCAGCGACGCGGCGGTGATACCCAACGCCTGCAACACTTTACGCCGCTGATGAAACACGCTCTCGGGCGTGACATCGGCTTCGGTCAATTTAGGGGGCTTTCTCATGGTGTTTTCTCCGCGTTTTATCCCCGCAGCCTTTTAGGTGCGGGCATTCAAACCTGCACCCGTCAGAGTGACTGTAGAGGGCGGCTATCTTTGCCCCGAATAACGCGGGCGCAGCATGCAACGCCCCTACAGTATGCTGGGGTATCCTGTGTTGTAAGCATGGCGTGAAATCAGGCTATATGCGAGAGGACGCGGGAAAATATGAAATTTCGCAGGCGGATGTTCCCCCCGTTGCCGGGGGGATAAAACTTAGCGGATTTTCACCAGAGTGCGGCCGGTCACTTGGTGATCCAGCAGCGCGACGGCGGTGGCCGGCGCCTGTTCCAGGGTAATTTCCTGGGTGGCCTGTTGGTAAAAACTGTCCGGCAGAATTCCCGCCAGGCGCTCCCAGGCGGTTTGGCGGCGATGCAGTGGCGTATGCACCGAGTCCACACCCTGCAGGCGAACATTGCGCAGGATAAACGGCATCACCGTGGTGGGCAGGTGATAGCCACCGGCCAGGCCACAGGCGGCAACGGTGCCGTTATAATTCATCTGTGCCAGGACTCGCGCCAGCAGCGTGTCGCCGACGGTATCTACTGCCCCGGCCCAGAGCTGCTTTTCCAGCGGACGCGGGGCTTCCAGATAGCCGTCGCGCGACAGGACTTCTTTGGCGCCCAGCGCTTTCAGGTACTCGGTATTGCTCTCGCGCCCGCTGATGGCGGTGACGTGATAGCCCAACGCCGCCAGAATGGCGATGGCCGTACTGCCAACGCCGCCGCTGGCACCGGTAACCAAAATATCGCCGTCGTCCGGGCGCACGCCACCTTCTTCCAGCGCCATTACGCACAGCATGGCGGTAAAGCCGGCCGTTCCCAGGATCATCACTTTGCGTTCATCCAGCCCGTTCGGCAGCGGCACCAGCCATTCGCCGGAAACCCTCGCCTGTTCGGCCAGGCCGCCCCAGTGGTTTTCACCCACGCCCCAACCGGTAAGCACTACGCTTTGGCCTTCTTTAAAACGATCGTCGCGGCTTTCGCGTACCGTACCGGCGAAATCGATGCCTGGCACCATCGGGAAGTTACGCACGATCTTGCCTTTGCCGGTGATCGCCAACGCATCTTTATAGTTAAGGCTGGACCAGTTGACGTCTACCCTGACATCGCCGTCTGGCAGCAGATCGCTGCTGATATCCTTGATGTGAGCCAGAGTTTGATCGCCTTGTTGTTCCAATAACAGTGCACGCATGTCACTCTTCCTCTTGTTTACATTTTTGCCATGGATGGCTGAATCAGATTTAATTGACTATATGCATATAAGAAATTTATGTCCTGATAAAAGACAAAAAAGGGTGATTGAAGGTTTTCTTCGTTGTCGAGGCTTGGTAGCTTGGGTTGCGTGAACCGACAATGGGCATCGCCGGAGCGGTGCCGCTATTCATTAAAAAAATCAGGATATTGTGTTGGATTCATTTGAGCGGATTCGGGGCCTTTATACTTCCAAAGGTGAAAACTCACGTAACCATACCGGACAAGGCACAGGGATGCGATTCACCACCAAACTCTCTGCATTGATCACCTTGCTTGTTGCTTTGGCGATGTTTTTGATGCTGATGGGCTGCTCATACAGCTTCTTTTACGTCACTCAGGAGCGTCTGGAGCGCCGCTTCGAGTCGCTGATGACCTCGCTCGATCAGGCGATGCTGCGTGAATCCCCAGAGGAGCAGAAACGCTGGTTGCCGTTGGTGATGCGCCCACTGGGTATTGTGGCAGTCAGCGTGGATACCAGCCACAGCAACCTCCTTTCCTATAAATTGCCGACGCTCAAGCAGCCCTGGGATCCCCTCAACGGCTACAAGCAGGTGGCTCTGCCGCTGATGCAACACCCCGGCGCGGCACTGCAAATTACTTATATTGACCCCTTCGCCAGCGACGTACGCTCGTTGCAATCTACCGCCGCCGTGACGCTTTCGATCGTGGTGATGGTGATGATTTTGCTGTTTAGCCTGCGCTGGCTTCGCGATCAGGCCGACGGAGAGGACCGGCTGGAACGCCGTGCACGACGCATCCTCAACGGCGAAAGAGAGAGCGTGATGCAGGGCGACATGCGCGAATGGCCGGCGAACGTCAGCGGCGCGCTCGATCGCTTGCTGGCAGATTTGGCGGAAGCGCGCGAGGAACGCAATCGGGTCGATACCTTGATCCGCGCCTTTGCCGCTCAGGATGCCAAAACCGGCCTGAATAACCGACTGTTCTTCGACAACCAGCTAACCACCCAGTTGGAAGAAGAGGGCTCGCACGGCATTGTGATGATGGTGCGATTGCCCGATTTTGACACGCTGCGGGAAATTCACGGAAACAGCGCGGTGCAGGAACTGATGTACTCGCTGGTCAATCTGCTGTCGACCTTCGTGATGCGCTATCCGGCGGCGCTGCTGGCGCGTTATTTCCACAGCGACTTCACCGTCCTGCTGCCGCACCGTACGCTGAAAGAGGCGGACGGCATTGCTTCGCAGCTGGTGCACGCGATTGACGCCTTGCCTTCAACGGTGCTGGTCGATCGCGAAGCATTTTTGCACATTGGTATCGTGGCGTACCGCAGCGGGCAAACCACCGAGCAGGTGATCGATTACGCGGAGCAGGCAACGCGCCATGCTACGTTGCAAGGTGAAAACGGCTGGTATGTTTATGACAGTCAGGTGCCGGAAAAAGGGCGCGGCAGCGTCAAGTGGCGCACCCTGCTGGAACAGGTGCTGGCGCGAGGCGGCCCGCGTTTGTATCAGAAACCGGCGGTGACGGTGGAAGGGGAAGTGCATCACCGTGAGATCATGAGCCGGATCTACGATGGCACCCAGGAACTGCTGCCATCGGAGTATATGCCTCTGGTGCGGCAGTTAGGGCTGGCGGAAAGCTACGATCGTCAACATCTGAGCCGTATTCTTCCTTTACTGACGCTGTGGCCCGAAGAAACGTTGGCCTTCACGCTGAGCGTAGACTCACTATTGCAGCGCAGTTTCCAACGTTGGCTGCGTGATAGCCTGTTACAGTGTGAAAAAAGTCATCGTCGGCGAATTCTGATTGAACTTGCAGAGGCAGACGTGTGTCAACATATCGACCGTTTACGTCCGGTACTGAAGTTACTGTCAGGCTTGGGCTGTCGTCTGGCGGTGTCCCAGGCCGGGTTAACCGTGGTAAGTACCTCCTATATCAAGTCCTTACCGGTGGAGTTGGTTAAGCTCCATCCAGGTCTGGTGCGGAGTATTGATAAGCGTGATGAAAATCAGCTGTTCGTTCAGAGCCTGACCGGCGCCTGCGAAGGCACCAGCACTCAGGTTTTCGCCGCCAGCGTGCGGACGCGTAATGAATGGCAGACGCTGAAAGAGCGAGGGATCCTCGGTGGACAGGGCGACTTTTTCGCGTCGCCGGAACCGATAGACGTCGGGCGTAAAAAATATTCGCGTCGTTATCGTGTTTAACCTGAATACCGAACAAAAATTAACGTAGAATGAGCGCCAATTCATCTGGGCTTTTTTCTCTGTCATTTTGGGATCACCCCCAAACTGCCTGCGACAATGACGCCTATTTGATATAGGCTCTTGTCAGTCCTTTTCTGTTGAACGTTGGTAGGTGCTTACCACCAGCGGCAATCAGGGAATATGTTAGATTTTATGAGCTGTGTTACGCCGTTTCGTGCGCTGACAGGGTGGTAAACTGAGCCTTTGTTCAGGGAATTCAGGCCTCATCCAATTTCCGTGCATTCGAGCAGAAACAATACAGACTATTTTTCACCGAAGTAGAACGTTTTTGCGCCTTGTCGCTGCTTCGTGTGGTTGGTAAAGTAGGCGGATTTTATTTTCCGCCCCCAGCTTGCAGGATTATCCTTTAGTTATGTTTAAGAAATTTCGTGGCATGTTTTCCAACGACTTGTCCATCGACTTGGGTACCGCCAATACCCTGATTTATGTTAAAGGGCAAGGCATTGTACTGAACGAACCGTCGGTGGTTGCCATTCGCCAGGATCGTGCCGGTTCACCCAAGAGCGTTGCGGCCGTGGGTCATGAGGCTAAACAAATGCTGGGGCGTACGCCCGGCAATATCGCGGCTATTCGCCCGATGAAAGACGGCGTGATCGCCGATTTCTTCGTGACCGAAAAAATGCTGCAGCACTTTATCAAACAGGTTCACAGCAACAGCTTCATGCGGCCAAGCCCGCGCGTGCTGGTGTGTGTGCCGGTTGGCGCAACTCAGGTTGAGCGTCGCGCCATCCGCGAATCTGCCCAAGGGGCCGGTGCGCGTGAGGTGTTTCTGATTGAAGAACCTATGGCTGCCGCAATCGGCGCCGGCCTGCCGGTTTCTGAAGCGACAGGTTCCATGGTGGTGGATATCGGTGGCGGTACCACTGAAGTGGCCGTGATCTCACTGAACGGTGTGGTCTACTCTTCTTCCGTGCGCATCGGCGGCGACCGTTTCGACGAAGCCATCATTAATTACGTGCGTCGCAACTACGGCTCACTGATCGGTGAAGCGACCGCCGAACGCATCAAGCACGGCATCGGTTCCGCTTATCCGGGCGATGAAGTGCATGAAATCGAAGTTCGCGGCCGTAACCTGGCTGAGGGCGTGCCACGCGGCTTTACCCTGAATTCCAATGAAATCCTCGAAGCGCTGCAGGAGCCGTTGACCGGCATCGTCAGTGCGGTGATGGTGGCGCTGGAGCAGTGTCCGCCAGAGCTGGCTTCCGACATTTCCGAACGCGGTATGGTGTTGACCGGCGGCGGCGCATTGCTGCGCAACCTGGATCGCCTGCTGATGGAAGAAACCGGCATTCCGGTAGTTGTGGCAGAAGATCCGCTGACCTGCGTAGCACGCGGCGGTGGCAAGGCGTTGGAAATGATCGACATGCATGGCGGCGATTTGTTCAGCGAAGAATAGTCAGCCCCAAGAAGGAGGAATCGTATCGGGTGAATGCGCAAAGCGAAAATCAGGTACGGTTCCTCTTTCTGTTGTCGAGGAACACGCATAATTTATGAAGCCGATTTTTAGCAGGGGGCCTTCCCTGCAACTACGACTTTTTTTGGCAGTGATCGTGGCCATTGGCCTGATCGTTGCCGATAGCCGTCTCGGTACGTTCGTGAAAATACGTAACTACATGGACACGGCCGTCAGCCCTTTCTATTTTTTGGCCAATGGGCCACGTAAAGTTTTGGACAGCGTTTCAGAAACGCTGGCTACCCGCCAACAGCTGGAGCTGGAAAACCGGGCTCTGCGGCAGGAACTGCTGCTGAAAAACAGCGATATTCTTCTTCTTGGCCAATTCAAGCAGGAAAACGCCCGCTTGCGTGAGCTGTTAGGCTCACCGCTGCGCCAGGACGAACACAAAATGGTCACTCAGGTGATCTCGACCGGCTCGGATCCTTACAGCGATCAGGTGGTGATCGACAAAGGATCGGATAACGGCGTTTATGAAGGCCAGCCGGTCATCAGTGATAAAGGCGTCGTGGGCCAGGTGGTGGCGGTGGCTAAAGTCACCAGCCGCGTGCTGCTGATCTGCGATGCGTCACATGCGCTGCCCATCCAGGTGCTGCGCAACGATATTCGGGTGATCGCCGCAGGCAGCGGTTGTGCCGACGATTTACAGCTCGAACATCTGCCGAACAATACCGATATTCGCGTGGGCGATGTGCTGGTCACTTCCGGCCTTGGCGGCCGCTTCCCGGAAGGTTATCCGGTGGCGGTGGTGTCCTCGGTCAAAGTGGATAATCAGCGTGCCTATACCGTGATCCAGGCACGGCCTACTGCGGGGCTACAGCGCTTGCGCTATCTGCTGCTGCTGTGGGGGGCCGATCGTAACGGCGACATGCCGTTGCCGCCTGATGAAGTTCATCGCGTCGCCAATGAGCGTCTGATGCAGATGATGCCGCAGGTTCTGCCGCCGGCCGATGCGGTTGGGCCACAGTTGCCGCTGCCGGCACCGGCAACCGGGGCCGCAGTACAAACCGCTGCCCCTGCTGCGGGAGTCACGCAATGAATCGTTACCGCAGCAACGGGCGCTGGATAATCTGGCTGTCATTCCTGGTGGCGCTGGTGCTGCAAATCATGCCGTGGCCGGAACAGATCTACATGTTCCGTCCCTCCTGGCTGGCTTTGATCCTGATCTACTGGGTGATGGCGCTGCCTCATCGGGTTAACGTCGGCACCGGCTTCGTGCTGGGGCTGATTATGGATCTGATCCTCGGTTCCACGCTGGGCGTACGCGCACTGGCGTTAGGCATCATTGCCTATCTGGTGGCGTTCAAATTCCAACTGTTCCGCAATATGGCGCTCTGGCAACAGGCGCTGATCGTCGTGCTGTTGTCACTGGCGATGGACGTTGTGGTGTTCTGGGCCGAGTTTTTAGTGATCAACGTTTCTTTCCGCCCAGAGGTGTTCTGGAGTAGTGTGGTAAACGGCATCCTGTGGCCGTGGTTATTCCTGCTGATGCGCAAAATTCGCCGTCAGTTCGCCGTACAGTAAGGGTATATCAATGACTTCGCTTTATCTGGCCTCCGGATCTCCCCGTCGACATGAATTACTGACCCTATTGGGCGTTCCCTTTGAAGTTATCCTGACGGATACCGAAGAGCAGCGGCAGGAAGGGGAAGCTGCGGAAGCCTATGTGCGCCGTTTGGCGCAGGATAAGGCCAAAGCCGGCGTGGCGCTGGCACCGCAGGCGTGGCCGGTGTTGGGTGCCGATACCATTGTGGTGCTCAACGGCCGGGTGTTGGAAAAACCCCAGGACGAGACGCACGCGGCTAAAATGCTGGCGGCGCTGTCGGGTAAACAGCATCAGGTGATGACCGCGGTGGCGATCGCCGATCGCCATGACGTTCTGTGCCAACTGGTGGTGACAGACGTGACATTCCGCAACCTGTCACAGCAGGATATCTGCGACTATATTGCTACGGGCGAGCCGATGGATAAAGCGGGCGCCTACGGAATTCAAGGAAAGGGTGGTTGTTTCGTCAGAACGATAACCGGGAGTTATCATGCGGTGATGGGTCTGCCGTTAGTCGAAACACATGAGCTGCTCAGTAATTTTGTCGCATTACGTGATGTAAGAACCGGTTGATGGGCGCTGCCATTATCGACCGGCTCTGAGGAGAAGGCATGACAGCTGAGCTACTGGTTAATATCACACCGTCTGAAACGCGGGTTGCCTATATTGATGGCGGCATCCTGCAAGAGATCCATATCGAGCGCGAATCCAAGCGCGGCATCGTCGGCAATATTTATAAAGGGCGCGTAAGCCGCGTGTTGCCGGGCATGCAGGCGGCATTCGTCGATATCGGTCTGGATAAAGCGGCCTTCCTGCACGCTTCCGATATCATGCCGCACACGGAATGCGTCGCCGGCGATGAGCAGAAAAATTTCCACGTGCGTGACATTGCCGAACTGGTGCGCCAGGGGCAGGATCTGATGGTGCAGGTGGTGAAAGATCCGCTCGGTACCAAGGGCGCACGCCTGACCACCGACATCACTTTGCCTTCGCGTTACCTGGTGTTTATGCCGGGGGCGGCGCACGTTGGCGTTTCCCAGCGTATAGAAAGTGAAGCCGAGCGCGATCGCCTGAAAAAAGCGGTGGCCGGTTACTGTGATGAGCTGGGCGGCTTTATCATCCGCACCGCGGCGGAAGGCATTGGCGAAGAAGAGCTGGCGCAGGACGCCGCCTTCCTCAAACGCCTGTGGACCAAGGTGATGGAGCGTAAAAAACGCAACCAGACCAAATACAAACTGTACGGTGAGCTGGCACTGGCGCAGCGTATTCTGCGTGATTTCGCCGGCGCGGCACTGGACCGGATCCGCGTGGATTCCCGCCTGACCCACGACCTGCTGGTGGAGTTTACCGGTGAGTACATCCCGGATATTACCGCCAAGCTGGAGCTGTACACCGGCAGCCAGCCGATCTTCGATCTGTACGACGTCGAAAACGAGATACAGCGTGCGCTGGAGCGCAAGGTAGAGCTGAAGTCCGGCGGTTACCTGATCATCGATCAGACCGAGGCGATGACGACTGTGGATATCAATACCGGTGCCTTTGTCGGTCATCGCAACCTCGACGAAACCATCTTCAATACCAATATCGAAGCGACCCAGGCCATTGCCCGCCAGCTGCGGCTGCGCAACTTGGGCGGCATTATCATCATTGACTTCATTGACATGAACAATGAGGAGCATCGTCGTCGGGTGCTGCATTCGCTGGAGTTGGCGCTGAGTAAAGATCGAGTAAAAACCACGATCAACGGCTTCTCTCAGCTAGGCTTAGTGGAAATGACGCGTAAACGTACACGAGAAAGCATTGAACATGTGCTGTGTAACGATTGTCCTACCTGTCATGGACGCGGCACGCTGAAAACAGTGGAAACCGTGTGCTACGAAATTTTGCGTGAAATTGTGCGCGTACACCATGCTTATGATTCAGATCGTTTCCTGGTTTACGCTTCTGCGGCGGTGGGCGAGGCGCTGAAAAGCGAAGAGTCCCATGCGCTGGCCGAAGTGGAAATCTTTGTGGGCAAGCAGGTGAAGGTACAAATCGAACCTTTATACAGCCAGGAACAATTTGACGTTGTCATGATGTAGTCCGCCGGGCGGCGGCCAAAGACCGACATGGGTGGGGCTCAGCGTGCTGAGCCCCACCGTGCATAGAGATTCCCGTTGCCAGGCAGCGGAAGCAAGGAGAACTGCGTGAGGCGACTGCCTGGGATTTTGTTAGCTACAGGCGCCACTCTGATTGTCATCGTGGCGTTGCTGATCAGCGGGCTGCGCCTGGCGCTGCCTGAACTGAACAACTACCGCCCTCAATTGCTGGCCAAGGTTGAAAGCCTCTCCGGCGTGCCCGTACAGGTCGATTTCATGCAGGGCAGTTGGGAAACTTTTGGCCCACAGCTTGAAATGCGCAACGTGCGTGCCACGCTGCCTAAAAGCAACCTGCATATTGAACGCGTTACGCTGGCGCTGGACGTGTGGCAATCGCTGCTGCATTGGCGCTGGCAGTTCCGCGATCTTACCTTCCACCAACTCCAGTTCGATCTTAACACCACGCTGGGCGGCGATGAGCACCAGGGCAGCACTATCGAACCGGGTAAAATCACCGATTTGCTGCTGCATCAGCTGGATCATTTCGACCTGCGCGACAGCCGCATCTCATTCCTGACGCCCGCCGGCGCGCGTGCCGAATTCGAAATCCCGCAGTTGACCTGGTTGAACGGCCGCGATCGTCACCGGGCAGAAGGGCAGATCAGCCTGTCGACGCTGAACGGTCAGCATGGCGTGGTGCAACTGCGTATGGATCTGCGTGATAACCAGGGGCTATTGAATACCGGCACTGTCTATATGCAGGCCGACAATATCGACATGAAGCCCTGGTTCACCCGTTGGTTGCGTGCCAATACCGGGCTGGAAAGCGCAGACTTCAGTCTGGCGGCCTGGCTGCAGATCCAAAATGGTGAAATCGCCACCGGCAGTGCATTATTGAAGCAGGGGGCGGCCAACTGGAACGTGGGGGCTCAATCTCACCGGCTGGACGTCGATAATCTGGCGCTGACGCTCAGCCGTCAGGGCACTGGCTGGCAGGTGGACGTCCCGCAGTTGAACCTGGCCACCGACGGTCAGGCCTGGCCACAGGGCAAGCTGTCTGCGCTGTGGCTGCCGGAAAATACCGAGTTCCTGGGCCCAGGGCAAACCGAAGAGCTGCGCGTGCGCGCCACTGATATTCAGCTTGAGCGCCTGGCCGCGTTACTGCCGACCTTCTCTTTCCTCAGCCCGGACGTGCTGGACCGCTGGAACGATCTGCAACCGCAAGGCAAGGTCAATGCGCTGGCGTTGGATATCCCAATGAAACAACCGGAGAAAACGCGTTTCCAGGCCCTCTGGCAGGACGTTAGCTGGCAGCACTGGAAACTGTTGCCCGGGGTGAATCACTTCTCCGGCGCACTGAGTGGCGGTGTGGAGAATGGCCGTCTGCAACTTGATCTCAACAACAGCACCTTGCCGTATGGCGACATGTTCCGGGCGCCTCTGGAAATCAGCAGCGCACGTGGGGCTCTGACCTGGCAGAACAACGAGCAGGGCTGGGAACTGGCGAGCAAAAACCTGGATGTGAAAGCCAAATCGCTGTGGGTTAACGGCGACTTCCGCTATCAACAGCCGGCCAAAGGCGACCCGTGGCTGAATATTCTGGCAGGCATTCGTCTGTATGACGGCGCGGACGCCTGGCGCTACTTCCCTGAGCCCCTGATGGGCAAGCATCTGGTGGATTACCTCAGCGGTGCCATTAAGGGTGGGCAGGTGGATAACGCCACACTGCTCTACAACGGCGACCCACAGCATTTCCCGTACCGCAAAAACGAAGGTCAGTTTGAGGTGTTTGTCCCGCTGCGCCATTCCACCTTCCAGTTCCAACCGGATTGGCCGGCGTTGACCGATCTGGCTATCGATCTCGACTTTGCCAATGAGGGGCTGTGGATGAACGCTCCGCAAACCAAATTGGGTAAAGTCGATGGCAAAAATGTCAGCGCCGTCATTCCGGACTATCTGAAAGAGCGTTTGTTGGTGGATGCCGAGGTCGCGGGCCAGGGGGCTGAGATCCATGATTATTTCAAACAGACTCCGCTGCACGATTCACTGGGCTCTGCCCTGGACGAACTGCAGATTGGTGGTAATGTCAGTGGGCGCTTACACCTCGATATTCCCTTGAACGGCGAGCTGGTTCGCGCCACCGGAGAGGTTGCGCTGAACAACAACTCACTGTTGGTTAAGCCGATCGAGAGTGAGCTGCAAAAGGTCAGCGGCAAGTTCCGTTTTGATAACGGTAACCTGAGCAGCGATACCCTGTCTGCCAACTGGTTTGGGCAGCCGGTGGCGGTGAATTTCAACACGCTAGAAGGGAAAAGTGACTACAAGGTCAACGTTGGCCTCAAGGCTGACTGGCAGCCGGGAAAATTCCCGGGCATACCGAAGGAAGTGAGCGATGCATTAAGCGGCAGCGCTCCCTGGCAAGGTCAGGTGGCTATCGTCTTGCCTCATCAGGGCTCGGCCAGCTATGACATCGGCGTTGATGCGGACCTCAAGAAAGTAAGCAGTCACTTACCCTCCCCGTTGGACAAACCGGCGGGTGAGCCATTGCCGCTGAGCGTAAAAGTGAAAGGCGGCCTGAACGGATTCATGCTGACCGGCAGTGCTGGCAAACAAAACTATTTCAACAGCGAATGGATCTTCGCCAAACAGCAGGTCACCTTAGCCCGTGCGGCATGGCAGACGGCGGGCAACGGAACCCCGCCGTTACCAAACGGAAAATCGCTAACGCTTAACCTGCCGCCGCTGGACGGAGAGAAATGGCTGGGCCTGATGGCGCCGGCGCTGAAACAAAGTGACGGCATGGGAAAAGTGGGTGGATTTAACTTCCCGACCACGGTTGCGCTGAAAACGCCGCAGCTGTTGTTAGGGGGCCAGGCCTGGCACAAGCTGACGCTGTCGGCAGAGAAACAGCTGGGCGGCACGCTGGTCAGCGCCAAGGGCGATGAAGTCGACGGCAGTCTGCGAGTGGCGGATCAGGGGCCGTGGCGCGCAGATATCAATTATCTCTATTACAACCCGCAGTTTGACACCGGTAAGGGAACTTCGACGGCAGCCACTGCTCCGCAGGCGGCCGCAGACAAGGTGTCCTTCCGCGACTGGCCGTCGCTGATGCTGCGCTGTAAGTCTTGCTGGGTCATGGGGCAAAACCTCGGCAAGGTTGAGGCGGATTTGACCAATCAGGGCGATACCCTTTTGCTGACGCACGGGTTGGTCGATACCGGCAAAGGGCGGATGACCGCCAGCGGCCTGTGGAAACAGAATGCTCAGGAAGAGCGCAGTTCGCTGAAAGGTAAACTGTTGGGCGCCAAAATTGATGAAACCGCGGCTTTCTTTGGTATCACCACGCCGCTGAAAGGCGCACCTTATGACGTCGATTTCGATCTGTATTGGCGCGGCCAGCCGTGGAAACCGCAGTTGAACACCCTGAGTGGCGCGTTGAAAATCAATATGGGCAAGGGCGAAATCGACAGCATGGGGGGCGGTCGCGCCGGTCAGCTGTTGCGTCTGGTGAGCTTCGATGCCCTGTTACGCAAGCTGCAGTTCGATTTCAGCGATACCTTCGGGAAAGGCTTCTACTTTGACTCCATCCGCAGCACCTCGTGGTTGAAAGATGGCATAATGCATACCGATAACCTTTTGGTTGACGGGCTGGCAGCGGATATTGCCATGAGCGGCCAAATTGACCTGGCGCGTCGGCAGATTGATATGGAAGCGGTGGTGGCGCCGGAAATTTCAGCCACCGTCGGCGTGGCGACGGCCTTCGTGATTAACCCGATTGTCGGTGCCGCGGTGTTTGCCGCGTCCAAAGTGTTGGGGCCGCTGTGGAACAAGATTTCGCTGATTCGTTACCATATCGGCGGCAGCCTGGATCAGCCGAAGATCAATGAGGTGTTGCGTAAGCCAAAGGAGGATAAGGCGTCATGAGAAATGCTAACGTTGCGTTGTTACAGTTGTGCAGTGGCGATCGGGTGCGTGACAACCTGGCCCAGATTGAACAGCAGATTAAGCAGCTCAATGCCGGGGTAAAACTGGTTATGACGCCGGAGAACGCGCTGCTGTTCGCCAACTCTGCGGCCTATCGTGAGCATGCGGAGCAACAGGGCGACGGGCCGTTGCAAAATGCGGTGCGCGAAATGGCGCGACGCTATGGCGTTTGGTTGCTGGTCGGTTCCATGCCGCTGGTCAGCCGCGAAAATCCTGCGCTTATTACTACCAGCAGCCTGCTGTTTGACGATCAGGGCGAAATCCGGGCGCGTTACGACAAGCTGCACATGTTCGACGTGGACATTAACGACTCCCACGGCCATTATCGTGAGTCAGATACCTATCAACATGGCCAGCAGCTCACGGTAGTGGATACCCCTGTCGGTCGGCTTGGCATGACCATCTGCTACGATTTGCGCTTCCCGGCGCTGTTCCAGGCGTTGCGAGCGCAGGGCGCTGAACTGATTTCCGTGCCGGCCGCCTTTACCCGCGTGACCGGCGAAGCGCACTGGGAAATTCTGCTGCGCGCAAGGGCGATTGAAAACCAGTGCGTGATCCTGGCACCGGCGCAGGTCGGCAGCCATGGCCCGACTCGCCGTACCTGGGGCCACTCGCTGGCGGTAGACGGTTGGGGCAAGGTGCTGGCCGAAAACGCGGATGCGGTCTCGGCATTGAAGGTGCGGGTCGACATTACCGGCCTTAAAACCCTTCGCGAACAGATGCCGGTGTTGCAACACAATAGATTCCAGATGTCGCTGACGGCGCCGTTTGAAAAAAACTCCTCCATTAAAGAGTGAAAAAATTATGAGCCTGACGTTTGTCAGTGAGCAGTTACTTGCTGCCAATAAGCTGAGCCACCAAGACCTGTTTTCCGTCCTGGGGCAACTGGCAGAACGCCGCCTCGATTATGCCGATCTCTATTTCCAGTCGAGCTACCATGAAGCCTGGGTGATTGAAGACGGCATTATCAAGGATGGTTCTTACAATATCGATCAAGGGGTCGGGGTACGCGCCGTCAGCGGCGAGAAAACCGGCTTCGCCTACGCCGATCAGATCACCCTAAATGCTTTGCAGCAAAGCGCCCAGGCGGCGCGCAGCATCGTACGTGACAAGGGTAACGGCCAGGTGCATACCCTGGGCGAAATCAGCCACAAGGCGTTGTACCCGCTGCTTGATCCGCTGCAAAGCCTGCCACGTGAAGAGAAAATTGCCCTGCTGCATCGCGTTGATAAGGTGGCCCGCGCTACCGATAAACGCGTGCAGGAAGTCAGCGCCAGCATCACCGGCGTGTATGAGCAAATACTGGTTGCGGCCACCGACGGCACCCTGGCGGCGGACGTTCGCCCCCTGGTGCGTTTGTCCGTCAGCGTGCTGGTGGAACAAGACGGCAAGCGTGAGCGTGGCTCCAGCGGCGGCGGCGGTCGTTTTGGTTATGACTATTTCCTGGAAGTCGTCGAGGGTGAAGTTCGCGCCGATGCTTACGCCAAAGAGGCGGTACGCATGGCGTTGATTAACCTTTCTGCCGTTGCGGCCCCGGCGGGCAATATGCCGGTGGTGTTAGGCGCCGGCTGGCCAGGCGTACTGCTGCATGAGGCGGTGGGCCACGGCCTGGAAGGTGACTTCAACCGTCGCGGTACGTCGGTGTTCAGCGGTCAGATGGGCCAGTTGGTGGCTTCCGAGCTTTGCACCGTGGTGGATGACGGTACTCTGCAAGGGCGCCGTGGTTCACTGGCCATCGATGACGAAGGCGTACCGGGCCAGTACAACGTGCTGATTGAGAACGGTATCCTGAAAGGCTACATGCAGGACAAGCTCAATGCGCGCCTGATGGGCGTTGCGCCAACCGGAAACGGCCGCCGCGAGTCTTATGCGCACCTGCCGATGCCGCGCATGACCAATACCTACATGCTGGCGGGTAAGTCGACGCCGGAAGAGATCATCGCCAGCGTTGAGTACGGCCTGTATGCGCCGAATTTCGGCGGCGGTCAGGTGGATATCACTTCGGGCAAGTTCGTGTTCTCCACTACCGAAGCCTATTTGATTGAAAAAGGCCGCATCACCAAGCCGGTGAAAGGCGCTACGCTGATTGGCTCCGGTATTGAAGCGATGCAGCAGATTTCGATGGTCGGCAACGATCTGGCGCTGGATAAAGGCGTTGGCGTGTGTGGTAAAGAGGGGCAAAGCCTGCCGGTAGGCGTCGGCCAGCCGACCCTGAAGCTGGATACCCTGACCGTTGGCGGTACCGCATAATTGTCTCCTGGGGCCGGATCCCGGCCCCTATCAAACGCCATTTTGCGGCCTGCATCGCATTAACGACAATAGGTTGGCTTCGTTTAAATTAAGAGCGATTCACTGTTTTTCCCAGCCTCAGTAAATCAATAAATTAGATTTAACTATTTGAAGCTATTTTCTGCGGTTTCCCCTAAGAACTTTCTGTTTCGCTCGCCCTGATTAGCTCTCCGGCTAATGATTCACAGCTTGTTACATTCTCCCCTCCGTCGTTAAAATGCTGAAAAAACACACGGATGATCTTCTGAATGGATTCAGTGACTCAACGGTTCTCGACAGCTTTGCTGTGCATTTTCTTTTCCTCTGCGGCGGGCGCAAACCTGCTTAGCCCGGCAGATCGTGACACCATTCAACAGCAGCAGCGCGAATTGCTGGAGCAAAACCAGCTGCAGCGGCAGGAACTGCAACGTAGCCTGACGCCGGCCTTGCCGACCCCTGCAAAACCCAGCGCCACCGCTGGCGGACCTTGCTTTAGCATCACCCATATCCGGCTGGAAGGCGCGGCTCATCTGCCCGCCAGCGCGCAACGCAAACTCACGCAGCCTTATATGCAGCAATGTCTGAATCTGGGCCAAATCCAGATGCTGGTGCAGCTGATCTCTGATTGGTATATCAACCGTGGCTATATCACCAGCCGTGCATTTCTGACCGAACAGGATCTGTCGCGCGGCGAGCTGCGGTTGCTGGTGCTGGAGGGCAGGCTGGAGAACGTTCTGCTGGAACAACAAGACGATCGCATGCTGAAAATGGCCTTCTCGGGCCTGCAGGGCAAGATTCTTAATCTGCGTGATATCGAGCAGGGCATGGAACAGATCAACCGTCTGCGTCAGCAGCCGGTGCAGATAGAAATTCTGCCGGGTAGCCGGCCGGGTTACTCGGTGGTCAATCTGAGCGCCAAACCTGAATTTCCTCTGATGCTAGGGGCGGGGTTCGACAACAGCGGGCAAAAAAGCACCGGTACCGGCCAGATCAACGGATCGCTGACCGGCAATAACCTGCTGGGGCTGGCGGATCAATGGTTTGTCGCCGGTGCCCGCAGCAGCGATTTCGCCAACGATCACAATGCGCGCAGCGTGCAGACCGGCGTCAGCCTGCCTTACGGCTACTGGACGCTGGATTACAACTATTCCTACAGCGACTACCTGGCCACCCTCAACAACCGGGGTTTTGACTGGCGTTCCAGCGGTGACAGCCAGACCCACCGGCTGGGCGTTTCTCGGGTGCTGTTCCGTAACGGCGAAATGAAAACCGGCCTGTCGCTGGGGGTCACGCACCGCATCAATCGCAATTATCTCAATGACACCCGGCTGGAAAGCAGCAGCCGCAAACTGACCAGCGTGACGCTGGGTGCCAGCCACAGCCAAAAGCTGTTGGGCGGTTTCGCCACGCTGAACCCGGCCTATAGCCGCGGGGTGCCCTGGCTAGGGGCGGAGAGCAACAGCGGCAAAATCAAGGAAGCCCCCCGCGCCGAATTTCATAAGCTTTCGCTTTCCGGCAGCTACTACCTGCCGCTGGCACAGGATTGGACTTATCTCACCAGCCTGTACAGCCAGTGGAGCAATCACCGCTTGTACGGCAGCGAGCGTCTGACCATCGGCGGTGAGAGCTCGGTACGTGGTTTCAAGGAGCAGTATCTTTCCGGTGACAAGGGTGGCTACTGGCGTAATGAAGTTAACCGGGCGCTGGTGACCTTGCCGTACGTCGGCAGTATTAACGCCCTGGCGGCGCTGGACGGCGGCTATCTGCACCGTGACGCGCTGGATGCCAATGCCTCGGGGACGCTGTGGGGCGGTGCCCTGGGGCTGGGGAGCCGTGGACGTTATTTCAGCAGTCAACTGACCGTCGGCTGGCCACTGGCTTACCCGGATGGAATGAAGCCGGACCGTGTTTCGGTCTATTACCGGATCAATATCGCTATTTAACGCTAACGCACAGGAAGGTTTCAAGGATGAAACATAATAATAATCAAAACCTTAATATTCCCCAGCGCCTACTGAGCTATACCCTGTGCGCATTGCTGGCCGGGCAGCCGTTGTTGCCGGCACTGGCTGAAGGCGTGAACGTAGCCGAAGGCAATACCCGAGTGGATCAGGCCGCCAATGGCGTGCCGGTAATCAATATCGCCACGCCGAACCAGGCCGGTATTTCGCATAATAAATACAACGATTTCAACGTTGGCAAAGAGGGGACGATCCTCAACAACGCCACTGGCCAGCTCAACCAGAGCCAGCTTGGCGGGCTGATTCAGAACAACCCCAACCTGCAGGCCGGCAGGGAAGCGCAAGGCATCATCAATGAGGTGGTGGCACCGAACCCTTCACAGCTGCGCGGTTATCTGGAGGTCGCGGGCAAACAGGCCAGCGTGATGGTCGCCAACCCCTATGGCATCACCTGCGACGGCTGCGGCTTTATCAATACCCCCAACGCGACGCTGACGACCGGCAAGCCAGTGCTGGGAGCCGACGGCCAGTTGCAGGCGCTGGAGGTCACTCAGGGGGCGATCACCATTCAGGGCCAAGGGCTGGACGCTAGCAAGAGCGACAGGTTCGCCTTGATCGCCCGCGCAACCGAAATCAACGCGCAACTGCATGCCAAAGACCTCAGCGTCACGCTCGGGGCCAACCGGGTCGATGCTACCGGCAAGGCCACGGCGATTGCAGGCAGCGGCGAGGCGCCCAAGGTGGCGATTGATACCGGTGCGCTTGGCGGCATGTACGCCAACCGTATCCACCTGGTCTCCAGTGAAAAGGGCGTCGGGGTCAACCTCGGCAACCTCAATGCGCGTGAGGGCGATATTCAATTGGATGCCAATGGGCAACTGCGGCTGAATAATGCGCTGGCAGAGGGGAGCCTGAATGCCACGGCGGCAGGAATGACGCTGAGCGGCAACCATAAGGCCGGCCAGGCGATGAGCCTGAACAGCCGGGGCGAACTGGCTCTGGACAAGGCCTCGTTGAACGCCAAAGGCGATATGCAGCTTAGCGCCGCAGGCAAATTACAGGCGGGCAAAGCCAGTACTGACGGCAAACTGCAGTTGACCGCAGGCACCCTGAGCAGCGCCAAAGACAGCAGCCTGACCGCCGAGGGCGACATCAATATGACGCTTAATGGTGACGGCGACTGGCAGGGCACCCTGACCGCCGGACGCGATCTGCACCTGCAGGCCAATAACCTCAGCAGCAGCGGCCAATTGGCCGCCAACCGCGACAGCCACATTCAAACACAGCGCCTGAACAACAGCGGACGGATACAGGCCCAGGGCGCGCAGACGCTGATCGGCGAACAGCTTGATAACCGGGGGCAGCTGCAAGCGGGCGGTGTTCAGCGGATCACCGCCAAAAACGTCGATAACCAAGGGGCCATCGGGGCCAGACAACACCTTGAGCTGCAGGTGAGCGACAAGCTTAACGTTGCAGGCTCTCTTTCTGCAGATGGCCCCCTGACCGTAAAGGCCGGGGAATTCTTGCTGGCGGGCA
Organism: Serratia liquefaciens; assembly: GCA_012719855.1. Lineage (GTDB taxonomy): Bacteria > Pseudomonadota > Gammaproteobacteria > Enterobacterales > Enterobacteriaceae > Serratia > Serratia liquefaciens_A. The sequence goes on along the minus strand of JAAXZN010000022.1, from coordinate 24,615 downwards.
GCGCCAGCGGCAAACAGGGCATCACCCTCAACGGCGGCATACTGAGCACGGTTGCAGGCTCATCGCTGCTGAGTAATAGCGATATTGTCATCCAGGCTAATGACGTGCGGTTGGGCGGGCTGCTTTCCAGCGAACTCGCCCTGACGATGGACAGCCGGAACTTGTCGACCACCGCAGGCGCTCGCACCCAGGCCAAACAGGGCATGGCGTTAAAAATTACGCAAGACGCGCAGTTGGCGGGCGTGTTTAACACCTTGGGGGATTTGAACTTTTCCGCTGCGACTGCCGATAACAGCGGCCAAATCGACGCACTCAACATTGACTGGCGCGGTGATTCACTGCGTCAGTGCGGGCATCTGCAGGCCGATAATGGCTTCGCGCTGAAGGTAGATCGACTCGATCAACAAGGCGAGCTGTTGGCCGGCAAACGGCTGGTGGCGAATGGCACTACCCTGGTCAATAGCGGGCAGATCGGTGCCTCCGGAATGGAACTGAGCTTTAGCGAAGCGGTGGACAACCAGGGCAAGCTGGTGGCGGACAATACGCTGACGTTAAAGGCTCCAACGTTGAACAACACCGGTACCCTAGCGGCAAACAGCATGAAGCTCACGGCGGAAGGCGTGGAGAACAGCGGGCTGATACAGGCCAAGGGGCTGGCGGAGATTACAGCGAAAGATCTGCAAAACCGCCTGGTAGGGCGAGTGCTGGCCGGAGGGACGCTGGCGCTACAGGGGGAACGCTTGAATAACGCCGGTAAATTACAGGGGCAGAACATTGATATCGGCGTACAAGGTTGGGCCAACACCGGCAGCGCGCTGGGGGAAAATGGGCTGACGGCAACGGTTGAACAGACGTTGCACAACAGTGGGCAAGTGCTGAGCCAGGGCCCACTAAAACTGACGGCGGCCACGCTGAATAACCAAGGCAAGGTATTGAGCGAAGGTGCATTGCAGCTTTCGGCCGACAGCATCAGCAATCAGGGGGAAGCGCAGGGGGCGGCGACCACCGTCACGGCCAACACGGTGAACAACAGCGGCAATCTGATTGGTTTACGGCAGTTGGCGTTGCAGCTGCAAAAAGATTTGAACAACAGGGTAAGCGGCAAGCTGCTCAGTGAAGGAGAACTGACGGTCGGTGCGGCGACCGTCGATAACGACGGAGTATGGCAGGGCGACAGCATCAGGCTGGCGGCTCAGCAGTTGGATCATAAAGGCGTGTTGCAGGCAGGTACGGGAGGGATCCATTTGGATCTCAGCGACAGCCTGAAGACGGAAACCAACAGCAAGATCTTCTCCAGTGGAAAAACGGATCTGACGGCACTGACCTTGAACAATCAGGGTCATGTACAGGCAGGCGAGTTGATGTTAAAAGCCGCCGAGCTGACCAACACCGGCAGGCTGCAGGGGCAAAAAAACCTGGAGGCCACGCTGAGTGGCATATTCCATAACCTGGCCAGCGGCACGGTGCGCAGCCTGGGAACCCTGCGGGTAGAGGCGGCAGAGGTAAACAACGTTGGGGATCTGCAGGGAGATGGCGGCAGCGTATTGCGGTTGGATCGTCAGTTGATCAACTCGGGCAAAATGATCGTCGGCGGCGCACTGGATCTTCAAGCGCCTTCGCTGAATAACAGCGGCTGGCTGCAGGCCAATAGCCTGACGTTCAAGGGCACCCGGTTGGATAACAGCGGCACATTGAGCGGTATCGGCGATACCCGGTTTACGCTCGATGTTCTGAATAATCTGGGAACCTTGCAGGGCGGCAATTTAACGCTGCAGACAGGCAGCCTGGATAATGCCGGCACGCTACTGGCGACAAGCCAGATGAGCGTTAACGCGCAGCAGATAGATAACCGCCAGAACGGCAAGCTGTTCAGCGGCGGCGATGCGACATTGGTGAGCAACCTGCTGAATCAGTACGGTCAACTGGCGGCGCTGGGCAATATTACGCTGACGTTAAAGGAAGCCTTCACCCAGAATGGCACCCTGGCGGCAGGTAAAAAGCTGACCCTGAGCAGCGACGGTGATGTTGTGCTGCTGGGTACCCTCCAGGGCCATGGCATCGATGTGCGTAGCGCTGGCCAGTTGATCCATGCCGGTACCCTGCGTGGCGGAAGCGGCGACGTGCGTATCGAAGTCGCCGGCATCACGCAAAACAGCACCGCCAGTCTGCAGTCCGGCGGCTGGGTACAGTTGCTGAGCCATGGCGACATCAACAACAACGGGTTTATCGGTACCGCCGGCAATTTGCTGCTGAGCGCCGCTAACCACCTGCTCAACATCGGCATGTTGTACGGCGGTGGTGATGTGCAACTGTTGGCGGAGCGCATCACTAACCAGCGCGGCGACATCCTGGCAGGCAACAGCCTGTGGATGCAAAAAGACGCGGCCGGCAACGCCAACAGCGAAATCGTCAACACCTCCGGTACCATCGAGACCGAAAATGGCGATATTCAGATCAACACCGCGCATTTGCTCAATCAGCGTGATGGCTGGTCGGTGAGCACTGAAAAGCAGGCGACGGCGAAAGATCCGCTGTGGAACGGCCAGACGCTGGTCAATATGAAACTGGGGGATCTGGCTGAAAGCGAGCTTGGTTATTACATCAAAACGGTGCGCACCGGCGGCAGCATGGGGCATGGCAACGGTTCCGTTGATGATTACTATTATTTAGCGCCCAAAGCGCCAGCCGTAGATAAAAAGATCCTGGTTGAATCATCCAGCGTAACCGTCACGGCAAACGGGGGCGCCGGGCGTATTGCCGCAGGAAAGGACATTGCCGGCACAATTGCGCGTTTTGACAATATTGCCAGCGACATGCTGGCCAACGGTGATATCTCGCTGAGTGGCGGCTCGCTGAACAATGAGAGCACCCAGGCAGGGAGCCAGAATAAATACCTGAATTACCGTTATGACGGCGAAATCGCGCAGTATGATTTCGACAAACACCGCTCGCTGGCTGACTTCAAAAAAAGCGGCAGTTATATCCGTGATAACGTCAATACCCCCATTCAGTACCGCTTAACCGGACAGCCAGAGTACCAGAGCGAAAACACCGCTGTTTATCGCAGCGTGATCCAGGCCGGTGGTGCCGTCAACGTCCGCTTTACCGACGATATCAGCAACAGCATGGTGACACCGAACGCAGGCAGCCTGAGCCATACCCTGGCTAGACCAACGTTGGCCAGCCTGCAGCAGCCGGAGGCTATCAGCGGTGTTCAACAGCAGGATCTGGCGGCGGATCAGAGCGTTGCCTTCGGTTCAGCGGAGTGGAAAGACAACCTGCAGGCGGCCCTGGGCTCGCTGGGTAATAACGCCGTAGCCCTGGCGGACTACCCACTGCCGGGCGGGGATAGCGGCCGTTTTGTCGTCAGCGCGGATCCCAACAGCCTATACCTGATCACCACCAACCCGAAACTGGACGGCCTGGGGCAGTTGGATAGCAGCCTGTTCAACGATCTCTACGCCATGCTGGGCCAACAGCCGGGTGCCGCTCCGCGAGAAAACGACCGCCGTTTTACCGATGAAAAACAGTTTATCGGTTCGGCCTACTTCCTCGATCGGCTGCGGCTCAATCCGGACTACGACTATCGGTTCCTGGGAGATGCGGCGTTCGATACTCGCTATATCAGTAACGCCATGCTCAGCCAGACCGGCAAGCGCTATCTCAACGGTATCGGCTCCGATTTGGCGCAGATGCAGCAGTTGATCGACAACGCCGCACAAGCGCAGAGCGGCCTGAACTTGCAGTTTGGCGTTAGCCTGACGCCGGCCCAGGTTGCGCAGTTGGAGAAAAGCATCGTCTGGTGGGAGAAGGTAACGATCAACGGCCAAACGGTGTTGGCGCCAAAACTCTATTTGGCCAAAGGTGACGCCGCCCAGCTCAACGGCAGCGTGATCACCGGCAATATCGTTAACCTGAACGGCGGCAGCATCCGCAATGACGGCAGCGCGCTACAAGGGGGTGAACGGCTGAACGTTAATAGTAAAGCGGGTATCAGCAACCTTAACCAGGGGCTGATCGACGCCGACGGCAATTTGCAGCTCAGCGCCATTGGCGATATCAGCAATATCGGCTCGACCATCAGCGGCAAGCGGGTCGCGATTGAAAGCCTGGATGGCAGCATTATCAATAAAACCCAGGCTCGCCAGTGGGATGCCACGGGGACTCAGGGCGGCCAGACGTTGTCGCTGTCGCGTACCGAAGTTGGCGATACCGCTGTCATCCACGCCAAAGATGCGTTGAGCATGCGTGCCGACAAGAATATCGATGTTATCGGCGCGAGGCTCGCCTCTGACGGCACGATGAACCTGCAGGCGACAGGTGATATCAACCTGCTTGTCAATCGCACTGAATCCATTGATAAAACCAATAATAGTGAGCGCATCAGCAGCGGTGCCGATCGAAGCATCATCACCAGTAGTGGAAATATGACGCTACATGCCGAGCGTGATTTGAACTCGCAGGCAGCGATGTTGGTGGGCGACAGCGACATCCTCCTGAGTGGCAAGCGAGACGTAAATCTTAACAGCGTGGAAAGCCGGGAGTATCAGGCAAGCCATGGCGGCGGCCAGCAGCGAGTGAAAGAGTCCATACGCCAACAGGTCACCGAAATCGCCGGCGGCAGTTTGCGCGTTGATGCCCACCAGGATGCCATTTTCAAGGGGACGCAGGTACAGGTAAGTGGCAATTTGGTGGCTAACGCCGACCGTAATATCGTGGTGGACAGCGTAGCTGAAAGTGACTACAGCTTCTTCGAAGAGACCAGGGTCAAGAAAGGATTTATGTCCAAAACCACCACCCATACGGTGGAGGAGGACTACGCGACCCATGAGAAAGGAACGGTACTGAGTGGCGACAACGTTTTGCTCAAGGCCACTAACGATCTGACCGTACGGGGCTCGACGGTGGTGGGCGACCGTCAGGTCACATTAAAGGCCGACAATAACATCGGTATTTTTGCCGCCACCGAGGAGCAATCCCGTTACCGGCTGAATGAGAAAAAAACCAGCGGTGTGTTCAGCGGCGGCGGCATCGGCGTGACCCTCGGCAGTAAATCTTCGCGTCATCAATTGAACGAAGATGGCACCACCCAAAGCCAGAGCGTCAGCACCCTAGGCTCGACCGGCGGCAGCGTAGATATCGAAGCGCTCGGCAAGGTGCATATCAGTGGCGCAGATGTGATTGTGGATAAGAACCTGTCGATGACGGGGGATAGCGTCCATATCGATCCGGGTAAGGATATTCGTCGTCGTGACGAAGCCTTCGAACAGAAACAGAGTGGCCTGAGTTTGGCGCTGTCCGGTACGGTGGGCAGTGCGATTAATAGTGCGGTGGCAACGGCTCAACAGGCAAAGCAGGAGACCGACGGCCGACTGGCTGCTCTGCAGGGGGCCAAAGCGGCATTATCCGGCGTGCAGGCCGCTCAGGCGGGTCGACTGGCAAAAGTCGGCGATACAGATACTGAAGAAGGCAGCATGGTGGGGGTCAGTATTTCTCTTGGCGGCCAGAAATCGTCGTCGAAACAGCATCAGGAACAAACTAACGTCGCCGGTTCAACATTCAGTGTCGGTAATAATCTTCAGGTGACGGCGACCGGCAAGGGCAATACTGCTGACAGCGGTGACATTGTCGTTGTCGGCAGTCAGTTTAAAGTGGCGGGCAACACCACCCTGGCCGCCGAGCGTGACATCTTGCTGTTGGGCGCAGCCAATACTCAGAAGACCGAAGGAAGTAACAAGAGCAGCGGCGGTAATATCGGCGTCAGCATTGGTGTAGGAAAACAGACGGGATTGAGCGTTTTCGCCAATGCCAACAAAAGCCAGGGCAGTGAGCATGGGGATGGAACGTTTTGGACTGAGACGACGATGGACACCGGTGGCGTGATGTCAACGCGCAGTACCCGGAATACTCTTTTGTCAGGGGCACAAATCAGTGGCGAAAGGGTGGAGGTGGATACTGGCGGTAACCTGATAATGCAAAGCCTGCAGGATAGCGACAACTATGACGCCAAACAAAGCAGCGCCAGTGGTGGTGTCAGTGTGGCTATCTTCGGTGCCGGCGGCTCGGCGAGTCTGAGTATGAGCCGTGACAAATTGCACAGCAATTATGACAGCGTGCAGGAGCAAACCGGTATATTTGCCGGCAAGGGCGGCTATGATATTAAGGTTAACCAGCATACGCAGTTAGACGGCGCGGTTATTGCCAGTACTGCCGCGCCAGAGAAAAACCGTCTTGATACCGGCACCCTGGGCTTCAGTGATATCCATAACCAGGCGGATTTCAAGGCCGAGCATCAGGGGGGTAGCATCAGCAGCGGCGGCCCGGTGGGGTCAGATCTGCTGACCAATCTGGCGGGCGCGGTCCTTTCCGGCGCGGGTAATAAAGGGCACGCAGAAGGCACGACCAAGGCTGCGGTGTCGGGCGGTAGCGTGGTTATTCGCGATCGGGCCAACCAGCAGCAGGATGTGAATGCGTTGAGCCGGGATACGGATAACGCCAATGGCAGCATCGGGCCGATCTTCGACAAGGAGAAAGAGCAGAATCGGCTGAAGCAGGCGCAGCTGATCGGCGAGATTGCCGGGCAGACGATGGATATTGTCCGTACCGAGGGTGATATCAATGGCTTGCAGAAGGCGAAGGACAAGCACCCGGGGCTGGATGCGAAAGCGTTGCGTAAAACGCCGGAATATCAGGCCGAGATGCAGAAATATGGCACCGGCAGCGATATGCAGCGGGCCGCACAAGCCGTAACGGGCGTGCTGCAGGCTCTGGCGGGGAACAATCTGGCCGGCGCCCTGGCGAGCGGAGCGGCACCGTATCTGGCGCGAGAAATCAAGGCGCGGGTCGGTGAAGATAACGTGACAGCGAACGCAATGGCGCATGCGTTATTGGGGGCGATAACTGCGCAACTGAACAACCAGTCTGCGGTAGCCGGTGCGGTGGGGGCGGGCGGTGGCGAACTGGCCGCGCGGGTGATAGTAGAGATAAGGTTCCCGGGCCGTGACATAAGCAGCCTGACAGAAGGTGAGAAGCAAGAGGTGAGTGCTTTGAGCCAACTGGCCGCAGGACTGGCAGGGGGGATAGCCTCAGACAGTACGGCAGGGGCGGTAACGGCTTCGCAAGTCGGTAAGAATGCGGTGGAGAATAATGCGCTGAATGCAACTGACGAGAAGCAACGTCAGGATGCGAAATGGTTGCTGCCGTACTTGGAAGGTGGGAAGAAACAGCAGGCAGAGCAGTTAATTGGTGACCTGAACGCGAAGGACAAGGCGTTTGATGCAGCGATTGATGATGCGTGTAAGAGCTTGTCTTCAGCGCAATGTAGTGGGTTGCGTCAGGAACTGACCGTGATGGGCAAGAGCTACGATGAACAGATGGACGGTCAGTATATTGGCACGATGGCCAGTGTATACAAAGGGGGTGCTGATAAAGTCGATGGTCTGATGTGGCAATACGCAACCGCAACCGCAACCGCAGACGCTCAAGCCCAGAAAGCCAAAGACATCCAGACCATCGCCAGTAACTGGGGTGTCAGCATCGAAACAGCTTCTGCGCTGTATACCGGAATGGCGATAACACACACCACAGCAGCTATAGGTGGTGCTGTATGGGGGTTGAAAGGCCCAAGTACAGTAACTGTTTATCGTGTTGAGGGAGCACCAAACACTCGTATTTTAATCGGAGACAACGGGCAGGTTAGTATCACTGGCAGTACAACGTTATATTTAAATTTTGGTGATAAAGCCAGGGCGCTGGAATTCTTCGAAAAACGTGGCACTCAGAATATGGATGGTGCAACGATAAAAACGTTTGAAGTACCTCACTCTGTTCTGGATGATTTAAGAAATACTGCTGTGAAAGAAAGTATTGCTCGATTGCCAGAAAATAAAGGAAAACCTCTTATTGCTGATCCAACGAAAGCTAAGGATCAATATGGAATAAGGCCAGAAAAACTGAAAGAGTTACAAGAAAAAATCATTCAGGGGACAGGAAAAGATGCAAGTAAGTGATGAAAAATTGCGGCAAATATTACTGGAGCGGGAGAGGTTGCAAAACCCTCCCCAGTCAACAGAAAAAGCCACTGGTGTTGGAATCGCCAGATTTATTGTGTCCTGTAATGATGTACGCGCAGTATTAGACTTAGCAAAAGAGGTGCTAATCACTGTAAATAATCATTCTACGCAAAACTGGCCTTCTCTGGATGAATGGTCAAATGTTCTTCCATCACAGTTTGTTGATGGTTTTTTGCCAGAACCAACTGAAAAAGAAAGAGAAAAGCAAATTCAAAACTGGGACGGGTTATCTTATGAAGAAAAGCTTATTGAAGCTTCCATCGATAATAAATGGACATTATCATCATGGTTATCTTGGCTAGAGCCTGATGAGCGAGAATGGTTTTGGTGGAATGTAGTGTTATTTGATGCACCGTTAAATAATAGCCATTTCATAATCGAGGTAACTGCTCTTGACTCCCCTTTTATGTCTGGTGCTTTGAAATGGTTATTTAAAGCCTGTGGGGCGGAGGAAGTTATCTCAGAAGATGATTTATAAAGCCAAATCCCAGCAAGATTAGGTCTAGGTTCCTAAACCTAAGCCCTAAATTCCCCCTTTCTCCACCGCTGCAGCCAGATCACACAGGGGGCTGGTATTGCTCTTTAACAACATAGGGGAAAATGGCGTAGCGGGCTGAAAAAGCGCGTCTGGGGAAAAGTTGTCTGGGCCAGAACACACAGGGAAGGTCGAATGTAACATATTTATTTTTATGGTAAAAATACCTTTCGCTGGCTGACTCCACACAGGATAAAGTTGTTGTGGAGAATAACTTGCTGGGTGGTAGCGAAGACACCCAAACCAAGTTCGTGCAGGAGCATGGCAAGAATATCGCGTCTTGCGCAGACAATCCGGGTTCAGCGTCGTGCCAGAAAGGCCTGGCGATGAACGATGCGCTGATGGTGGCGTTACCGGCGGGTCTTGGCGGTGGTGTTCTAGCAGCGACTCCGGAGCTAGCGGCAGCAGCCAAGGCGGCGATACAAGCCTGTGCGGGTAATGTTGTACTGTGCCTGAATAATGCCGGTATCCAGATGTCGGAGGCTATCGTACCGGGTGGTGTTGGTGCCGGTGGTGCGGTAGGTATCGGTAAGACAGCGGCAGAGGCGACGGCGGCTGAAGGACGGAAATTGCCTAAATGATTAAAGAAATTAATTTTGATGAATTAAAGGACATTTATCTTCATCTGTCGAAGGTAATGTCAAAAAAGCCAATAGATCAAGGTGATCTGTTGATTGACTACAATGATAAACAAGATGCTTCATTCGTGCGTGGCCTTGAATTACTTAGAGATGCTAAGGAACTATTAAAACAGGCCAAGTTAAATGATGACAAAATCGCAATGCAAGCGGCATTAGTTTATATCAGGGTGTATGCGATGGGTTTATCGAGTTTTTTTGATGCATTTAAAGAGGATGCTGATGCTTTATTGAGGTCTTCGGAGTGGCCTGACATACCAGAGGATTATCAGGTCCCCGAGCATTATAACTATCCACATAAATAAAAAAGCGTAGTCCCGGCCTTGGCCGGGACTACTGTATCTACGCACTAAATCCTCCCATCTTCTCGCCGCCGTAACCGAATAAGACCGGGTGCGGCGGTGATCTTCAGAGGTTTCGGGTTGGTGATGCCGTACTCGGTGAGCCAGTTATCGTCGATGATCAGATTGCCGTTCTAAAAGGCACGCAGAAGGCACGACCAAGGCTGCGTTGTCGGGCGGTAGCGTGGTTATTCGCGCTCGGGCCAACCAGCAGCAGGATGTGAATGCGTTGAGCCGGGATACGGATAACGCCAATGGCAGCATCGGGCCGATCTTCGACGAGGAAAAAGGGCAGAACCGGCTGAAGCAGGCGCAGTTGATCGGCGAGATCGCCGGGCAAACGATGGATATTGTCCGTACCGAGGGTGATATCAATGGTTTGCAGAAGGCGAAGGACAAGCACCCGGGGCTGGATGCGAAAGCGTTGCGTAAAACGCCGGAATATCAGGCCGAGATGCAGAAATCAGTATGATCAATACAGTAAATTGCCGGATAAAAATTTAGAAAAAGCAATAAGTAAGCATGAAAAACAGATTTATGAACATAAAGGTTATTTAAATGATCCTGTGAAAAGGCAAGAGCATGTACCAGATTGGGATAAGTTGAGTCCACAACATCAAGAAAACTTACTGCATCACTGGCAACAAGATATCAACCGGCATGAAGCTTATAAGGCTATTGCTGAAGGTGTATTAAAGGGGCGTAACTGATGGAATTTAATATGTATGAAGCTTTCTCGGTAACCCTTGGTGAAGCACTGTTAGAAATAGCTATAGAGGCTAAATCACAACATAAAGCTTCTATGGGTACTGAGCGTGAGGACTTCCAAACTGGTTATCTGTCAGCTTTTCACCGGGTTATAACCTTGATGCAGCAGCAAGCAGATATTTTTGATATACCATAAGAAAACATCGGGTTAGATAAAATAAAAGAGTCTGATCTTATCTAGTTGCTCCCCGGCCGAGGCCGGGGTTACTGTCTTTAAGCCCTAAATCCTCCCACTTCTCGCCGCCGTAACCGGATCAGTGATGCCGATTATGGTCAGAAAACTCTCAGCAATCACCAGTTACCCGTTCTGCCGTATCTAGTAAGCTCCCAACTAGCTGGCCGCACAGAGTGCCACCCTGCCTGCCGAAGCGGTAATGCCCTTGTTAATCTTTCATTAAATCTTCACGTCCCCAATCCTTTCCAAAGCATCCACCACCAAGCCCCAGAATTTATCCTGATCCAGCGTTACGGCCACCTGCGTATGGCAGTCGGGCGGCGGTGCTGCGCGGAAATCGGCTACCGTCATGCCCAGTGTCAGGGTGCCGGTGAGTTCGATATCTACCGGGACTTTTCGCACCGTCATCACATCGGGGGCAATAACGTAGGCCACAGCGCATGGATCGTGCACCGGCGGTGCACTGAAACCCTGCGCCTGCTGGTACATTTTGCCAAAGAACTCGAGCAGTTCGCCGACAAACCTGGCCGGCCCGGTGTGGATGGCGGCAATGCGTGCACACACTTCTGGGGTGGCGAGCGCCTGATGGGTCAGATCCAGCCCGACCATGGTCAGCGGCCATTTCTCATTAAAAACGATGTGCGCGGCTTCCGGATCTATCTTGATATTGAATTCCGCTACCGCGCTCCAGTTACCCACGTGATAGCCACCCCCCATCAGCACCACTTCCTTCACCCGTTCGGCAATCCGTGGTTCTTTACGAACTGCCATGGCGATATTGGTCAGGCCGCAGGTGGGGACCAGCGTCACGCTGCCTGGCGGATGGGCCATGATGGTGTCGATAATCAAATCTACCGCGTGTCGCGTTTCCAGCGTCAGTGTTGGCTCAGGTAAAACCGGGCCGTCCAGGCCGGACTCGCCGTGAATATCGGGCGCAACCTCGATTTGCCGCACCAGCGGCCGTGGGCAGCCGGCGGCGAAGGGCACGCCGGTGATATTGGCGATACGTGCAACAGCCAGCGCGTTGTGGGTCACCTTATCCAGCGTTTGGTTGCCCACCACGGTGGTGACGGCCAGCAGCTCGATCTGCGGATTGCCCCAGGCCAGCAGCATGGCGATAGCATCGTCATGCCCCGGATCGCAGTCCAGTATGATTTTTTTCATTTTTATTCCTGATGCAGGGAGAGGTCTCCGCAGCATAGCGCACCGGCAACAGGCCGGGTAATGACAGATGATGCTTTTTGCTAGCCACATCAAAGCGTTGCTGCTCTTAGGATGTAATTAAACGTAAATCCCTCTCGCAGCGCTTTACCCTGGAGTTTACTCCAGGGTTTACATTGAGGCCTGGCGTAAAGCAGAGAGGGAAAGTGCGATGAGCATGTTGAAAAAGCTTTTGGGACAAGGTGGCTTTGGTGGCGGCCACTCACGTTCGCGGCACGGGGGCGGACACCATGGTAACCGTTATAACCAGCATGGCGATCAGGGCCCGCAATGCCTGCAATGTCAGGCGCCAAATCGGCCCGGGGCTCGTTACTGCCACCGCTGCGGCCAACCTTTCGAAACGGAGTCAGCGTCCTGCCGCGGGTGTTCGGCGCCGCTGCCGCCGGGGAGCCGTTTCTGCCAGCAATGCGGTACGGCGGTCAGCGGAGGGCAACCATGACCAAATCAGGATGGAGTCTGGTCGTCTTGTTGGCGGCCATGGCGTTCTGGACGTTGCTGGCTTGGGGAGCTTCCGGCGTGTTGGCCTGGCTGCCGGTTTTGACGGGGCTGGCACAAAGCGGTTCTGCGGAACTGGCACCCCGGTTGACGGGGTTGCTTAGCCTGGTGCCGCCAGCGCTGCTGGACAGTGGGCTGCCTCTGTTGCAGCAACTGGGAGGCTGGCTGGCGAGTTATTTCCCGCTGCTGCTCACCTGGGCGGGATATCTTGTCTGGCTGGTTTGGGGGCTGGGCATGCTGGTTTTGCTGTTGCTTGGCGCTCTGGCACGCCGATTTTTGCTCAGCGATACCCCTGATAGACTTCCGCCACGCGCTTAAAGTAGTCGCTCAGGTAGTTGATACATACCTGCACCTTCAGCGGCAGCTTATCTTTCTCGGTGTACACCGCGTACACCGGGCGAGGATCCGCATGATAGCTCTTAAACAGGATCTCGATTTCACCACGTTTGATCTCTTCGATCACCCACATCAGTGGCGCATAGGCGATGCCGGCCCCGGCTTTCAGCCAGCGGATCATGGTCTGTGAATCGTTGGTGACAAAACGTCCCTGCGGCGCAATGCGCGTGCTGATGCCTTCGGGTGCGATCAGTTCGAATTCGCTATCCGGCCGTACGCTGTATTCCAGCCAGGAAAAGTTGACCATGTCGCTGGGCTTCTGCGGCGTGCCGTGCTGGCTGAGATAGCTTTTTGCGGCGCAGACCACCATCGGCATGGATCCCAGGCGTTTGGAAAACAGGCTGGAGTCCTGCAACGCACCGGTGCGGATCACCACGTCCAGCCCGTCAGCAATGAGATCCGGCGCCGGAATACCGGTTACCAGGTTCACCGTCAGGCCAGGATATTCTTTCAGCATATCGGCAGTCATGGTCGCCAGCACGTTTTGCGCCATGGTGGAGGAGCTACCAATGCGCAGCGTACCGGTCGGCGTATTGTTAAACGCGTACAGCTGTTCGTGCACCTCGCTCACTTCCAGCAACATGCGACGACAACCCTGATAATAGATTTTACCGGCTTCCGTCAGGCCAATGCTGCGCGTGCTGCGGTTAAGTAGCTTAACCTGCAGCTCATTCTCCAGTTTGGAGACGGTCTGGCTGATAGACGAAACGCTCATATCGAGTTGGCGCGCCGCCGCAGTAAATGACCCGCATTCAACCACTTTGGCGAATACCGACATCCGTTTTAATCTTTCCATTATTCACTCTGGCTTAAAAGTGATTTAGATCACAGATTGTTGATGAGTTGATAGTAAGCACGCTAATATAACGGGGTCGGGTGGAAAGACCTTACCAACGCGCGAGTGCGATCGGCGCCGACGTCGTGTCCGATCCCTCCGGTATCCTCGCATTCCCTATCGCGGATGTACGCTCCAGAGTTTACCTTTTTTTCAGGTTCGTGGCCTGGACAACCTGTCTGGGGCGGAATTTGTGGTGCGTGTCAGCTAAAATGTAAAGAGAATGTGAATGGAAATGAAGGTTAACGCCCGGTGTAGTGAACAATAAGGAAAAATTGATGAGTTTGCTTCCGGTTATGGTCATTTTCGGACTGTCGTTTCCCCCGGTATTTTTTGAGTTGCTGGTCTCGCTGGCGCTGTTTTTTTTGCTGCGTCGCTTGCTGCAACCTACCGGGATTTACGATTTTGTCTGGCATCCGGCGCTGTTTAATACCGCGCTGTACTGCTGTTTGTTCTATCTGATTTCATGTCTTTTCGTTTGAGGTCGCTGTGAAAAATTTTTCAATAAAAATAACCCGAATCGCGATCACTCTGATTCTGGTCCTGTTGGGGATCGTCGCCGTATTCAAAGCCTGGGTGTTTTACACCGAGTCCCCCTGGACGCGTGATGCCAAGTTTACCGCTGATGTAGTGGCGATAGCGCCGGACGTTACCGGTCTGCTGACCGACGTGCCGCTGGTGGATAACCAGTTGGTCAAGAAAGGACAGGTGCTGTTGGTGATCGACCAGCCGCGCTACCAACAGGCCCTGGCAGAAGCCAACGCCGACGTGGCCTATTACCAGACCCTGGCAGCGGAGAAAAGACGTGAGGCGGGCCGTCGCGTTCGCTTGGGCGTGCAGGCAATGTCGCAGGAAGAGATTGACCAGGCGAATAACGTTTTGCAAACCGTAGAACATCAGTTGGCGAAGGCAGTAGCGACTCGTGAACTGGCGAAGCTGGATTTGGAACGCACCACGGTGCGTGCACCGGCCGATGGCTGGATCACTAACCTGAACGTACATGCCGGTGAGTACATTACCCGCGGTTCTGTCGCTGTGGCGCTGGTGAAGAAAAACAGTTTCTACATTCTGGCCTACCTGGAAGAAACCAAGCTGCATGGCCTGAACAAGGGCGACCGTGCGGAAATCACTCCGCTGGGCAGTAACCGTATTATGCATGGCACCGTCGACAGCGTGGCTGCCGCCGTCAATAACAGCAGCAGCACCGTGAACAGCAAAGGGCTGGCGTCGATCGACAGCAACCTGGAGTGGGTGCGTCTGGCACAGCGCGTGCCGGTGAAAATCCTGCTGGACGACAAAGACCAGTTGCATCCGTACCCGGCAGGTACCACGGCTACCGTGGTGATCACCGGCAAGAACGATCGCGCTACCGACAGCGGCTCGCCTTTTGTGCGTTTGATGCATCGGCTGCGTGAGTTCGGTTAATGAATAACCCAACCTTTATCCGGCTGAGGTTTGCCTTCAAGCTCAGCTTTGCGATTGTGTTTGCCCTGTTCGTCGGCTTCCATCTCAATCTGGAAACCCCACGTTGGTCGGCGATGACCGCCGCCATCGTGGCCGCCGGCCCGGCCTTTGCGGCGGGCGGTGAGCCTTTCTCCGGCGCCATCCGTCACCGCGGCTGGTTGCGTATCATCGGCACCTTTATCGGCTGTTTCGTCGGCCTGGCGATTATCATCACTACCGCGCGTGCGCCGGTCGTGATGCTGTTGCTGTGCTGTATTTGGGCCGGTTTTTGCACCTGGCTTTCCTCGCTGATTAAAGTCGAGAACTCCTATGCCTGGGGGCTGGCCGGCTATACCGCGCTGATCATTATCGTGACGGTCGCCACCAGCGAGGCCCACCTGCTGGAAGCTCCGCAGTTCGCCATTGAGCGCTGTAGCGAGATCGTGCTCGGGATCGTCAGCGCAGTGCTGGCGGATCTTCTGTTCTCGCCGCGTTCGATCAAACAAGATATCGATCGCGCCGTGGATCAACTGCTGGTGGATCAGTACCGGTTGATGCAGATGTGCATCAGCAATGCCGAGAAAGAAGATATCGACCGCGCCTGGAGCAACCTGGTGAAGGGCACCACTGCGCTGAACGGCATGCGCAGCAACCTGATGATGGAGTCTTCGCGCTGGCAAAAGGTGAACCGCCGTGTTCTGGCGTTGCATACGCTGTCGCTGACGCTGATTACCCAGGCCTGCGAGACGTATTTAATCCTGTTGAATCACCCGGATGCGGTGAAAGAAAATATCCGCGAACTACTGATGGTACCGGCGGACACCCCGCAGGAAATCCATAAACGCATGAAGCTGTTGCGCCAGGTGCTGACCACCAATCGCACTGACGAAACCTTGCTGACCATCACCAGTTGGGTGGGGGCGGCCACGCGTTACCTGCTGTTGGCTAAAGGCGTGCATACCAACAGCAGCATCAGCGCGGTAGAAGAGGGGGTGTTGAGCAGCGAGGTGGTGATCAAACCGACTTCGGCTGAAGGCCACCACGCGATGATTAACGGCCTGCGCACCTTTGTGGCGACGGCCTTTGGCTGCCTGCTGTGGCTGTGGACCGGCTGGACCTCCGGCAGTGGCTTTATGGTGATCATTGCGGTGATCACCTCGCTGGCGATGCGTACCCCCGCGCCGCGCATGGTCGCAATGGACTTTGTGCTGGGCATGCTGGCGGCAATCCCGGTCGGTTCGCTGTTCTTTATGGTGATCCTGCCGGCGACCCAGCAAAGCATTTTACTGCTGTGCCTCAGTCTGGGGCTGCTGGCGTTTTTCATCGGTATCGAAGTGCAGAAAAGACGGCTGGGGTCGCTCGGCCTGCTGGCGGGGACCATCAACATTTTGGTGTTGAGTAACCCGATGGAATTCAACGTCACTCAGTTCCTCGACGGTGCGCTCGGTCAGTTCCTCGGCAGCTGCGTGGGGCTGATGGTACTGCTGCTGATCCGCGATAATTCACGTGAACGTACCGGTCGCACGCTGCTGAACCAGTTTGTCGGCAGCGCGGTCTCGGCGTTGACCACCAAGGCGTCGCTGCGTCGACAAAACCACCTGCCGGCGCTGTATCAGCAGCTTAACCAACTGCTGATGATGTTCCCGAACGACATCGCCAAATACCGGCTGGCGCTGAACCTGATCATTGCTCATCAGCGCATGCAGCGGGCAGAGATCCCGGTTAGCGAAGAGCTTTCGGCCTTCCACAAACAGATCCGCAAAACCGCCGACCATGTGGTTTCAGCCAAGAACGACGTGAAGCGTGCCTACTATTACGATCGGCTGCTGGATGAAATGAATGACTATCAGCAAAAGCTGGTGGATTATCAGGCACCGCTCAGCGTTACCGGACCGGTAAAACGTTTGGCCGACATGCTGCACCGCTACCGCCACGCGCTGATCGACTGAGGCGCCAAATGCCCCTGCCGGGGCTATACTTGCCTGATAAAGGCCTGTTTCAGAGTTGCACTGAGTGCCAGACGCGCTGCACAATGGCATGATTAGCTTGAACGGGTGTTGCAGGTTGTGGGGCGTGGTTTCCCTGAAGTGAAAACGTTACATGCCAGTCATCTCTGCTTCATCCTCTTCATCTATAAATCCAACTAGCATGGGTGCCAGTGCACCCTTGTAGGCCATAATTCAGGGACAGCAATGAATAAGCGGATCCTCGTGGCGGTAGTCATCGCCGTTGTGATTGCCGGTTTTAGCGCACTGCGTGGTAACGATCGGGCTATTACCAACGTGCCGGCGGTGGCCGAAGGCCAGAGTATTGACCAACTGACGCAGCAGAAAAGGGTGGTGAGCTACCTGCAGCAGCATCAGCGGCTGCCGGAGTATTACATTACCAAGAAGCAGGCGCGTGAGCAGGGTTGGGATGCACGTAACGGCAATCTGTGTTCGGTACTGCCGGGCAAGGCGATTGGCGGCGATCGTTTCTCAAACCGTGAAGGACAACTGCCTACGGCCCGCAGCCGGGTATGGCGCGAGGCGGATATCAATTATCAATGCGGCCGGCGCGGTGCCGATCGCCTGCTGTATTCCAGTGATGGCCTGATTTTTGTCACGCGTGACCATTATAAAAACTTCATTCGGGTGGAGTGAGCTTGATGGCAAAAGTAGAGTTCGATTTTAATCAGATTAATGATTTGCCGGCGTTTTACCGCGACTTCGCGCATAAGTTCGCGCTGGATGAGGCGTTTGGCGCCAATCTTGATGCGCTGTGGGACGTGGTGACGGTGGATATCGGCTTGCCGGTCGAGATTGAGTTTACCCATCTCAACGCCCGCAGCAAACGTCGCTTTGGCGCGATTATCCTGCTGTTTGAAGAGGCGGAAGAAGAGTTGGAAGGTAGCCTGCGTTTCAATATCCGTGAAAGCAGCGGTGAACCTGCACATCACCGGGGATGAATCGGGTTCATCCCGTGGTGACGGCGGCGATTATTCGGCGGTTTCGGCCAGTTCGCGCAGGTATTGGAAAATTTGACGGTAGGCTTTCGGCGGCTTGTTAGCGGCTTTCTCTTTCTGGGCGTTACGCACCAGTGAGCGCAATTGCTGGCGATCGGCTTCCGGATACAGCGCCAGAATCGACGGGATCGCGTCATCACCTTCTTCCACCAGACGGTCACGCAGCGCTTCCAGCTTGTGGAACAGCGAAACCTGTTGGTTATGGCGGTTCTTCAGCTTGTCGAGCGCGGTCTGAATCGGCTCTACATCGCGGGCGCGCAGCATTTTGCCAATCAGCTGCAGCTGACGGCGGCGGCCTTCTTTCTTGATCTTCTGCGCCAGTTCAATTGCGGCACGCAAATCTTCATCCAGCGGGATGCGTTCCAGCGCGTTTTTACCCAGTTCGACCAGTTCGGTCCCCAGGTCTTTCAGGGCTTCGGCATCACGTTTAATTTCACTTTTACTGACCCAGATAATCTCGTCATCGTCCTCGTCCGTGTTCTCCGGGACATCGTCGAGCCAGTCTTCAGGCTGTTTGTTCATGGTAGGCTCCGTTAAAAAGAGGCTAATCCTAACAGGTTGTCCAGCAACCCGCCAATTGCGCGCCAGAGCAGATTGAGTATAGCTGCCGATGCGACAAGAAATAGGCCTTAATTCACCGACAGTTATTTTTTGATTTGTTGTTTTTACCACCACATGTGTATAAAATTTTATACATATGGAGGTGGTGCTCATGGATGATGAGAATGAAAAGGCCATTGACTGGCGTGGCTCCTCGTTGGCAGATCTATTAGCGTTTCCGGTAGACGCACGTAGAGCTGCCGGGTTTGAATTAAGCAAAGTACAAAAGTGAGTAGAACCCGGCAATTGGAAACCGATGAAGGGGTGTGGCGCCGGTGTTTGTGAAATTCGCTTATATGCCCTTGCAGGGGCTTTTAGAGTGATTTACGTGGCTAAATTCAATGACGTTATTTATGTTTTGCACAGTTTTCAGAAGAAGACGGCGAAAACCAGTCAGCACGATATTCAGATTATCAAAGTGCGTTATGACGCAGTGATAGAAGAGCGGGGTAAGAAAAATGACCAAGCCAATCGATACCCATTCCAGGCATGTTACACCACAAGGTGGCAATGTGTTCGCTGACCTGGGGTTTGCCCCTGACGAGGCCCGGCAGTTGCAGACGCAATCCAATGCAGAGATTGAACACATCATCGCGCTTAAAAGGCAACTGATGGGGGAAATAAGCGCCTGGATAGAGGGGGAAGGCTATCGGCAGGAGGAAGCCGCTCGGTATTTACACACTTCACGACCGCGCGTGTCTGATGTGGTAAACCGGAAAACAGATAAATTTACGCTTGATGCATTGATCAATATGCTCGCCAATATAGGCAAATCGGTAAAATTGGTGATTGAGTGATAAGCCTGCTGTTTTAGCGATCATTCTGTGTCCCCGTACTCGCTTTATGCGAAATTCCACGCGGTTCCTGTTAGACTCAAAAGTATAAATCACATGATTTTTGCGCGTGACTCCGCGCGCAACCACGCCGCCACGGCACTTTTCTCAACGATTTTCTGATTAAGTATGGCAGATTGATGAAAGTAGTCACTCAAGTTGCAGAACAGCGCAAGGCGCTGGAACAGGCCGTTTCACAGGCTTTGGAACTGGCGCGCGCCGGTTCTGATGCGGCAGAAGTTGCCGTGACCAAATCTACCGGTATCAGCGTCAGCACTCGCTTTGGCGAAGTGGAGAACGTTGAGTTCAACAGCGATGGCGCGTTGGGTATTACCGTCTATCACCAGCAACGCAAAGGCAGCGCTTCTTCCACCGATCTCAGTCCGGATGCCATTGCCCGCACCGTGCAGGCGGCGCTGGATATTGCCCGTTATACCTCGGTAGATCCGAACGCCGGCCCGGCGGAAAAGGACCTGTTGGCGTTTGAAGCGCCGGATCTGGATCTGTTCCACCCGGCAGAACTGGACGCCGAACGCGGTATCGAATTGGCTGCTCGCGCAGAGCAGGCTTCGCTGGCGGCTGACAAGCGCATCACCAATACCGAAGGCGGCAGTTTTAACAGCCACTACGGCATCAAGGTGTTCGGCAACAGTCACGGCATGCTGCAAAGCTACTGTTCCAGCCGGCACTCACTGTCGAGCTGCGTGATTGCCGAGCATGATGGCGATATGGAGCGCGACTACGCCTATACCATCGGCCGTGCGATGAGCGATCTGGAAAGCCCTGAATGGGTGGGGCAGGAATGTGCCCGTCGCACGCTGTCGCGCCTGGCCCCGCGCAAGCTGTCCACCATGACCGCTCCGGTGCTGTTCGCCTCCGAAGTGGCGACCGGCCTGTTCGGCCATCTGGTTGGCGCCATCAGCGGCAGCAGCGTTTACCGTAAATCCACCTTCCTGTTGGATTCTTTGGGCAAGCAAATCCTGCCGGACTGGCTGACCATCGAAGAACACCCGCACCTGCTGAAAGGCCTGGCTTCCACGCCGTTCGACAGCGAAGGCGTTCGTACCCAACGACGCGACATCGTTAAAGACGGCGTACTGCAAACCTGGCTGCTGACCAGCTATGCGGCCCGTAAACTCGGGATGCACAGCACCGGGCACGCAGGCGGTATCCACAACTGGCGCATTGCCGGGCAGGGTAATGACTTTGCCGGCATGCTGAAGCAACTGGGCACCGGCCTGGTAGTGACCGAACTGATGGGCCAGGGCGTTAGCGGTATCACCGGTGACTATTCGCGCGGCGCGGCCGGTTTCTGGGTGGAAAACGGTGAGATCCAGTATCCGGTCAGCGAGATCACCATCGCCGGCAACCTGAAGGATATGCTGCGCAACATTGTCAGCGTGGGCAGCGACATCGAAACCCGCAGCAATATTCAGTGCGGCTCCGTTTTGCTGCCGGACATGAAAATAGCCGGTCAATAATGTTCGCCACGGCTGGCCGCTCCGGTTGCCAGCCGTTTCCCTTCTTCCTCTGTTTTAACCTTGCTTACAAATCTCCGGTTTCGGTTTTCTGCTCCCTTGCCTATGGTTAGGCTGTGCTGCGTCATGGCGTGGTCAATGGCGGCGCACGGCCCTGAAAGGGGACCACTAAAACAATAACTGGAAGGTGAGCAAGCATGTCGAACAAACTCAAAGCGCTGATGGCGCTGGCGCTGCTGGGCGCCAGTTCACTGGCGGTAGCGGCCGATCTGGCCGACGATATGGATACCATCGCAGGCAATTACAAAACGGTGCTGAGCACCGACTCTACGGATACCCTGAAGCAAAGCCTGCAGAACATGCGCGCCGCTGCGGTGGATGCGAAGCAAAGTACGCCGCCCAAGCTGGAGGATAAAGCTCCCGATAGCCCAGAGATAAAAGATTTCCATCACGGACTGAACACGTTGATCGGTCAGATCGATCAATCACTGGCGCTGGCCAATCAGGGTAAGCTGGCTGAAGCCAAGCAGGTTGCACAGGGCTTCAAGCAAACCCGCGACGCTAACCACAAGAAATTCCGCTAATCCCTTTCGCGCCGTTCTGCGGCCAGATAGCAGGACGGTGCCTGCCTCAGCACGCGGCGAAACCGGGGAATGGGCAATGATCGGTTGCATGCCAGAGTTTATTTGTTGTTGTTGGTTGAGGTACTGATTTGCTATCAGCTTGTAGGAGACAGAAAGGGCGGCTGGTCACCGCCCTGAAAACCGCTTAGCGGTGGTATTCACCCGCCGCTTCCGGCTGGTACAACAGTTCCAGCACTTCGATACGTGCTTCTTCACCGTTCGGCAACTGCCAGGTAATCTGGTTGCCGATGTGCATGCCCAGCAGCGCTGCGCCCAGCGGCGCCATCACCGACAGCTGTTCGTGGCTGTCCTTCAGCGAAGCCGGATAAACCAGCGTACGCACGTGTTCTTCTGCCGTATGCAGATCGCGGAAACGTACGCGGCTGTTCATGGTCACTACGTTGGCCGGGATCTGGGACGGCGGCAGAATTTCGGCGCGATCCAGCTCGATGTTCAGCGCAGCCGCGACATCGGTGTTGGCAAAGGCCGGTTGTTCCAATAGCGCATCCAGGCGTTCCGCATCCAGCTCATTAATAGTAATGGTTGGCTTGGTCATTCCACTCTCCAGTCAAATCAAAAGGCGTCGGGTAACGCGCCCATAAATTCGGAAAAACAGCACAAAAGCAAAACCCCCGCGCCAGAGGTACGGGGGTGTTGTTGATGTCGAATTGTCTTACCGATAGTAGGCGGTTAAGCCGGGAAAAGAAAGAGATCCCGATCACGAAGCTTTTCACCGCCCATGGCTCAACTGGAAACCTTTTATGGCGATATCTTTTTGTAATCTAATTGAATTATCTGGCAGATGCTTATTTTGCGAAATGGATCCCTGACGGTCACTGAATTTCCACTTTCAACTGGAAAAAAACAGAGTACACAGAATATCTCCCCGGGGTTAGGGTAAAGGCATCAGAGAAGGCGGCTTATTCAGGTGATGCGCTGTGCGACTTACGGAATCATGTTTGGATCTAGGGGAACTGAAAAGTGATTGATGGATCTGCTGCGAGAGAAAATAGTGAACAACCTGACGTCAGCACGGCCGGAGCGATAACCGAACGGGTGCTGGCTGATATTACCGCCATGCTAAACGCCGAAGACATTTATACCAATGCGGTGCAGCAACAGATGCTGGAGTCGCATATTCGCGCCATGGTGTTGCGCTCAATCACCGGCGAGCCATTACCGGAAGTGGATAAATCACTGTTTGACGAAATCTCGGCGGAATCTATGCAAATGGCGGAACGGGTAGTCGACCAATTCACCACTCTGCCGATTGAAGAAGCCTATTTGCTTTCCGTACATTTTGAAGTGGCAAAAGATAATAACCAATAGCTTTTATCGAATTAAATTAATCAGGAGAAAATACCATGGGTCAGATTACCGTAGTGATTGGCGATCGTTTGGGTAAAGGTCAGAAAGTGGGTCAGGGCATTGAAAATTCAGGTGGAAAAGCCATCGTGATCCCCGGCGTGGCGGCTGACATGAAGCTGGGTGACGTGATGAAAGCGGAAGGCGCACAGCTGGGGATTTCTTTCTGCGGCAGCGGCGGCGCGGGTGCCATTACCGCACAAACTAAATACGGCTACAAAGCCAAATACGGCATGCGCTCCATTGATGAGGGCGTGACGGCAATAAACGAAGGCTGCACCGTATTGGGTTTTGGTTTTATGGATAAAGAAGAGCTGGGTCAAAGGCTGGTGGAAGCCTACGTCAAAAAACACGGCAACCCGTAATGAAAGAACAATATACAACGTCGGTAAAGGTGGAGGGTAAGGGCGATAGCAAAGCGAAAGCTTTTGCTTCCGCCTTGGCCAATGTGCAGGGCGCGGTATTAAAATCCACCAGTAATATTCTGCTGCGTATTGAACCGCAGGATGTCAGCGTATTAAAAGCAGAAGAGAAAATAACAAAAGAAAAGTTTCTGTTTTTCTTTCTGCCGTGCGAAAGAAAAAGCTACTCCGTGGCTCTGGAAATAACCGTGAACGTGACAATGATCAATACAGAAAAAGTTGTCTTCGTCGCGAAATAAAAACGTTAGCATAAATCAAAGGGTATACTGATGTTTTTAATCATCTTATTTAAGTCGCTTATTATCGGCGGACTGGTGGGGGTTGGCGTAGGGGCCGGCGCTGCACGTATGTTCCATGCTCCGACGACACAGGGCATGGGGGCTTTCCGCACCCTGGGCGAGCTGAACTCCTGCGAGGGCGATCCGGCTTCCCACTTCTCATTCGGTCTGGGCTTCTTCTTCAACGCCTGGGCGTCTTCCGTGGCGGCAGGGGCCTTCACGCAGGACGTTGACCACCGCATTATTCCACACTGGGGCGCGGCTGCGTTGATGGTTAAAAATCGCAACCTGGCGCAAACGCTGCACGATCCGAAAAAAATGGCTATCGCCTGCGGCATCATCGGCATGCTGGTTGTGGCCTTCCTGAATACCACGGCTTCCGCCGTGCCTGCCGCATTGCAGGTGACGGCGATCAAGGTGCTGGTGCCTGCAGCGAACCTGCTGGTGAATACCGTGATGCCGGTGATTTTCTGGCTGGCGGCGATCGACGCCGGACGCCGTTCCGGCTTCTGGGGCACCATCTTCGGCGGCCTGGCGCAGCTGATCATGGGCAACGCCGTACCGGGTCTGGTGCTGGGCATCCTGATCGGTAAAGGCGTGGAAGAGAGCGGCTGGAACAAAATCACCAAGATCATGATGGCGGTGATCGTGCTGCTGTTCGTGCTGAGCGGGTTCTTCCGTGGCTTTGACATGAAAGTCCTCGAGTCCTTCAGCCTCGGCGTGCCGGGTTGGTTGGACGCCATTCACAACACCCTGAGCGGTAAATAAGGAGCTGGAAAATGGAAGAACAAACCCAAAAAGGCTTCTGGTATGCCGACTGGTCATTCCCGATTTTTGTTGGCCTGCTCTCCTCCGGCGTGTTCGCCGGGACGCACATGTACTACCTGTATGGCATTGGCGCGTTTAACGAAGTCGCCTTCGTTTCCATGCTGCGTGCGGGAATGGACACCGGCGTTTACGGTGCCGTGGCGGCCTTCGGCGCCAGCTTCCTGTTTGCGCGCATCATTGAAGGTTCGCTGGTGGGGATCCTGGACATCGGCGGTGCGATCCAGACCGGCGTGGGGCTGGGGGTTCCGGCGCTGCTGCTGGGGGC
>JAAXZN010000021.1 GCA_012719855.1 Serratia liquefaciens | reverse complement strand
GAAGGGTTGGATGTTGTGTTGTTCGACCGGATGATACTGGCTTACTACGACAGAGCTAAGCACAGTATTATCCGTATCGATTAGACGAAAGTGTTACCTATGTGGCCGGTCAGATCTGTAACCCATGTAGCGGTTGTACCTATATTCAGCCCATAGCATTCACCGGATGAGTAATTTCGGACGGGGATTCTGGCATTCGCCCGGGCGAGTTGCTACGTTTACGCAATGACGCGCGAAGCGAAAGGAAAAGGGACAGACGATGTTGAAGACCATTGCGAAATTCACTGCGGTTGCTGTTTTAGCGGTTGGGTTGGCGGCCTGTGACAACAAGGACGATGCCAAGCCGGAGATACCAAAGCCGGATCCCAAACCGACCGTCACGCAGCCTGCACCGCCACCGCCGGTGGTCGAGACCCCGCCAGCGCCGCCTCCGGGGCTGAAAGTCTCGATGCAAAAGGGCAAGATTACCTTTGAACTGCCGCCGGGCTTTAGCGATCAGACCGAAAACAGCGGCATCGTCAACGACAGCCAATCCACCATTCAGCGCTTCCTCGATGGGAAATCGCGCCAGAGTACCGTCTCTTCCGAAGTGATCCCGCCTGACGGCATGAAGCTCAACGGCAGCGATAAAATGCTCAAGGATCTGACGCAGAGCATGCTCACCGAACTGACCGATCGCTATCAAAATATTCGGACCACCAAAGAAGAGAATTTCACCGTCGGCAAGCAGAAGTTCCATCGGTTGGACACCGAGCAGAGCGTCAGCGGGCAGAAGGTGGTGTCGACCATTATGCTGACGGTGTTCAACAAGCGGGTAGTGACGCTGCAAATGCTGTCGCCGGCCAAAACGCCGGAAGCGCACCAGGCGCTGGTCCAGAAGGTTATCGACACGCTGGCGGTGCAATAACAACGTTGTGGTTTGCAAGCCGAGGGGAAGACTGATGAAGCTTATTGGCAGTTACACCAGCCCTTTTGTCCGCAAGATTTCCGTGATGCTGCTGGAAAAGGGGATGGCGTTCGAATTCGTTAACGATCCGCCGTATGAACCGGGCAGCCGGGTGGTTGAGCTGAACCCCTTGGCCAAAGTACCGGTGCTGGTGGCCGATGATGGCGCCGTATTTTACGACTCGCGGGTGATTGCCGAATACCTCGAGCTGTTGTCCGTGGCCCCGGCGTTTTTACCTGCCGAACGCGCCGCCGCGTTGCGGATACGCCAGGTGGAAGCCTTGGCCGATGGCGTGACGGAAGCTGCCGCCACGCTGTTTCGCGAGAGCAAGCGGGCGTCGGAAAAACAGGACGAAAACTGGATCTTGCGCCAGCGAGACAAGCTGACGCACGGACTGGATGCGCTGGAAAAACTGGCGCAGGAAAAAACGTTGCTCAATGCCGAAGCGCTGACGCTGGCGGATATCGCTACCGGCTGTGCGCTGGGCTACCTGAATTTCCGCCGCATCATGCCCAACTGGTGCGTCGAGCGACCGGCGCTGATCAAACTGGCCGAGCGGCTGTTTGCCCGCGAAAGCTTTGCCCGCACCTTGCCCCCCTGATCTCCCTCACCCCGCTGCGGCGGGGTTTTACTTGATGCCGAGACCTCTACACTGAAACCGAGCGACCATGAGCACTGAATCCCAGCTTCTTTACAGCCAGTTACCCGCCATCGATCGCCTGCTGCGCGATCCCGCTATCGAACCGCTGGTGACGCAGCACGGACAAACGCTGATTGGCGAGTTACTGCGTCAATTGCAACTGCAGGCGCGTGAAACCATTAAGCACCATCAAAGGTTACCCGACTGGTGCGGCGACTGGGCACAGGCGCTCAGCGCGGGGCTGGAGCAATGGCAGCGTCCGGCATTGGCCCCGGTATTCAACCTCAGCGGCACCGTGCTGCACACCAACCTTGGCCGGGCCCTGCTGGCGCAGCCGGTGATAGAGGCGGTGACAGATTCCATGAGTGCGGCGGTGACGCTGGAATACGATCTGGACGGTGCCGGCCGTGGGCACCGCGATCGCGCGGTGGCGGATTTATTGTGCCAACTGACCGGCGCGGAAGACGCCTGCATCGTCAACAACAATGCGGCTGCGGTGCTGCTGATGCTGGCGGCGATCGCCCCCGGCAAGCAGGTGGTGGTGTCACGTGGTGAACTGGTGGAAATTGGCGGCGCGTTTCGTATTCCGGATGTCATGCGCCAGGCCGGTTGCCAACTGGTGGAGGTCGGCACGACCAACCGCACCCACCTGAAAGATTACCGCAACGCGATTAATGAACAGACCGGGCTTCTGATGAAGGTGCATACCAGCAATTACAGCATCCAGGGCTTTACCGCCGCGGTGGAGGAAGCCGAACTGGCGCAGCTCGGCGCAGAGCATGGCTTGCCGACCGCCACCGATCTGGGCAGCGGCTCGTTGATTGATATGGCGCAATACGGTCTGCCGGCAGAACCCATGCCGCAGCGATTGCTCGCCGCCGGGGTAGATTTGGTGACGTTCTCCGGCGACAAGCTGCTCGGCGGCCCGCAGGCCGGCATCATCGTCGGCAAAAAGGCACTGATCGCCCGGCTGCAGCAACACCCGCTGAAGCGTGCGCTGCGCGTTGGCAAACTGACGCTGGCGGCGCTGGAAGCGACCTTACGACTTTATCAACAGCCCGAACTGTTGGCACAACGGCTGCCGACGCTGCGGCTATTGACCCGCCCGCAGCAGGCGATGCAGGACTCTGCCGAACGCCTGTTGCAGGCACTGGCGCCGCAGTTTGCCGGGCAATTCCAACTGCGTACCGAACCCTGCTGGTCGCAGATTGGCAGCGGTTCATTGCCGGTCGATCGGCTGCCCAGCTATGCCTTGACCTTTGCGCCGCTCGATGGCCGTGGCGCAACGTTGGAAGCGTTGGCAGAGCGCTGGCGTCGGCTGCCGCAGCCGGTGATAGGCCGCATTAACGACGGCAGGCTGTGGCTCGATCTGCGCTGTCTTGAGCAGGAAGACGCGCTGATTGAGGCCCTGAGCGCATGATTATTGCTACCGCCGGTCATGTCGATCATGGCAAAACCACGCTGCTGCAAGCGATCTCCGGGATCAATGCGGATCGCCTGCCGGAAGAGAAACGCCGTGGCATGACCATAGATCTGGGTTATGCCTACTGGCCGCAGCCCGATGGCCGGGTGTTGGGCTTTATCGACGTGCCGGGACACGAGAAATTCCTCGCCAATATGCTGGCGGGCGTTGGCGGCATTGACCATGCCTTGCTGGTGGTGGCTTGCGATGATGGCGTCATGGCGCAAACCCGCGAGCACCTGGCGATATTGCGATTGAGCGGGCGTCCGGCGCTGACGGTGGCCTTGACCAAAGCCGATCGGGTGGATGAAGCGCGTGTCGATGAGGTTCGACAGCAGCTTGACGAGGAGCTGACGCGCCAGGGTTGGCCACAGGCACCGGTGTTTGTCACCGCCGCGCCGCAGTCGCAGGGGATCGACGCACTGCGCGCACATCTACTGGCGTTGCAGCCTGACGAACATGCGGTAACGCGCCGCTTCCGCCTGGCGG
This sequence comes from Serratia liquefaciens, assembly GCA_012719855.1. Classification (GTDB taxonomy): domain Bacteria; phylum Pseudomonadota; class Gammaproteobacteria; order Enterobacterales; family Enterobacteriaceae; genus Serratia; species Serratia liquefaciens_A. The sequence continues at coordinate 61,266 of JAAXZN010000021.1, read as the reverse complement.
TCGATCGCGCGTTCAGCGTGAAAGGCGCCGGTCTGGTGGTAACCGGTACCGCGTTGGGGGGACAGGTTGCGGTGGGCGATACGCTGTGGCTGACCGGCGCTGACGCGCCGGTGCGGGTGCGCGGTTTGCACGCGCAAAACCAACCGGCTGAGCAAGCGCAGGCTGGGCAGCGCATTGCGCTGAATATTAGCGGTGACGTCAGCAAAGAGCAGGTCGCCCGCGGCGATTGGTTGCTGGCGCAAAAGCCGGCGATCGCCGCCGAACGAATTTTGGTGGCGTTAGATAAGGATTTGCCGATAAAGCACTGGCAGCCGCTGCATTTGCATCATGCCGCCAGCCATATCACCGGGCGAGTTTCGTTGCTCAGTGATGGGCTGGCAGAACTGATCCTCGACCGTCCGCTATGGCTGGCCGAAAACGACCGGCTGGTGCTGCGCGATATTGGCGCACGCCAAACCCTGGGCGGCGCAAGGGTGCTGAGCTTGACGACGCCCAAACGCGGTAAGCGCCAACCCGAGTATTTGGCCTGGCTGACGGCGTTGGCGCAGGCCGACGATGACAGTCAGGTGCTGGCGCTGCATTTGCCCAAGGGCGCGCTGGATCTGGCGGCCTTTGCCTGGGCGCGACAACTGACCGAGAAACCGCTGGCGGCGTTGTTGGTGAGTCATGAGTTGCTGATAGCCGGCGATAGGGCATTGGCGCAGGAGAATGCACAGCTGGATAAGCAACGCCTTCTGCAGGTGTTGGCCGAGTATCACCAGCAGCATGCCGATCAGCTCGGCCTGGGGCGTGCACGGCTGCGGCGCATGGCGGTGCCGCAACTGTCTGAGCCGCTGGCATTTATGATGATCGATCGGCTGCTGGCTGCCGGTTTGCTCAGCAATACGCGCGGGTGGCTGCACCTGCCTGAGCACGGTTTGGCGTTCAGCGCTGAAGAGCAAATCCTGTGGGCCCGTATTGAGCCGCTGTTCGGCGACGAGGCTTGGTGGGTACGCGATCTGGCTGCTGAATTGGGCGAGGATGAAGCGCAGGTGAGGACCACGCTGCGTAAAGCCGCTCAGTTGGGCCATGTCACTGCGGTGGTGGTGGATCGTTACTATCTTAGCCAACGGATAGAACAGTTTGCCGCGTTGATCCGTGAATTGGATGAAACGCAGGGCAGCGCCAACGCTGCCGATTTTCGTGACCGGCTCGGCGTGGGCCGTAAACTGGCCATTCAGGTGCTGGAATTTTTCGACCGCAGCGGATTTACCCGCCGCAAGGGTAATCAACACCTGCTGCGCGACGGCGGACTCTATACCCGTCATACTTGAAGCTGCCTCTGCGTTGGCTGCCAGCACTCACCCCAGTCACTTACTTGAGTAAGCTCCTGGGGACTCATGCTCTTGCCGCGTTACTCGGCAAAGCCTCGCCCCGTTGGGGCCAGCGCAAGCGCTGTTCAACAAAGCCGTGGCTTTGTTGTGATGCAACTCCAATTATTTTGGGTATAGCCGTGTATTTTGATTAAGTCGCGAGGTCATCAGGATGAATACTGAAGGTTTATCACCACTGCCCATAAGAAAAGATGATGAAAAGTATGACGGGCTTGTGCGAGAGAAAGAGCAGAGATGCTTGACGCTAGAGGCACTTAGTGACGTTGAACAGATGAATTTTATCAGCCATGAGGCGGTACTGGCATGGGCTATAAGTTTGAGAACTGATTCATCTGACTGATAGTGTTAAATCCAGTGTAAATCTTGAAACACGGAAAGAGATATCGTCTCTTCCCGTGTCGTTAGCTCGGCGCATGTTAAAGCGCAGCGTTAGGCGTCGGCGTCGCGTCGCCGCTGCGGCGTTTGCTGAGGAACAGCGCCACCAGTGCCAGCCAGCACAGGCCACTGAGCAGGTTGAACAGATTGAACAGCCCGCTGCCGCCCCACACGTAACCCACTTTTGCCAGCTCGATACCGACGGTGAACACCATCATGCTCAACATGCCCATGGTGGCTGAGACCGTGCCTTTGCTGACGTTGCTCGAGAACAGCGTCAAACGGTACAGCCCGGCGTTGGCCAGCCCGATACCGTAGGCATAGAGGCTGAGACCCGCGGTCATCCACAGGTAGGCATGGCTGGAGAATATCGTCGCCAGCGCCGCGATCAGCAGACCCACCATCATCGGCCCGGCACCCAATTTGATCAGGCGAGGTACGCTGTTCTTGCCGGTCAGACGTGCCAGCGTCAGGTTGCCGAGGATCAGCGCGCCGAACACCGGAATTTGCAGCAGACCGTAATCCAGCGTCGACAGCGATTCGCCGCTGATCAGGATCACCGGCGATTGGGCAATCCAGGCCAGCAGCGGCAGGCTGGCGAAACCGATGGCCAATGCGCCGCAGATAAAGCGACGGTTGGACAGTACCTGACGATAGTCGCGCCACAGGTTGGCGGCCGAGAATTTCTCACCTTGCAGAGAAGCCGTTTCCGGCATCGCTTTCCACAGGCCATAAAAGGCAAACGCAGCCAGCGCGGCGAACAGCACGAACATGCTCTGCCACGGCGCGACGTGGATCAGCGCTGCACCGGCCAAAGGCCCGAGCAGCGGGGCGATCAGCGCCACGTTGGCCATCAGCGCGGTGATTTTGATGCACACCGACTCTTCAAACGACTCCTGGATGGTGGCGTAACCCACGGCGCCGATAAAGCACAGGCCAATCCCCTGCAGGAACCGCATAAAGATAAACTGTTCGATGCTGGTCACCAGCAAAATGGCCAGGCAGGCGACGATAAAGAACGCCACGCCGGCCAGCATGACCGGGCGACGCCCGCGACGATCCGACAACGGCCCCAGCAGCCATTGCAGGAAAATACCGCCGGCCAGATAAGCGGTCATTGAGGTTGGCACCCACTCTTCACCGGCGTTGAAATCGGCCACTACTGCCAACATGCCAGGCTGGATCATATCGTTGGCGATATAGGTAGCGAACTCGAACAACACCAGACAAAGCGGGAATAAAAGCGCCTGTCGACCAAAGCGAGCCGCAGGTGGTAACGTTGTTTTCATATTTATCGTACTGAAAGTAAAGAAGAAATAAGGAACTGCCAGGGCGGGAAGCGCAATCTGAGCGAGTTGTGGCGGCTATTTTGCCGCCAATTGTTCACCTTAGCAACGATAAGGTGTTGTTTCAGCACATTCTGATATTCGCCGCCGGGGTTGCCACCTGCACCTTCGCTCTATAACCTCATTTTAACAAACCAAGATGACAACATTGCGGGCGCGCTTTTGAGCAATAAAATTGGCTGGATAGATAACTTGCGCGCAGTGGCGTGCATGATGGTGGTGATGATCCACGCCACCACCTACTACGTCACCAGCGGAGTGGCGGTGGGCGAACATAACTGGGACATCGCCAACGTGCTGAACTCTCTGTCGCGCGTTTCGGTACCCTTGTTTTTCATGATTTCCGGCTACCTGTTTTTCGGCGAGAAAAGCGCCGGCAAAAAGCATTTCATCCGCATTGGCTGCTGTATCGCGTTTTACAGCGCGGTGGCGCTGATTTATATCGCGGCGTTTACCAAAATCGGTTTCTGGCCGTCGCTGCGCGGCATATTGTTAAAGCCGGTGTTCTATCATCTGTGGTTCTTCTATGCGATTGCGGTGATTTATCTGCTGTCGCCGCTGATCAACGTCAAACCGGTATCACGCCGCTACCTTGCCGGCGTGCTGGTGATCCTGGCGGTGATTGCCAATCCCAATACCGGCCCGCTGACCCTGGGTAACGCTCACCTGCTGCCGGTCAATCTGTATATCTACGGGGATACCTTTTACTACCTGCTGTACGCGTTGGCCGGCCGGGCGATTGGCATGATGGAAACTCAGGGGCGAGGCGTCAGTTGGCTGGCGGCACTGGGGTTTGTGGCTAGCGTGGCGCTGATCATTCAGGGCACCAAAAGCCAGATGTTCATCAACGGCAACTTTGCCGATACCTACTACATCTACTGTGGGCCGCTGGTGTTTATCGCTGCGGTATCCCTGGTGGTGTGGTTCAAAAATTGTCTGTCCGAGCCGATAGGTTGGTTGGCGACTTTTTCCCGACATTCGCTGGCGATCTACGGTTTTCACGCCATTATCGTCAATTTTATGCGCAGCCGTCACCTGACGCTGACCGCCTATCCGCTACTGGATATCTTTTGGGTATTTGGCGTGGCGCTGGCGCTCAGCCTGCTGTTGTCGATGGGGCTGCAGAAAATAGACCCTCGGCGATTGGTGTCATAATGCGGTTGAGCCGCGCTGCTGGGCACGTCGCAGTTGACGACCAGAGGAAAACCCCGCCGCCAGCGCTGCTTTTTCCAGCCCATAGCCCTGTTGCAGCCGCTGCTGCGCCACCGCCAGCCGCAGCTGTTCATGGTATTCACGCACGCTGATGCCGACATGGCTACGGAACAGCCTGGCCAAATGGCGGCTGCTGACATGGGCCTTTTCCGCCACCTGCGGCACCGACCACTCGGCCTCGGGTTCGGCGGCCATCACGTCTTGCGCACGGTGCACCGCCGGGTGCAGATGGTTGCGGTAACGCAGCCAGGGGGAGAGCTGCGGGTCATCGCCGGAACGGCGAAAATACACCACCATTTCGCGGGCAATCTCCATTGCGCGTATTGCTCCGCATTGGCGGTTAATCAAATGCAGCGCCAGATCGATACCGGCGGTAATGCCGGCGCTGGTATACAGGTTGCGGTCTTCAACAAAGATACGGTTCTCTTTCACCTGCGCGGTTGGGGCCTGCTGACGCATGCGTTCGATCACCTCATGGTGGGTGGTGCACTGGTAGCCGTCGAGCAGACCGGCCTGTGCCGCCAGCAGGGCGCCGGAGCAGATACAGACCAGCGTGATGCGCTGCTGCCGCAAATCGGGTTGCAGCGTCGCCAGCCAGTGGCGGGCCTGTGCGGCCGCCTGATGGTCGAAATCGCTGCGCGAATCGCGTGAACCCGGCACCACCAAAATAGCGCCGTCTTCCAGCCGGGCAGGCAGCGGCTGCAGCTGGCTCAACGTCATGCCAATCGAGCAGGTGATCTGCGGCAGCGGGCTGATGTAGTGCAGGCTGAATGCCCCGGCCAAACGCAGGGTCTCGGCCGGGCCGCTGACGTCCAGCGACAGCGCGTTGGGCAACATCAAAAAGTAGACGGCCTGCGGCATGATTACTCCTGTGAGAGTTGCGCCAGCACGGCATCCACGCTGGCGAGCTGGGCGAAGCGGTCGACCAGCACCGTCTCAGTATGCCGCTTGAGCTGTTCGGTGGTAAAGACTTCTCCATTGGGATGCTGCATCGGGAAAGTCATCGTGGCCTCGGTGACGAAAGTCACCCGATAGCCGAGATCGGACGCCACCCGGGTGGTGGTTTCGCAGCACTGTTCGGTGCGGATGCCGGAGATAATCAAGTGATCGATATCCCGTTGGCGCAGCCAGGCGTCCAGACCGGATTCGGTCAGTGCATTGTGCACCTGTTTATGAACGGTGACGTCTGCCTGATGGGTGAGGAACGGCAGCGGTTTTACCCAGCCGGATGCCAGGGAAAATGGCCCCTCCGGTGAGACGTGGAAAACATCAACCAGGGCTACGCCCTGCCGACGACAGCCTTCGATCAGCCGTGTCAGTGCCTGCTGGAAAGCGGGCAGATCTTCTTCCTGCCAGAATGGACGATGCTGGAATGATTGTTGAACATCGATGATCAATAACGCGCTCTGTGACATTTTCGGCCCTCCGCCAATGGGTATGACGCCATACTGCGCCGTTACCTTATCTGGCAGAAGGCCAAAAACGGCCATCATGGTGGCATCAACGGACCAGCATCAGGCTTTGCCGACCTGGCCGGCGACCAGCCGTCCCTGATGGAAGGTAGCCGTGCGCGCCGGCAGGCGGGCCACCGCTTCGGCGGAGCAACTGGCGTTGACCAGCACAAACTCGGCGTTGTCTCCGGCCTGCGGCCAAACCCGTTGGCCTTTGTCGTTCAGCGGCAGCACGCCGCCGGTCGAGATTGCCATGGCACGGGAGAGGTGGAATTCGTCGGAGCCGCGGTAAAGTTGGGCGTAAAGATTGGCTTTTTCCAGAATGTCGCCGCTGCCGAACGGTGACCAATGGTCGATCACGCTGTCGGTTCCGGTCATCACAAATACCCCTTTTTCACTGAGCTGCGGCAGCGGCATCATCAGCCCGCCAATCGGCACCGTAGAGGCGATGGTGATTTGCTGCGCCGCCAGCCGGCTAGCGGTTTCCTCCAGTTCATTCGGGTTCAGCACGGTCAGGGCAAACGCATGGCTGATGGTGACTTTACCGCGCAGCGCCGGGTTCTTTTCTACGGTGGCGATCATGTAGTTGATTGCCGCAACCCCGGCGGGGCTGGTTTCATGTAGGTGGATATCGACGCCTTTGCCGGTGTCGAGCGCAATCTGGAACATCGCGTCCAGCGACTTCTCCATGGCGCCGTCGACGTTGGTCGGATCCAGCCCGCCGACGTATTGCACCCCCATCTGCATGGCTTCGCGCATCAAGCCGTCGACTTTGGAATGCAGCAGGCCATGCTGCGGGAAGGCGACGATTTCACAGCTGAAATCCGCCCGGTGGTTTTCCAGCGCGCGTTGCAGGTGTTCCAGGCTTTTCAACCCGCTGACCGGATCGATATTGCAGTGGCTGCGTGCCACGGTGCTGCCCTTGGATTGCAGCAAGGCAATCAGGTTTTCCGCACGCTGCTGCGAGGTGGGCAACAGCTTGGGGATCAAGGTCTGTTCGAGCGCGATCATATCCATGATGGTTTTGCCCTGACGTGGGCGCGGTGCCTGCCATGGGCCGCTGTAGAAGGTTTTATCCAGATGGATATGCATATCGCGAAATGCCGGCAGCAGTAGTTGGCCCTGCGCCTGATAGCGCGCTACGCCGGCGGGGGGCGTTGCCTCTTTCGGGTGAAGGGCGGCAATTTTGCCGTCTTTGATTTCAAGTTGATACAGCGCGGTGCGGGTGCCGATCACCGTATCGCCATCGTATTCGAAACCTTCTTCAAGTCGGACGTCGCTGAGCCAGTAATGGCTGTCGGTCAGGGTCATGGGTGTGCTCTCTGGTATACATGCGCTGCTCGTTGGCGCGGCGGCTTGCGCCACGCCCCCCGTCAGGCCAATGACTGCACAGGCGGTGGTGAGCTTGCCGGTTTGGCTGAGGAAAGCTCTGCGGCTTTGTTGTTGGTTTTTTTCCACGTTCAATTCCTTAATCCAGAGGTGAGGTGCGTCAAAAGACAGCCACCAATTTAGGAGAGGAGCACGCGGGTTGGCAGCGACATTTGCCACTGGCGACTATTCGATTTCGCAATGATAAGGGGGCGTTGTTTCGCCCCTGGGTTTTACATCAACGGCAACAGGCGCGTGTAGAGTTCACGAAAGGTGCTGCGCTGTGCGGCGTACGCCTGGTGGCGCTCGGCATCGGGAGTGTGTATCTGCTCCAGCGGCAGCTCAGGCATCAGTTCGCCCAGTGGGCGCTGCGGGTTCAGGGCAATCTGAGCCAACCGAGCCGCCCCCAGCGCCGGGCCAACGTCGCCGCCGGTACGGTATTCCAGCCGCTGACCGCTGATATCCGCCAGCATTTGCCGCCAGAAGGGGCTGCGCGCGCCGCCGCCAATCAGGGTGATGCTGGACGGTTGCAGACCGCTGGCGTGCAGCACGTCCATGCCGTCCGCCAGGGCGAAACCAACGCCTTCCAGCACGGCGCGCGCCAGGTCGGTTGGCCCATGTTGGTGAGTCAGGCCCCAGAAGGCGCCTTTGGCGTTAGGGTTGTTGTGCGGCGTACGCTCGCCGGACAGATAGGGCAGGAACCACAGCGGTGCTGCCGCCGGCGGCGCCTGTTCGACGTTGCGCAGCAGGGTAGCGACGTCATTGACGTTGGTCAGTTTGCACACCCAGTCCAGGCAGGAGGCGGCGCTGAGCGTGACCGACATCAGGTGCCAGGTGTCGGGCAACGCATGACAGAAGCTGTGTACCGCGCTGGCCGGGTTGCTGAGAAAACCGTCGCTGACGGCAAAATAAACGCCGGAGGTGCCGAGTGACAACATCGCCTGTCCCGCCTGATACAGACCCACGCCGATCGCCCCGGCGGCATTATCACCGCCGCCGGCCACCACCGGCACTGGCGACATGCCCCAACGTTTGGCCAGTTCAATAGGGGTCTGGCCGGTGATCTGATTGCCCTCGAACAGCCGTGGCATCTGGCGGTGCGTCAGGCCGCAAGCCGCCAGCATTTCCTCACTCCAGTCGCGCTGCGCCACGTTCAGCCAGCCGGTTCCTGCGGCGTCCGACATGTCGCTGGCGAAGTCGCCGGTGAGGCACCAGCGCAGGTAATCCTTGGGCAGCAGCACCTTGTCTATGCGGTTGAACAGCTCGGGTTCATGCTGCTGTACCCACAGCAGTTTGGGGGCGGTGAAGCCCGGCATCATCAGGTTGCCGGTGATCTTGCGCGATTGCGGCACCGCCTGTTCCAGCGCCAGGCACTGCGCAGCGCTTCTGCCGTCGTTCCACAAGATGGCCGGGCGCAGCACTTGCTGACGTGCATCCAACAGCGTGGCGCCGTGCATCTGACCGCTGAGCCCAATGGCTTTTACCTGCTGCAGGCTGTGTTGCTTGCCCAGCGCCAGCATCGCGCGGTCGGTGGCGTGCCACCAGTCCTGCGGGGCCTGTTCTGACCATAGGGGATGAGGACGGGAAATGGGCAGCGATTCACCGTGGCTGGCGAGCAATTGGCCCTGCTCGCTGAGCAAAATGACTTTTACGCCGGAAGTGCCGAGATCGATGCCGATATACATGGTCGAAGATCCTTAAAGGCGCGGCGAAGCGCCGCGCGGGGGTCAGTTAGCCGAACAGATAGCGGTTCATCAGGTTCTCGAGCTGTTCCTGACGGCCGCTGACGTGCTGCGGCGCCAGTGCATGGCCTTCAGCGTACTGCGCCAAGGCTTCGAGCGACAGTTTGCCCTGCAAAATTTGCTGGCCCAATTCACCATTCCAGCCGGCATAGCGTTTTGCTACCTGCTGATGCAGCTGGCCGTCGGTCACCATTTTTGCCGCGACCTTCAACGCCAGCGCCATGGTATCCATGGCGCCAATATGACCATAGAACAGATCGTATTTGTCGGTGCTTTGGCGGCGGACTTTGGCATCGAAGTTCAACCCACCGGTGGTGAACCCTCCGGCTTTGAGAATTTCGAACATCACCAGCGCGTTCTCTTCTACGCTGATCGGGAATTGGTCGGTATCCCAGCCCAGCTGCGGGTCGCCCCGGTTGGCGTCGACAGAGCCGAAAATGCCCAGCGCAATGGCGGTGGCGATTTCATGGTGGAACGAATGGCCCGCCAGCGTGGCGTGGTTGGCTTCGATATTCACCTTGATCTCTTTTTCCAGGCCGAACTGCTTCAGGAAACCATAGACGGTGGCGACATCGTAGTCGTACTGGTGTTTGGTCGGTTCCTGCGGTTTAGGCTCAATCAGCAGGGTGCCCTGGAAACCGGTTTTGTGTTTATGCTCCACCACCATCTGCATAAAGCGGCCAATTTGCTCGCGTTCCTGGCGCAGATCGGTATTGAGCAAGGTCTCGTAGCCTTCACGCCCACCCCATAGCACGTAGTTTTCGCCGCCCAGACGCTGGGTGGCGTTCATGGCGGTAAACACCTGGGTGGCCGCCCAGCTGAAGATCTCCGGATCCGGGTTGGTGGCGGCACCGGCACCGTAACGCGGATGGGTAAAGCAGTTGGCGGTGCCCCACAGCAGTTTCACGCCGCTGCTGTGCTGCTTTTCTTCCAGCACGTCGGTCATCACCGCAAAGTTGTGCAGATACTCTTTCAGCGAGGCTCCTTCCGGTGAGACGTCTACGTCATGGAAGCAGTAGTAAGGTACGTTCAGCTTGTGGAAGAATTCGAACGCCACGTCGGCTTTGCGTTTGGCCAGCGCCAGCGCGTCGCCCGGCTGCTGCCAGGGACGATCGAAGGCGCCGACGCCGAACATGTCTGCGCCATTCCAGCAGAAGGTATGCCAGTAACAGGCGGCGAAACGCAGGTGTTCCGCCATGCGTTTGCCGAGCACCAGTTCATCCGGATTGTAATGATGGAAGGCCAGCGGATTATGACTGTTCGGCCCTTCATAGCGCACTTGCTCAAGCTGATCAAAATAAGGTTGCATTATCGACTCCTGGGTAGCAATGCCCGAGTTACGGGATGGCTTTATCTTCGGAGTTTGCCACCGACGGCTCAATTACGTTATTTCACACTTAAATTCACAGAATTATTAAATGTGCGGTAGATCGCATAATAGGGTTATAACCGCTTTTTATTTAAGGCTTATTTCATTTTTATTTGTCGATGTGCTGTTTTACAGCGTGAAAGCATGACCGCCATCATAAAAATAACATTAAACCAAAAATCGTAACTGGCCGGTAAAAATCAGTAATTGCCGAAGCATAAATAAGCGACAACAATCTGCTCGAAGCTGCGTAATCGGCCTATTTAAATTACCTTCCTTATGCTTTAAATAACAAAGGTATATAAGATGAAATTTAAACCTGTGTTCCTTTCGGTCTGCGCGCTGCTGGCGCTGGCCAGCCAACCGGCGTTCAGCAAAGAAGTCAAAATCGGTATGGCGATCGACGATCTGCGCCTGGAGCGCTGGCAAAAAGACCGCGACATCTTCGTCAGCAAAGCCAAGTCGCTGGGGGCAGACGTGTTTGTCCAATCCGCCAACGGCAATGAAGAAACCCAAATGGCGCAGATCGAAAACATGATCAACCGCGGCGTCGACGTGCTGGTGATTATTCCTTATAACGGCCAGGTGCTGAGCAACGTCATCAGCGAAGCCAAACGGGAAGGCATTAAGGTCCTGGCTTACGATCGCATGATCAACAACGCCGACATCGATTTCTACATCTCCTTCGATAATGAAAAGGTTGGCGAATTGCAGGCGCAAAGCCTGGTGCAGCGGGTGCCGCAGGGCAATTATTTCCTGATGGGCGGTTCGCCGGTGGATAACAACGCCAAGCTGTTCCGCCAGGGACAGATGAAGGTGCTGCAACCGCTGATCGACGGCGGGAAAATCAAGGTGGTGGGCGACCAGTGGGTCGACGGATGGCTGCCGGAAAACGCATTGAAAATCATGGAAAATGCGCTGACCGCCAACAATAACAAGATTGACGCGGTAGTGGCTTCTAACGATGCCACCGCCGGCGGTGCAATTCAGGCGCTTGCCGCACAGGGCCTGGCGGGCAAAGTGGCCATTTCCGGCCAGGACGCCGATCTGGCGGCGGTGAAGCGCATCGTGGCCGGCACCCAGACCATGACGGTCTATAAGCCAATCAGCAAACTGGCCGATGAGGCCGCGGGCATTGCCGTGCAGTTAGGCAAGGGCGAACAGCCGAAAACCAACGCCAGCTTAAATAACGGCAGCAAAGAAGTGCCATCATGGTTATTAACGCCGATCCCGGTAGATAAAGCGAATATTGACAGCACCATTATTGCCGACGGTTTCCACAAAAAAGCTGACATTCAATAATTCCGAAAGCCGGTAATGTGGAGGGAATAATGCCCAACCTATTAGAGATGAAAAATATCACCATGCAGTTCGGTGCGGTTAAGGCGGTGGATAATGTCAGCCTGAAACTGGAAGCTGGCCAGGTATTATCGCTGTGTGGTGAGAACGGTTCGGGAAAATCCACCCTGATGAAAGTGCTGTGCGGAATATATCCGCACGGCAGTTATCAGGGAGATATTTATTTCTCTGACGATTTATTGGCGGCGAAAAATATCCGCGACACCGAGCAGAAAGGCATTGCCATCATTCACCAGGAGCTGGCGCTGGTAAAGCAGATGACGGTGCTGGAAAACATGTTTCTCGGCAATGAATGGCGCCGCTACGGGGTGATGGATTATGACGCCATGTACCTGCGCTGCCGACGCATGCTGGCGCAGGTCAAGCTGGAGGTGGATCCCAATACGCCGATTGGCGAACTCGGGTTGGGGCAGCAGCAACTGGTGGAGATCGCCAAGGCGCTGAACAAACAGGTTCGGCTGCTGGTATTGGATGAACCTACGGCTTCGCTGACGGAAAGTGAAACCGCTACGCTGCTGGCGATCATCGGGGATCTGCGCGATCACGGTATTGCCTGTATTTATATTTCGCACAAGTTGAACGAGGTGAAGGCGATCTCGGATCTGATCTGCGTGATCCGCGATGGCAAGCACATTGGCACCGGTTCGGCAGCGGCGATGAGTGAGGACGACATTATCGCCATGATGGTGGGGCGAGAGCTGACCGAGCTGTATCCGCAACAGCAGCATGAGATAGGTGAGGTGATCCTGCAGGTGGATAACCTGACCGCCTGGCATCCGGTAAACCGTCAGGTTCGCCGGGTGGACGATGTCTCCTTCAGCCTGCGGCGCGGCGAGATACTCGGCGTTGCCGGGCTGGTTGGCTCAGGGCGCACCGAAACCATGCAGTGCCTGTTCGGCGTCTACCCCGGTCGTTGGCAGGGCAGCATTACCCTCCATGGCCAACCGGCCACCATCAACAACTGCCGCCAGGCGATGCGGTACGGCATTGCCATGGTGCCGGAAGACCGCAAGCGTGATGGCATCGTCCCGGTGATGGGCGTCGGGGCCAATATGACGCTGGCGGCGCTGAGTGATTTCAGCGGCATGCTGACGGTGATCGACGACGCCCGCGAACAGGCAACCATCCGCCAGTCGCTGGCGCAGCTGAGGGTGAAAACCTCCTCGCCAGAACTGGCTATCGCCCGCTTGAGCGGGGGCAATCAACAAAAAGCGATTCTGGCCAAGTGCCTGCTGCTGAAGCCGAAAATCCTGATCCTGGATGAGCCGACGCGCGGCATCGACATCGGTGCAAAACAAGAAATCTATAAATTAATCAATCAACTGGTACAGCAGGGGATCGCGGTGATCGTGGTTTCTTCCGAGTTGCCGGAAGTGTTGGGATTAAGCGATCGGGTGTTGGTGATGCATCAGGGGCGCATCAAGGCTTCGTTGATCAACCGCGGTTTGACCCAGGAACAGGTGATGGAAGCCGCATTGAGGAGTGAAACAGATGTCGAAAAACACGCAGTCTGAAGCGATGGTAGCGGCAAGGGTGGAGAAAAAAACGACGGTGAAGCTGAAATCCATCAATTTGCAGGTGTTTGTCATGTTGGCGGCGATAGTCGTCATTATGCTGTTCTTTACCTTTACCACCGAAGGGGCCTATCTCAGCGCGCGTAATATCTCCAACCTGCTGCGTCAGACGGCGATCACCGGCATTTTGGCGGTCGGGATGGTGTTTGTGATCGTTTCGGCGGAAATCGATCTGTCGGTCGGTTCGATGATGGGGCTGCTGGGCGGGGCGGCGGCGATTTTTGACGTCTGGTTCGGTTGGCCGCTGCCGCTGACCATCGTGGTGACGCTGGTGGCCGGTCTGTTGTTGGGGGCCTGGAACGGCTGGTGGGTTGCCTACCGCAAAGTCCCTTCGTTTATCGTCACCCTGGCGGGGATGTTGGCCTTTCGCGGCATCCTGATCGGTATCACCAATGGCACCACGGTGGCACCGACCAGCGGCGCCATGTCGCAAATCGGTCAGAGTTATTTGCCGGGCGGGCTGGGTTTCGGTATCGGCGCGGTGGGGCTGATGCTGTTTGTGGCCTGGCAATGGCGGCGGCGCAGCCGACGCGTACAGCTGGGCCTGCCGGTAGCTACGCCGACCGGTGACGTAACCCGACAAAGCATTTTGGCACTTCTGGTACTTGGCGCAATCTATTTGCTTAATGACTATCGCGGGGTGCCTACGCCGGTGCTGATCCTCACCGCGCTGATGCTGGCGGGGATATTTATGGCCACCCGCACCGCCTTTGGCCGTCGGATCTACGCCATCGGCGGCAATATTGACGCTGCGCGCCTGTCGGGTGTCAACGTCGAGCGCACCAAACTGGCGGTGTTCGCCATCAACGGCCTGATGGTGGCGATTGCCGGTCTGATCCTCAGTTCGCGACTGGGCGCCGGTTCGCCTTCGGCAGGCAATATTGCTGAGTTGGACGCCATCGCTGCCTGCGTGATTGGCGGCACCAGCCTGGCCGGAGGCATAGGCAGCGTTGCCGGGGCGGTGATGGGGGCGTTTATTATGGCCTCGCTGGATAACGGCATGAGCATGTTGGACGTACCGACTTTCTGGCAGTACATCGTCAAGGGTGCCATTTTGCTGCTGGCGGTGTGGATGGATTCCGCCACCAAGCGCCGGGCATAAGAATCGCGCCCGCGGTCACAGTTATGAGGTGATGCTTGCTGCTCTCGCAGAGAATACCCTGTAGCTTTCAAGTTGCAGCCAGGCGACTCACTCGCCATCTCCAGACAGGGTAGGAGTGCTGCATGCTGCGCCCGCCTTAATCGGGGCGAATTTATTCGCCCCCTATCGTCACTGGGGGTTACCGGGGATACCGCATGTTCGAAAAGCGCTTTCGCATTACGTTGCTGTTCAACGCCAATAAAGTGTACGACCGCCAGGTAGTCGAGGGCGTTGGTGAGTATTTGCAGGCTTCACAGTGCGATTGGGACATCTTTATCGAAGAGGATTTTCGCTGCCGTATCGACAACATCAAGGACTGGCTGGGCGATGGGGTGATTGCCGATTTCGACGACCGTGAAATCGAACATTTGCTGCATAACGTCAGGGTGCCGATCGTCGGCGTGGGCGGCTCTTATCATCGTGATGAGGATTACCCGCCGGTGCATTATATCGCCACGGATAATCAGGCGTTGGTAGAGGCGGCGTTCAGCCACCTGAAGGAAAAGGGCATTAATCGCTTTGCCTTCTACGGGTTGCCGAGCGAAGGCGGCAAACGTTGGGCGCAAGAGCGCGAACAGGCTTTCCGTCAGCGGGTGGCGCTGGAGCAGTATCAGGGCGTGGTCTATCAGGGGATGGCCATTGCGCCGGAGAATTGGCAATACGCCCAGAACCGGCTGGCGGACTGGGTACAGACGCTGCCGCAGCAGACCGGCATCATCGCCGTGACCGATGCGCGGGCACGCCATCTGCTGCAGGTTTGCGAACATCTGGACATTGCGGTGCCCGAAAAGCTGTGCGTGATCGGCATCGACAATGAAGAACTGACGCGCTACCTGTCGCGGGTGGCGCTGTCTTCCGTGGCGCAGGGCACCCGCCAGATGGGCTACCGTGCCGCCAAGCTGCTGCATCAGTTGCTCGATCGTCGTGAGCTGCCGCTGCAACGTATTCTGGTGCCGCCGGTGAAGGTGATCGAGCGCCGCTCCACCGACTTCCGTTCGCTGCGTGACCCGGCGGTGATCCAGGCCATGCATTATATTCGCCATCACGCCTGTAAGGGCATCAAGGTCGAACAGGTGCTCGACGCGGTAGGGCTGTCGCGTTCCAATCTTGAAAAGCGCTTCAGAGATGAAACTGGCGAAACCATCCACCATGTGATCCATCAGGAGAAGCTGGATCGGGCCTGTAACCTGCTGAAGGCCACTTCGTTGACCATCAACGAGATTTCGCAGATGTGCGGCTATCCCTCACTGCAGTATTTTTACTCGGTATTCAAGAAGGGCTACGACATGACGCCGAAAGATTATCGCGAGCGTTACGGTGAGGTCGGGTATTAGGAGGTGTAGCCATAATGGCTACATACGTAGCGAATAAGGCTACACCCTTTCATACCAACCCGCAGAATGCCTTCAGCCGTTCGGCCAGTGCCGGGGTGGCGGCAGGGGCGCCGTCGCGGTAATACAACGCCAGTTCGATGCTGTCGATCGGCGGTAACCCTTCGGCGACGCCGAGCACCCGGTGGCGGGGCAAGCGGCAACTGGCCGGCAACAGCGTGACGCCCAACCCGGCGGCGGATGCTGCGGTGAGAGCCGCCAGACTGGCACTGCTGTAGCCGATGCGCCAGCGCTTGCCGAGGTTATCCAGCGCCTGGCACAGGTCATCGCGGTATAGGCCATTTAGCGGGAACACCGCCAGCGGTACCGGGGATTGTTCGATGGCCGGAAAGGCCAGGCTATCCAGCCACAGCAGCGGCTCCGGCCTGGCGGCGCGCGGAGGTTGACTACGACGCTGTTTCACCAGGATCAGATCCAGTTCTTCACGGGCATAGGCGCTGTGCAGATCGGCGCTCAGGCCGCTGGTGACGTCCAGCCGCAGGTGCGGATGCGCCCGGCTGAATTCCGCCAGCAGTTCCGTGGTCGGCGCCGCGAAATCCTCCGGCATTCCCAGCCGCAGTACGCCGTCGCGCCAGATACCGGTCAGGGCGTCGTGCGCCTCTTCATTCAGCGCGATGATCCGCCGCGCATAGCTCAACAGTTTGACGCCTTCCTCTGTCAGCAACACCTGATGAGAGGAGCGCTCAAACAGCGGTTTACCGAGCATCTCTTCCAACCGGCGCACCTGCTGGCTGACGGTGGACTGCGATAAAAATACCCGGTCCGCGGCGCGGGTGAAGCTACCGCTGTCGCACACGGCGACAAAGCTGAGCAATAACTGCGGATTGAACATCGGGTAGCGATTCATTTTCCCACTGCTGGCTATTTTATTATTTAATTTCCCAATACTAGCGGCGTTGCCTAGAGTAATGCAACGCTGCGGCGTACAGGTTGTGACGCCGCACTCTTCACCCCGGAAGTTCAGGAATAGACCGTGTTAAATCATTTTATTGCTCCCCCTTTCTTACGCCGCTGGTTCAATCCCCTGCTGTGGGTACTGGTGCTGATTGGCCTGAATATGCGGCCGTTGCTGACGTCGATTGGCCCACTGTTGCCGACGCTACGCCAGGCTACCGGGCTGAGTTTTGGCGGCGCGGCCCTGCTGACCACCTTGCCGGTATTGATGATGGGGCTGATGGCGTTGGCTGGCGGTGCCATCAACCGTCTGTTCAGCGAACGCACCAGCGTTGTCCTGAGTTTGTTGGCCATTGGCCTGGGCGCCGCCTGGCGTGAGCTGGCACCGGGCAGCACGCAGTTGATGTTAAGCGCGGTACTGGGCGGGCTGGGGATTGGCGTTATCCAAGCGGTGATGCCCGGCATTATCAAGCATCACTTTCCCAAGCAGATGGCGTTGGTGGCCGGGCTATGGTCGGCGGCGCTGATGGGGGGCGGTGGCTTGGGGGCGGCGATCACGCCTTGGTTGACGAGCATCGGTCATGACTGGCATAGCGCGCTGGCCTGGTGGGCAGCACCGGCGCTGGTGGCGCTGATCGCCTGGTGGCCCGTCAGTAGAGGTTTGGCACGTTTGACGCCGTCCGGTACTGCTCGCGGACCTAGCTTATGGCTCAGTCGCCGCGCCTGGCTGCTCGGTGCTTATTTCGGTTTGATTAATGGCGGCTACACCAGCCTGATCGCCTGGTTACCTCCATATTATATGCAGCTCGGCTGGCAGCCGCAGGCCAGCGGATCGCTATTGGCGCTGATGACTTTCGGCCAGGTCGTGGGGGCGTTGCTGTTGCCCGCCTTGGCGCGCTCTACGGATCGGCGCCCGCTGTTGCTGCTGGCGCTGGTCATGCAGTTGGCAGGTTTTATCGGGCTTATCTACCAGCCGCAAACGCTGCCTTGGCTGTGGGTACTGCTTTCCGGTCTGGGGCTGGGTGGCGCTTTCCCGCTGTGTCTGGTGCTGGCGCTCGACCATATCCCGCACCCGGCGGCGGCGGGGCGGTTGGTGGCATTTATGCAGGGTATCGGTTTCCTGCTGGCGGGCACGACGCCGTACATTTCCGGCCTGTTGCGTGATTACAGCGGTGGCTTTGTGCTGGATTGGCAGATCCATGCGCTGCTGGTGGTGGTGCTTATCGCCATCACCTGGCGCTTCCATCCGCACAGCTACCGGCGGGCGTTCGCCGAATAATATTTCTGTCATTGCGGCTCCCTATAGTGACGTTGCTTTTACTTCTGGGCGATAACAACAAAAAGGGAACCATGACATGCACATCACCAAAACTCGTCTGGCGCTGTTGGCCGGCTGTATGGCGCTGAGCGGTAACCTGTGGGCCGATGCCCAACCGGTGCCTGCGACGCTGGCCGGGCATGCGCTACTGGCGGTAAAATCCAGCATCGCCGCGCCACAGGATGCCCCCGCTGATTTGCGACAGAGCGGCAAATACACCAGCGGCAAACGCGTGACTGAACTGGGCAGCGTGGCGGGAAAATCTGCCGATCGCATGACCGGTATCGGCCTGCCGATCGCAGGCCAGCCCCTACAGGGCCATTCCGGTATCAAGCACATGCCCGACGGCACCTACTGGGTACTGACCGATAACGGCTTCGGCAGCAAAGCCAACTCACCGGATGCCATGCTGTACCTCAATCACTACAAAATCGACTTTGACAACGGCACGGTGACGCCGCTGAAAACGGTATTCCTGCACGATCCCGACCAGAAGGTGCCGTTTCATATCGTCAATGAGAGCACCGACAAGCGTTATCTTACCGGCAGCGACTTCGACCCCGAAAGCTTCCAGTTCGCCGATAATGCCCTGTGGATCGGCGATGAATTTGGTCCTTACCTGATCAAGGCCGATCTTGCCGGCAAGGTGCTGGCGGTGTTCGACACCAAGGTGGACGGCAAGGTAGTCAAATCGCCGGATAACCCGACGCTGACCCTGCCGGGCGCGCCGGACGGCAAACAGAACTTCCAGGTGGCGCGTTCCAAGGGCTTTGAGGGCATGGCGGCATCACCGGACGGCAGCAAGCTGTACCCATTGCTTGAGGGCGCACTGTGGGATGGTGAAAAGTTTGAAAACCTTGACGGAAAACGTTACCTGCGGATGCTGGAATTCGACGTGAAACAGCAGGCCTGGACCGGTCGCAGCTGGCAGTACGTGTTGGAAGACAACCAGAACGCCATCGGCGATTTCAATATGATCGACGCTACCCATGGCCTGGTGATTGAGCGTGATAACGGCGAAGGCACACCGGACCAAGCCTGTGCGGCGGGGGCGCCAACCGACAACTGCTTCAGCCAGGTGGCGAAGTTCAAGCGGGTATATAAAATCGCCTTTTCTGATGCCAACGTCGGCAAACCGGTGGACAAACTGGCTTATATCGACCTGTTGAACATTCAGGATCCGAACAAGCTGGCGCGTAAACCGCTGAACAACGGCGTGCTGACCTTCCCGTTCTTCACCATTGAAAACGTCGATGTGGTGGACGGCAGTCATATCATTGTCGGCAACGACAATAACTTCCCGTTCTCCTCCAGCCGCCAGCCGAACGTGGCGGATGACAACGAATTTATCCTGCTGGACGTCAAAGATCTGTTGAAGCCGTAATTCTGCCGGCCTCCGGTATTGTGGCCGGAGGCCGCCGCTATTTCCCTCTTAGCGCTAAGGATAAATTGCGCTATAATCAGGCTCTTGCTTCTGACTCCCGAAGGAAGATCCTCGTCCCCGGTGGGGCGGCCGGACTTCAAATCCGGTTGGGGCCGCCAGCGGTCCTGGGCAGGTTCGACTCCTGTGATCTTCCGCCAAAGCTTGTCCTGATAGTTCCCGATAAATCCATAAAAACACAATAAATCAATGCATTGACTGGTTTTAATGTCCGTGTAAGTCCGTGTGCTACTGCCTGAATCCGTGAAAAATGTGTATAATGATGCGTATAAAGTTTTTATACACAGAATTCACTTATACACATGCTTCTAACTGACATACAAATTCGACGCTCCAAACCGCAGGAAAAACCCTACACCCTCAACGACGGCCAAGGCCTGTCCCTTCTTATCAATACTGATGGAAGTAAAGGTTGGCGTTTTCGCTATCGCTATGCCGGAAAAGCCAAGCTGATGTCCTTTGGTACCAACCCCTTGATAACGCTGGCTGAAGCGCGAGAAAAGCGTGGGGAGGCCCGTAAGCAGGTTGCGAATGGCATTGACCCAGTAGCCGAGAAAAAGGCGCAAAAGCTCGCTCAGAAGTTTTCTGTCGAGAACTCCTTTGAAGCGATTAGCCGTGAATGGCACACGAACAAGGCTGACCGGTGGACTCTGGCTTATAGAGAAGAAATCATGCGCACCTTTGAGCAGGATGTGTTTCCGTATATTGGTCAACGCCCCATTGCCGAAATTAAGCCCTTAGAGCTACTGGAAGTGTTGCGGCGCATTGAGAAGCGTGGGGCATTGGAGAAAACCCGTAAGATACGCCAGCGCTGCGGAGAGGTCTTCCGCTACGCAATTATTACCGGCAGGGCGGAGTACAATCCTGCACCGGATCTCGCCAGTGCTCTGGCCGTCCCTAAACAAAAGCACCATCCATTCCTTTCGGCCGAGGAACTGCCTTACTTTGTTAAGGATTTGGAAGGATATACCGGCAGCATCATCACCAAGAATGCAGCGAAGATCGTTATGCTGACCGGTGTGCGCACGCAAGAAATGCGTTTTGCTACATGGCAAGAGATCGATCTTGAGCGTGCCATCTGGGAGATCCCCGCCGAACGTATGAAAATGCGCCGCCCGCACATTGTGCCGCTCTCTACTCAGGTGGTTGAGTTGTTTAAACAGCTACAACCGATCACCGGTCACTATCCTTATATTTTCATTGGACGAAACAACCGCAGAAAGCCTATAAGTAAGGAAAGCGTGAATCAGGTTATAGAGCTGCTGGGATATAAGGGGCGTGCCACCGGTCACGGTTTCAGGCATACGATGTCCACTATCCTACATGAACAAGGGTTTGATTCCGCATGGATTGAGATGCAACTTGCGCATGTGGATAAAAATGGCATTCGAGGAACTTATAATCATGCTCAGTATTTGGAAAAACGCAGGGATATGTTGCAATGGTATGCTGACTTGATATTCGTTTAAAAAACCATGCCGAGAATTTTATTTTCAATATATCGGCATGGTTCATATATCAGAACGGTAGGTCATCTTTCTCTATTGCATTATTAATTTTTTCCATTATAACTTGCCCTGTCATCCTACTGGCAACTGCACCTATACTTTCTTTTGATAGTCTAGGTTCTGACCAACCTTTGGCAAAGCTGATATTATCCGAACGAGGTCTTTTATCTTTAGGAAGGAAGTTAATTTTAATTTTTGCTGGAAGGGCAGCAGCTTCACCGACAAAGATCGCTTCTTGTTGAGCAAGTGAGGGCAGTGAAGCAACAAGGCCGGATAAACCATCAGGCAAGAATTTAGCTACATGTTGCTGATCTGTAGAGTTTGTTAACCTTAATACAATCCAAGATCCACATTGAGATATTACAGTGCTTTCTATATCAGCAGGACGTTGGCTCACTAACATTAGACCTAAACCATATTTTCTTCCTTCTCTTGCTATTCTTCTAATAGCTGATTGAGCAGCTGCGTATTGGGCTTCTCCATGATCAGGAACATATCGATGAGCCTCTTCGCAGACGAGTAAAAATGGGTCTGCTATTCTTTCTTCTAGAGTTTGATGTACTTTATATTGAAATAAAAGTCGAGAAACCATTGCTGTTAGTGGGCCTGCGACTTCATTGGGCAAACCGGATATATCTATAATCCTTATGTCTTTATTTTTTTCATCTTTTATTATCTCGCCGACTAGTTGATCTAGTACCTCTTGTAATGTTATTTCTTTATGCTTTTCCCAGTCCTCCATCAAAAATGCAACTCTTGGATCTCGCCTCAGCACTGATAATTTATCAAGTATCGACTTGAACTTTTCGGCAAATGTTCCGTCCGTTTCTTTTCCCACTTTATCTTTTACTATTCTAGATGCTTGAACATATCTGATATGGTTTTCGAACTCTATAAGGGAAAATGCTATTGGTTTGTCAGAGTCAAATGACATTATCTCCTCGAAAGTCCTACCAGCTTTTGGGCGAGGATCATGTAGAGGTAAGTCATCATCAGGGATATTCCAGTTATAATTTGTTGGGGCTGGGGATACCAAACCTACTGAAACCATACGGCTATGGGCTAAAGCTTTATATATAATGTTATTCTGTGAGGTTGCTTCTTTCTCAGTTTTTCCAATGATAAGAGTTCTAAGTTCATCTGATGACATAAGCCAATATGGTAATTTTATATCAATTTTATCATTCTTATCTATGGTGCTATATGCTTGATATGTTATGCCTCTATCTAAAAATGCTGAGCCATACTCATCGTGAGGATCTATCATAATAATCCGTGGTGCTATTTTATTTTCATCTATACATGAATGATCTAAAATACTATGCAATAATGTTGCAACAGCCCCAGACTTTCCTGACCCCGTTGAACCCAAAATTGCGCAATGTAATCCAAATAGTTTATCAATGTTTGCTCGGCATGGGATTGATGTTGCACTAGTATAGCTAGCAAAAGGAACCAATGGATTATACTCATCTTCTCTAATGCCTTCGGCAGCCGAAAATAATCCTGAAGATTCATTTTGTGTAAGTAAATATACACCTTGTTGAGGAAGTGGATATGTTTTAACTCCACGGCTGAAACTTAGTTTCTGGGTGGATTGTGACCATTGCCCATGTGAAAAAAGCTCGACTTCCATTATTCTTTGGTCTGCTTCAGGAGGTATTGGTAGCGAGTTAGTTTGTATTTCATCAGACCTCATTCTAAGCAGTGTGACAAATCCAAATATAATATTTCTCCCAAAGTGAATTTTTACTATGCTACCAAGCTGCCCTATTGGATAGACTTTACCTTCATAGCTTCTAGTTAATTCTTCTACTTTATTTGATAGTTCAACCCTTACTTTCGTACCGGAAACTTCAACTATCTGACCTATTTTTAATTCTTCGATTGGAATAAATTGCATCATATCACTCCCTCCTTCATTACCATCGTCATACCAGAAAATGTCCACCAATCATCATATTCTTCTTTTCTTTTTATCAATGGCCGATTAGATATATGTAGTCCATTTTGAGTCGCTATGTAAATTCTATTCCCCCAGTCTTCACTAAGCCAAGTGGTTAATATATCTGGAAGTTTATTTCCAACCTCTTGACAAAAAGCGAGGAGAACAGTTTTGCTATCCGGATTTGACATTGATAGAGATATTTCTTGATTGATGTGGTCATCGCCAAAGCTATATCCACATACTATTAATACATTATACGATGGTGAGGAAATTGCTTTTCTGAATAAATCAAATTGTGATGAGAAAGGATCTTTTTGTGTAGCAATGTACTTTGTTGATTGAGGGTAAATAAGAACCCTTTGGTTCTTTATCGGATATGTATCTCTATCTCTAACACGCCATAGATATCCATCATCATTTTGATACCAATCTATAGAACCGTGCATCTTGACGACATATGCTTTCGCATCTCCTAAAGGTTCATTTTGTCCGTATCTATAATTTCTATAGGCTACAGCCCCACCACTGAATCCATCCCAATATGGAATTTTATTTAGAGATAATGCATCTTCAAGCAAGGTGTCATAATTTGTTGTAAATAGTCTAACCGGTTTTCTCCTTTCATTTATCCCTGCTCTCAAATTATAAAAAAGGGTTTTAATGAATTCAAAGTGTTCATCTATTCTGACTATGAAGTTATTGCGGTCACCTATTTCTTTTTCTTCTCCTTCTACATATCCAAATCTGATGGTATTAGCTATGCTATTTAATATTTCATTATGAGCAAGTTCTATTTCATCTAAGCTGAACTCATCTTCTCCTATAGATATGGACTTTTTAACTGAACGAGATGCTATAGCTGAATAGTCACCCAAGTGACTGAGTATGTGTTCTATATGAGCATCTTCTGGTAACTGGGATTTTATGGTATTTACTAGTTTTAAAATCTCAGGTTTATCTGAAATTAACTCTATTGCTCTATTTGTTAATGGATACATTAAAGGTATTTTTGCTTTAAAGCTAATTCCCGCGCCTAATAGCCAATTCTGTTCTGGACAATTGAGCAATTCTTGGAACTGCTCAAGTTCTTCCTCTGCTGTACTATCTATCATAACGACTCCAATTTATTCAATAATGAATTATAAGCATGATAACAAAATGCACATATTGGTCTAAAACAGTTACATAAAAAATTAATTAACTCTCTGTATATAAATGTTTTTCTATATTCAGCGATGTTTGGAGAATTCCATAATACATTTATCTTTTATAAGGTAAAATAGATAAGAGTTATCCAATAGAAATTTTGACTCACATCACTTTTTCTCTGTCCCCTTCAGCACGTAACACTCATACCGTCTCTCTTGGACGCTTTATTTGTCGTTATGTATGTGCGCACTTTTTGATGATGCTAATATGATTTTGACTAATAATCCTCGAGTCGTATAACTATGCAACCCTGCCGCGCCGCCACTCATGCATCAAAAAGAAGCACACTCAGCGGCCTGTCACGACACGATCGCAGTAGTACCGTGCTGTGTTAAATCGCAATAATTAGAAGTCTTAGTGGCGCGCTAACGCATTAAACGAAAAGTCTCTCAAACCTCTGCGCGCGCAATACTCCCTCGCCTACGCGCTCTGACTTTATCATGCACATTTCATGCATGACTCAGAGGCCCTGTAAGCCCTTGTGGCGCGGGGTTTCGGTTGTTTTGAGAGGCTGGGGATTCATGCAAAATCATGCACCCTATGCATGCACGCTCGATTTAAGGCAGGCTAGCCAGAAAAAAGGCTGTTTTTGGACTTGGGGAACGGTAAAAGCCCCACAGCAAAATCAGCATTGCAGCGGGGCCAGTTCAATCAGTGAAGTGTTTGATTTCGGCTATAACGGCGGTAACGATTTAATGTCCTTTTTTCCGGTGGCGGTAAATCACCACCAGTCACCGTCTCCGCTTGAATCGGTTGGCATAAAATCTTATCGACGCTCTCTATTGTTTTAAACGTGCAGGAGCACACGATGTTTTGGCACTGGTAATAGGCCTCTTTTGTTTGTTCCGTGACATAACGGCTGGTTCGGGTATAAGACGAATGAGTACACAGTGGGCAACGCATCATGATTTGGCCCCTTTCTGCTGCAAACGCTGGCGTTTTTCCGCCAGTTCCCTCGCAACCTTCATCCGTGTCATGGGGCTATTTTTCAGTTCCGGCAACACCCCCGTCTCAGTCGGGATCGTCAGACCGATGTCATTGAGCACCGGGTGTTCGATGTTCTGTAGCGCTGTGGCCGCAGTAACACGGCCACTCAGCGCTCCCAGCAGGCGTTTTTCAAGCATTTCCTGCGGGTCGCGCCAATACACGCCATAAGCCTGTTTCGCCAGCGCGCAGGCATTAATCACCTCGGCGCTGAGGATGGCGGCATTGAGGGCATCGACGGCCTTATCCATCGCATGTTCGGCAAAGGCCTTCAGAGCCGCTTCGTGTGCCGTCACCACTTCCGGGGCTGTTCTGCCGCAACTGAGGTGAAGCTGCATTTTGTCCAGCTCCATTTCTTCAACCAGACCGTCGAACTCTTTCGCCAGCTCCCGTTTGGAAATCCGGCTGTGATGCTGCGCTTGCAGCTCCGGCGTCATTTCTCCGCGCAGTTTGCGAAACAGGGTGCGCCACTGGCTTTCTGCCTCATGGCTCTCCACTTCCGTATCTTTCTTCTGTTGATGACAGCGGGCGATCCCCATAGTGACGTCTGTCAGTGCCTGATAGTTTTTGTCGTGGGCGGCGCGGGCATCACGCAGGGCTTGCAGCTTGTCGTTGATGTGCTTGGGTAATGCAGTTGTGCTCATGGGGTTATCTCCGGTGTCAGTCAATGTGAGGCTATTCTGCTGACTGCCGTACAACATCGCCATTCATCCCGGTTGGACTGTCCGCAGGACAACAGCCCCAAAATCTGACGAGAAAACAACCAGCGAGATTTTAGTTTTATATAAGACTATTCACTACTGTTCACTTTAATAAAAAAGGCATATAAATCAGTAGATAAAGTGGTGACTAGTTTATCTAAAACTATTCACCTAGTGTTCACTACTGTTCACTACTGTTCACTCGGCTAAAAACAGCCTTTTTTCTGGCTAGCCGGTATTTAATGTTTTTATCTATTCATTCGCTGGATACCAATCGGTATTACTGGTAAGCGGAGTTGTCATTAATTGTCATAGATTGTCAATATGAGGCAATAGAGGGCAATACGCCCATTCGATTGAAAAACAAGCAAAAAAGCTCGGGCACCACACAACATCCCCTTGTTGCCACCCCGCAAAATATTCTCATAATAGGGCGCTACCAGACGAACCCATACAGCACCGGTGAGATCCCACCGGGTATAAACGAGGTAGCATCCCATGCTTGCAGTTGCCACACAGACCCCTTCCACTCTCTCGCCCGTCCCGGTTGATTACACGCCACGCGATCGCTTCATTCGCCTGCCGGAAGTGCTGTACACCACCGGGCTTTCACGCTCTACCGTCTACGAGATGATGACCCGCAAGCAATTCCCGGCCCAAATATCCCTTGGCGGCAAAACCGTGGCATGGCTCGAATCAGAAGTCGAAAGCTGGATGGCTGGACGTATCGCCAACCGTCATCAGGGGGCCACAGCATGATGCGGTTAACCTTTGGTCGCCAGCACTTTACCTTGAGCGACAACGACGCACTGTTTGTGGCGGAAGCCATCCTGTTGCAACGCAAACAGCCGGATATTGCCTTACCGGAACACCGCAGCGATAAGCACGGCGTGATCCGCCTGGCCAGTAGCCAGGCCGAGCCGCGCCTGTTCCGTGCCGTGCCGGTGCCGCTGACCAACGCTGCCGCCGATACTCGTCACGACCAACTTACCGACTGTTGATCACTATGCGATCGATTGAACGTCCGGGGGTGTCTTATGGCTTGCCCCCACGTCCGGCCCTGCGCTATAGTCCTCCCGCTGTCGCACAATCGGCAGCCGGGCGTGGAAACCCGTGTAACTTATTGGCGACACAACACGCGCCATGCGTGTTTTTTTATGTCGTAGCCTTAGTGCACTCATTTTTTGCACAGTGGTTTTTATGCTACTGTGGCTGTCAAACAATGGTGGCTCAGGCGGGGCTGACTTCGGTCAGGCCGGTTTCCAATAAGGCCGGTATTTCCACCCCCGTCTGGGCTACCACCCATAAGCGTGGAAACTTCGGTGGTAGCAATAACCAATACTTATTGGAGGCTGCCACCATGGCTACGACCCTCACCCCGACTCATCCTGAATTCTGTTTCCTGTTTGCGGCCATTCGCCGTACTGCCCTGACGGCAACCCCGTGCATGCTACGCACTGTGGCGGATTCCGAGCACAGCGCACGCCGCCTGCTGGCGCGTGACTACATTCTTTCGTTTGCGGGCCGTGTGCCTGTACAGGGGGTGGCATGAATACGCTGGCCGCCCGTTTCCACAGTGAAACCTATTACCCCATTCCGCATGCTGATTTCCTGCGTCTTCAGCACGCGCATTCTACCGGCGTGCTGTTTCTCGACATGCTGGACACGCTCGAATCGACCGGTCAGCGCCCGGACGCCGCTCAAAAAGCCACTTTCGCGTCTGTCATAGCGGTACTCACTGACCAGCTCGGGCAGGTCGTCAAAACCTGTGACTCCCACATTCTCGCCAGCATGGAGGCTTCCGCCGCATGAACACCCCAAAGTCTTGTTTACCCGTTGAAGTCCGTACCGCCGTTTACCGCCGCGCTTTGGCCCATGCCTATCTCGATACCTGCGCCTTTTACCGGGTGACCCCCGGCTACACGCTGGATGAGCTGCAAATGGCGATTGCGATGGGCATTGAGGGCTACTTTGTCCGCCAGCACGGCGCAGAGGTGGGCATGGACATGGCCTGCACCATGCTCAGTGACATGGTGCAGCCGGATATTCTGGTGGCACCACCGCGCCTGACCACGCTCGGCCAAAAGATGATGGATGAGCTGTGCTGTGACCGAATGGCCGTCACCTGTAACACCACCGTGCACTGAGGAGGCAAAACAATGACCGCATTAAGCGTTTCTCACACCTCACGTGCAGCAACCGGCCACTGGCCGGTCTTGCTCCCCGCACTGGGCATTCACATTACTGCAGGGGGCCGGGCGCAGCCCTGCCCAGTCTGTGGCGGCAAAGACCGTTTTCGCTTTGATAACCTGCAGGGGCGCGGCACATGGTTCTGCAACCAGTGCGGCGGTGGCGACGGCCTGAATCTGGTCGAAAAAGCGCTGGCCGTGACCACCAAAGAGGCCGCCGTGAAGGTGGCCGGGGTATTGGGTGAACCGTCGGGCAACACCTTGCCCGAATACAACCCGGAACAGGAACAACAGGATAAAGCACAGGCGCGAAATAACGCAGCGCAGCAGGCCAGACAACTGCTCGCCAGCGCCCGACAGCAGGCCGGGAATGCCTATCTGACCGCCAAGGGCTGGCCGGATAGCGGCACCCTGACATTACAGGGGCCGTCACTGCGCGTGGGCGGTATCACTTACCAGCCCGGCGACCTGCTGTTGCCGCTGACCGACAGCACCGGGGACGTGGTTAACGTCCAGTTAATCAATGCCGCAGGCGACAAGCGCACGCTGGCCGGAGGACAGGTGAAAAACACCCGCCATTTCCTGCCGGGGCAGGATAATGCCGTTATCTGGCTAACCGAGGGTTACGCTACCGGCCTGACCGTGCACCACCTGACCGGCGAAAGCGTCTGCGTTGCGCTCAGCGCCAATAACCTGCCCGCGATGGCGCAGCAGTTGCGCACCCACTACCCTGACGCGTTGTTGCTGCTGGCTGCCGATAATGATGAGAACGGTTCCGGGCAAACCCGTGCCGCCGAAGCCGCCCAATTGAGCGGCGGTAAACCGGCGTTGCCACCAGAGGTGGGAGATTGGAACGACGTATACCAGCAACAGGGCAAGCTGGCCGCGCTTGCGCAGTTGACGGCCTTTAGCCAGCCCAAGCAACCCAGCCCATTTGATACGCTCAGCGATGCCGATCTGAAAGCCATGAGCGCCAGTGAAAAGGCCGAACTGCTGGCAGAGCACTACCAGCACCTGCTGGCCGTGCCACAGGTCGGTGAAGACCTGTGCCGCTATGAAAACGGTGCATGGCAGGTGTTGCCGTACCGGGTACTCAGCCGCGAGATTGCCGCGCTGTTCCAGAAAATCCGCGCCCCGTTCTCGGCGGCGGGTATCAACAGCATTCTGGACACGCTCAGGCTGATGGTGCCGCAAATGGGCACGCCGGCACGGCACCTGATTGGCTTTCGTAACGGGGTATTTGATACCGCCACCGGGCAATTCAGTGCGCACCAGAAAACGCACTGGCTGCGCACCGTCAATAGCGTGGATTACACGCCACCCAAGGCCGGGGAAAATCTGGCCGATCACGCCCCGTACTTCTGGCGCTGGCTGACCCGCGCTGCCGGGCAGCAACCCGACAAGCAGGCGCGTATTCTTGCCGCGCTGTTTATGGTGCTGGCGAACCGCTATGACTGGCAACTGTTCCTTGAGGTCACCGGCCCCGGCGGCAGTGGCAAAAGCGTGATGGCCGCGATAGCCAGCCTGCTGGCGGGGAAAGACAACACCACCTCGGCCACCATTGATACGCTGGAATCTTCACGGGAACGCGCCTCCGTGGTCGGGTTCTCGCTGATTATCCTGCCTGACCAAGAGAAATGGAGCGGTGACGGGGCGGGTATCAAAGCGATCACCGGCGGCGATGCGGTGGCTATCGACCCAAAATACCGGGATGCCTACTCCACGCACATTCCGGCGGTGATTCTGGCGGTGAATAACAACCCCATGCAGTTCAGTGACCGCAGCGGCGGTGTCTCCCGTCGCCGGGTGATCCTGCCGTTCCCGGAGGTGATACCGGCCAATGAACGTGACCCGCAGTTGCTGGCAAAAATCACCGGTGAACTGGCGGTAATCGTACGCCATCTGATGCAGCGTTTTGCCGCGCCTGATGACGCCCGCGCATTGCTGGAAGCGCAACAGAACTCCGATGAAGCGCTGGAAATTAAACGCAGCGCCGATCCGCTGGTCGATTTTTGCGGGTATCTGCTGGCAGTCAATGCGCCCGACGGTCTGTATATCGGTAATGCCAACATCACCCCGGCGAACCCACGCAAGTACCTGTATCACGCGTACCTGTCGTTTATGGAGTCACGCGGCCACCAACGGCCCATGAGCCTGAGCGCCTTCGGGCGTGCCGTACCGCAAACCCTGCGTGAGTATGAAATCGCGCTGTTGAAACGCAAGACCAATCAGGGGATGCAGACCAACCTGATATTAAGCGAAGACTGCGAAGCCGACTGGCTCCCCAAGTGTGAAATGCGCTGAGCGAATAGCGTCACGATCGTTTCTGCCGATCAATAGACGGTTATTGATCTGCCGAACCCATTGGACGCTGCTGTGTGGGGGCACTTATAGTTCCCCTGTACAAACCGCATACACCCAACACCGGGGAACCCCGTAGCGGTGACTACTCAGGCCTGCATTGCAGGCCTTTTCTATGTCTAAGGCCTCTCCCTGCCTCTCACCCACAGCGCAATAAATCACCGTCTCAGGCCGGTATTTTGCATTTTGGGGTCTGACTGTTCACGATGAGTGACCAGTTAGGGCAAACTCGTCACCAACTGGTCACTACTTAATTGATTGTTTTTAAACAATTAAAACAAAAAGTGAACACTGTGAACACTTTTTCTATAAATCTTTTTTTCTGGCGTTTAGACCATTGTGCTGTTAGAGACTCTTCCAGTCAGGCAGTTTGTTGGCCCGCTTGCGCCAAGAGTGGATTAACGCCATGAATAAACCAAACAGCAAACCGGCAAAGAGGGCGTTTAATATCGCGATTGGTACGCTGACACCTTCATTTTCCCCGCTATGTAACCACATGAAAATACCCCATAGCGGGCCAAACCAGACTGCGAAGAACAACGTATTCAGCCAGAAGGGGGCAAACGGTGGCGGTGGCATTTTACCCCCCATCTTCCAAAACAGGCGCAAGATCTGCGGTGCATAATTGCTCCGCCACATCTTTTTATCTTCCATCAGGGCTATTGCCTTTTTCTTCTTATCTTCAAATGGCATCATCCGAATCCTTTCATTGGGTACCTATAACGACCGTCTCATAATATTCCTTATTCAACGTCAGCCATAGAGGGGGTTGTTTGGAAAACGGAAAAAATCCCGCTCTAAGAATTTTTTAGGCAAACAGGTTCTGACAGGCAGCTTTGAGCGAGGAGCAGACATTCACCATAGAGTTATCTGCGGATTTGACCGGTTCATCATTGATGAAAACCAGCCATTTACGGCTGGTATCTATATCTGAAATTAAGTATTGATAAGATTGAGAAGGCATATCAAGATAAGAATTCCATAGAAACCTAATCATTAACTGGTGAGGTAACTTGGGGGTTGAATTCATCATAAGTACCTTTTTGATACCAATATAATTTTCCTTTTGGTCGAACAATTTCATTAAGAAACTTATCGCTTAAAGCACTTCTCTTATTAATTGATTGTTCTTGAAGAGCTTTAACTATAATTATCATTTCCTCAATCAACTCTTTATGGTAGTCAGGCTGTCTTAATTCTGTATAAAGCATAGGCTCCATGTTTGAATTAATATCGGGATGAAGTACAAGGCTTACTTTTACGCTTTCAAAACCGACACCACTATGTGCTGTAAAATTGTGACGCATTCTTATAATGATGTCATGTGTTTCCCTATATTCTTCAGGAACGTTACTCCTGTCATATTTTATTCCTCTTCCCTTACTTTCGGTGAAGCATTTACCATAAAAAGTTAAAGCTGCTACAAAATAGCCCTTTATTAAATCCATCTGCTGAGGGTTTTTTTGTCGAGCAAAAAGTTCTGGATTTATTTTCTCAATTTCATTTAACCACACAAGAACGCTACGTAAATCCTTTTCAATAAGAGTATAACCGGCGTACTGCTTAATTATTTTTTCTTCTCCGACCTTCACAACTGGTGCTCTCTTACCGAGATAATAGTAGTGATTGTGTCCTTCATAACTGGAAGATATGATCTCTTTTATAGTCCACCCATCTGACATTTTTTTTTGCAACACTGTGCACATATTCATTTATACTTATCCTGTATTAAAGACTCTATCTATGTATTCCCTAACACGCCTTTCCTGAATAATAGACGGGAATGTTGAAAATTCACTTTCAAATATACTAACCTAACTATTATCGATTATCACATAAAAAATCTGTAATGTCCGTTTCTGGCACATAGCAAACTGTCAACCCGGAGTATTGTTTACCGGGGGATATTAAATTCCCGTGAAATGGTGCTGATACTGATCCCGGCGCTTATACGTGTAATCACAGCAAGTTGTTGTTCTTCATTCAGTGCTGAAGGACGACCAAATCGCTTTCCAGCTTTTTTTGCCCTCGCAATACCTGAGTGCGTGCGCTCAAGCAACAGACCCGCCCAAATTCCACCACAGCAGAAATCACCGACATCATTATGAGAAGCAACTCAATAATCGGCTCAGGCCGGTATTTTGCATTTTTGGGCTGACTGTTCACGGGAAGTGACCAGTTGGGGCAAACTCATCACCAACTGGTCACTGATTAATTCATTGTTTCTAAACAACTAAATGCAAAAGTGAACACTATGAACAGTTTCTCTATAAATCTTTTTTGCTGGCGTATTAGATCGATCTGGGAACAACATGCGGGAATATTGTATCTGGATCATCACGATGTCCTGCACTGTCTGTAATGTGTACAGTTGTGAGGTGACAAAAAAATTGTGTATATGTTGGTGTATAATAGATTGTTGAATTTAATAAAAAACAATTTAAATTCATTATGTTATGGTGTTTTTATCACTCCTGTGATCTTCCGCCAATTTCCAGCCTTAAAACCCTTCGGAGCAGCCAATGACATGCTGCCGCGATGGCTTTATTCCCACTGTCACCGACTTTCCACTGCAGGATGCGTTCACGCCTGTGCTGGCAGCGTTGTCTCGCCGAGTTACTTTTCGGGGATAGACAACATTCATTGTTAAGCCTGTAAGCGGGGAAAGTTTTTGATGCATATGGCTAAGACATCTATTTCCACGGACATCCGTGCAACGTTGTGACGTTTATTGATAAGTTTTTTAATGTTGACGATCTGCTTAACGAGAAGGTTTTTCTGATTTGTATTTTTGTCGTTAAAATAAATTTTATTTTTACTGTGTGTCACATAACCTCTATAGATTAAATATATAGATAGAGTTTGAAGGGGGCTGCATAAGATAACGGCTTTAATTGATTGTAATAGGTAATTATTCGAGATTAAGGATCCTGCCGGCAACGGGTCGAAATGCTGCCCGGCGTTCTGCCGGTAAGCCGGTGAAACATGGCGATAAAGGCCGATGCGCTGCTGTAGCCCACAGCGTAGGCCACAATTTCTACCTTCTCTCCCTTTTCCAGAAGATCTATTGCCTTCACAACACGTAATCGCTGACGCCAGTCGCCCAGTGACATTCCCAATAGCTGATGGCAACGCCGGTTTAGCGTTCTGACGGTATACCCTATTTGCTCGGCCAAATCTTTCAGCGGTGTTTCCATTGCCGGGCATCGTTCAATTTCTGCAATGAGCTTACTCAATAGCGGGTCGTTAGTATAAGGGAGAAAGGTGCTTTGGCGGGGGGCATTAATTAACTGATCGCAGAGGACATGCAACAGGCGCATGCTTTTATCATCCAGTGGAGCCGTCAGTGGGTTTTTTTAAGGTATTCTAATATCGAAATGGTAAATTCATTTATTTGTAGTGTGCAGGGTGAAGTGGGCATCTCAGTACATAACTCAGGAATCAGATAAAATGAACAGTGAGTCGCTTCGTTCCTGTTAAGTCCGACGTGTG
This sequence comes from Serratia liquefaciens, assembly GCA_012719855.1. GTDB lineage: Bacteria > Pseudomonadota > Gammaproteobacteria > Enterobacterales > Enterobacteriaceae > Serratia > Serratia liquefaciens_A. The sequence goes on along the minus strand of JAAXZN010000021.1, from coordinate 27,520 downwards.
TGACACCGGGTGGAAGCCAGATCCCGAAATGGGGGGGTGCGGTAAGGTGTTCACTTTTGAGTTGCACTTCCATCACGCCACTGAATGAATATACAAATTCGCCCCAGACATGGGAATGTACCGGGTAGGTGGCATCGGCTGGCATTGCAGCGACCCGAAACCAAGCCACAGCAGGCAGTGAAGTGGTGAAAGGGGGGGCAATCAACTTCTTCTGTTTCAGTTCTGGCGGAATGGTTGTCATGTTATGGGTACCGAGTACTGCCTGCCAAGGTGCTTTCCAGCCACTCTAGGCGCCAGAATATTAATGGATCAATATAAAATTGGTCCTCGTTGTAAGCTATAGGCTATTAATCGTAGTGGGTCAATTAACCTAAATGCCGAAAGTGAAACAGGGGCAAGGATTTTCTCCGACAATCAAAAATCAGTCATAATAATAACTAGTTGGCTTGCGGTTTAACTGCCCTGACCTGGAGTATGACACCGGCATCATCTCGGGTATCAAAGTAAGTAAAACCACTTTGATCAGATAATCGGCCACGCATTAAATTGGTTAATCCAAGGTTATGTGCTTTATTCTCTGCGTCATCTATGGCATCAACACTAAATCCAAAATGAAAAACCCCCTCGCCATGACTTTCCAGAAATTGGCGCTGCTCTGTGTCGCCCGCAGGAGGTTCACAAAGTTGAATTTGAATATCTCCTATATTGGCATAACGGTATTTAATACGCATAAAATCATCTACATTACGGACATCCAAATTTTGCCGGAATCGCTCCAGCGCTGGAAAATCATGCCACGGGCCAATGCCTACGGACTCGTAAAATTTGACTGTTTTCTCCATATCATGAACAACGATACAGATATGGTGAAGTTTATTGAAAATGCTGTTGTTTTCCATGGTGTTCCGTCGCCATTAATCTTGTTTGAGATTGTTTGTGTACTGTCGTGCCGCACTCTCATGCGTCTGACCGGCTGATGGGTTCCACTGAAAGCCGCTTTTCGCCGTCACATCAGGGCGCAGGCGTTGATCTGCCGTATAGTCATCGCGTCCGTGGAAGAACAGCGGTGCTTCATTTTCAATATGACTAAGCCTTTCCGCCCACAACTCCAGTGCACCTTCCCGTTCTGCATCGGTGAGATTACCTGGCATCCAGACCATCTGAGGAGGAAGAACTTCAAAGCCGGTATAATTGAAAATGCCATTGTGAATTGGCCAAAGTATATGGTTGATATCACCGTCAATACCATCTGGTGCATACAATGAACCCGCAGTCCCTGTTGTGGCGCATACCATGGCCTTCTTTCCTTTGAAAATACCCGAGCTGTATTTTCTTCCTGCTTTATAGGCAAACCCACGTGTGAACGTGCGGTCAACCCAGCCCTTTAATATTGCCGGCATGCTAAACCACCATATCGGGAATTGAAAAATCAGCATATCGCACCAAGCGAGTTTTTCCTGTTCTTCACGAACGTCTGGCGTTGCTCCGGTGGTATTTTCCATGTTTTCTTGTTCTTCATGAACGATGAAAACCGCGTTATTTAACCTGTCACCAGGAATGTCCTGCTGATCGACCTGGCTTTTCCAGCCCATCTTGTACAGGTCACTGACTTTAACCTCATGGCCAAGAGCGATCAGAGTTTTAATCGCAGTGTCTTTGAGTGCATTATTGAATGACCCTGATTCAGGGTGAGCGTAAACAATAAGAACGTTCATTGTGTTCTCCATTTATTGTGAGATGTGAATGTTTCTATATGACTTCAATCTTTTTTTTAACCAAGGATAGCCGCTAACAATAAGTATGCCGATAAGAATGAATAGGGTTCCGGAGATAAATCCAGACTCTACTTTATCTTTTAATATTAATGCCCCGGCCAAAACGCCAAATATCGGCGTCATAAAGGATAATACACCTAGTTGCGAGGCTAAATATTTTTTCAACAAGGCGAACCAAACAAGATAACTAATGAAAGCGACGATGAATGCTTGGAAAGTTAAACTCAGCCCGCTTTTTATTCCAATAGAGAAGCGGAGTTGTCCAGTGAAATATGCATATAAAAACAATAAAACAGCCGCTATCGCCAGTTGATAAAAAAGCGTCTGACTTGCCGGGGACTCATTAAGTTTTGAACAGCGAATGACCACCGTGGTCATACCCCATGAAAGTCCAGCAAGAAGACCTAGTCCGTCACCAATCAGGTTATCCGTCGTCATATTGGCGTTACCTGTCGATCCGGACAGGAAGGCAACCAAAATTCCAACGAATGCAAGTGCAATTCCAAGCCATTGCGCTGGAGAAAGGCGTTCGGCAGGGAGGAATATTTGCAAACCTAATGCAGCAAAAGCCGGTGCAGTATAAAGAAATACTGACATATGCGATGCAGACGTATATTGCAGCCCTTCGGCGACAAACAGGAATTCGAGTCCAAACAGCAGGCCTACTAACAATCCGGCTTTGAGGGTGTTACCCATATGATGGAATGATTCTTTTCTTATCAACATCACAATCCACACCAGGACTGCTGCGATACCCGAACGGATTGCAACCTGAAGTACCGGAGATATTTCTTCCGCGACTCCTTTTATCGCTACTTGTTGTGTACCCCAGATGAGACACACGAGTATCATTATAGATACAGCAAAACCATCAACGGTTTTTCTCATAATCGTCAGTTATACCTAATGGGTGATGTCTGAAGCCGATTATGACTAAACCAAGATTGGAACATATAGTGTGGAATGGACATTTTATACAGCGAATAGGTTATCTTTCACGCACCACTTGACCTGCTGCGGGTATAAGTACCCTTTCGGAGCAGCCAATGACATTCTGCCGCGATGGCTTTATTCCCACGGTAACCGACTTCCCACTGCAGGATGCGTTCAGGCCTGTACTGACAGCGTTAGTCGCAGGCTTGCCGAGCCATTTCCCCGGGCTGATCCACTGTATTTATCTCTATGGCAGCGTGGCACGTGGGCAAGCGACGCCGGGGGAGTCCGATTTGGATATCACCTTGTTGCTGAGTCAGCGGGCTACTGATGCTGAATTGGCGCTTATTGAGCAATGGCGTGAGGATTTCCAGCAACATCTGACGATAGTCAGCAAGGTGGATTTTGATATTGGCACCCTTGATGAAGCGCTAAACCCCGCCAATCGCTATAGCTGGGGCTATTGGTTGAAACACCATTGCCGCTGTCTTTGGGGAAATGACGTTAGCAACGCATTGCCACTGTTCCGGCCAGATCGTCGCATTGCGCGGGCGGTAAACGCCGATCTGCGAGCCGTGCTGGAAGATTATGGTGTGAAAATCTCGCGTGCGTCTCGGGTTGCTGAGCTGCAACGGCTTAAACGCGAGACGGCCAGAAAACTGATCAGGGCAACCAATATGCTGCGCGATCCTGATAGCCTGTTTTGGCCGATAGCGCTTGATGATTATGTCGGGCAATTATTAGCGCTGCATCCTGACAAGGCTCCAGAAATAGATTACCTGGTGGCACATGCTATCAATAATGCTAATGACGTTGAGTTTACCGAGCGAATGATGGACTTCCTTTGTTGGCTTGAACATCAATAATAAAGCCGCCCGAAGCGGCGGCTTATAACTTAAGGCTTAAGCGTACTGGGTTAACTTCCAGGTAACCGCCTGATTATTATAGGGTGGCATGGTATTGCCTTTCGCGATGGGGGCGGTGGTTGATGGTGTGCCCACTACCTTCCAAACGCCGCTTTCCGGGCATTTTTGCCCTGTTGATGCAGTAGTACCAAGGGGGGATCTGGTCATCATGATCTTTCCTTAATCAGTGCGGCGCTACCCTAGCACCGCTAATAAATATATTTACAGGTTCCCGTAGATATTCAATCCCATAAGTGAAATACAAAACATTAGTTTGATATTAGTGGGTACGGGAGTTAATTTTTTAAATTAAAAGATATTCAGTCACTGTTTGTTTCAATATATAAATAATCTATATTCTTTCTTTTGCAGTATTTTATTTATATATGCGTTGGTGAATAATCTTAATGTTTTATTATTATGAAATAACGGCTCTGTTTAGAAAAAAGCCTAAGATACAATAAATTAAAATATCCTGACTGACTCTCTGATCACGGACGTTACCTTTGGCCGTCGTCGTTATCTATCCTGATGCAGAGAGCCAATTCAAACGGGGCCTGGCATCACCCCGCGAAAGGACAGCTCTGCGCCAACTGAGTCAACCCCTCAGGTTCTTGCCGGAACGAAACCTTGTCCTGATCCAGCGTGACCACAAAAATGCTGTCAAAGTCGCTGCCCGGCCATTCGGGCACCAAACTGGCGTCGCCACCGCGTGCGGCAACGATGTTCTTCACGGCCTTATCGAGATTTTTGTGCTCCCAGGCGATGAAGATGCGCGAATTTTGGTACTTATCGCTGAGCAGCTCCTGCTGCAGCCCGGCGATGTCATCGGCGTGGAATTGAATGCCGATCGGCAGTCCGACGCGTACGGCGGTGGGCATAATGGTCGACAGCGCCCGCAGCGAGCTGCCGGTTTTATTCTCTTTGGGCCCGGCGGCAAAGATAAAGTCCGGTTTGCCATAGCGGTCCAGCAGCACGTCCGGCAGCGCCAGCGCGCGATTCAGTCCTTTACAGGTTAATTGCCCGCTGTCGTTGGCGGGTTTCTCCCCGTGTCGCACGAAGATCAGCGTTTCCTGTGCCAGTGCGCTTTGGCTGAGCAGCAGCAGCGCCGCTAAACCGCCCAGGATTTTGTTGCCCGTTTTGTTAAACATCCTCAACCCTTATGTAATGGCTTGCTGATTTCTGAGCGCTTTTCATCGCGTTACTCGCTATCATTACTGGCGTGACAAAAAGGCATGCCGCACTGATGCGGTGCCTCTGGGATAATTAAATACTGGCCTAAGGAAGGATTTACAATGAAAAACATTTTCTTTTTTGACGCGATGCTGACGCCTAAAATCATCACCGGCGTGTACTGGCTGTGCCTGCTGAGTATCGTGGTTGGCGGGATTGGTGCGATGTTCTACGGCGAATTCTTCCGTGGTCTGTTTGCGATCGTTATCGGCGGCGTGTTCACCCGCGTTTGCTTCGAAATGATCATCATTGCCTTTAAAAATAACGAATATCTGCGAAAAATCGCCGAAAAACCGTAATTCAATTGAAAACGCCGGGCCTGGCCCGGCGTTTTGTTATTCCCCCAGCGTGATCGCCAGCCGTTCCCTCATTAATTCAATAAAATTCTCCGGCACGGTTCTCACCGTTGGCACCCGCAGCGCCTGGCTCCATACCGGCTCCGGGAAATGCGAGTCGTCGAGGTAACGCGGGATGATATGCCAGTGCAAATGGGGCAGTGCGGTGCCCAGGCTGGCGATATTGATTTTCGCCGGCGTCAGCAACTGCCGCAGTTGCGCTTCAACCTGTGCTACCACGGTCATGATGCTGTTGCGTTGGTCATCACGCAAATCACTCAGTTCGGCGATATGCTCATGCCAGACCACCCGGCACCAGCCGGGGAAAGGGCTGTCGGCAATGAAAATGGCCCGGCACAGCGGGTTTTGCCACAGCAGGATTTCATTGGTTGGATGGCAGTAAACGCAGGATTCATTATTCATTTTTATTCTCCCGCTGCGGTTTTGGGCGCAGCGAAGCCCCGCCGCGCATTAGCGCAGCATGGATTCAGTATGAAAGAGAGCGGAACCGCAGCTCCGCCGGAGATTACGCGTTAATAACCGACTGGCGGCGCACCAGGCTGGGAGCGAACAAAAACTCCTCCACCGGCAATTCAGGGTTTTCCAGCCGACCTATCAGCCGATCGACAATTTTCACCGCCATCTCGCGCAGCGGCGGCGCCACTGAGCTGAGCGCCGGGTTAAACAGTTCGGACAGAAACATGTTATCGATGCCGACAACCGAAATATCTTCCGGTACCCGAACGCCGAGCCGCTGGAAGGCGGAAATCATGCCGATGGCCAACATGTCGTTCAGCGCCACAATGCCGTCCGGCCGGGTTTCACTCTGGCAAACCTGCTCGGCCAGCGCCTTGCCTAACTCGGCCATTTCGGCATCGCCGTAGGCGAACTGCGCCTTGCCTTCGATCACCCGCACCGGCAACCCGGCGTTTTCCAGTGCCTGCCGATAACCGGCAATTTTGTTGGCGCGGCTGCTGGTCATGCCGGATGCGGTAGCGAAGGCGATACGGTGGCAACCCTGGGCAATCAGATGCTGTGCCGCCATGCTGCCGGCGGCGCAATTATCCATCGACACGCTGTCGATCGGCAGCGCCGTCTCGCCAGGGGCGGCCAGGGTGCGCTCGTCGTAGTTAATCATAACCAGGCCGCGTTTCAGGGCATCGCGAAAATGGGGGCGATCGTAAAACGTGGAGGCCACCACCACGCCGCGAATGCCTAATGCCAGCAGATCGTCGAGAAAACGGATCTCTTCTTCCTGTTGGCGATGGGTATCGCCAAGCAACACCTGATAACCATAGTTTTGCTTGGCCGCCAGCTCAATTTCGCGCACCAGCGCAGCGAAGCTGGGGTTGACGATAGACGGTACCAGCAGGCCCAGCATTTTGACCTGCCCGGTTTTAAGCTGCTGCGCGGCGCGGTTTGGCTGGTATTGCAGCGCCGCCATCGCCTGTTCAATACGGGCCAGCGTATCCTTGCGCATCTGATCGACTCGGCCGTTCAGCACGTTGGATACCGTACTGACCGACACCCCGGCATGACGTGCCACATCACGTATATTCGCCATCACATTCCCGTTTTGCATAAACCCATTGCCCCGACTTTATCACGCGGCCGAAAGTGAGTCACAGGCCCTTAGGGCGCGAGTTGACCGCCGTTGACGTCGATAATCTGCCCGGTGATATAGCCGCTGCAGTTATGCGAGGCCAGGAACAGGTAGGTGGGCGCCACCTCTTCGCTGCGGCCAAAGCGGCCCATCGGAATGGAAGCGCGCATTTTACCCAGCACTTCGTCGCTCTTGCCGTGATGGAAGGCGGTGTCGATGCTGCCCGGCGACACGATATTGAAACGGATATTGTCCTGGGTGAACTCCTTCACCCAGTTGCGGTGGATATTGTGCAGCCAGGCTTTGGCGCTGGCATACAGCCCGGCGCCGATCCCGCCGCCTTCGCGTGCAGCAATGGAGCCGGTGCTGATGACGCTGGCGGTCGTCCCGTTCTCGCGAGCCGAAGCACGCAGGTAAGGGATAGCGAATTTGGTCACCATCAGCGCCGAGCGGCAGTTCAGGTCCATCACCCGATCAAAGAACTCGTCGTCTATCGCTTCCAGCCCGTTGCGGCCGCCCAGCCCACCGGCGTTGTTGATCAATATATCGATGCCGCCGAAGCGGGCGACAAAGGCCTCTACCAATGCCTCACAGCCGGCGGAGCGCGACAGATCGGCCGAGAAGAATGCGCATTCACCGGGGAAAGCGGCGATCTCTGCCGGTGGCTCGCTACGCTGGCCATTAATGCCCACCTTGGCGCCGTGTTGGGCGAACAGGGCGGCGGTCGCCAGCCCGATACCGGCGGTGGAACCGGTGATCAATACGCGTTTGTCGGTTAAATCAGAGAACATGGTATGACTCCTTGCTTGAGAAAATCAGTAGCCCAGCCGCGTCGGCAACCAGGTGGAGAGCGCCGGGAACAGCGCGATAACGATGATGCCGAACAGCACGATCAGCAGGTATTTGGCCATGGGTTTAATCACGTCCTGCATCGGGACGCCGCAGATGGCACAGGTGGTATACAACCCCAGGCCGATCGGCGGGGAAAACAGGCCAAAACCCATCGCCAGAATCATCACAATGGCGTAGTGCAGCGGGTTGAAGCCGAGCTGGGTGGCGATAGGCACCAGGATCGGCGCAAAGATAATCAGCGCCGGAGCGCCCTCCAGGACTGCGCCGAAGATAATCAGGATGACAATCGACAGCAGCAGGAACAGCCAGGGGCCGTAGTCTGCGCCGATGGCGACCAGCAGCTGTGCGCACTGCTGTGGGATCATCTCGATGGTCAGAGCGAAGGACAAACTGGTGGCACAGGCGACGATAAACAGCAGCATGCCGGACAGCGCGGCGGTGTCGACAAACAGCTTCAGGGTGGCCTGCAGCGTCAGCTCACCAAAGGCCAGTCGACCGACCACGATGGCGTAGACCACCGCGAAGGCGGAGATCTCCGTGGAGGTGGCGATACCGGCCACCACCCCCTTGCCGATCATCAAAATCATGACCAGACCGACGGCGGCACCGATCAGCAGTTGGCGCGTCGGCATCCGTACCGGATAGGCGTCATCGACGTTGATGCGTTTGCCGAATATCACGGCGGCAATCAGCAGCAATATCAGCAGGCACAGGGCCGGGATCAGCCCGGCGATAAACAGGGCGCCAATAGAAATGTTGGCGATAAAGCCCATGACGATCAGGTTTACGCAGGGGGGAATGGTCTCCGCCATAATGGCCGAAGCGGCGAATACCCCGGCAGACTCTTCGGCAGGTTGGCGAGCCCGGCGTACCGCCGGCATCAGCACGCCGCCGACTGTGGCGACGTCGGCCAGTTTGGAACCGGAAATGCCGGAGAAAAACGCCATCGACAAGATCGTCGTCATGTTCAGGCCGCCGCGATAGCGCCCCATGCCGCGCACGATCAGCTCTACCAGCCGTGACGACATGCCGTTGACTTCCATCACCGCACCCGCCAGCAGAAAGAACGGGATCGCCAGCAGTACGAAATGGTCGACGCCGGCGGTGACCTGTTGGGCAAAGAACACGAACGGCAGTGACGGATCGCTGAGGAAAAACACCATCGCCGACATGCCGAGGGTAAAGGCGATCGGCACGCCGGAGATAATGCCCAGAATAAAGCAGGCCAGCATCAGCGCGGCGGGCAGCGAGCCGAGCTCGGTTGCGGTATGCAGGCTAAGGTAGCCCGCGGCACCCAACAGCGCGACGGCGGCGGCGCTGGTTAACACCACTTTCAGCGGTGCCTGGCAGGCATGGTCGAGCGCGCTGACCAACATCACCGCCGCACCGATAAATACCGGCACCACAAAAATCGCCTGCGGCAGGCCGTGCTCGGTGGTTTGCGGCAGCGAAATACCGACCAGGCTAAAACTGGATACCGTCAGCCCCAATGCCACCAACACCAAAACCCAGCGGCTGGCATGGACTACATATGGCCGGGTGGCTTCCGGTAGCCAGCGCAGAAACAGATCGACGCCGATATGCCTGCCGCGCCCGGTGGAGGTGGCGACGCCAAAGAACACCAGCGTCACCATCAGCGCACGGGCCACTTCTTCGGCCCATTCGATCGGGCTGTGCAGCGCGTAGCGCCAGACGACCGAAGCGAATACCACCACCACGTTCACCAGCAGCGCCAATGCGCCGCCCCAGGCGGTAAAGCGGGTCAGGGCGCGGCTTAACTGCGTCAGGATAGCCACTTTTTTCACGCTCATTTCAAGGGTTACAGGAAGGGTCATAGCAAATCCTCCGCCGGGGCGCGTTACGGCTGCGCTGCGGCATGAATGGCGTCCAGCACCGCTTTGGCCTGTGGATACTTGGCGGTAAACGCCGCCTGCAGCGGCAGGGTTTGCTGGCGGAAATAATTGCGGTCGGTTTCGCTGAAAATCACGCCGGCGGCTTTCAGTTTTTCCATGGCCTGAGTTTCTTTTTTCGCCGCAATTTTGCGCTCATAAAGGGTGGCTTCGTTGGCTGCGGCCAGCACCTCGTCACGCAGGTCTTGTGGAATGCGCTGGAACGCCGCCTGGCTGATGGTGGCCACTATCGGGTTATAGATATGACGGGTCAGCGTGGCGTTTTTGGCGATCTCGTAATACTTGCTGGTGTACACCGTGGCGGCATCGTGTTCCACGCCGTCGATCACCCCCATCTGCAGCGCGGAGTAAACCTCACCGCCGGGCATTGGGATTGCCGTAGCGCCCATGCTTTTCAGCGTGGCGATGAAATTGGGGGCCGGCAGCACCCGCACCTTCATCCGGTTGAGATCCTGCGGCGACTGCAGCGGTTTTTTACTGTAAATGTTGCGTGCCCCCAGGCTGAAACCGTAGCCCAGCACTTTGATGTTGCTTTGTTTGGCCAGCATGGCGCTCAGCAACTGGCCTGCCTGACCGTCGAGCGCCTGACCCAGCTGTTGGTTGTCGTTAAACAGATAGCCCAGATCGAGCACGCCGATTTCGGGCACCAGCGTGCCCCAGATAGAAGTCCCGGAGATCATCATATCGATCGCGCCGATACGCACCTGCTGCACCGCATCGGCTTCTTTTCCGAGCATGCCGTTAGGGAAATAGTTGAGGGCGATTTTGCCCGGCAGACGTTGCTCCAAATTCTGCTTGAAGCGATTGAACCAGATGGCGTGTGCGGAGTAGCCATCGTCGGGTAACGATGAATAAACCCGCAGGCTGACTTCGGCGGCGTTGGCGCGCAGCGGCAGGGTAAACAGCATAAATAACAACGTGATAAACAGGCGCAGCGTTAAGCGACATGTCATTGATTTCATGAGCCTGGCTCCCGATCGCAGACAGCCTGCGATGCTGGTGGTGAAGATGACTCCCCTGCTGGGCAATGCGGTAGGGACAGGGGGAACGGTGGCGATACTTTGTGTCTGCTCTTTAACTGTAACGTTTTAGTGTATCGTTACAGAAAACCTACAAACATTCGGTTGGCAGATCAATTTTTATCCGTGAAAAAGGCCGGGAAATGCACGTTCTGTGAGCAGCCTCTAAAAATAGGCCGCTTGAGATTCGCGATCGGCGGGCTGCCGCTGCGGGCATTTAGCTTCTATAATCGCTGCTGGATAACCGTGAATTCAGGAGTGAGCATGCCTTCCAGGGCGATAATTAAATGGACCAAACGGCTGACGATAGTAGGCGTCACCGTCTTGCTCACGCTGTTTGCGGTGCGGGTTTACGATACTCAGCGCGGCCCTGCGTTGGAGCCGTGGCATACTTTTGTGCCGCACGAGTTGTCGGCTGCCGAGCTGGATAAAACCAACTGGCAGGGCTATCTGGCCGCAGAGAGCCGGGTATTTGACGAGGTGAAAGTTAACGTTACCGACAAACTCTCCGCCAGCGAACGTATTCCGCTCAACCGCTATTTTGACGGCAGCCCGGTCTACCCGGAACATTTTGCCCGCGACTGGAACCGCTCCTACGAATTGCTGCCGCAGGGCGAGCCGCGCGGGGCGGTGGTGCTGTTGCACGGCCTGACAGATTCGCCTTATAGCCTGCGGCATATCGCCGAGAACTACCGGCAGCAAGGGTATGTGGCGGTAGGTATTCGCCTGCCGGCGCACGGTACGGTGCCGGGGGCACTGACCGATATTGAATGGCATGACTGGTTGGCGGCAACGCGATTAGCCGTGCGCGAAGCGCGCAGTAAAGCCGGGGGCGACAAGCCGCTGCATATCGTGGGGTTTTCCAACGGCGGTGCGTTGGCGATGAAGTATGCGCTGGATGCGCTGGACGATCCGCAGTTGGCGGCGCCGCAACGGTTGGTGCTGATCTCGCCGATGATAGGCGTGACCAGTTTTGCCCGTTTCGCCGGCATCGCGGGCTGGCCGGCGGTGTTCCCGGCATTTGCCAAAGCGGCCTGGCTTGGCGTTCTGCCGGAATTTAACCCTTTTAAATACAATTCGTTCCCGGTGAACGGCGCGCGTCAGTCCTATTTGCTCAGCAACGGTCTGCAACAGCAAATCGCCCGCGCAGCGCGTGACGGCAAGCTGGAAAAGTTGGCACCGGTGCTGACCTTCCAGTCGGTGATGGATTCGACCGTCAGTACCCGGGCGGTGATCCGCGCCTTATATAACGAATTGCCGGCTAACGGCAGCGAACTGGTGCTGTTCGACGTCAATCGGACGATAAACTTTGGGCCGTTGCTGCGGCCAAACGCGGCTGCGGCGGTCAGCCAACTGCTGCCTGCGCCGCCGCGTCGTTACCAGACGACGGTGATCGGCAACGCCTCCCCGGAAAGCAGCGAGGCGATCGCCAGTGTGACGCAGGCCGGCGAAACGACGGAAAGCGTGCAGCCGCTGGGCATGATCTATCCGGCGGATATCTATTCGCTGTCGCACGTGGCGCTGCCATTCCCGGTGAGCGATTCGCTTTATGGCCGGTTCCCGGCTCAGCGCGGCGAATTCGGCATCAGCCTGGGCACGCTGGCAGCACGCGGCGAACGTTCAGTGCTGGTGGTTGATCTTGATTCGCTGATGCGTATCGCCTCCAACCCGTTTTTCCCCTACCTGCTGCAGCGTATCGATAACAAGCTTTAGGCGAACCCCAGGATGCTGAACGCATCGTCTTGCGGGCAGTAGCCGAGCAGGCGGGTGGTTTCTTCCAGCGACAGGCGCTTATAGCGGTTGTTGGAAACCCCGTGTACCACCGCGTGGTGCACGCCTTCGATGCGCAGGCAGCGTTCAAGCAGATCGGCGGCGTCGCGGTGGCTGAGAAAAGCGCTCATATCACGGGCGCTGAGCTGCTCGCCGGGTTCTAGCGTGTTGAAATTGGCGATGCGTACCGACAGCGAAGACAGCCCCTCCTGATGGGCAAAATAGGCAGCGATGCCCTCGCCAAACGCTTTGCTGACCCCGTACAGATTTTTCGGCTTGGGCGCGTCCTGCGGCCGAATTTGGTAATCCAACGGATAGCCCTCCACCGCCTGCGCGCTGCTGGCGAACACCACGCGTTTGCAACCGGCGTCTTTCGCCGCGCGAAAGATATTGAAGGTGCCGAGGATATTGTTATCCATCAAGGAATTGCAGAAGTCGGCATCGGGGGAAGGATCGGCCGCCAGGTGCAGTACGGTATCGATATTGGCGCAGGCCGCCCGGCAGGCCTCGATATCGGCGATATCAAAGCTGATGATCTCGTCGTCCGGCTGCAGGTTGTGCAACAGGCTGACGTCCCTTTCCGCCAGCCGCAGCTGATAGCGATTGCCGACGGATTGGCGGAATGCGGTGGCGACCCGGCCGCCCGCGCCGGTAATCAGAATTCGTCCAAATTCAGTACGCAAAGTCATGATCTCAGCAGTCCCTAAAGTCAAATACGCGGTGATCAGTAATAATCCCCTGCGTGACTTTTGTCCAGCATCAATTAGCTTGGCTGATGTTTTATGTCACCAATGGGCATTTTTTTTCGATGATATCGGCCAGGAAAGTCATCACCGCGCGTACGGCAACGGACCGCGCCAGATCGGGGTAGGTGACCAGCCACAGTTCGCGCGTCGGCGCGGCGATGGCGGTGGGCAATACCACCAATTCCGGGTCGTTATCGGCGACAAACGTCGGCAATACTACGGCCCCCAGTCCCGAACGCGCGGCTTCTTGCAACGAGAACAGGTCGCTGGCCTCAAAAACCACCGGACGGCCCTGCAACAGCTGCTGCAACCACTGCTGGTGGGGCTGGTGTTGGTAGTGGTGATCGTAGGCGATAAAGGCCCGTGCGGCTTCCGGCAGGGCTGCGTGCTGAGGTGTGGCGTACAGTGCGTAGCGCATCAAGCCGATGCGCTGAACCAGCAGATCCGGTTGTTGCGGACGTACCATTCGCACCGCCACTTCGGCATCGCCACGGTCCAGTTCGGCGATGGCCGATTCGCCGGAGAGTATCAACGTAATATGCGGAAAAGCCTGATGAAATCTCGCAATCTCCGGTGCGATAACCCGTGCGGCTATCGACGGCGGTGCACTGATGCGCACCTGGGTTTGCGGTGTTTCACCGGCGCTGCGCGCATGACGGACAATGGCGTGGCTTTGGTTTTCAATCTCGGCAGCCAGCCCGGCAATCATTTTGCCATCCTGTGTCAGCGGTGTGCTGCGCGGCAGGCGGAGGATCAGCCGCAGACCGAGCGCTTTCTCCAGTGCCGCGACTCGGCGGCCCACGGTGGCGTGATCACAGCCCATTTCTCGCGCCGCTGCCGACAATGAACCGGTACGCGCCAGCACCACAAAGTGTTTTAAATCCTGCCAATCGAACATCAGTGAATTCCTGCACAGTATCGTTGCAAATTTATGGAATATTCACACAGAGCGGGGTGTGATTCAATGCCGTTATGTTTGAAACCAGATTGAATTATTCAATAAGGTAATCTTATGAATTTGCAACTGCAGGATCGCGTCGCGTTGGTGACCGGCGCCAGTGAAGGAATCGGTGCGGGTATGGTCAGGGTATTTGCAACGCAGGGCGTTACCGTGGTGGCTACCGCCCGTCGTGAAGATCGCCTGCTGGCCCTGGCAGATGAGATCGCGAAAAGCGGTGGCATACGGCCTTACGTGATTGCGGCGGATATCACCGATGCAGGAGCACTCGACAGCCTGCTTGCTCAGGTGCAGCAACGCTTCGGCACGATAGACATTGTGATTAATGCCGTCGGCGGGGCTCGTCCAACCGCACTGAACGAAGGCGACGCGGGTTGGGAAGAGGCGTTTGCCCTGAATTTCACGCCGGCGCGTCGGGTCACCCACGCACTGCTGCCCGGCATGCAGGCGCAGGGATGGGGGCGGATCATCAACATCAGTGGCTCGATGGAGCCGCGTAGTTTAAACGCCGCCACTGCCGCTAAAGGCGCATTGCATCTGTGGGCCAAGGGGCTGGCGGGAGAGGTGGCGGCGCAGGGCATTACCGTCAATACGCTGCAGCCCGGGCGGATTAATAGCGAACAGGTGCGTGAAAAACTGCACCCGACAGACGCCGCGCGCCTGGCATTTATCGAACAGAATATCCCGATCGGTTATTTTGGCGAGCCGGAAGACATGGCTTATCTGGCCGCGTTTCTTTGTTCCCCGCTCGCGCGATATATCACCGGTGCGGTGATCCCGGTAGACGGCGGCATGCACTATTTCGCTCACTGACGCCGTTTTGTACGGCGGATCACAGTTCGGTAATTTGCCGTCGCAAGCTCTTGCCTCGACAAAAAGTCGGGTGGTAACGTCATAACTCAGCCGATTTAGGGTTGTCACTGCTCAGGCAGGCAAAACCTAAACCTCGTGCTTCTGTTCCCTTCGTGGGTGCAGAGGCCATGAGGTTTAGGTTTTTTTTTGCGCTGAATTCTGTGGCGGCGATTGGCCACCGCTGAATGGGATTTGGCAGAACGCAGGATTGAAGGATATCGCGATGAAATATGAAGCATTAGCCAGTGAGATTTTGGCCGGCGTCGGTGGCCGCGACAACGTAAAAAGCCTGGTGCACTGCGCCACTCGCCTGCGCTTCAAGCTGCGCGACAGCCGCCGTGCCGACGCCGCCGCCCTGAAAAAAAATCCGGGTGTGATCATGGTGGTGGAAAGCGGCGGGCAGTTTCAGGTGGTGGTAGGCAACCATGTGGCCGACGTCTACAACGCGGTCAATCAGGTGGGCGGCCTGAGCGAGCGTGAGGCGGTGGCGGAAGATGGTGACAAAAAAGACAATCTTTTCAGCCGCTTTATCGACGTGGTCTCCGGCATTTTTACTCCGCTGTTGGGGGTGATGGCCGCTTCGGGGATCCTGAAAGGCTTCCTGGCATTGAGCCTGGCCTGCGGCTGGCTGCTGGAGAGCAGCGGCACCTTTAAAATGCTGTTTGCTGCCAGTGATGCGCTGTTTTACTTTTTGCCCATCATGCTCGGGTACACCGCTGGGAAAAAATTTGGCGGTAACCCCTTCATCAGCATGGCGATCGGCGGTGCTTTGACCCACCCCCTGATGATGGCGGCGTTTGAAGCCGCCCAGCAGCCCGATGCGGTGCGGGAGTATTTCTTCGGTATCCCACTGACCTTTATCAACTACAGCTCGTCGGTCATTCCGATCATATTTGCCGCCTGGATTTCGTGCCGCCTGGAGCCGCTGTTTAACCGGGTGATCCACAGCGCGGTCCGCAACTTTATTACGCCGCTGTTGTGCCTGGTGATCACCGTCCCGCTGACTTTCCTGCTGATCGGCCCGGCGGCCACCTGGCTCAGCCATCTGCTGGCCAATGGCTATCAGAGTATTTACGCCTTTAACCCGATTATTGCCGGGGCGTTTATGGGCGCGATGTGGCAAGTGTGCGTGATCTTTGGCCTGCACTGGGGACTGGTTCCCTTGATGATCAACAACCTGAGCGTGTTTGGCCGCGACACCATGGTGCCGCTGCTGCTGCCGGCCGTGATGGGGCAGGTGGGGGCCACGCTGGGCGTGATGTTGCGTACCCGTGACGCCAAACTTCGGGCGCTGGCAGGTTCTGCTATCGGCGCAGGGATTTTTGGTATCACCGAGCCCGCCGTTTATGGCGTGACCCTGCCGAACAAGCGGCCGTTTATTTTCGGCTGTATCGGGGGGGCGCTGGGCGGAGCGGTGATCGGTTATTTCCACACTGCCACCTATTCCTTTGGTCTGGTGAACGTTTTCACCTTTGCGCAGATTATTCCCGCCGGTGGTTTTGACGCCACGGTGTGGGGCGCGATTGCCGGTACCTTGCTGTCGTTCTGCTTTGCGGCGGTGGCCAGCTATCTGTTCGGCGTGGTCCCCGTTGAAGCGGTCGCCGAGCAGACGCCTGCAGCCCCGCTTAACCGCAAACAGTCCGTCGTCAGCCCGATTGCCGGTGACGTATTGCCGCTGGAGCAGGTGAACGACGCGACTTTCGCCAGCGGTTTATTGGGCAAGGGGGTAGCGATTGTCCCATTGCAGGGCCGAGTGGTGTCACCGGTCGCCGGGCACGTGGCCTCATTGTTTAAAACCCGGCATGCCATCGGCATTGAATCGGACGACGGTGCGGAGATCTTGATTCACGTCGGTATAGATACCGTCAAGCTCGACGGGCTGCATTTCAGCGCCCATGTGCGAGAGGGGGATCGGGTTAAGCCAGGCGATCTGCTGATTGAGTTTGACCAGGCAGCGATCCGCGCCGCCGGCTTTGACACCACTACGCCGATCATCATCAGTAACAGCGATGACTACGTCGAGGTGTTGGCCAGTGGCGAGAGCAGGGTGCGGGAGCAGGCGCCGCTGCTGACTTTATTACGTTAACCGAGGAGAAAACCATGAGCAGCAAATTTCCAGACCATTTTCTGTGGGGCGGTGCGGTAGCGGCCAATCAGGTGGAAGGAGCCTATCAGACCGACGGCAAAGGCCTATCGACCTCTGATTTGCAGCCGCAAGGCATTTTCGGCGCGATTGTCCCACGGGTTGACGGCGACAGCGGCATCAAGGACGTGGCGATCGATTTTTATCATCGTTACCCGCAGGACATCGCGTTGTTCGCTGAAATGGGCTTCAAGTGCCTGCGAACCTCCATCGCCTGGACGCGGATTTTCCCGCAGGGCGATGAGGACACGCCGAACGAGGCGGGGTTGGCGTTCTATGATCGGTTGTTCGACGAAATGGCAAAGTACGGCATTCAACCGCTGATCACGCTGTCGCACTACGAAATGCCGTATGGGCTGGTGAAACGCTACGGCGGCTGGGGCAGCCGCAAGACCATCGGCTTTTTTGAACGCTACGCACGCACGGTGTTCGAGCGCTATAAGCATAAGGTGAAGCACTGGCTGACCTTTAATGAAATCAATATGTCGCTGCATGCGCCCTTTACCGGCGTTGGCCTGGCAGAGGACAGCAGCAAGAGCGAGATTTACCAGGCCATTCATCATCAACTGGTAGCCAGCGCCAGGGCGGTCAAAGCCTGCCACGAAATCGTGCCGGACGGCAAAATCGGCAATATGCTGCTGGGCGGTATTGTTTACCCGCTGAGCTGCCGACCGGAGGACGTGCTGGAGACTCAGCGCCAGAACCGCGACTGGCTGTTCTTTGGTGACGTGCAGGCTCGCGGTGACTATCCGGCCTATATGCAGCGCTACTTCCGCGAAAACGGCATTCAGATTGAGATCAACGCCGAAGACCGACTGGCGCTGCGCGAGACCATCGATTTTATCTCCTTCAGCTATTACATGAGCGGCTGCGTCACCACCGACGAACAGCAGAACAACGCCGCCCGCGCCAACATTCTCAATATGGTGCCTAACCCGCATTTGGCCAGTTCGGAGTGGGGCTGGCAGATTGACCCCGTTGGCCTGCGTTATTTGCTGAACGTCTTGTACGATCGCTATCAGAAGCCGTTGTTTATCGTCGAGAACGGGTTGGGGGCCAAGGACCGTATCGAAGCCGACGGCAGTATCAACGACGACTACCGCATCGATTATCTCAACGATCATCTGGTGCAGGTGGCGGAAGCAATCGACGACGGCGTGGAAGTGATGGGCTACACCAGTTGGGGGCCGATCGATCTGGTCAGCGCTTCTAAAGCCGAAATGTCCAAACGCTACGGCTTTATTTATGTCGACCGCGACGATGCCGGTAACGGTAGCCTGGAGCGCCATCGCAAAAAGAGTTTTTACTGGTATCGCGACGTGATCAAAAGCAACGGTAACTCACTGAAAGAAAAAGCCTAGGTTTTACCCATTAACCCGGTGGCAATCACCGGGTCATGACCTTTATCTACTGCTGCCAATGTTTGGGGAATTCTCGCCCAGGGAATGCTGTTGCCCGCAGTCAGCGTAATATGCGGAGAAATATAATAATGAAATACCCATTACCTCACTCAATAACCTGCGCAGGATTACTGTGGATCAGCGTTGGCGCACAAGCGGAAACTTTGCAAACCGCCAAAGACGTGGAGGCGCCAACGGCCCAGTGGCAAGGCGTCGCGCTCGGGTTTGAACCGCCACAACCTGGGTTGTTGGGCGACATGCTGGGGATCAGACCGATCCTGGAAGATCATGGCTTTCACTATAATCTGGGTTATCTCAGCCAGCTTTCCTATAACGCCGGCGGTGGATATAACCACGACAGGCAGGCGTCCTATATTGATCAGTTCTCGCTGACCTTCAGCCAGGACCTGCAGGCGCTGACCGGCATTCCGGATGCGGCGCTTGAAGGCAATATCGTTAACCGCAACCATGATAACAACCTGACGCGCGACCGCCTGCAGGATCCGCGCGTTAATCCGACCGATTTGTCCCAGGAAAGTTACGGCGGCCAGTCGATCACCCGGCTGGGCTGGCTGACCTTTAGCCGCAGTTTTCTGGAGCGTCGGCTGCAATGGCGCATCGGCATGATGAACAAGGTGCAGGATTTCGATCAGATCATTCCCTGTGACTTCCAGACGCTGACGCTGTGCGGCGGCAAGTCCGCCAACTCATTGACCTGGTATAACTGGAATGTCCACTACTGGGGTACCACGCTGCAATACAAACTGACCGACGGGTTGACCTTCAAAACCGGCCTGATGGAGCAGAACCCAAGCGCCCCAAGCCGCAGCCATGCCTGGAGCTGGTCGACCAAAGGCAGTAAAGGCCTGTTGCTGCCGATGGAGCTGGAACTGAAAACCCATGCGGTCAATCAGTTGCCAGGGGTATATAACCTGGGAGTGTTGTTCACCAATGCCCGGCAACAAGATTTGTATGAGGGGGTCTCCGGCGGCCCGGGAGCGAGCGATCCAAACGGCTATCGCAGCCATGACCGCACCTGGTTCCTGTACAGTGGTTTTAACCAACAGCTAACGCGTCATCCGGATGATGCCAATCGGGGTCTGAGCCTGTTCTACAGCCTGGGATTGGCCGATCCGCGTTCCAACTATATGCATTATTCGACCTCCACCGGTATTCGCTACCGCGGATTGTTTGACGCGCGGCCGGACGATTGGCTGGGCCTGGGCGTTTCAATGGTCAAGTTGAGCGACCATTACCGGGATAATCAGCGTTACCTGAATCAACTCAACAACGCCACCGCGTATAACGATCCTAATTTCCGCCCGGTGCCAGGGCATTCCGTGACGGCAGAACTCTACTATCGCTTTAACGTCACCCCCTGGCTGCAGCTGCAGCCGGGCCTACAATACTGGCATCATCCGGGGGGCGTAAGTGAAACGCAGGATGCCTGGGTGACGGCGTTGAAAACCGTAGTGACCTTCTGAGGATTACGCCGCATCGCTTTCCCGGTAACGCTGGCGTGCATGTTCGAACCAGCTTGCCGGGACGTTATGCGGCGGCAACAGCAGCTTTTCCAGACCCTGCTCGACGATATGGTTGGCCTGGCGCCACAGCGTCGGGTCGCCTTCGGTCAGCACTTCCAGCAGACGCTGTTTTTCTATCAGATAAGTGCGCGCAAAATGGCTGTCGAATTCCAGCAGTGAACGGGTGTTGTCGATCAGATCGGCCAGCTTGATGGTTTTGGCCTGCGGTGAAGCGTTGGCGCTGTGCCGTCGATCGCGGTTTTTACGCTCAAAGCGGTTACCGCCGCCGGTGCCGCTGACGTTGGTCAGCATTGCCACCAGTTCTGCCACCTTTGGCCCAAAATGGCTTTCGATATCGCCGAGGGTGGTGGGCGTGTCTTCCACCGTGTCGTGCAGCCAGGCGGCAGCCAGCATTTCCTCGCTGTGCGGCACGCTGCTGACGATTTCCATTACCGCCTGCGGATGAACGATGTAGGGGTCATTGGTGTATTTGCGGCGCTGGTCGATTGCCGCATGCGCCTTGGTGGCGTAGCGGCGTGCGCGTTCTACCAGTGTGGTTGTCATATCCTTTTCCTCCGGCACAGCACCCTGCTGTGGCATCCCCTGCATTAAAAAAGGTAGCATATCGATTAAAAAATAGCTTGCGATTACATCGTGCGCTATCTATATTCAAAACATGAAAAGTAAAAACCCTGAACACCCGGTAGCGAAAAACCTGCTGCTGCTCGATCAGCAGATGTGTTTTGCCCTGTACTCCGCCAATCTGGCGTTGCACAAGGTGTATCGCAAACTGCTGAGCCAGCTTGATCTCACCTACCCGCAGTACCTGGTGATGCTGGTGCTGTGGGAACGGGACGAAATCACGGTTTCGGACATCGGCGAGCGGCTGTTTCTTGATTCCGCCACGCTGACGCCGCTGTTGAAGCGGCTCGAGACTGCAGGGCTGTTGTTGCGTTACCGCGCCACGACCGACGAGCGGCAGGTGATCATCGCGTTAACTGACGCCGGGCACGCGCTGCGTGAAAAAGCGCAGGCGGTGCCGGAAGCGGTGATGTGCGCCACCGATTGCAGCCTCGATGAAATCGTTAATATCAAGCAGCAGCTCGAAAAGCTGCGCGGCAAGCTGATCGATCAGATTTGACGAACGGGTGCCAGACGCAGGGTCGGCGATCCTGCGCTACACTGAAGTAAGTGGATAATTTAAGTAGTGCGCGATTTAATCGTGAAAGATAGACCTGTGATCGGGTTCAGCCAATTGGATCCGATGTGATGCCTCCAACCAAAAGAAGGAATGATTTATGTCGATTGAAAAAGTTGTTTACCGCGCTCATGCCACAGCAACCGGTGGCCGCGATGGCCGTGCGACCTCATCCGACGGCGTGTTGGATGTCAAACTGGGCGTGCCGAAAGAAATGGGTGGCGCGGGCGGTGAAGTCACCAACCCGGAGCAGCTGTTTGCTGCCGGTTACTCGGCCTGTTTCCTCGGCGCGCTGAAGTTTGTTGCGGCGAAAGAAAAGGTGAAAATTCCTGCCGAAGCCAAAATTGATGGCACCGTCGGCATCGGTGAAATCCCCAACGGTTTTGGTATCGAAGTGCAGCTGGATATCAGCCTGCCGGGTATCGAGCGCAGCGTGGCGGAAGACCTGGTGAAAAAAGCCCACGTGGTCTGCCCTTATTCCAACGCCACCCGTGGCAATATTGATGTCACCCTGAACGTTAAGTAAGTTTTTCGCTGACGTTTAGCAAAAGTGGAGGGGTTATCCCCTCCCTTATCTGGTTCTGCCCCCGCCTTTGCACTTCTCACAGAAAATGAAAAAAATGTTCATTTTTTGAGAATTCACTTGATTATTACCCCCAAAATAGCGCTTATTGCCGATCGGCTGAACCTGAGGCCGCATTGAATGTCTGACTGATTCAGAACTGTTATCGTCCCCGGAGCCACCGCGTTACATGAACAAAGTTAAATCGCTTTCACAGCAGAATTTATCGTTATTGTTAGCGATCTATATCGGCATATTTTTAAACCTTTCCGTTTTCTATCGTCGCTTTGATTCGTTTTCGCACGGCATTCAGGGGATCAAGGTTATTTCTGCGATAACGGAAGTTATCGCTATCGTGCTGTTCACCTTCTTTATTATGCGGCTGGTCTCGCTCGGCGGTCGGCTGTTTTACCGCATTGTCGCCTCGCTACTGGTCCTGATTTCCGTTGCCGCCAGCTATTACATGACGTTCTTCAACGTGGTGATTGGCTACGGCATCGTGGTTTCGGTCATGACCACGGATATCGACCTGTCAAAAGAAGTGGTCGGCATGCACTTCGTGTTGTGGATGCTGGTGCTCAGCGCCTTGCCGCTGTTGTGCATTTGGAAAAACAACCTGCGCTACACGCTGATCGAACAGCTGAAAACCCCAGGGCACCGGGTGAAACCGCTGGCGGTGCTGGTGGCGGTGGTGGCGCTGGTTTGGTTGCCGTTGCGCATGCTGGATAGCGAGCAGAGCGCGCAGGAAAAAATCACCAATGTGGATTTGCCAAGCTACGGTGGCGTAGTGGCGCACTCCTATTTACCTTCCAACTGGCTGTCTGCGCTGGGGTTGTTTGCCTATACCCGTTATGACGAAAGCCAGGACCAGGCCAATTTGTTCGACCCGGCCAAGAACTTTACCTATGTGCCACCGGCCGATATCGATGACACCTACGTGGTGTTTATTATCGGTGAAACCACGCGCTGGGATCACATGGGGATACTGGGTTACGACCGTGACACTACGCCACGGCTGTCCAAAGAGAAAAATCTGGTCGCGTTCCGCGGTGAATCCTGCGATACCTCGACCAAACTTTCTCTGCGCTGCATGTTCGTGCGGGAAGGCGGTACGTCAGACAACCCGCAGCGTACGTTGAAAGAGCAGAACGTGTTTGCGGTGCTGAAAGATTTGGGCTTCACCTCAGAGCTGTTCGCCATGCAGAGCGAAGTCTGGTTCTACAACAATACCGAAGTGAACAACTATTCGTTCCGTGAAATGATCGCCTCCGAGAAACGCAACGACGGTAAATCGGTTGACGATATGCTGTTGGTGGACGAAATGAAGGAGTCGCTGGCCCGTTATCCGCAGGGCAAGCACATGGTGATCCTGCACACCAAAGGTTCGCATTACCTCTATTCACAGCGTTATCCGCGTAGCTACGCCCGCTACCAACCGGAGTGTACCGGCGTCGACAATTTCTGTTCTAAAGAGCAATTGGTCAACGCTTTCGATAACTCGGTGTTATATACCGACACCTTTATCGCCAACGTGATTGATCAGGTGCGTGAGAAGAAGGCGATTGTGTTCTATTCGTCTGACCACGGCGAATCGATAGGCGAGAATTCGCACCTGCACGGTACGCCGCGTGAAATGGCACCACCGGAGCAGTTCCGCGTGCCAATGATGGTCTGGGCATCTGACAAATTCCTGGAGGATCCTCAGCATCGCGGCGCGTTTGAGCAACTGCAGGCCCAGCAGCGCGTGGGAAAAACCCATCGCCACGTAGAGCTGTTCGATACCATTCTCGGTTGCCTGGGTTATACCTCGCCGAACGGCGGCATCGTGGCGAAAAACAACTGGTGTAATATTCCGCAGGAAAAAACGCCGGCGGCACGGCTGTAACCTCTTCAATACCGGGCGCACTGCGCCCGGTAAAATCCGTTAATACCTTCCCTTCATCAATTAATCCGGCACAGGCTTACGGTATACTTGCGCACTTTCCCCCTCGAACCGGAGATTTCCATGACCTTGCGCGTGGCGTTTATTGACGATCATGACATTGTGCGATCGGGCTTTGTGCAACTGCTGTCGCTTGAGGCGGATATTCAGGTGGTGGGGGAGTTTAGCAGTGCCGCTCAGGCGCGCGCTGGGCTGCCTGGTCTGGAGGCGGAAATCTGCATCTGCGATATTTCGATGCCGGATGGCAGCGGGTTGGATTTGCTGGCGGACATCCCTTCCGGTATTCGGGTGGTGATGCTGTCGATGCACGACAACCCGGCGCTGGTGGAAATGGCGCTGGAGCGCGGCGCCTGCGGTTTCTTGTCCAAACGCTGCAAGCCGGAAGATTTGATCACGGCGGTGCGTACCGTCGCCAGCGGCGGCGTGTATCTGATGCCTGAAATCGCCCAGCAGTTGGCGCGGGTGAAGGTGGATCCCCTCACACGTCGCGAACGCGAAATCGCGCTGTTACTGGCCCAGGGGCAGGAGGTGCGGGAGATTGCCGTCGCCCTAGGGCTATCGCCTAAAACGGTCCACGTGCATCGCGCCAATCTGTTCGCCAAGCTGGGCATCAACAATAACGTCGAACTGGCGAAGCGGATGCTGAATCTGTGATGCAACGCCTGATCACCCAACTGGCGCTGTTTTTCATTTATGCCACCAGTGCGTTTTGCCTGTGGGGGATCGGTACCGCGCTGATCGACCCGCCCTGGCAGGCGCTGCTGCTGTTCCCGTTCGGCCTGCGCCTGGGCATTCTGCTGCAAAGTCCTTATCGCTTCTGGCCGGGGATCTTGCTGGCCGACCTGCTGCTGATGGTATTGCTGGCGGATCAGTTCGGTTACGGGCCGGCGCTGTGGGCTTCGGTGGTGGTGCTGGCATTGACGGTGCTGCTCAGCCTGGTCGCTTCCCCCTGGCTGCTGCGTCATCAACAAAACGACAGCGAATGGCAATGGCCGCTGATGCAGGGCGCGGTGGTGGCGGTCGCAGCACTGCTGCAGGCGCTGGTGTGGCAGGTGGTGAACGGCGAGGGCGCCCGTGCGCTGTTGCTTGGGCTGGCGGGCGGTTTCACCATTGCCCCGACCTGCCTGCTGTTGTGGCACTATCTGGCGCGGCAAATCTGGGTACCGCTCGAACCGGGCCTGATCCATAAACCGGTCACGCTGCGGTTGCGGCATCTGGCCACCTATCTGCTGCTGTTTGCGCTCAGTATCTGGCTGCAACAGCAGGTGAATGCCGCCGAGCTGCGTCGCTTTGCGCCGTTTTGTCTGGCCATCCCCATCGTCTTCATGTCCTACCGTTACGGTTGGCAGGGTGCGCTGTTGGCGACGTTGCTCAATGGCGTGGTGTTGGTCGCCAACGAGCCACCGCAGCCCGAGTCGCATCGCGATCTGCTGCTGTCGCTGCTGGCCCAGAGCCTGACCGGCCTGCTGCTCGGGGCCGGTATTCAACGCCAGCGCGAGCTGAATCATCAACTGCGGCTGCGATTGACGGAAAACCGCCAACTGGCGCGTGCGCTGGTGACGGCGGAAGAGCAAACCCGGCGGGAGGTTGCGCGAGAACTGCACGACGAGGTCGGCCAGACCATCACCGTTATCCGTACCCAGGCCAGTATTATCAAGCGTCTGGCGCCACAGCCGCCGGTGATCGGCTGTGCAGAAGCGATAGATACGCTGGCGCTGCGGGTGTATGACGGCGTTCACGACGTGCTGACCCAGCTGTGGCCCGCCGCGCTGAATAACCTGCCGCTGTCGGCGGCGGTGGCGGCGATGCTGCGTGAGTCGCTACCGCAAGATACGTCGCTGGTGAGCACGATGCAGTGGCAGGTGCCGGATGAACTGCTGGATGAAACGCTGAAAATTACCCTGTACCGGGTCTGTCAGGAGGGGGTGACCAACGTCTGTCGTCACGCCGCTGCCAGCCGCATTGAGCTGGATGCGCGTCTTCGTCACCGTAAAGGGCGACCGCCGCAAATCCTGCTGACCATTCGCGATAACGGCGTCGGTATCGATTTGGCCGACCATGAGCCGGGTTACGGCCTGCGCGGCATGCAAGAGCGCATTAGCGCACTGGGGGGCCAACTGCGGCTGACGTCGGAGCATGGCACCTGTTTGAATGTGATCTTACCCACAGTTTCAACGGCAGAAGCGCCAAACTAGGAAATACTCCTAACTGCGTCGGGAATCCGGCGTAAGTCATTTTCGCGCGCGCGCAGCATGATAGCGGCACTTTTCCTATTCTCTGAGGTTTCACATGTGGTCTTTCCTTAAAAGCCGCCAGGATGTGCCGCCGGTCACCGATCAAAAACAGATCGATGCCAGCTATAAATACTGGCGTATCCAGCTGATGTGGACGATGTACATCGGCTATGCCGCGTTTTACTTCACGCGCAAAAGCTTCAACTTCATCATGCCGGCAATGCTGAGCGATCTTGGCCTGACGATGTCCGATGTCGGCATCCTGGGTACGCTGTTTTACATCACCTACGGCTGCTCGAAATTTATCTCAGGCATGATCAGCGATCGTTCCAACCCGCGCTATTTTATGGGCCTGGGTCTGATCATGACCGGCATACTGAATATCTTCTTCGGGCTTAGCTCTTCGTTGCTGATGCTGGGTACGCTGTGGATCCTCAACGCCTTCTTCCAGGGCTGGGGCTGGCCGCCCTGTTCCAAGATCCTTACAAGCTGGTATTCCCGCTCCGAACGTGGCAGTTGGTGGGCTATCTGGAACACTTCGCACAACTTCGGTGGCGCGCTGATCCCGCTGCTGGTCGGTTTTATCTCGCTGCACTTCAGCTGGCGCTACGGCATGATTATTCCGGGCATCATCGGCGTGGTATTGGGCCTGCTGATGTGTTGGCGCCTGCGTGACAAGCCTTCTACCATGGGGCTGCCCAGCGTGGGTAAATGGCGCAATGACGCCATGGAACTGGTGCAGGAATCGGAAGGCCAGGGCCTGACCAACCGGGAAATCATCAAGCGTTACGTGCTGACCAACAAGTACATCTGGCTGCTGGCGGTGTCTTACGTGCTGGTATACATCGTACGTACGGCGATCAACGACTGGGGCAACCTGTATCTGACGCAGGAAAAAGGCTATTCGCTGATGACCGCCAACTCGGCGATTTCGCTGTTCGAAGTGGGCGGTTTTATCGGCTCGCTGGTCGCCGGTTGGGGCTCTGACAAGCTGTTCCGCGGTAACCGCGGGCCAATGAACCTGATCTTCGCCATCGGTATCTTCCTGTCGGTGGCGGCGCTGTGGCTCATGCCGGGCGTGACTTTCCTGCTGCAGGCTGCCTGCTTCTTTGCTATCGGCTTCTTTATCTTTGGCCCGCAGATGCTGATCGGCATGGCGGCGGCGGAATGTTCGCACAAGGATGCCGCCGGGGCGGCGACCGGTTTCGTCGGCCTGTTTGCCTATCTGGGGGCGGCACTGTCCGGCTACCCGATTGCCCGCATCATGGAAATCTGGCACTGGAACGGCTTCTTCGTGGTGATCTCTATCGCCGCCTGCCTGTCCGCGCTGTTCCTGCTGCCGTTCTTGCGTGCGCAATCACCGGCGCTGAAAACCGCCAAGGCATGATGAAAAAACGCGGTACAGGGCTTCGTACCGCGCTTTATGACGCTTTTATCGCCACTTGGCGTGCTGGGTTGAAAAAGTGATTGACGCGTATTATCCCCAGCAGTAAGATGCGCCCCGCATCGGCGAGTAGCGCAGCTTGGTAGCGCAACTGGTTTGGGACCAGTGGGTCGGAGGTTCGAATCCTCTCTCGCCGACCACATTTGAAAAACCTGCTTTATAAGCAGGTTTTTTTTCGCCTGT
>JAAXZN010000020.1 GCA_012719855.1 Serratia liquefaciens | reverse complement strand
TCCCCAATGCGCTCAGGCCACCAAAAACGATCGTCGGCAGCCAGAACCAGGGGTGGTGCGGTAATAGCGTCAATGACGCCAGCGTCAGCAGAATGCTCAAGACAAGGCAGGTATAACGGCTGAATAACGATGACTTCATAACATCTCCTGATGTTTTTATTCGTCCAGACGACATGGCTCGCGGAAGGATCCGCCGGTCGGATCCTAACCAATAGACAGGAGTGTTATGTAGCTGTTGCTGCTTTGTCGCTTATTGTTACATTAATTTAACGTTATGCGAGTGACTCAGGCCGCCGGATGGCGGCCTGAAGGGGAAGGATTACTTGCTGGCGACGAAGATACTGCTCATGCTGCGCAGGCGCAGTTTTTTCATTGCACTGTATTTCTGAGAGAAAATCGTTTTGGGGTGAGTGCCACGTTTTTGGGCAATGTGCAGCAGGCTGTCACCACGCAACAGGTTGAAGATAACGTCGCTTTCCGCTGGGCTGAGCTCGCGAGTTTTCTGCATTTTTATTCCGCCGGGCTCTTTGCTTTCCAGCAGGTTTTGTATTTTTTCCTGCAGTGAATAAAGTGGAATGCGCGTAGACACCAATTCAACGGAGATGCCCAGGATCGACAATAGTTTCACCACGCGTTCGTCGTCATAAAACACCAACAGGCGCGTTTTGGAGTTGTATTGCTGATGCAACGACACCAGGCTTTCAATGACGTTAACGCTTTGTTCCAGATTTTGTGAGGTGAAGATCAGGGCGATGTCGTGCTTAATTATTTTTTCCGCCTTGGCGCCACCGTGCATAAAATCTGAAAACAGTCTGATATCGTACTTGCCGTAATGTTTTTTCAGTAACACCGAAAGGCCGACATAGCTGTACTTACACTCACTAATAACAAGGACATTGTTTTTAGACATAATGGCAAACACCCATAATGAGTTAAAAGTATTCAGCTGTAAGAAGCGAGTTCAAATCCTTGATGTCGGATTCCTTCCACAGCTTTCCCTGCAGTGCGTAATATGGCATTTCATCCAGCCATTTTTTATGCTCGGGGGTTTCTACCCCTTCAATAATTACCTTGTAATGATTAAGGTAAAAAAAACGCAATAAAGCGCGCATTAAACCCTCGCCGCCAGACTTTTTCATAAAGTCCCATAACAAAAAACGGTCGAGTTTAACGAAGCGGAACTGGCTGTTATACAACGCGGAAAACCCCGCATAGCCGGAACCAAAATCATCGAGCCAAAATGAATAGCTCTTCAATGAGGGATCGCCATGAACGCGATCTTTAACCAATCGGGTAGAGTTCTCACTGATTTCGAAATGAATACAGCGAGTGGCACTGATTCTTTCTGCGAAATGGCTATTGGCCAATGACCGCAGTGAATGGTCGTCCACATTCAGCGTGGCTATAACCTGATTATCATGAAACCAGTGATTATATTTCTCTATCAGACTGACCTGGTCTAACAGAATCTCAATTCGGGTCTCGCTATCGGCCGTGCGAAAGAACTGTTCAGGAGAAAAATGCGCATATTCACTATTAAAAGTGAATCGTGATAGGCACTCAACGGCCAGCAATTGTCCGGATTTTGCGAACATTGGCTGGAAAACATAATTAATTCCGTTATTTTGCTCTCTAAAAGAACTGCGCATTCCTCAATCCCTTGATTGATATGTAACTACCTGTTTTTAAACTAAATTTAATTCATGTCCAGGCTGTTTATTGGTAAATGTCTTATTTAGTGCGGCCTGGCTGTGAAATGTCACTTGCAGACCATTTAACGCGCATTTAGTCGTGAAGTCCAAAGGGCTCTAAAGGTAACAAAATGTAAATATATGGAATAATATGCTGTTAATCAGGCCTTAAGGAAAAATGTCTGACTGCATGACTTTCCAAAACACAGATTATTCCTATTCGATTGAATCGTCAACATCGATCGATAGGTATTTGTTGATAGTTTATTCCTATCAAGAGGGGTGTTATGAATGTTTTAAACGATTTAACAATAAGAATGTGCTTAGTCTATATTTCGTCCGGCAATGGGTTCATCGAGGCAACACTCCTTTTAAGCAAGGAGTGCTATCGCTGAGTGTATGCTCAGTGCCGGGGAACTATATATTCGTCTGTCACTGAATCGATTATTTTATTGTTTTTCTATGGAGCTGGAAATGAAAAAAGTATTATTGCCTTTGGCCGCGCTGGTATTGTCTGTAACTGCTTCTAACGCAATGGCAGCGAATGGCACCGTTAAATTCACCGGTGAAATCAAACAGTCTACCTGCCAGGTAACTAGCGATACTCAAAATAAAGAAGTTTATTTGGGTACTTACCCAACTTCTGCATTCCAAAATGTTGGTGATAAATCTGCATCTAAAGCTTTCCAGATCTCTCTGGAAAAATGTGATGCCGGCGATTACAGCCTGCGTTTTGATGGCAACACCGTTGCTGGCAACCCTGACCTGCTGTCTGTAAGCAACGTTGGCGGCACTGGTACAGCGGCTACCGGCGTTGGTATCGAAATCACTGACAACAACGGTAAGCCTTTCGCTATCGGCGACGGCTCAAACATCAAGGACGACGCAGCTAAAGTCACAGTTGATGCTGCCGGTACCGCGACCTTCAATCTGCAGGCTCGTTACCGTTCATTCGCTGGTGTGACCGCTGGTCTGGCAAACGCCACCAGCCCGTTCACCATCGAATACAAATAATTGATCTTTTAGGACACAAACGGCCAAGGATGGCCCGTAGAGGAAACCGATGAAAAAGTTTTTTGCTGCTCTGTTAATGCTGGGCACTTTTAGCAGCTACGCCGGGATCCAGGTAGATGCCACCCGCGTGATCTATAAAGGCACAGATAAATCCGCTTCGTTACCGATCCATAATGATGCTGCCGAAGCTTATATGGTGCAAACCTGGTTGGATACTGGTGACAGAAATCAGGTGCCGAAAAATCTGCCAATCGTAGTTGTTCCGCCGATCTTGAAACTGGATGCGACTAAAACCGCCATTTTGCGTTTTATCTATTCCGGCACAGGTTTCCCGCAGGATAAAGAAACTCTGCTGTGGATTAACGTGCAGGAAATTCCGCCCGCGCCGAAGCAGGCAAATGTGCTTCAGGTTGCCGTGCGCACTCGGATCAAACTTTTTTATCGGCCGGTGGCGTTGAAAGCGACGCTGGACGAACAAGTACAAAATTTACGCTGGCAGCGTGACGGTTCACGTTTGCAAGTGATTAACGATGGCCCACTGCATATTACCTTTGGGGCGCTGCATTTGAAAAACAGTGCGGGCAAGACCGTAGATGTGGACGCCAATATGGTGAGTCCTGGCGATCGTCTTGCGATTAACATCCCAGCAGGCGTCAGCGTGAGTAATAAGATCTCCTTCAGTTATATCAATGATTTTGGCGGTAGAACGGAAGTCAAGGACGTTCCAGTACAATAAGAGAGACAGGGAATGGCAAATCAACGAAAAGTAGCATGCGGAACGACACGGCTGACACAGTTGATCCGGATTGCAATCATTGCTGCGGCAGCGCCGATGTTATGGAGTGAAGCGGCGCTGGCAGAATTTAACATGTCGTTCGTACACGGCAATGAAAACCTGAGCAATGCTGAAGCTGTTGCTCAGGGTGATGCTTTGCAACCGGGCGTCTATCCATTTGATATTTATGTCAACCTGACCCAGGTCGATCATAAAGATGTTACTTTTCGTCAGGCAAAAGGGCAGGCTGCGTCTCAGCCCTGCCTTAAAGTGGAAGACCTGTTGAATTACGGCATTAAGCTGCCGCAAACTCTTCCGGCCGGCAGTTGCGTTGATTTACCTGCGGTAATTAAAGATGCCACTGTCAGCTATGACGCTGCGGTCCAGCAAATTAATATCTCCGTCCCGCAGACCATGATGGATTTGAGTGCTATAGGCTCAATTCCGCCGAGCATGTACGATGAAGGCATTAATGCCCTGTTCGCCAACTATACCTTCAATTACAACAAGAACAGTTATCGCAGCAGTGACGCGGATGACAGCGAATATACTTTCCTGTCGCTGAACAGTGGTCTTAACCTGGGGAGATGGCGCTTGCGCAATAACTCCACGTTGGATAAGCAGAGCGGCAGCAGTGCCAATTGGACCAATCTTTCATCTTGGGCTGAGACGGATATTGCGCCGTGGCGCAGCCGTTTGATTATGGGGCAGGCCAGCACTAACAATAACGTGTTCAACAGCTACCAATTCCGTGGTGTTCAGCTCTCTAGCGTAGACGATATGCTGCCGGACAGCTTGCGCGGCTATGCGCCGGTCGTTCGTGGTGTGGCGGCTACCAATGCCCGCGTCGAAATACGACAAAACGGCTACATTATCTACAGTACCAACGTGGCGCCGGGTCCTTTTGAGATCCATGACGTTTACCCGCACACCAACAATGGTGATCTGATCGTCACCGTCAATGAAGCCGACGGTTCACATAAAACGTTCAGCGTTGCCTATTCTTCCGTAGCGAATATGCTGCGCGAAGGCATTTGGAACTTCCAGCTGACAGCCGGTAAATATCACAATGGTAACGGCGGTTATCAGCCTAATTTGATTCAGGGTACGCTGGCACGTGGCTTAAATTATGGTCTGACGCCATTCGGCGGGGTCGTAATGGCTGAGCACTACCGTTCTGCTGCCTTAGGGATTGGTAAAAGCCTGGGATCTTGGGGGGCAGTTTCAGTCGACGGTTCTATTTCAGATACCGAACTGGCTAACGGCGATCGCAAGCAAGGGCAGAGTTTCCGTTTCCTGTATTCCAAATCGCTTAACCAGATGGGGACTAACTTCCAACTGGCGGGCTACCGTTATGCGACTTCCGGCTATTACGATCTCAGTGATGCCGTTGAGGAACGTAATCGCTGGCGCAATGGCGTTTACGCGAATGATTATTGGGATCCGAACGATTTACAACCGGGACAGCCATCCTGGAGTAACAACCAGAAGCGCACCCGTTACACCGCTCGTTATGGTAACAAACGTGAACGTGTCGAGTTGTCGCTTAGCCAGCAGCTGTGGGCGGGGGCCAGTTTGTATGCCAACGTTAGTCATCAGAACTACTGGGGTGTTTCCGGTAACGATCGCACCATTCAAATGGGCTATAACGACGGTTACAAACGTATTTCCTATGGTGTTTATCTGCAGGATACCCGTGGGCAGTATGGCTATTCCGATCGCAGCGTAAACTTTACCGTTTCTGTGCCGCTGGATTGGGGGCAGAACAATAATTCGACCACCGCTAACTTCAGCGCGGCGCACAGCAAGCAGAGTGGCGACAGTTACTCCACTGGTATCAGCGGTACCATGCTGGACGACCGTCGTATGAACTATTCGGTGTCTACCGGACATACCCAGTCCTCAGGGCAGAGCAGTAACTTGAATCTGGGTTACAGCAGCAGTGTCGGTACCATCGATGGTAGCTATGCCTACAGCAATAATTACCGTCAAGCTGGCGTTGGTCTGTCCGGCGGCCTGCTGGTGCACTCGGGCGGCGCAACCTTAACGCAACCGCTGCAAAATACCATTTTGCTGGTAGAGGCCAAGGACGCCAAAGGCGTACGCCTTGAAAATCAGCCTGGTGTGACGATTGACCGTTTCGGTTATGCCGTGGTGCCATCGGCTAACGCCTATCGCTACAACTACGTTGCGTTACGTACCGAAGATTTCGGACCAGGGCTGGATGTACCGATTGCCAGTAAGCAAGTGGTTCCGACGGAAAAATCGGTGGTGAAAGTCACCTTCGATACCTTCAAAGGGGTCAGCCTGTTGATTCACGCCCGACTGGGTGATGATAACTACCCAGCTATCGGCGCCGGCGTATTCAACCAAGATGGTCGTAACAGTGGCACTGTGGGTCTGAATGGCGATACCTATGTTTCTGGTGTGAAACCGGGTGAAAAACTGACGATTAAATGGGGCCCGAAAGCTGATCAGCAGTGTGTGCTGCCGATCCCAGCCAGTGTGGGTAATCAACAAGCCGCTATGGGATATCAAGAACTGACCCTGCAATGCCAAAAACTCTAAGGTGCACCATGAACTTAAGCAAATTCGGACGAAATACACTTCTGTCACTGGTGGGGTTGGCGGGGTTGGCGATGGCGCAGCAGGCTGCGGCAATGCAGTGCCGGTTCGGTAACTCGACTGGTTCCAACAACCCGACTGGTAGCGTGACCCAGGATATCGACGTTGGGCGTGCGATTGTTTTGGCGGCCAGTGACTTTGTCAAAGGCAATCTGATTTGGCGCTCGCAGAACTTCACATCCACCTTTACCTGCTGGGATACTGATGGCCACCCGCAAGGGGAACACGCTTATATTTATTGGAACCCACAGAATTCTTTCGGTGCGCTGGATAAGTCACTGGAAATTGGGGTTTCGATAAATGGCCGTGACTATGATGCGATCAACCTTAAGCAAAGTTCTAACCGACCAACAGGCCCTGATCTTGGCCCGGGTACTGTCCGTACCAACGGTCGAAATAAAGCGGCTCCCCAAGCGGTCACTGCCAGCTATTCGGTGTATATCAAGGCTACCGGGGTTAAGCCACCTGCGGGCAATTTCCCGCCATTGGCGCGAGCTTCTCTGTTCCAGATTGATGGCGAATTGGGGCTGAATGCCACAAAGGACAGTAACTTTAACGCCTATATTAAAGGGTTGGACAAGATCCGCGTTATTCAGTGCAACCCGCAGATCAGCGTACTGGCAAATAATGGCGCCAGTGTTGATTTTGGCGTGCTGAGTACAACCAGCGCTAAAACGGGGGCTATTGCGAAACAAGTGCCGTTTGATATCAAGGCCACACTGACCGGCGGCGAGTGTGCTGGACAGTCACTGCAGGCAAGTTTTAGCAGTACCAATGCCGATCCTGCGGATAACACGCAAATCTTGCCGACCACTAAGCCGGGTGTAGCAATCTTCCTCACCCAGCAGCGCGATACTAACAAAAAGCCGATTCCTCTACAGACCAACGTAAATTTCGGCGGTGTATTGCAGGATAAGCAGAATGAAGTGACGGAAACCTTTATTGCTAATCTGAAATGGTTGACGAATACCCCAACACCTGGAGTTTTCAACGCTACGGCTAACGTTGACGTTACCTTCAAATAAAGTCCTAATAGTAAAAAAGGGGTTCAGCGCAGGCTGAACCCCTTTTTTTACGGCGTTTTTTCGCTCAGTACTGACCCACCCAGTTGGTGCAAACCTTATCCAGGCATTTACCGGCATACCACAGATGCTCGCCAGGGGACTCATGGCGATGCCCGTTCAGCGGTTCTATCGGCTGTGGATGCATCTCTGCAACGTCCCAGCGGGTAGTGCGACGGTAAACCGCCGGCGTTTTGCCGAACTGTTTCTTAAATGCGCGTGAAAAGGACGGTTGGGAATCAAAATGAAATTGCAGGGCGATGTCGAGAATAGGGCGAGGGCTCGAACGCAGCGCTTGTGCGGCCTGCGACAGACGACGCTCGCGGATGTAACTGCCCAAAGC
This sequence comes from Serratia liquefaciens, assembly GCA_012719855.1. Lineage (GTDB taxonomy): Bacteria > Pseudomonadota > Gammaproteobacteria > Enterobacterales > Enterobacteriaceae > Serratia > Serratia liquefaciens_A. Next base: position 5,177 of record JAAXZN010000020.1, on the reverse strand, counting down.
ATGTCCGGTGGTGCTGCGGAACATCCTTTGCAGGTGCCACTTGGAGTAGCCTGACTTCGCGGCTACGTTGTCTAACAGTAACGGCTGATCCAGATGGCTTTCAATCCAGTCCAGCAAATCGTGAATGATATTAACGCGATCCATTGTTTTAGTTCTCCTGCGGGTACGACATTCAGGTCACAGTAGGTAAGAGTAATTATCCAAGCTAGTGCTTTGATAATAGGCCGCAGAGCCGGGTTACGCAAGTGTTAACCCGGGGGAAAAAGGTGGCTAAACGTGCTCTTTGGGTTGCAGGGATATAAAAAAGGCCGCACGTGGCGGCCTTGAGCAAAGAGGGAAAGATGGGGATCAGTTAGTTTCCGGCTTCACTTCGATGTAGTCCAACTGCAACACGCTACTGGTGTAGCCGCGGATCTTGTTGGTCATTTCAATATCGCCGTTCAGCTTGTGGCCGTAGGACGGAATGATCTCTTTCAGCTTGCTCTGCCATTCCGGCGTTGCCACTTTATCTTTGAACACGGTTTCCATCAGATGCAGCATGATCGGTGCTGCCGTCGAGGCGCCCGGTGATGCCCCCAGCAGGGCGGCAATGCTGCCGTCTTGGGAGCTGACCACTTCGGTACCGAACTGCAGCAAGCCGCCTTTGTCAGCGTCTTTCTTGATGATCTGCACGCGTTGACCGGCGGTCCACAGTTTCCAGGCCGCCTGTTTGGCATCAGGGAAATACTCTTTCAGCGCGGCGAAACGGTCGTCGTCGTTCATCATCAACTGGCCCACCAGGTATTTCACCAGGTCGAAGTTATCCAGACCGACATGGGTCATTGGCATCAGGTTCGAGGTGCTCAGGGAGTGCAGCAGGTCGAACAGTGAACCGTTTTTCAGGAACTTGCCGGAGAAGGTAGCGAACGGTCCGAACAGCAAGACACGCTTGCCGTCCAGCATGCGGGTATCCAGATGCGGAACCGACATCGGCGGTGAACCTACGCTGGCCAGGCCATAAACCTTGGCCAGGTGTTGGTCAGCGATTTCCGGGTTGGTGGTGACCAGGAACTGACCGCCGACCGGGAAGGCACCATAGCCGTCGGCCTCGGGAATGCCGGTTTTCTGCAGCAGCGTCAGAGAAGCACCGCCCGCGCCGATAAACACGAATTTGGCATTCACGGTGGTTTCTTTACCGTCACGGTTCAGATCGGCCACGGTGACGCGCCAGGTGTTGTCGGCGTTGCGCTTGATATCACGGACTTCATGGCTCAGGTTCAGCTTGAAGTTCGGGTTTTTGGTCAGCGTGTCCACCAGTTGGTGGGTGATCACGCCAAAGTTAACGTCGGTACCCAGTGGCATGCGGGTCGCCGCAATTTTCTGCGCCGGATCGCGGCCGTTCATTACCAGCGGTGCCCACTGTTTAATCTGGTTAGGGTCTTCTGAGTACTCCATACCACGGAACAGGGTGCTGTGTTGCAGTGCGGCATAGCGTTTGCGCAGGAAGTTGACGTTGTCGTCACCCCAGACAAAGCTCATGTGCGGCACGCTGTTAATAAAGGATTTTGGATCTTTCAGGACGTTATTTTTCACCTGATAAGACCAGAATTGACGAGAGATTTCAAAAGACTCGTTAACCACCACGGCTTTGCTGATGTCGATGGTGCCGTCTTTTTTTTCCGGGGTATAGTTCATTTCAGCGAAGGCGGAGTGACCGGTACCGGCGTTATTCCAGCCGTTGGAGCTTTCTTCCGCAACGCCGTTCATACGCTCATACATGTCGATGGACCAGTTTGGCTCCAGCTCATGCAGGTAGGTCCCCAGCGTGGCGCTCATGATGCCACCGCCGATCAGTACCACATCAACGGACTTATTCTCTTCCGCCGTCGCCTGTTGCGTAACGCCAAACAGGTTCAGACAGAAGATCAGGACGAGTAATTTTTTCATTTAATCAAATCTCTTGTGTGTATACCCGTCGCCTTTCAAGTTGCAGCGTTGTTACCTGCACTCGCTCACCCGAGTGACTTACTGAAGTAAGCGCCTGGGGATGAGCGAGCTGGGCGCCTAGCCGCAACTTGAAATTCATAGGGTATAAATTCTATTCATTGCAGGTGAAAGAATTTATCGGGAGTTACCCTGGAAATAAGTAAAACTAACCCGCCCGGCTAAGCCGAGTGACAGTGATAATGTCTTTTTGTTAATCGTTTTCTTAACGAAAAGTGGATTATTACAGGCTGTCTGGGGACAGGTTGTTCAACTCTGGTTACTGCGGGGATATTATTGTTTGCAATATTGTTAAAAACTACTTTTGTAACTAAAAAAAGCCCATTAAAGGCAGGAATCATTCATTTATTATTTTTATTTAAATATAACCGCTAAATTAATAAGGTCTAATTGTCGCTGATTTAAACGATATGCCATTATCACACAATATTTATGGAATAAAGGCAAATGCCGGCAGGTAACAAAATGAAAATGGCCGCCGGGTATTACCGGGCGACCATGGGCTGGGTGAGCCTTAGCGGCATTTTTGCGCTCAAGCCTGCCGCCACTCCTCCTTCAACAGTGCATAAATCAGTTCATCACCCCATTGGCCGTTGAAACGATCGTTTTGTCGCAGATGCGCCTCTTTGCGCATCCCCAGACGTTCGACGACCCCGATAGATCCCTGATTGGCTGCATCGAGCCGGGCAAAAATGCGGTGGCAGCCCACTTGGTTAAACCCCCGATCCAACACCGCTTGCACGGCTTCGGCGGCATAACCTTTACCGGCGTAGGCCGGGTTGAAGATATAACCGATCTCGGCTTGTAAGGCTGCGCGGTTAGCCAGTTTCAGCAAGACTTCACCGATCAACTCTCCGCTTCCCTTTAGGGTGACGGCGCAATAAAAAATATCGCCGTCCTGACTGAAGCGCGAAGCTATCGCCTGAGCAAGCTGATCGGCCAGTTGCGCGTTGTCCGGGGTGGGGGCATACAGATAACGATAGACCTCCGGCAAACGGTGGTAAGTCGAGTAGGCTTCGAGATCGTCGGGCGTGAAGCGGCGCAGTTGCAGGCGTTCGGTGTCGAAGGGCAGGGTAATCAAATGCAAGAGCTCATCCTTATTGTCGGGTGGGATCACATTGGTTTCTTTACGGACAGGGCAGAACTTTTTTTGCGAGGAATACAGGTCCCACAATATAGCAGTAGCCTGGGGGTTTCAAACGGCGAAAACCCTGTTCATCGCCGGCGTGAGCAGGATGAACAGGGCTTGTTTAATCAGCGGACGGGGTCGTTAGCTTACTTGATCTCCATGGCGTCACGCATGGTATAGAACAAATCTGTCTGATCGGTCAGCCCGACGACGTTGGCGGCATGCGGGCCGTAGGCGGCAACACGCAGCTGGGTGCCGGTGTGGCCCTGAGAATCCTCTTCCGAGTTGCCGTAGCTGATAGTCATTGGCGCGCCATCTTTGGTGGTCAGCATTTGCGTCAGGCCCGGTGCTTTGGCGTCGGCGGCGATAATCTGGCTGGAGTGAGCATGGTCAGCGGTGACGATCACCAGAGTGTTGCCGTCGGCACGGGCGAATTCCAATGCTTTCTGCACGGCTTCATCCAGATCGACCGTTTCCCCGAACTGGCCGCACGGGTTGGCGGCATGATCCTGTTTGTCGATCGAGGCGCCTTCAACCTGCAGGAAGAAACCATTTTTGTTGGTTTTCAGCAGGTCGATGGCTTTCTCGGTCATGACCGCCAGCGTCGGGATATCGGCCGTACGTGCCGGATTGTTCTGGCAGGTGACCGCGGGCTGGTCGAGATTGCCGTGATAAGTGGCCTTCGGTCCCTGCCAGCGTACCGGCATATTGCCGGCGGCAAACAGCCCCAGCAGCGGCTTTTGCTGATTGGCGACATTGACGGCGTTCAGGGCATCGAGGTTTTCCACCCACTGATAACCCAGCGCAACCGCCTGGTCTTTCAGCGATTTTCCCTGCCATTCGCCGCTTTTGGCCAACTGATTAAAGGATTTTGCTCCGCCGCCCAAGGTGACGTCGGCGCGGGCTTTGAGTAACTGCTCGCTGATGGAACCACGGCCGCCATTTTCCAGCGCGTTGGTGGCACACTTTTCACTGGTCTCTTCCGGGCCGTAACATTTACGCGAGGTGACGTGGGAGATTTGCGCCGCCGGGGTGGCGTCTTGCAGCTCTGCGGTGGAGACGTTGCCGGTGGCTTTACCCGCCGCTTTGGCGATTTCCAGCAGCGTCGGCTGGTCTTTGCCGTTAACGTCGACGCCCAGTGCACCGTTGTAGGTTTTTACGCCGCTGGACCAGGCGGTCGCCGAGGCGGCGGAGTCAGTCACGTAATCCGGCTTGTGGGTTTTCTTGTCCAGTGAGTAATGGGTGTATTGGCCGGTTAACGGCAGGGCATCGATGCCCTTAAAATAGCCGCCTGCACCTTCGGCATAGTTGCGTGCCGAAGTGATTTCCGAATCGCCCATGCCGTCGCCAATCAGCAAAATCACATTTTTGACCGTTTTATCGGACAAAGAAGCCTTCAAGGCGGCGGTTTGATCGCCACTCAGGCGACGGGCGCCGCCCGGTTCAATGATATTACCGCGAGCCGCACGCTCGGAAAGGCCGGCGGTATTGACCGGGGTTTCATCGGCGAAGGCGGTGGAACAGAGTAAGGTGGATAACACAGCTCCGGCGATCAGGGAAAGGGACTGCTGCATAGGGGGAAAGCTCCTTTTCGAAATACAAAATTATAATTGGCATCAATTTGTTACGAAGGAGGGTAGTGCAGAGGTATGACAGTTTTATGACGGTAAATGGGAAAAAAAGGATAGCCGGGCGGCTATCCCAGGCTATCCATTATTCGCTGCGGGCGGGAATATTCAGGCCGCGTTGTACTGCCGGACGGGCGAGACCGCGCTCCAGCCATTGTCCTACCCGCGGGAAGCTATCGAACTCGACCAACTCACGGGCTTCGTAAAAGCCGATCAGGTTACGTACCCAACCCAGAAGCGAGATATCGGCGATGGTGTAATCCTGGCCCATGATCCAGTCGCGGCCTTCAAGCCGACTCTCCAGTACGCCCAGCAGGCGTTTGGACTCATTCTTATAACGCTCAAGTGGGCGTTTATCTTCGTATTCACGTCCGGCAAAGCGGTGGAAGAAACCGAGCTGCCCGAACATCGGGCCAACGGCGGCCATCTGGCAAAAC
>JAAXZN010000019.1 GCA_012719855.1 Serratia liquefaciens | reverse complement strand
CTCATATTTCAGCTCGGCAATCACATCGCAGTACCCGAGCGCGAGCCGCGCCAGACAAGGCTCGGCGTTGACTCACTCTACAAAGCAAATACGGCGTAAGCCATTGAGTTAATAACATCCAACGGTTATTTATCCTCAAACCGGGCGCTATTTTACTTCAATTAAAGTGCCGCTGATAAGCCAGATGGAAAAATAAATTGCTCGGATATTACGAGGCGAGTTAATTTCGATTCAAATCAATTTAGTAAGATTACTCCCAAAATACCTGTTTACAATTATGGTTTCATTTCCTTACATGATTAATGACCACAATTTTTACTGTGCAAAACGGCTTTATGACCAAAAATTATGCAACTAATTGTTTTTAATAGAATAGTTAAGAATAATCCATTTTTAATCCCTTCGCGCCACATTCTGCCGTCAGTCCTCAGCACAAAAACCACCCAACGCCAACAAATAAAAATATTCAGCTACTTATCCAACACAATCTGGCAATGTAAACTACATATGAAACAAAAAACCAGAATTAACAACCAAAATCAATTAAATTAACAGAATTTTAACCAAGATACCGGAGATTGCACCATGCTCTCGCCTGCCACTCACTGGCGCAGTGCCGCCGCCGATACCTTTGCTTTGGTGGTGTATTGCTTTATCGCCGGTATGGCGATAGAAATTCTGGTCTCCGGCATGAGCTTTCAACAGTCGCTCTCGTCCCGCTTGCTGTCGATTCCGGTGAATATCCTGATCGCCTGGCCCTATGGGCGCTATCGGGACCTGTTTATCCGCATCGCCAGGCGCTCTGATCGATACCCCTTTTTATTGCGTAACCTTGCCGATCTGCTGGCCTATGTCAGTTTCCAATCGCCGGTTTATGCCGCCATCCTGTGGAGCGTCGGTGCCGACGGGCAGCAAATCATAACGGCCGTGGCCAGCAATGCTGTGGTATCGATGGCGATGGGGGTGGTGTACGGATATTTTCTCGAGTACTGCAGAAGGCTGTTCAGGGTAACGGGCTACGTATAACAGGGAGTTTGAAACAGGAGCGCGACAAAGCGCCCCTGCGATAGGATTATTTCCGGCTCAGACTGCCGCGGCGGAACAGATTGCGGCGAATGCGCGTCAGGCCCGGTTTAGGCTTACGCGGTTCATCCAGACTGGCCAGCACCAGTTCCAATACGCGTTCGGCCACGTCACGGTGACGCTGCGCAACCGCCAGCACCGGACACTCCAGGAAGTCCAACAGCTCATGGTCACCGAAGGTGGCGATCGCCAGATCGGTCGGCAAGCGGCCACGCTGCTTCAAGGTCACGTCCATCACCCCTTGCAGCAAAGAGAATGAAGTGGTGAACAGCGCCTGTGGCATCGGATGGGTCTTCAGCCATTCGGAAAACAGCACGCCAGCAGCCTCGCGCTCATAGCTATTGGCATACAGATAATCGACATGCCGCTCGTCATCCTGCCAGGCCTGACGGAAACCCTGTTCACGCAGGAAGCTGACGGAAAGCTCCGGCAACGCGCCCAGATACAGCACCGACTCTGCAGGGAAAGTACGCAGTTCCTGCGCCAGTGCGAAGGAATCCTCCTGATCGGCCCCCACCACGCTGATGAAATGCTCGCGATCCAGCGCACGGTCCAGGGCAATAATCGGCAGCGGATCGTTGGCCCAGCGCTGATAGAATGGATGCTCTGGCGGCAAAGCGGTGGAAACGATGAGTGCATCGACCTGACGTTGCAGCAGATGTTCGATGCAGCGCATTTCGTTATCCGGCTGATCTTCCGAACAGGCAATCAACAGCTGGTAGCCGCGTTGGCGCGCCTGACGCTCCAGATAGTTGGCAATCCGGGTGTAGCTGGTGTTTTCCAGATCCGGTATCACCAGGCCGATAGAGCGCGTTCGCCCGGCGCGCAGCCCTGCCGCGACGGCATTTGGGTGATAGTTGTGCTCCCTGACCACGGCCATCACTTTCTCGACGGTTTTATCGCTGACACGATACTGCTTCGCCTTGCCGTTGATGACATAACTGGCCGTAGTGCGCGAAACGCCCGCGAGACGCGCGATTTCATCCAGTTTCACGTTAACCCCTTAATGACGCTGAAAATAGAAGTGAAAACCATGCCCGGATTAACCATCGCATCCTGTGCGGTTATTCAATCCAGCCTCTGCGATCTAACAGCAGAAAACTCTGCCTAGCAACCGCTTTTGCCGAAAGGTGCCAGCAAACGGGCAAAAAACGCCGAAAAACAAAGGGCGCAGCCTGGCCGCGCCCTCAGGTTACGCCAATCTCACTCCTCAGCGCATGATTTTATCGCCGCGCGATACGCCGACCACGCCGGAACGCGCCACTTCGACAATTTCGGCCACTTCACGCACCGCGCTCAGGAACGCATCCAGCTTATCGCTGGTGCCGGCCAGTTGAACGGTGTACAGCGTAGCGGTAACGTCAACGATCTGGCCGCGGAAAATATCGGCACAGCGCTTCACTTCCTCTCGCCCGTAACCGCTGGCCTGCAGCTTCACCAACATGATTTCACGCTCGACGTGCGCGCCCTGCACCAGTTCGCTGACGCGAAGCACGTCCACCAGCTTATGCAGCTGCTTTTCGATCTGCTCCAGCACCTTTTCATCGCCGACGGTTTGGATCGTCATGCGCGACAGCGTAGGGTCGTCGGTCGGCGCGACCGTCAGGCTTTCAATGTTGTAACCACGCTGAGAGAACAAACCCACCACACGCGATAACGCACCGGATTCGTTTTCCAACAAGACAGATAAAATTCGGCGCATGATCAGGTCCTCTCCGTTTTGCTTAACCACATTTCGTCCATGCTTCCACCGCGGATCTGCATCGGGTAAACATGTTCGGTCTCATCGACGGTCACATCGACAAATACCAGGCGCTCTTTTTCTGCCAGCGCCTGCGCCAGTTTGCTTTCCAGTTCATCCGGCGTACGAATGGCGATGCCCACATGACCGTACGCCTCCGCCAGCTTGACGAAGTCCGGCAGGGAATCCATATAGGACTGGGAGTGACGGCCAGAGTAGATCATGTCCTGCCACTGCTTCACCATCCCCAGATAGCGGTTATTGAGGTTCACTACGATCACCGGCAGGTTGTACTGCAATGCGGTGGAAAGCTCCTGGATATTCATCTGGATACTGCCGTCGCCGGTCACGCACACCACGGTTTCATCAGGCAATGCCAGCTTGACGCCCAGCGCGGCAGGCAGGCCAAAGCCCATGGTGCCCAGCCCGCCGGAGTTGATCCAACGGCGTGGCTTGTCGAACGGGTAGTAAAGTGCGGCGAACATCTGGTGCTGGCCAACATCGGAGGTGACGTAAGCGTCGCCCTTGGTCAGCCGATGCAGGGTTTCAATCACGGCCTGTGGCTTGATGGTACCGCTGTTTTTGTCGTAGCCCAGGCAGTCGCGCGCGCGCCACTGTTCAATAGACTGCCACCAATCGCGCAGCGCATCGTGATCCTGCGTTTTGTCCTCCTGCGCCAACAATTCCAGCATCTGGGTCAACACCTGCCTGGCATCGCCGACGATCGGGATATCGGCATCCACCGTCTTGGAGATTGAGGTAGGGTCGATATCGATATGCAGTACGGTGGCATCCGGGCAATATTTCGCCAGGTTGTTGGTGGTGCGGTCGTCAAAGCGCACGCCGACGGCAAAGATCACATCAGAGTGGTGCATGGTTTTGTTGGCTTCGTAAGTTCCGTGCATACCGAGCATGCCGACGCTCTGGCGGTGCGTGCCGGGAAACGCGCCCAATCCCATCAGGGTGCAGGTAACCGGTAAATTCAGTTTTTCCGCCAGCTCCAGCAATTCGCCCTCACAGGCCGAATTAATCGCGCCGCCACCGACGTACATCACGGGCTTCTTGGCCGTAAGGATAGTTTGCAATGCGCGTTTAATCTGCCCGCGGTGGCCCTGCACCGTCGGGTTATAGGAGCGCATGCTCACTTCCTGCGGGTAGGCATAAGGCATTCTTACCGCCGGGCCAACGATGTCCTTCGGCAGATCAATCACCACCGGACCTGGGCGGCCGGTAGAGGCCAGGTAGAAAGCTTTCTTCAAAATGCCGGGAATATCTTCGGTGCGCTTCACCAGGAAACTGTGTTTGACCACTGGGCGAGAAATCCCGACCATGTCGCACTCCTGGAAGGCATCGTAACCAATCAGCGAGCTGGGGACCTGTCCGGAAAGCACCACCATCGGGATAGAGTCCATATAGGCCGTCGCAATACCGGTGATCGCGTTGGTCGCTCCCGGGCCTGAGGTCACCAGAACCACCCCGACTTCACCGGTGGCGCGCGCATAGCCATCGGCCATATGCACTGCACCCTGTTCATGGCGCACCAATATGTGATCGATGCCTCCGACCGTATGCAGGGCATCGTAAATATCGAGTACCGCCCCGCCCGGATATCCGAATACATGCTTAACGCCCTGATCGATCAACGATCGGACGACCATCTCGGCTCCTGACAACATCTCCATGGGTTTGCCTCCAGGCTTACTTATTCTTGTCTGGCGCCGGAACGTAGCGCCTGCTGTGGGGCATTGCCCCAAAGTTTTTGTGGATTGATTCTAACTGATTAACATAACGTCAGAATATTGGGCAGGCAAACAGCAAAAAGACTCAGCAATAGAATGGTTATTGCCAAGCGGCTGGGGATCCGGGGTTTACAGAAACAATGCACTAGCCGCTAGCGGCTGGGGCTAGGCATTGTTCCAATCAGGCGAGGAATTACAGAACTATATCAGGCAAGAATTACGCTGTTTTTTTCGCCGAACACTCCGTCAGGCGAAAGCTTCTGAGCTAATCCTGGTACATGGAGTCAATTTCACGCTGATAGCGCTGTGAAATGACCTTACGTCGCAGCTTCAGCGTTGGCGTCAGCTCGCCCAACTCCATCGAGAAGGCAGCAGGCAACAAAGTAAACCTTTTTACCTGTTCAAACCGCGCCAGCTCTTTTTGCATCTCACGCAGGCGGCTTTCAAACATCTCCAGAATATGGCTGTTACGCAACAGCTCGATCCGATCCTGATACTTGAGATTGATAGATTTCGCATACTCTTCCAGGGATTCAAAGCTAGGCACGATCAGGGCGGAAACGAATTTACGCGCATCGGCGATGATCGCCACCTGCTCGATAAAGCGATCCTGCGCCAGCGTGCCTTCCAGCATCTGCGGAGCTATGTACTTGCCGCCGGAAGTTTTCATCAAATCCTTCAGGCGTTCGGTGATAAACAGGTTGCCGCCTTCGTCCATGGCGCCGGCATCGCCGGTCTTCAACCAGCCATCCTCGGTAAAGGAGGCGGCGGTTTCCAGCGGTTTATTGAAATAGCCGCGCATCACCACCGGCCCACGCACCTGAATTTCATTCTCCTCGCCAATGCGCACTTCTACCCCCGGCAAGGGCTTGCCAATAGAGCCAAAGCGGAAATTGCCCTCTTCCCAACAGGAAACGGTGGCGCAGGTTTCGGTCATGCCATAGCCGTATTTGATGTTAACGCCCATCGCCTGGAAAAACAGGATGACATTGTCGTCCAGTTTGGCGCCCGCAGCCGGCAAGAAGCGCACTCGTCCACCAAGGATACCGCGCAACTTGCTCAGCACCAGTTTATCGGCCCAGCGATGAGAAAGATCGAATAGCTTGCCCAATGGCTTGCCGGCGCGCTCCTGCAGGAACTTGCGCTCACCGCAGACAATCGCCCAATGGAACAATGCCCGGCGCAGCCAGGGCGCGCGCGCGACCTTTTCATGCACTGCACTGAAGATTTTTTCGTAAAAGCGCGGCACCGCGCACATCAGTGTTGGACGCACCGCCGCCATGGCTTCGCGCACCCAATCGGTATTCGGTAAGAACACGTTTTGCGCGCCAGAGTGCATGATGAAAAAGCTCCAGGCACGTTCAAACACGTGTGACATCGGCAGGAAACTGAGAGACACATCCTCTTCATTCACCGTCAGCCGCTCATCATGCAGATAAAGCTGTGCGGCCAGATTTCGGTAATCCAGCATCACGCCCTTGGGTTCGCCGGTGGTGCCGGAGGTATAGATCAGCGTGAAGAGATCCCGCAGATCGCAATCGGCTACGCGTTGCTGCAATTGAGATGAGAACGCCGCTACGTCGACTTCACGTTCAAAGGTACTCAGGTGTTGGGCGATCTCACAGCCATGCAGGTCGACGCTGTCATCAAATACAATAATGTGGCTCAGTTGCGGACACACACCGCGCAGCGCGATGGCGGCATCCAGTTGAGCCTGCTCGCCGACGAACAGAATACGGATATCGGCGTCATTGATGATAAAAGCCGCCTGGGCCGGCGTGTTGGTGGCGTACAGCGGCACGCTCACGCCACGTAATTGCAGAATGGCCAAATCCGTCAGCGACCAGGCTATGCAGTTATTGGCAAAAATCGCGATACGTTCCTGCACGTCGGCACCCAATGCCAACAGCGCACTGGCGATGAGATTGATATGAGTATCGACCTGTTTCCAGGTCATTTGGGTCTCCCCCTGGGGAGACCATTGGCGAAAAGCAATGCGATCGGCACGGTGAGAAATTTGGTGCTGTATACGGTGAGTCAAATGGTATTGCAGCAGATTATTGATCATAGCGCTCTAAGCCTGAAATGAATCAAACAGTTAGCGGAGTACGAGATAACCTCTTCTCACATCTCAGCTTACACGTGTTTACTTTTTTTCGCGCAGTCTACCTACTCTCAGGCGGCGGGAAAAGAGATTTCAGCGTAGAAGTGTGAGCCAAAACTCAGGTTAATTTCACCGCGTCTCATCGTTGGACAAAAAGGGGAGGAAAAGGTTTTATCCAGGCCACAAAATGCAAGGCCGAAAAGCCCACCCGAGAACAGAGATAAAAACCAGGTATGAATAACATTTCAGTATATAATTTTATATCGATATTTTTTAATGAAACCGTCTAAATTATTATAAATGAATTCATCCAGAGTGCTGAAATAAAGAAACCCCTTAGATAATACCAAGATAATTCTTAATAAATCGGCAGTGTAAATTACCCCCCAATGGGACATTACCACCATGGGGGTAATAATAGACTGACTTACTCCGATATATCAGACTGACCAAGCTGGATTTTCATCCATTGATGGCCCTTATCACGCTCTGCCGATTCATGCCAAGACAGATAACAGGTGACCTTTTTTTCATTCCAGGGTAATGGAACAAACTGCAATTGCAATGCTTCCGACTGTTGCTGGGCCAACCATGCCGGAACAATTGCCATCATGTGGGTATTGGAAACCATATTCAATACGCTGTATAAATCGGTACATTGCTGAGCCACGAGGCGCTGCATTGCTTCTTCTATATAGTAAGGTTTGCTAAAAGAGTAAAAACTCTCCAGTGAAACTACAGCATGCTGCTCTGACATAATCTGTTCAGGCGTAATATCCGTTCCAATTCTGGGATGTTTTCTGGCGGTAACCAACACTAACTCATCGTCAAAAATCGCCACACTTTTAAACTCTGTCGGATCAAAACTGGCATAACCAATCACAAACTCGACTTCCTGATAACGTAATTGATTATCGATATTATTGCTTATATAGGATTTTATTTTTAAATGAGTTTGCGGGGCAATTTCCCTCAAGTGATTGATTATTCCGGCCCCCAGTCGCAGATCAAGCGGGCTGCAGATGGCGATGGAGAAAACACGTTCACTGGTGAAGGGTTCGAACTCCGCGCCCGGCAGCTCATTTTGCACCAACTGCAAAGCTTGCCTGACGGGCCCAAACAGCTGTCGGGCTCGTGCCGTCGGTTGAATACCACGTCCACAGCGTACGAACAGCTCATCGTTAAACATCAGTTTCAACCGCGCAACCGCATTGCTGACTGCCGGTTGTGACATTCCCAAAAAACCCGCAGCCCGGGTAATATTTTGCATCTGCATCACGGCATCGAACACGGTGAGCAAGTTCAGATCGACACTGCGTAAATGAATATCAGTGGCGTCCTTATCAATGATAACTCCTGAATTACATTCCGACATATCCCACTCCACTAAGTCCTGTGTAGATAATTCATCAGGCATAATTAAAACAACAAAATTGTGGCATTAATCACACCGGGAAGAATTAGTTATCTCTCGCTCCGTTCATGTAACATCGGGCTCAAGTATCGTCCTGTTTATAAACATGGTTAAAAGCCAAAATCCGGTTTTCAACAGATTTATCATTCACCTCCCAGTAAAAAACATGAAACTCTTATATTTAATAACATGCAGTAACAAACCATTTTCTTTCACCCTCCGACAAGCAATATTCAAAAACACGTATCACCCAATCGAAAACCTGTGACTTACCGCCCCTATTTAGTCCCATAAATAATTCACAAAAAATATAAATCACCGAAAAGCATTGATGCCAACAATAAAAAAATGCCACCTTCAACGCTGGCTAGCACGGCTCCCGTTGTTTTGCATCTTTAATTTTAACGCACTGTCCCTCAGAAGCAATTGCGAGGATATATATTCATTTCGTTTATGCTAACCGGGCCGCAAATCCGCCTTCACCTTTTCTCTGACAATGTCATTTTTCACCGAACTATCGTCTGTTGCTGCGGGTGCGTTAATCGGACTCTAAGGAGTACCCTCATTTTCAATCAGGTGTTGACATAGTTAGGCCAATAACGTATCAAATTAGACAACGAAATTATTTAGAGAGTTGAACCGCCATGAACCGCACTTACCGTCTACTAGGCCTACTACTTAACGCATCTTCTTTGCGCGGTATGCCGGTGGACGGAGTTCAGAGCTGATTCAACCCACCCTCATAACAAACCCGCGCTACTGCGCGGGTTTTTTTTTACCCGCTTAGCGTGAAATAAACACGATAAGGAACCACCCGATGAGCCAACAAGTCATTATTTTCGATACAACTTTGCGTGATGGCGAACAGGCGCTGCAAGCCAGCCTGAGCGTGAAAGAGAAGATTCAGATTGCGATGGCGCTGGAAAGAATGGGTGTCGACGTCATGGAAGTGGGTTTCCCTGTCTCCTCACCGGGTGATTTCGAATCCGTGCAAACCATCGCTCGCCAGATTAAAAACAGCCGTGTCTGTGGCCTGGCGCGTTGCGTAGATAAAGATATTGACGTCGCGGCTGAAGCCTTGCGCGTCGCCGAAGCGTTCCGCATTCACGTGTTCCTGGCCACCTCGACCCTGCATATTGAATCAAAACTGAAGCGCTCGTTCGACGAAGTGCTGGAGATGGCAATACGCTCGGTGAAGCGCGCCCGTAACTACACGGACGACGTAGAATTCTCCTGCGAAGACGCCGGCCGCACGCCAATCGATAACCTGTGTCGCGTGGTAGAAGCCGCTATCAATGCCGGCGCTACCACCATCAATATTCCGGACACCGTGGGCTACACCACGCCGAACCAGTTTGGCGGTATTATCACTACCCTGTATGACCGCGTACCGAATATCGATAAAGCCATTATCTCTGTCCACTGCCACGACGATCTGGGTATGGCGGTCGGCAACTCCATCGCCGCAGTGCAGGCCGGCGCCCGCCAGGTTGAAGGGACCCTGAACGGTATCGGCGAACGCGCAGGCAACACCTCGCTGGAAGAAGTGATCATGGCGATCAAAGTGCGCCAGGACATCATGAACGTGCACACCAACATCAACCACCAGGAAATCTTCCGTACCAGCCAGATTGTCAGCCAGCTGTGCAACATGCCGATCCCGGCCAACAAAGCGATCGTCGGTTCCAATGCTTTCGCCCACTCCTCCGGTATTCACCAAGACGGCGTGCTGAAAAATCGCGAAAACTACGAAATCATGTCCCCGCAGACCATAGGTCTGAAGGATGTACAGTTGAACCTGACTTCCCGTTCCGGTCGCGCTGCGGTGAAACACCGTATGGAAGAGATGGGCTATAAGGAACAGGACTACAACCTGGACAATCTGTACGCCGCCTTCCTGAAGCTGGCCGACAAAAAAGGCCAGGTGTTCGATTACGACCTGGAAGCGCTGGCGTTCATTAATAAGCAACAGGAAGAGCCAGAGCACTTCAGCCTGGATTACTTCAGCGTGCAGTCAGGCAGCAGCATTATGGCCACCGCCTCGGTGAAACTGGTCTGCGGCGAAGAAGAGAAAGCCGAAGCGGCCACCGGCAATGGCCCGGTTGACGCGGTTTATCAGGCAATCAACCGGATTACCGGTTACCCGATCGAACTGGTGAAATATCAATTAACCGCCAAGGGCCAGGGGCGCGATGCGCTGGGCCAGGTTGATATCGTGGTGTCCTACAACGGCCGCCGCTTCCATGGCGTAGGTCTGGCGACCGACATCGTGGAATCCTCCGCCAAGGCGATGGTTCACGTATTGAATAATATTTGGCGCTCCCAGCAGGTAGAAAAAGAAAAGCAGCGTCTGCAGCAAAGCAAACATCAAAATAATCAGGAAACGGTGTGAACATGACGAAGACCTACCACATTGCCGTCTTGCCCGGAGACGGAATCGGCCCGGAAGTAATGGCCCAAGCGCGTAAAGTGTTGAACGCAGTGCGTCAGCGCTTTGATATCCGCATCACCGAAGCCGAGTACGACGTCGGTGGTATTGCCATCGATCGTCATGGCAGTCCGCTGCCGCAGGCAACCCTCGCCGGTTGCGAGCAAGCCGACGCCATTCTGTTCGGTTCAGTCGGTGGCCCGAAATGGGAACACTTGCCGCCGGCAGAGCAGCCTGAACGCGGTGCCTTGCTGCCCTTGCGCAAGCACTTCAAACTGTTCAGCAACCTGCGCCCTGCTCGCCTGTATCAAGGGTTGGAAGAGTTCTGCCCGCTGCGCGCCGACATCGCCGCCCGCGGTTTCGATATTCTGTGCGTGCGTGAACTGACCGGCGGCATCTATTTCGGCCAGCCGAAAGGCCGCGAAGGCCAGGGCATGCAGGAACGCGCTTTCGACACCGAGGTCTATCATCGCTTCGAGATCGAACGCATTGCGCGCATCGCCTTCGAATCTGCCCGCAAGCGCCGCAATAAAGTGACCTCGATTGATAAAGCCAACGTATTGCAGAGCTCCATTCTGTGGCGCGAAGTGGTTAATCAGGTCGCTAAGGATTACCCAGACGTGTCGCTGTCGCATATGTATATCGACAACGCCACCATGCAGTTGATCAAAGACCCGTCGCAGTTCGACGTGCTGCTGTGTTCCAACCTGTTCGGCGATATTTTGTCCGACGAGTGCGCAATGATCACCGGGTCAATGGGCATGCTGCCGTCCGCCAGCCTGAACGAGCAAGGCTTCGGTTTATACGAGCCCGCAGGCGGTTCTGCGCCGGACATCGCGGGTAAAGGCATCGCCAACCCGATCGCCCAGATCCTGTCCGCCACCCTACTGCTGCGTTACAGCCTGGGTGCCACTGAAGCGGCCGATGCCGTAGAACGCGCCATCAACCAGGCGCTGGAACAGGGTTACCGCACCGCCGATCTGGCCGGTACAGGTAAAGCCATCAGTACCGATGAAATGGGCGACATCATCGCCCGCTTTGTAGCTCAGGGGGCATAACATGGCCAAGACCTTATATCAGAAGCTGTACGATGCCCACGTGGTGTATGAAGCACCGAACGAAACGCCGTTGTTGTATATCGACCGCCATCTGGTGCACGAAGTCACTTCACCACAGGCGTTTGACGGCCTGCGCGCCATGGGCCGCAAAGTGCGCCAACCGGGCAAGACCTTTGCCACCATGGATCACAACGTCTCGACCCAAACCAAAGACATCAATGCCAGCGGCGAGATGGCGCGTATTCAAATGCAGGAGCTGATCAAGAACTGTGCTGAATTCGGCGTCTCACTGTATGACCTGAACCACCCGTTCCAGGGCATCGTACACGTCATCGGCCCTGAACAGGGCATGACGCTGCCGGGCATGACCATCGTCTGCGGCGACTCCCACACCGCGACGCACGGCGCTTTCGGCTCGCTGGCCTTCGGTATCGGCACTTCGGAAGTGGAGCACGTTTTGGCTACCCAGACCCTGAAACAGGGGCGCGCCAAGACCATGAAGATTGAAGTCACCGGCGACGCAGCCGAAGGCATTACCGCCAAGGACATCGTGCTGGCGATTATCGGCAAAACCGGCAGTGCCGGCGGTACCGGCCACGTCGTGGAATTCTGTGGCAAAGCGATTGAAGCGCTGAGCATGGAAGGCCGTATGACCCTGTGCAACATGGCGATCGAAATGGGCGCCAAAGCCGGGTTAGTGGCTCCGGACGACACCACCTTTGAATACCTGAAAGGCCGTCAGTTTGCCCCAACCGGCAATAACTGGGAGCAGGCGGTCGCCTACTGGCGCACCATGAAGTCCGATGACGACGCCAGGTTCGATACCGTAGTGACCCTGCGCGCCGAAGACATCGCGCCACAGGTCACCTGGGGCACCAACCCAGGCCAGGTCATTGCTGTCAATCAGGCTATTCCGGCGCCGGAATCGTTCAGCGATCCGGTTGAACGTGCCTCAGCAGAAAAAGCGTTGGCCTATATGGACCTCAAACCGGGCATCAAGCTGACCGAAGTGCCGATCGACAAAGTGTTTATCGGTTCTTGTACCAACTCACGTATCGAAGATTTGCGCGCGGCGGCGGCAATCGCCAAAGGCCGCAAGGTTGCCAACGGCGTACAGGCTATCGTGGTGCCGGGCTCCGGCCCGGTGAAGGCTCAAGCGGAAGCGGAAGGCCTGGATCAAATCTTTATTGAAGCCGGTTTCGAATGGCGTCTGCCAGGCTGCTCAATGTGTCTGGCGATGAACAACGATCGTCTGAACCCTGGCGAGCGCTGTGCATCTACCAGCAACCGTAACTTCGAAGGGCGTCAGGGCCGCGGTGGACGTACTCACCTGGTCAGCCCTGCGATGGCCGCGGCGGCGGCCGTTGCCGGTCATTTCGCCGATATCCGTGATATTCACTAAGGGGCTAACGTGTCTAAATTTACTCAACATATTGGTTTAGTCGTGCCTCTGGACGCGGCTAACGTCGACACCGACGCCATCATTCCAAAACAGTTTTTACAGAAAGTGACGCGTACCGGCTTCGGCCAGCACCTGTTTAACGACTGGCGCTTCCTCGACGACGCCGGCCAGCAGCCAAACCCTGAGTTCGTGCTGAACAAGCCGCGCTACAAAGGTGCCAGCATCCTGCTGGCGCGTGAAAACTTTGGCTGTGGCTCCTCACGCGAGCACGCTCCGTGGGCACTGACCGATTACGGTTTCAAAGTGGTGATTGCACCAAGCTTCGCCGATATCTTCTACGGCAACTCGTTCAACAACCAGCTGCTGCCGGTTACTTTGAGCGAACAGCAGGTCGATGAGCTGTTCAACCTGGTTGCAGACAACGAAGGGGTTGAATTCGTGGTCGACCTGGAGAATCAGACGGTCAATGCCGGTGGCAAAAGCTACCCGTTTGAGATCGACAGCTTCCGCCGCCACTGCATGATCCATGGGCTGGACAGCATCGGCCTGACGCTGCAGCACGAAGCGGATATTTCTCGCTACGAGGCGCAGCAGCTGGCCTTCCTGAACTGAACAGCAAACACCCGCCGTCTGGCGGGTGTTTTTTTATCACCAGTAACCCAGCCACTTCCACCAGGCCCCGCCAATTAACATCCAAATCAGCAGGTTAATCACGCTCATCACAAAACCGGCTTTCCACCATTCGCCCAGCGTCACATAGCCGGAACCGAAAATGATCGGTGCCGTCCCGGTACCATAGTGGGTCAGTGACATCATCAGAGAAGACGAAAACGCCAGGATCAGGCCCAACAGCGCCGGTGGCGCCCCGAGCGCAACGCCGGCGGCAAAGAAAGCGGCAAACATGGCGGTGACGTGTGCGGTGGTGCTGGCAAAGAAGTAGTGCGAATACAGATAGATGATGGTCAGCAGCACGGTACCGCCCACCCAGCTCATCCCCATATGATCAATGCCGCTGCCCACGGTCTGCGACAGCCAACCGATCAACCCCAACTTGCCGAGGAAGCTGGCCATCATCACCAGCGCGGAGAACCACACCACCGTGTCCCAGGCACCTTTGTGCTTCAACACGTCCTCCCAACTCAACACGCCGGTCGCCAACAGTACCGCCAGGCCAATCAGCGCGGCCGTGGTTGGGTTAACCGCCAGCGCCGGGCCAAAGATCATCGCCGGGATACCCGCCCACAGCACCAGCAGCAGGGCAAACACTGCCAGGGTGATTTTCTCCGGCAAAGTGACCGGGCCCAAAGCCTGTAACTTGTCGCGAGCGAAACGCGGCGCGTCCGGGGTGCTTTTCACCTCCGGCGGATACAGCAGATAAATAACCAGCGGCATGACGATCAACGAACACACGCCCGGCACCAGCGCGGCAATCGCCCACATAGACCAGGAGAGTTCGAAGTTGCCGTGCGTACCTTTGGCTATCAGGCTGACGATCAACGGGTTGGGCGCAGTAGCCGTGATAAACATCGCCGACGTGATGGGGTTGATGTTGTAATTCACCAGCGACAGATAGCGGCCAATTTTACCGGAGGTGTTCAGATCGGGCCGGGAGCCGAAGCTGTCGGCGATTGACTTCATGATCGGGTGGATAATCCCGCCGCCTCGGGCGGTATTGCTTGGGGTGACCGGCGCCAGGGTGGTTTCCGCCAGCGTCAATGCATAGGCGATCCCCAGCGTCTTCTTGCCGAACAACGAAATAAAGTAGTAGCCAATACGCGCCCCCAGCCCGGTTTTGTTCAGGCTAAGCGAGATCATGATCGAAAAACCGATCAGCCAAATCAACTGGTTGGAGAACCCGCTGAGCGCATCATTCAGCGCCGCGCCCGGTTTGCCGGGGTTAGTGACGCCGGTTACGGCCACCAGTGCAATGGCCACGATAGAAACGGCACCGATCGGCATTGCCTTGCCGATGATGGCGATGATAGTGCCGATAAACAGCGCCAGCAGATGCCAGGCATTGGGCGCAACCCCTTCGGGAACCGGGATCACAAACCAGATAAGCAGAGCGGCGGCGACAGCACACAGGGAAGGGACAGGTTTGAGCGGTGTTAGTTTATCCATAACATACCCACTTTTCTAAACGGATCGGCATCTCAGCAGAGAGATGGACGGGAGCACAGCGATGAAGCTCCGAATCCGTTTAGCTTGGGGGCTTGGCGCAATGTTCTCAATGACATGCGTCAATGTTGATGCCGTTTAAACTCACACTTCTCGTACGCGAACGCTCATCCACAACGCCGCCACGGCCAAAAGTGTCGCCAGCCAGTACACGGCGTAATGGCCCAGGTTTTCCACCAGTGCGCCCTGCAGCACCCCGGCCAGGATCACCCCGGTAGAAATACTGTTGGTAAACAGCGTTGTCGCCGCGCCTGGCCGTCCCGGCATCAGGTCCTGGAAATAGAGCATGCCGATACCGGCGATGATGCCGATAAAGATGGCGTTGAACAACTGCAATACCATCAGCGCCAGCTTGAATTTAAACACCACCAGCCCGGCATAAAACAGGATGCCTGCCACCAC
The DNA here is from genome assembly GCA_012719855.1 of Serratia liquefaciens. Classification (GTDB taxonomy): domain Bacteria; phylum Pseudomonadota; class Gammaproteobacteria; order Enterobacterales; family Enterobacteriaceae; genus Serratia; species Serratia liquefaciens_A. The sequence continues at coordinate 50,582 of JAAXZN010000019.1, read as the reverse complement.
GGCGAACAGCATCATATTGCGTTTGCCGAAGCGTTTGACGTAATAACCGGCCAGCAGCATCGCCGGGATCTCCAGCCCGGCCGCCGTGCCCATCAGCAGCCCCGCCAGGTTCTCAGGCAGGCCCAGATCGGCGGTGATATACAGCGGCATGTCGATGATGTACATGGTATTGCAGGTCCACATCAGCACCGAGGCGATAAACAGCCGCCTGACATCCGGGTTCCGCCAGGCGCTGACCGGGACAATCGGTGCCGAAGGCGCTGCAATTAGCGGATCGGCGGGCCCCATCGGCGCCACGCGCGGTACCGAAGGCAGCGTAAACCACACCAGCGATGCGCAGATTGCAAAGGTCGCCGCGGCAATAACGAACATCACCGTAAAGCCGTAATTCAGCGCCAGCGTAAACGACAGCGGCGGGCCAATGACCCAGGCCAACGACAGCTGCGCACGCATGACCGAGCTGAACATCACCACTTCACGCGCCGAACTGTCGGCATATTCCCGCGCCAGTGCGAAAATCTGCGGCATGGCGGTGTTGGCAATCGCCGACAGCAGCACCCCGGCCGTGATCAGCGTCAAATAGTCGCGGTTGAAGGCAAAAAGCAGGCAGTTGCCGACCGCCATCAGGCAACAAACCAGGATCAGCTTGCGTCGATCGCCGCGCGTGTCCGAGCGTTTGGCCAGCAGAAAACTGACCGCGATGCCGACAATGGCGTTAACGGTATAGAACAGACCCACCCACAGCGGCCGGACTTTAACCTCGGTGGTTAAAAACAGGCTCAGGGTCGGTGCCAATAGCGCGCCGGCAATACCGGAAAGGAAAGCAATCAGCAGGAAAGCGGCAAAGACGGGATTAAAGCGGCGTGGCAGCCAATGCAGTCGTTTCATATCGTCGTCTCTGGGCTTTAATGCGGAAGACAGAACCTTAGGCCAAGGGGAAAAAAATGCAAGAATATCCCCGTGGCCCACAATAAAAAAACCAGTGGGTATGACCCCACTGGCTGGTGAACAACACCATTACTCAGAAACACTTTCGCTACCGAAGCCTCAGAGGTGCTCGCGGTATTGCTTGTCCGTCATTGACGCGATATCCCATTGGGTCAGGTGGGCCAACATCTCCAGCCGCGCCTGTTCAGGCACCAGCCCCAACCAGTCGGCGTGCTGCCGACGTATCGCACTGAAGTAGCGCTGATAGAACTGTTTTGACAAGAAAACTTTCATCCGTCGCCCTCCCCCTTTCATTGAGGAAAATTATCGGCGTAATATAGGGAAAGATAAATTGATGGGTTACCGCCGGAGCCTTCCTCTTTTATGTCCACATCCCGATTGCAACAGCAGTTCATTCGCCTGTGGCAGCGCTGCCACGGTGAAGCGACCGAAACCACGCTACAGGAGCTGGCTGAAGTGCTCAGCTGTTCCCGCCGCCATGTGCGTTCGTTACTGGGCGCCATGCAGCAGCAGGGCTGGCTGACCTGGCAGGCAGAGTCGGGGCGCGGCAAGCGTTCGCAACTGACCTTTCACTATACCGGTCTGGCGCTGCAGCAGCAGCGTGCCGAGGAGTTGCTGGAGCAGGATCGTATCGATCAGCTGGTGCAGCTGGTCGGCGATAAAAACGTGGTGCGACAGATGCTGCTATCCCAGCTGGGCCGCAGCTTTCGTCAGGGTAAACATATCCTGCGCGTGCTCTATTACCGCCAACTGTACAATCTGTTGCCGGGTTCGGCGTTGCGGCGCTCGGAAACCCATTTGGCCCGGCAGATTTTCAGCGGCCTGACGCGGATAAACGAGGAAAACGGGGAACTTGAATCCGACCTTTCTCATCATTGGCAAGCTTTAACGCCGTTGCATTGGCGCTTTTATCTGCGCCCGGCCATTCATTTTCATCATGGGCGCGAGCTGGAAATGGAGGATGTCATCCGTTCGCTCAGCCGGTTGATGCCACAACCGCTGTTCTCCCATATCGAACGCGTGACTTCGCCGACGCCTTACGTGATTGACGTGCATTTGCACGCGCCCGATTACTGGCTGCCGTGGCTGCTGGGCAGCGTGCACGCCATGATATTGCCGCGCGAGTGGCAGAGCCTGCCGGAATTCTCGCGCCATCCGGTAGGGACCGGCCCCTACAGCGTGGTGCGTAATCACCGCAGCCAGATGAAAATTCACGCCTTTGACGATTACTTTGGCTATCGCGCGCTGATCGACGAGGTCAATATCTGGGTGCTGCCAGAGGTGACCGAAGAACTGGTGCACTCCGGCGTACAGCTCCAGGCGGACGATACCGGGAAAAACGAGCTGGAAAGCCGACTGGAAGAAGGCTGCTATTTTCTGCTGTTCGATCAGCGCTCACCGCTGGCCGCCGATCCGATCATGCGCAGCTGGTTGTGTGAACTGATCAATCCCATTTCGCTCCTGAGCAATGCCGGCCCTGTTTATCAACGCTATTGGTCACCGGCCTACGGCATTCTGCCGCGCTGGCACCACAATCGCGCGCTGGCATTGCAGCCCAAACCGGCCGGTTTGACCGAGCTGACCCTGACCTACTACAGCGAACACTCAGAGTTTCACGCCATTCAGCAGGCCATCGAACCCTTGCTCGCGCAGCACGGCATCAAGCTGAATATTCAGATTGTGGATTACGCTACCTGGCATAAAGGCGACGCGAGCACCGACCTGTGGCTCGGCAGCGCCAACTTTTACCTGCCGCTGGAGTTCTCACTGTTCGCCACCCTGTATGAACTGCCGCTGATGCAGCACTGCATGAGTGAGGACTTGTCCGAGGATGCGGCGCTGTGGCGCGCCAATGCGCTGCCGCTGGCGGATTTTTGCCAACGTCTGGTCAGCGGCCATCAATTGCATCCCCTGTTCCACCACTGGCTGCAACTGCATGGCCAGCGCAGCATGCGCGGAGTACGAATGAACACTCTGGGTTGGTTTGATTTCAAATCTGCCTGGTTTGCCCCCCCGGAAGCATAAGCACCTTTCACCGGCGCCCGTTAGTCTTTACAATGGCGCCGTCTCAACGGGGTGCAAAACGACAGCGGCGTGATGAAAACGCCAGCGGCCGGTTTTGCTGAGAACAAACCCGTCGAACCTGATCCGGTCAATACCGGCGGAGGGATTTGAGCCCAGCGATCCGGCATCAGCCGCTTGCCCCCTCAGATACCCTTGCCCCCCTAAATTTTCAGGAGTGCAAAGTGGTCAAAAAAAGCCTGCCCTTGTTACTGTTGCTGTGCGCCGCACCGGTGTTCGCCAAGCCCACGCTGACGGTCTACACCTACGATTCCTTCGCCGCTGACTGGGGCCCAGGCCCGGCGGTCAAAAAAGCCTTTGAAGCCCAGTGCGATTGCGAGCTGAAATTTGTCGCGCTGGAAGACGGTGTCTCACTGCTTAACCGCCTGCGCATGGAGGGCAAAAACAGCGCCGCCGACGTGGTGCTGGGGCTGGACAACAACCTGCTGCAGGCTGCGCAACAAACCGGGTTATTCGCGCCAAGCGACGTCGACAGCAGCAAATTGAGCGTCCCGGGCGGCTGGCAAGACCAAACCTTCGTGCCCTATGACTACGGCTACTTTGCCTTCGTTTACAACAAAGAAAAGCTGAAGAACCCACCCAAAAGCCTGCATGAGCTGGTCGACAGCAGCCAGAACTGGAAAGTGATCTACGAGGATCCGCGTACCAGTACCCCAGGTTTGGGTCTGCTGCTGTGGATGCAGAAAGTGTATGGCGATCAGGCACCGGCGGCCTGGCAGAAGCTGGCGAAGAAGACCGTCACCGTGACCAAGGGCTGGAGCGAAGCCTATGGCCTGTTCCTGAAAGGCGAAGGCGATTTGGTGCTCAGCTACACCACCTCCCCGGCTTACCATCTGATTGAAGAAAAAAAAGACGGTTACGCCGCGGCCAACTTCAGTGAAGGCCATTATCTGCAGGTGGAAGTGGCGGGCAAACTCAAGGCCGGCAAGCAGCCTGAGTTGGCGGAACGCTTTATGCAATTTATGGTATCCCCGGCGTTCCAAAACGCCATCCCTACCGGCAACTGGATGTACCCGGTGATCAAGACCTCACTGCCGGCCGGATTTGACCAAATGACCGTGCCGCAGACCGCCTTGCAATACAGCGCAGAAGAAGTGGCCAAACAACGCAGCAACTGGATCCGGGCATGGCAAACCGCCGTCAGACACTGATCCCGCATTGGCTCTGGCCGGGGCTGCTGGCCGCCGGCCTGATCCTGACCATCGCCGTGCTGGCGATGGGGTCGCTGTGGCGGCACGCCCCGGACAGCGACTGGCGTGGTTTATGGCAAGACAGCTACCTGTGGCACGTGGTGCGTTTCACGTTTTGGCAGGCCCTGCTGTCGGCGCTGATCTCGGTGCTGCCCGCGATCCTGCTGGCCCGGGCGCTCTATCGTCGCCGTTTCCCCGGCCGTCAGTTACTGCTGCGACTCTGCGCCATGACGCTGGTGCTGCCGGTACTGGTGGCGGTGTTCGGCCTGCTCAGCGTCTATGGCCGCCAGGGCTGGTTGGCAATGCTGTGTGGCTGGCTGGGCATTAACTACGGTTTCACGCCTTATGGTCTGCAGGGCATCCTGCTGGCGCACATGTTTTTCAACCTGCCGTTGGCGACACGTCTGTTGCTGCAGGCGCTGGAAAATATCCCGGTTGAACAGCGCCAATTGTCAGCCCAGCTCGGCATGAGCGGTTGGCAGCAGTTTCGCTTTGTCGAATGGCCGGCGCTGCGCCGTCAAATCCTGCCGAGCGGCGCGCTGATCTTTATGCTGTGCTTCGCCAGCTTCGCCACCGTACTGTCGCTGGGAGGCGGCCCGCAGGCGACCACCATCGAACTGGCCATCTATCAGGCGCTCAGTTACGACTACGATCTCAGCCGCGCCGCCCTGCTGGCGCTGATCCAACTGGCATGCTGCCTGGGACTGGTGATATTCAGCCAGCGGCTGAGCCAGGCGCTGCCGGTCGGCAATACCCATGCCCATATCTGGCGTAATCCGGAAGACAGCCTGTGGCGACGCATCAGTGACTTTTTGCTGATTGCCGCCGCGTTGCTGCTGCTGTTGCCCCCACTGCTGGCGGTGATCGCCGACGGCGCCAATCAAACGCTGGTCAGCGTCCTGCAGCAACAGGTGTTATGGCAGGCGTTGTTCACTTCGTTGCGCATTGCTCTGGGGGCGGGCGTACTTTGTGTCGTGCTGACCATGATGCTGCTGTGGAGCAGCCGTGAGCTGAAGCTGCAACAGAGACTGCGTTGGGGCCACGCGCTGGAACTGAGCGGCATGGTGATCCTGGCGATGCCGGGCATCGTGCTGGCCACCGGTTTCTTCTTGCTGTTAAGCGACACCGTCGGGCTGCCGCAGTCGCCGTATGCGCTGGTGATCCTCACCAATGCGTTGATGGCCGTGCCCTATGCGCTAAAAGTGTTGGAAAACCCCATGCGAGACCTGGCCGAACGCTATAATCCGCTGTGCCTGTCGCTGGATATTCAGGGCTGGCAGCGGCTACGCTGGATTGAGCTGAAAGCGCTGCGCCGCCCGTTGGCTCAGGCGCTGGCCTTCGCCTGCGTGCTGTCGATCGGCGATTTCGGCGTGGTGGCGCTGTTTGGCAACGAACATTTCCGCACCCTGCCTTTTTACCTGTACCAGCAGATCGGCGCCTACCGCAGCAATGACGGCGCGGTCACCGCGTTGCTGTTGCTGCTGCTGTGCTTCCTGCTGTTTACCCTGATCGAACGCTTACCGGGCCGCCATGCTAAAGCTTGAAAAACTGACCTATCTGTATGAACACCTGCCAATGCGCTTCGACCTGCGTATTCAACCGGGCGAACGCGTCGCGGTACTGGGTCCCAGCGGAGCGGGGAAAAGTACCCTGCTCAGCCTGATCGCCGGTTTTCTGCCGGCCGCCAGCGGCAGGTTGCTGCTTAACGGCAGCGACCACACCGGCACACCGCCGGCCAAACGCCCGGTCTCGATGTTGTTTCAGGAAAATAACCTGTTCGCCCACCTGACGGTGGAGCAGAACATCGGCTTGGGTCTGGATCCCGGCCTGCGGCTGAATGAAGAGCAGAAGCGGCAGTTGGCGCAAATTGCCCGGCAAGTGGGGCTGGAAGAACATCTGCCCCGCCTGCCGTCGCAACTCTCCGGTGGCCAACGGCAGCGTGCCGCCCTGGCGCGTTGCCTGATCCGCCAGCGGCCCATCCTGTTGCTCGACGAACCTTTTTCGGCGCTCGATCCGGCTTTACGCAATGAGATGTTGCAACTGCTGCAGGAAGTTTGCGACCAGAGAAACCTGACGCTGTTAATGGTATCGCACAACCTGGATGACGCCGCACGCATTGCGCCACGGACCCTGCTGGTGGTGGACGGCCGCATTTATTACGACGGCCCGACGCAGGCACTGCTGGACGGCAGCGCGCCGGAAGCCAAGGTGCTGGGCATTTCACACAAACCGTGATCTTCCGCCCGTTTTTTATGCTGTGCAAATAAACCTGTTGTGCGAATTTTTCGCCTGTGGTTTTATAAAAACCTGACTTTTTTTACTGATGATAAGGTTCCCTGTGATCGCATCCTCGCTGACTTCGACCCTACTAATTACCGCGCTACCAGCCGCGGTGGTCGTCGTGCGTGTGGTGGTGGTCGTCGGCAATGCGCCGTAGGGTCCGAATCAACGCATCGATTCCCAAACCCCGCCGGCGCAAACCGGGCGGGGTTTTTAGTTTTAGCCCCCTGCCCAGAAAAGCAAACCGGCCTTGAGAAAGGATAGGAACATGGCAATTTCGGGCACGCCACATCAAGGTAACCGCTTCACTGGCGCAGAGTTGATCGTTCATCTGCTGGAGCGTCAGGGCATCACCACCGTCGCCGGCATTCCCGGCGGCGCTGCACTGCCGCTGTATGACGCGCTGAGCCAAAGCACCCGCATTCATCACGTCCTGGCTCGCCACGAGCAGGGCGCGGGTTTTATGGCGCAGGGTATGGCACGCGCTAACGGCAAGGCGGCGGTTTGTATCGCCTCGAGCGGCCCCGGTGCGACCAATCTGGTCACCGCCATCGCCGACGCCAAGCTCGATTCTATCCCGCTGGTGTGCATCACCGGCCAAGTGCCCTCTTCGATGATTGGTACCGACGCCTTCCAGGAAGTAGACACCTACGGCATCTCGATTCCTATCACCAAGCACAACCATTTGGTCCGCGATATCCGCGAACTGCCGCAGGTGATCTGCGACGCATTCCGCATCGCTGAATCCGGCCGCCCTGGCCCGGTGTGGATCGACGTACCGAAAGATGTGCAAACGGCGGTTATCAGCCTGGGCGAACTGCCGCCGATCGCCGTTCCCGATGCGGCGCCAACCTTTGAAGCCGCCGCCGTGGCGCAGGCCGCCGCGATGATCAACCAGGCCAAACGCCCGGTGTTGTATCTGGGCGGCGGCATCATCTGCGCCAACGCCTATCAGCAGGCCATTGAGCTCGCTGAACGCGCCAACCTGCCCACCACCATGACGCTGATGGCATTGGGTGCCATGCCGGTGCAGCATCCGTTGTCGCTGGGCATGCTGGGTATGCATGCGGCGCGCAGTACCAACTTTATTCTGCAAGAGGCTGATTTACTGATCGTGCTGGGCGCGCGCTTTGACGATCGGGCAATTGGCAAGACCGAGCAATTCTGTCCAAACGCCAGCATCATTCACGTGGATATCGATCGCGCCGAACTGGGCAAGGTCAAACAGGCCAATATTGCCATTCACGCCGACGTTGGGCAGGTACTGCAACAACTGCTGCCTCAAATCGAAGCGCAGCCACGCAGTGAATGGCTGAGTACCGTCAATGATCTCAAGCGCGAGTTCCCGTTCAGCATGCCTAACGCCGAAGATCCGCTGAGCCACTACGGGCTGGTGTTGGCTGCCGCGCGCTGCGTGGACGAAAGCGCCATCATTACCACCGACGTGGGGCAACATCAGATGTGGGTGGCGCAAGCCTATCCGCTGAGCCGGCCGCGCCAGTGGCTGACCTCCGGCGGGCTGGGCACCATGGGCTTCGGCTTGCCGGCAGCGATCGGCGCAGCCTTGGCCGAACCCCAGCGCAAGGTGCTGTGTTTCTCCGGCGACGGCAGCCTGATGATGAACATTCAGGAAATGGCAACCGCCGTCGAGCATGACCTGGACGTGAAAATCATCCTGATGAACAACCAGGCGTTGGGGTTGGTGCACCAGCAGCAAACGCTGTTCTACCAGCAGCGCATCTTCGCCGCCGCCTATCCCAAGCGCACCGACTTTATCAAGATTGCCGCCGGTTTCGGGATGGACACCTGCGATTTGAATGCCGCAGAAGATCCGCAGGCGGCACTGGCCGAAGCGATCCAACGCCCGGGCCCTTGCCTGATCCACGCGCTGATTGATATTAATGAAAAAGTTTTCCCGATGGTGCCGCCGGGCGCTGCCAACATCGACATGATTGGAGAATAAGCCATGTCAGAACAACGCAATAACCCACAGGTGATCCTGGAACTGGCGGTACGTAACCACCCTGGCGTGATGTCGCACGTATGCGGTCTGTTTGCCCGCCGCGCCTTCAACGTGGAGGGCATTCTGTGCCTGCCGCTGAAAGACGGTAAACAAAGCCGCATCTGGCTATTGGTGGCGGACGATCAACGTTTGGTGCAGATGATCAGCCAGGTAGAAAAACTCGAAGATGTGCTGCAGGTAAAACGCCACAGTGAAGACGTGCGGGTGTTTGAACAGCTGGAAGCCTTCTTCCAGTAAGGTGCAAAGGGGCGTCACGCCCCCTTGTTATTGACCGGCCAGCACTTTCCACAGCAGGTGACGGTAGACCGGCATCAGCGGTTGCTGGTGCAGGTAATAAAAGGTGCCGATCGCCAATCCCCAGCTCAGGACGCAGGCCATCCGCAGACGCACCGGTGACAGCCACTTGCCAAGCCGGTCGGCGCTGCGTTTGCCTTCGCGCCACCATCGCCAGCTCAGCCAGGCGGCCAGCCAAATCAATACCACTACCGCAAACAGCAGCCACTTAAATAACGCGCTGTTGGCGCTGGCAGGGATGTCGATGGCTACGCCGGCCAAAATACCCGGGAAGAAATAGACTGGCGGCCAGGCAATACAGCCGATGATGTTAGGCAACGCGAATTTATACGGCGGCAAATCGAGCATGCCGGCCACCATCGGCACCAGCGGGCGCGTTGGGCCGACAAAGCGCCCAATCAGGATGGTCGCCATACTGTGTTGATGCAACGCGTGCTCGGTCTTGTCCAGCATCGCTTTGTTCTTCTTCAAGAATGACCAGCGGTGCAGCGGCCCCTTGAAAGCGCGGCCGATAAAGTAAGAAATCCAGTCCCCCAACAGGCAACCCACGATACCCGCCGCCCAGGCGTAATAGAAATCTACCTGACCGCTGCCGATCAACGCACCGATACTGGCCATCATGACCGTGCCGGGCAGCAACAGCCCCACCAGCGCCAGCGATTCCAGAAACGCGACAAACATGACCACCATCAGAGTGAAAGCCAGTGATTGGGTGATCAAATGTTGTAAATAGGCTTCCATTAAACCTCTGTTCGTTATCCAAAGCGCGTGGGCGTGGGATTGTCCGGTGCGGCCGGGAGCGAGTCAACCGGTGAATTGTATGCTTTTTTGGCAGAACTGTGCGGTCATGGACAATGACTGTATAAAAACCCATACTATAATTTATCTATATCCCCTTTCAGCTTAGCTTCTCAGGAACAGCGTGATGTCACTCCAACAGGGTTTCTTGCTCACCCGCCACTGGCGTGATACGCCTGCCGGCACCGAGGTGGAGTTTTGGCTGGCGACCGACAATGGGCCGCAGCAACTCCGTCTGGCGCCGCAGACCTCCGTAGCCTTTATCCCGGCCGAACAGCGCCAGCGCGCCGAACTGCTGCTGCGTGAGGAGCGGCAACTGGAGCTGAAACCCCTGCCGTTGACTGACTTTCACCATCGCCCGGTGGTGGGGCTGTACTGCCGTCAGCACCGCCAATTGATCAAGCTGGAAAAGTTGCTGAAAGACGGCGGCGTCAATGTCTACGAGGCCGATATCCGTCCGCCGGAACGCTACCTGATGGAACGTTTCATCACCGCACCGGTGTGGTTCAGCGGTCAGGTCAACGGTAATGGCCTGCTGCAGGGCGGCCAAATGAAACCGGCGCCGGAATACCGCCCAACCTTGAAGCTGGTCTCTCTGGACATTGAAACCACCGCGCACGGCGAACTGTACTCGATTGCCCTGGAAGGCTGCGGTCAGCGCCAGGTTTACATGCTCGGGCCCGCCAACGGCGGCAATGAGCCGCTGGATTTTGAGTTGGAATACTGCGTCAGCCGTCCGCAAATGCTGGAACGACTGAACCAATGGCTTGAGCGGCATGACCCCGATGCCATTATTGGCTGGAACCTGGTGCAGTTCGATTTACGCGTGCTGCAAAAACACGCCGAACGTTATCAGATCCCATTGAAGCTGGGCCGTGGCGGCAACCTGCTGGAGTGGCGCGAACACGGTTTCAAACAGAATCACTTTTTCGCTTCCGCCGCCGGTCGCCTGATTATCGACGGCATTGAAGCCTTGAAATCCGCCACCTGGAACTTCCCTTCGTTCAGCCTGGAATACGTATCACAAACGCTGCTGGGTGAAGGCAAGTCTATCGATAACCCTTACCAGCGCATGGCCGAAATCGACCGACGCTTTGCCGAAGACAAGCCGGCGCTGGCGCGTTACAACCTGAAAGACTGCGAACTGGTTACGCGGATTTTTGCCAAAACCGAGTTGCTGACCTTCCTGCTGGAACGCGCCACGGTTACCGGGCTGGCAGCCGACCGCAGCGGCGGTTCGGTGGCCGCCTTCAGCAATCTGTATATGCCGCGCATGCATCGGCTGGGTTTTGTGGCCCCCAACCTCGGCGAGCAGCCCGAGGAACACAGCCCCGGCGGGTTTGTGATGGATTCGCAACCCGGCCTGTATGACTCGGTGCTGGTGCTGGATTACAAGAGCCTGTACCCCTCGATCATCCGCACTTTTCTGATCGACCCGGTCGGCTTGGTGGAAGGGATGCGGCACCCAGGCGATGCGGACTCGGTGCCCGGTTTTCGCCACGCGCGTTTTTCACGCAGCAAGCACTGTTTGCCGGCGATCGTCGAGCAGATTTGGCAAGGCCGTGAAGCGGCGAAACGTCAACAGAACAAAGCCTTGTCGCAGGCATTGAAGATCATCATGAACGCGCTGTATGGCGTATTAGGATCGAGCGGCTGTCGCTTTTTCGATCCCCGATTAGCCTCGTCGATCACCCTGCGCGGCCATGAGATCATGCGGCAAACGCGCGAACTGATCGAGGCGCAGGGGTATCAGGTGATCTACGGCGATACCGACTCGACCTTCGTTTGGCTCAAACAGCCGCATGACGAGCAGCAAGCGGCGCAAATAGGCCGAACGCTGGTGCAACAGGTGAACCAATGGTGGCAACAGCATCTGCAGCAAGAGTACGGGCTGGAAAATGCGCTGGAACTGGAGTTTGAAACCCATTACTCGCGTTTCCTGATGCCCACCATACGCGGCGCCGAGCAGGGCAGCAAGAAACGTTACGCCGGGCTTATCGCCCAGCCAGACGGCAGCGAAGAGATGGTCTACAAGGGATTGGAAACGGTGCGTACCGACTGGACGCCGCTGGCGCAACAGTTTCAGCGTCTGCTGTATGAACGCATTTTCAAACGCCAGCCCTACCAGGATTTTGTGCGTGAATACGTTAGTCAAACACTTAACGGCGAGTTCGACGATCGGCTGGTCTACCGCAAGCGTCTGCGCAGGAAGCTGGACGACTATCAGCGCAACGTTCCGCCGCATGTGCGCGCAGCACGCATCGCCGACGACTATAATCGTCAGCAGGGACGACCGTTGCAATATCAAAACGGCGGCTGGATCAGCTATATCATGACCGTGGCCGGGCCGGAGCCGCTGGAGACCCAGCAGTCGGCGATTGATTATCCCCATTATCTGGAGCGCCAGCTGCAGCCGGTGGCTGACGCTATACTGCCATTTTTACATGACGATTTTACGACGCTGGTGACCGGGCAGATGGGACTGTTTTGACATTCCACCCGCCAAGCGGGCTTTGGTGAAGGGTAAAGAAAAATCATCGGGTTTTGCAGGTGACGAACGCGTCGCCTTCCATTACCATAGCGCCCTTCCCAAATTCTGGACCCACACACCCCCCATGCCGTCTGACGATGTATGCATGGGATGAATAGCTATTGCCCGCCATATTAAAATAAATCGGGATTAGCAGACGTTTGATACGGGTGCCGCGGCCCTTTCCGCCCGGTAACAAGACTTACTTAAAAGAATCGAGCCGACAATATATGCCTTTTACACTTGGTCAACGCTGGATCAGCGATACGGAAAGCGAATTAGGACTGGGAACTGTCGTGGCGCTGGATGCGCGCATGATTACCCTGCTTTTCCCCGCAACCGGTGAAAACCGCCTCTACGCCAGAAATGACTCGCCAATCACCCGCGTGATGTTCAACCCGGGCGATACCATCAGCAACCACGAAGGGTGGGAGCTGCAGGTCGAAGAGGTCAAAGAGGATAACGGTCTGCTGACCTATATCGGCACCCGCCTGGATACCCAGGAGAGCGGTGTGGCGATGCGCGAAGTGCTGCTGGACAGCAAGTTGACCTTCAGCAAGCCGCAGGACCGCCTGTTTGCCGGCCAGATCGACCGTATGGACCGTTTCGCCCTGCGTTTCCGCGCGCGCAAATACCAGAGCGAGCAGTATCGCCTGCCGTTTGCCGGCCTGCGCGGCATGCGTGCCAGCCTGATCCCGCACCAGTTGCATATCGCCTATGAAGTCGGCCAGCGCCATGCGCCGCGCGTTTTGTTGGCGGACGAAGTGGGACTGGGTAAAACCATCGAAGCCGGGATGATCATCCACCAGCAACTGCTGGCAGGCCGTGCCGAGCGCGTATTGATCGTGGTGCCGGAAACCCTGCAACACCAGTGGCTGGTCGAAATGATGCGCCGCTTCAACCTGTATTTCTCTCTGTTCGACGACAGCCGTTACTCAGAGGCCAAACTCGACAGCAGCAACCCGTTCGAAACCGAACAGCTGGTGATCTGTTCGCTGGACTTCGTGCGCCGCAACAAACAGCGCCTGGAAGAGTTGGCCGATGCCCAGTGGGATCTGCTGGTGGTGGATGAAGCTCACCACCTGGCCTGGAGCGAAGACGCACCAAGCCGTGAATACCAGGTGATCGAGCAGTTGGCAGAGCACATCCCCGGCGTGCTGCTGCTGACCGCAACCCCGGAGCAGCTTGGCCAGCAAAGCCACTTCGCCCGTCTGCGCCTGCTGGATCCAAACCGTTTCCACGACTACCACGATTTTGTTGCCGAACAGCAAAAATATCGCCCGGTGGCCGATGCCGTCACCCTGCTGCTGAGCGGTGAGCGCCTGGCCGACGACAAGCTGAACCTGCTCGGCGAGCTGATCGACGAACAAGACATTGAACCACTGCTGAAAGCCGCCAACAGCGACGGCGAAAACAGCGAGCAGGCGCGTCAGGAACTGGTCACCATGCTGATGGACCGCCACGGCACCAGCCGCGTGCTGTTCCGCAACACCCGCAACGGTGTCAAAGGTTTCCCGCACCGCAACCTGCACCAAATCAAGCTGCCGCTGCCGACCCAGTACCAGACCGCCATTAAAGTGTCCGGCATCATGGGCGCGAAGAAAACCGTTGAGGCGCGCGCGCGCGACATGCTCTATCCAGAGCAAATCTATCAGGAATTCGAAGGCGAGAACGCCACCTGGTGGAACTTCGATCCCCGCGTTGAATGGTTACTGAATTATCTGGTGGCCAATCGCCACGAAAAAGTGCTGGTGATCTGCGCCAAGGCCGCCACCGCGCTGCAATTGGAGCAAGTGCTACGCGAACGTGAAGCCATCCGCGCCGCCGTCTTCCACGAAGGACTGTCGATTATCGAACGCGACCGCGCCGCCGCTTACTTCGCCTCCGAAGAAGACGGTGCCCAGGTGCTGTTGTGCTCCGAGATCGGCTCGGAAGGCCGTAACTTCCAGTTCGCCAGCCACCTGGTGATGTTCGACCTGCCGTTCAACCCGGATCTGCTGGAACAGCGTATTGGCCGTCTGGACCGTATCGGCCAGATGCATGACATTCAAATCATGGTGCCGTACCTGGAGAACACCGCTCAGGCAGTGCTGGGCCGCTGGTTCCACGAAGGGCTGGATGCCTTCGAGCATACCTGCCCAACCGGCCGTACCATTTACGACAGCGGCTACGAGCAGCTGATCGCTTTCCTGGCTTCGCCGACCGAACAGGAAGGGCTGGACGAGTTCATTCACGCCTGCCGTCAGCAGCACGACCAGCTGAAAATACAGCTGGAGCAGGGCCGTGACCGCCTGCTGGAAATGCACTCCAACGGCGGCGATAAAGCGCAGGCACTGGCGGAAGCCATTGCCAATCAGGACAACGACGTCAATCTGGTGGGCTTCGCGCTGAACCTGTTCGACATCGTCGGCATCAACCAGGACGATCGCAGCGACAACCTGATTGTGCTGACGCCGTCCGACCACATGCTGGTGCCGGATTTCCCGGGTCTGCCGCAGGACGGCTGCACCGTCACCTTCGATCGCGAGCAGGCTCTGTCGCGTGAGGATGCGCAGTTCGTCAGTTGGGAACACCCGATTATCCGCAACGGCCTGGACTTGATCCTGTCCGGCGATACCGGCAGCTGTGCAGTTTCCCTGTTGAAAAACAAGGCGCTGCCGGTCGGTACCCTGCTGGTCGAGCTGGTGTACGTGGTCGAAGCGCAGGCGCCGAAGCACCTGCAGCTGACTCGCTTCCTGCCGCCAACGCCAATCCGCATGTTGATGGATCGCAAAGGTACCAATCTGGCCGCGCAGGTTGAATTCGAAAGTTTCAATCGCCAGTTGAACGCGGTCAACCGCCACACCTCCAGCAAGCTGGTCAACGCGGTGCAACAGGATGTGCACGCCATGTTGCAACAGGCGGAAAGTCTGGTTGAAGATCAGGCTCGCGCCCTGATCGAGCAGGCCAAACAGGAAGCGGATGACAAGCTGAGCACCGAGCTGGCACGTCTGGAAGCGCTGAAAGCGGTCAATCCAAACATTCGTGATGACGAAGTGGAAGCGCTGGAGTTCAACCGCAAGCAGGTGTTGGTCAACCTGAATGAAGCGGGATGGCGTCTGGATGCGATCCGTCTGGTGGTCGTTACTCACCAGTAACCCGTGCATGGGGAACTGCGGTTCCCCTTGCCGTTACTCTCAGCGGAGCCAACAAAATGGAACCCTACAATCCCCCGCAGGGCCCGATGCATATCCTGTATCAGGATGAGCACATTATCGTGGTCAACAAGCCAAGTGGCCTGCTGTCGGTGCCGGGCCGCGCGCCGGAAAACAAAGACAGCCTGATGACGCGTATTCAGGCGGATTTTCCGGCTGCCGAATCGGTACATCGTCTGGATATGGCCACCAGCGGGGTGATTGTGGTGGCGCTGAACAAGGCGGCGGAGCGTGAGTTGAAGCGCCAGTTCCGTGAGCGCGAGCCGAAGAAGTCCTATATCGCCCGCGTATGGGGGCATTTGGCGCAGGATGAAGGCCTGGTGGATTTGCCGCTGATTTGCGACTGGCCGAATCGGCCGCTGCAGAAAGTGTGTTTCGAGACCGGCAAAGCGGCGCAAACCGAGTATCTGGTGTTGTCACGCGACGCCGACGGCAGCACGCGGGTCAAACTGATGCCGATCACTGGCCGTTCGCACCAGCTGCGCGTGCATATGCTGGCGCTGGGTCATCCGATCCTCGGTGACGGTTTCTATGCCACGCCGGAAGCCAAAGCCATGGCTCCGCGTTTACAGCTTCATGCACAAGAGCTGCGCATTACCCATCCGGCTTTCCAGACGCCGATGCACTTTCGCGCCGAGCCCGACTTCTGACTGATATATAAAGAGGGGCTCAGCGAATACCGAGCCCTCACCTCTTTTTACTTAAAGCCTTTCTCGCGTTTGATCAGGTCGTAAGCCGCCTGAATTTCCTGCGCTTTCTGCTTGGCCATTTCCATCATTTGCGGCGGCAAACCTTTCGCCACCAGCTTATCCGGATGGTGCTCGCTCATCAGCTTGCGGTAAGCACGCTTGATGGTGGTCGCGTCGTCGCTGCTGCTGACACCCAATACCTTGCAGGCGTCCTCCAGCGTCGGCCCGCGTTGCGCCTGTTGGTAACCGCCTTGCGAATAACCGCCCTGCTGACCGCCGCCAAACTGGCGTCCGCCCTCCATCATGCTGAGGAACTGATCGAACTGCGCACGCGAAATGCCCAGCTCTTCGGCTATCACATACAGTACCTGACGCTCGTTAGGATGAAGTGACCCGTCGGCAAACGCCGCCTGGATCTGAATTTCCAGAAACATCCTAATCAGGTCAAAACGGCCAAAGCAGATGCTGCGGAACTGCTGCAGCGTTTCTCTCAGCGGGAACTGGCTCTGTTTGCCTTCACGAAACGCCTGCTGCGCCGCGGTACGGGCTTCCCCGTGCAGTTGCAGACGATCCATAAACAGGCTGGCGATCTGAATATCCGCCTCGGTAACGCGCCCTTTTGATTTGGTCAGGTGACCCATCACCTGAAAAGTGGTGCGGAAAAACAGCGTTTGCCGCGTTTGCTGGCCGGCGAAAAAGCCCCGGCTGCGCTTATTGCTACGCGCAGAGTCGATCATATGACCGACAATCAGCCCCAAAACTACACCCCAGAAGCCCGCGCCAGCCCAAATGGCCACGATGACCCCGAGCAGTTTTCCCCAATACTGCATATACTCCTCAATTATCATGCCGAACGCCGACTGCTCCCTTCCGTCTTAGGTAAGGGTTAAGGCGATTTTTCTCAGGATTTGGATTATCATACCTGTCATTTATCTTTGCGCCTATCGACGACGCAAGTAAACGGCCGGATTTAACACTAGCGCAACGCAGATGAGTGATATAGTCTCTGACCGTTTGCCGGACATGACGCCTCTGATGACGGAACACCAAAACCGCGTATGAAAAAAAGTTTCCCAACACTGCTGGCCACACTGATTTGGACGGCACTCTACAGTCAGCACGCGCTGGCTGACCTGGCCGAGCAATGTATGCTTGGCGTTCCTGTTTATGACAAACCGCTGGTCAGCGGCGATCCTAACAGCCTGCCCGTCACCATTCACGCTGATGACTCCCGCGCGGACTATCCGAAAAGCGCGCTGTTCACCGGTAACGTGAATATTGAACAAGGCAACAGCACCCTGACCGCCAAACAGGTGGAATTGAACCAGACGCAGGACGCGGGGCAAACCGAACCGGTTCGCACCGTGACCGCAACGGGTGACGTGCACTACAGCGACAACCAGATCAAGCTGAAAGGCCCGAAAGCCTGGTCGAACCTGAATAATAAAGATACCGACGTCTATGAAGGCGACTACCAAATGGTAGGCCGTCAGGGACGTGGCGACGCTGACAAAATGAAGATGCGCGGCGCCAACCGTTACACCATTTTGGAAAACGGGACCTTTACCTCCTGTTTGCCGGGCGATAACAGTTGGAGCGTAGTCGGTTCCGAAGTGATCCACGACCGCGAAGAGCAGGTCGCCGAAATCTGGAACGCCCGCTTCAAAATTGGCGGTGTACCGGTGTTCTACAGCCCGTACCTGCAATTGCCGGTCGGTGATAAGCGCCGTTCCGGTTTCCTGATCCCGAACGCAAAATATGGCAGCAGCAATGGCTTTGAGTTCATGCTGCCGTATTACTGGAACATTGCGCCGAACTTCGACGCCACTATCACCCCGCATTACATGTCCAAACGTGGTCTGCAGTTACAGAACGAATTCCGTTACCTGGTGCAGCCTGGTCTGGGCCTGATGGAGTTCGACTGGTTGCCGAACGACAAGGAATACAGCAAGGACAACCCTGACGACAGTAAGCGTTGGTTGTTCTACTGGAACCACAACGGCGTGATGGATCAGGTGTGGCGTTTCAATGTCGACTACACCAAGGTCAGCGACTCCAAATACTTTACCGATCTGGACTCCAAATACGGTTCGACCACCGACGGTTATGCGACGCAGAAATTCAGCGTCGGCTACGCCATTGATAACTGGGACGCGACCTTAAGCTCCAAACAGTTCCAGATCTACGACGATACCGATCGCAGCAGCTCAGATTCCTACAAAGTTCAGCCGCAGCTCGACCTGAACTACTATAAAGAGGATCTCGGCCCGTTCGACTTCCGCATTTATGGCCAGGCCGCCAAGTTTATCAGCGTCAACCCGTATAGCCCGGACGCCACCCGTCTGCATATGGAACCGACGCTGAGCCTGCCGTTGACCAACGGCTGGGGCAGTATCAATACCGAAGCCAAGCTGCTGGCGACCCATTATCAACAGGATATTCCTGACGGTTTCGCCAACAACTACAAGAACCGTACCGGCAGCGACGCTCCCGATCTCGAAGATTCGGTCAACCGCGTGTTGCCGCAGTTCAAGGTCGACGGCAAGATGGTGTTCGATCGCCCAATGAACTGGTCCGAGGGCTATACCCAGACCCTCGAGCCACGCGTACAGTACCTGTATGTCCCTTATCGCGACCAAAGCAACATCTACACCTACGACACCACGCTGCTGCAAACCGACTACTCCGGCTTGTTCCGCGACCGTACCTATAGCGGCCTGGATCGCATTGCCTCACAGAACCGCGTATCGACCGGTTTGACCTCGCGCATTTATGATGACGCGCTGGTTGAACGTTTTAACGTTTCCGTGGGTCAAATCTACTACTTCAGCCGTTCCCGCACCGGCGACAAGACGACGAATTACGACAACAATGACGACACCGGCAGCCTGGCCTGGGCCGGCGACACCTATTGGAAGATCGACGATCGTTGGGGCCTGCGTGGCGGCCTGCAGTATGATACGCGTCTCAATAGCGTCTCATTGGGTAACGCCGTGGTGGAATACCGTCAGGATTCCGAGCGCGTATTGCAGTTGAACTACCGTTACGCTACGCCGGAGTATATTGAAACCGCACTGAACACCAGGCAGGTGCCGGCTTATCAGGACGGTATTTCGCAGGTGGGCGTCACCGGCAGTTGGCCAATCGCCGATCGCTGGGCCGTCGTGGGGGCTTATTACTACGACACCCGTGCACAACAGTCTGCCGATCAGTTGCTCGGTCTGAAGTACAACACCTGCTGCTGGGCAGTGACCTTGGGCTACGAGCGCAAGATCACCGACTGGAATGGCAGCAACAATACCAGCGTTTATGACAACAAAGTTTCATTCAACATCGAACTGCGTGGCCTGAGCAGCGATCACAGTCTGGGCTCCGCGGAAATGTTGCGTTCCGGCATACTGCCTTACCAGCGTGCATTTTGATACTTTGTAACACTTTGAAAACGAGAACTTTCACCCGCATTTGCGGATTACAGAATGGGAAAAGTATGAAGAACTGGAGAACGCTTATTCTCGGATTGGTGGTTTGTGCCAATACCGCGTTCGCAGCACCCCAAGAAGTGGATAAAGTCGCCGCCGTCGTGGATAACGGCGTGGTACTTGAGAGCGACGTAAACACCCTGTTGCAGTCGGTGAAGCTCAATGCGCAGCAGGCCGGTCAGCAATTGCCGGATGACAAGACTCTGCGTCACCAGATCCTTGAACGTCTGATTATGGATAACATCCAGCTGCAGATGGCCAAGAAAATGGGGATTAACGTCTCCGATGCCGATCTGGACAAAGCCATCGGCAACATCGCCGCGCAGAACAAAATGAGCATCGATCAGATGCGCAGTCGTCTGGCGTATGAAGGTCTGAACTACAACACTTACCGTTCACAGATCCGCAAAGAAATGCTGATCAGTGAAGTGCGCAACAACGAAGTTCGCCGCCGCGTCACCATCCTGCCTCAGGAAGTAGACTCATTGGCTACCCAGGTTGGCGCTCAGAACGGCAGCGACACCGAAATGAACATCAGCCACATCCTGATCCCGCTGCCGGAAAACCCGTCGCAGGCGCAGGTTGACGATGCTGAAGCCCTGGCTAAAAAGCTGATGGGCGAAATCAACGGCGGTGCCGACTTCGGCAAGCTGGCAATCTCCTACTCTGCCGATTCCCAGGCGCTGAAAGGCGGCAACATGGGCTGGGGCAAGCTACAGGAAATCCCTACCCTGTTCGCCGAAAGACTGGTTAACGCCAAGAAAGGCGAAGTGGTTGGGCCAATCCGTTCCGGCGTAGGCTTCCACATCCTGAAAGTGAATGATATCCGTGGCGCCAACCAGTCTGTGTCGGTTACCGAAGTTCATGCTCGCCATATTCTGCTGAAACCTTCCGTAGTGCTGACCGACGATCAGGCGCGCGCCAAGCTGCAAGCGGTAGCCGAAGCCATCAAGAGCGGTCGCGCCAAGTTTGCTGACGAAGCCAAACAGCTTTCTCAGGATCCGGGTTCTGCACTGCAGGGCGGCGATCTGGGCTGGGCTTCTCCAGACATCTACGATCCGGCCTTCCGCGACGCGTTGATGAAGCTGAGCAAAGGCGAAGTCAGCCAACCGGTGCACTCTTCCTTCGGCTGGCACCTGATCCAGCTGCTGGATACGCGTCAGGTGGACAAAACCGATGCGGCGCAAAAAGATCGCGCTTACCGCATGCTGTTCAACCGCAAGTTTGCTGAAGAAGCGCAGACCTGGATGCAGGAACAACGTGCTCAGGCTTACGTGAAGATCCTTGACGGTAATGCACAACAATAATCGTATCGTAATCACCCCCGGCGAGCCAGCCGGGGTTGGGCCGGATTTAGTGGCAGCGCTGGCGCAACAGGATTGGCCTGTTGAACTGGTGGTGTGCGCGGATCCGGCCTTGTTGCTTGAACGCGCCCGACAGTTGAACCTGCCGCTACAGCTGCGCACCTATCAGCCACAGCACCCCGCGCAGCCACAGCGTGCGGGTACGTTGACGGTATTGCCGGTTACGACGGCTCATCCAGTGGTGGCCGGTGAGCTGAATGTGGATAACAGCGCTTACGTGGTGGAAACGCTGGCGCGAGCCTGCGACGGTTGCCTAAACGGCGAGTTCGCTGCGCTGATCACCGGCCCGGTGAACAAGGGCGTGCTCAACGACGCCGGGGTGCCCTTCATCGGCCATACCGAATTCTTTGCCGATCGCAGCGGTTGCGAGCGCGTGGTGATGATGTTGGCGACCGAAGAGCTGCGCGTGGCGCTGGCAACCACCCACCTGCCTTTGCTGGCGGTGCCTGGTGCCATCACTCGCCAAAGTCTGTTTGAAGTCATCCGCATTCTAGACAACGATCTGAAAACCAAATTTGGCATCGCCCAGCCGCAGATATATGTTTGCGGACTGAACCCACATGCGGGAGAAGGCGGCCATATGGGACGCGAAGAGATAGATACCATCATCCCGGCGCTAGACGCGCTGCGTACTGAAGGTATTCATCTGATCGGCCCGCTGCCGGCGGACACCCTGTTCCAGCCCAAGTATCTGCAACATGCGGATGCGGTGCTGGCGATGTATCACGATCAGGGTCTGCCGGTGCTAAAATACCAAGGGTTCGGCCGGGCGGTAAACATTACCCTCGGTTTGCCTTTTATCCGTACCTCGGTCGATCACGGTACCGCTCTGGAACTGGCCGGCACCGGCACCGCCGATGCCGGCAGTTTCAAAACGGCCTTGAATCTCGCCATTAAAATGATAATTAATTGTAATGAATAATAAAGTCCACCAAGGGCACTTTGCCCGCAAACGCTTTGGACAGAACTTTTTAACCGATCAGTTTGTCATCGATAGCATTGTTTCCGCCATTCACCCGATGCCGGGTGAAGCCGTGGTGGAAATCGGTCCCGGCCTGGGCGCACTGACCGAGCCGGTCGGCGCACGCATGGACCGCATGACGGTGATTGAGCTCGACCGCGATCTGGCGGCTCGTCTGGCAAACCATCCGCAGCTGAAAGACAAACTGACCATTCACCAGCAAGATGCCATGACGGTGAACTTTGCCGAAATGGCCGAGCAGGCAGGCCAACCGCTGCGCGTATTTGGCAACCTGCCGTACAACATCTCGACGCCGCTGATGTTCCACCTTTTCAGCTATACTCAGGCCATTCGCGACATGCACTTTATGTTGCAAAAAGAGGTGGTCAACCGCCTGGTTGCCGGCCCTAACAGCAAAGCCTACGGGCGCTTAACCGTGATGGCGCAGTACTACTGCAACGTTATTCCGGTGCTGGAAGTGCCACCAACTTCGTTCACTCCGGCGCCGAAAGTGGATTCAGCAGTGGTACGTCTGGTACCGCACAAGGTGAATCCAAATCCGGTGGGTGACGTGCGCATGCTGAGCCGCATTACGACTCAGGCGTTCAACCAGCGCCGGAAAACTGTCCGCAATAGCCTGGGGGACTTGTTCACTCCGGAGCAACTGACGGAATTGGGTATCGATCCGATACTTAGAGCAGAAAATATTTCTGTGGCGCAATACTGTAAGCTGGCTAACTGGCTTTCAGCCAATCCCGCGCCGCAGCAATAAGGAGTAGTGATCATGATTGATTCGCCTCGCGTATGTATTCAGGTACAAAGTGTCTATGTGGAATCACAGTCGATACCTGAGGAAGAACGTTACGTCTTCGCTTATACCATCACCATTCGCAATTTGGGGCGTTTCAACGTGCAGCTGCTCGGCCGTTACTGGTTGATCACCAACAGCAATGGCCGTCAAACCGAAGTTCAGGGCGAAGGCGTGGTCGGCGAGCAGCCGCTCATTCCGCCCGGGGGCGAATTCCAATACACCAGCGGCGCCATTCTTGAAACGCCGCTGGGTACCATGGAAGGCCATTACGAAATGGTTGATCATCAGGGTCAGCCGTTCCAGACCGCTATTCCCGTGTTCCGCTTAGCCATTCCAACGCTGATTCACTGATTATGTCGACATATCTTATCGGCGACGTTCATGGCTGTTTTGATGAACTCAAGTCGCTATTGGCCCAGGTTGCCTTCGATCCCCAGCATGACCAGCTGTGGCTGACCGGCGATCTGGTGGCGCGTGGCCCCGGTTCGCTGGACGTACTGCGCTACGTGCGCTCGCTCGGGCCGGCAGTACGCATGGTGCTGGGCAATCACGATCTGCATCTGCTGGCCGTTTACGCCGGCATCAGCCGCAATAAGCCCAAAGATCGCATCACGCCGCTGCTGGAAGCCCCGGATGCCGATGAGCTGATCAACTGGCTGCGCCGCCAACCGGTGCTGCAGGTCGATGAGAAACTCAAGCTGGTGATGGCGCATGCCGGTATCACGCCGCAGTGGGACATTGAAACCGCGCAAATTTGCGCCCGCGAAGTGGAAGCCGTATTGAGCAGCGACAGCTATCCGCTGTTCCTCGACGCCATGTACGGCGACATGCCGAACAACTGGAGTCCGGAACTGAGCGGGTTGGCGCGTCTGCGTTTCAGCACCAATGCCCTGACGCGCATGCGTTACTGCTTCCCGAACGGCCAGCTAGATATGATCTGCAAAGATGCGCCAGGCACCGCGCCTGCTCCGCTGAAACCCTGGTTTGAATTGCCGCGATTGGTTGATGCCGATTACACCATTGTCTTCGGTCATTGGGCATCACTGGAAGGCAAAGGCACGCCGGCAGGCGTTATTGGCCTGGACACCGGCTGTTGCTGGGGGGGCGATCTGACCATGTTGCGCTGGGAAGATCGGCAGTACTTTACCCAACCGGCCCACCGCAGCGATCTGTCCGATAGCGTTCACCAGCAGGCCGCGTCATAATCCAGCCGGGGCGGTCAATGCCGCCCCGCTGTTTTCTTCTTAAGCCCCAATCACTCCACCGTCTTCACGCGTAATCATCAACACCGATGAACGCGGACGCGGGCTATTGTTCGGGAAATGAGAATCACCTTCTTCACCCGGGTGCTGTACGTTGACGAACATCGTCTTGTAATCGGGGGTAAAGGTGATGCCGGTCAATTCGCATGACTTTGGCCCAACCATAAAGCGACGAATTTCGCCGCTTTGCGGATCGCCCACCAGCATTTGGTTGTTGCCCTGCCCGGCATAGTCGCCCTTGTTGCTGTATTTACCGTCGGTGAGGATCCACAGGCGACCGGTCTTATCAAAGCCCAATCCGTCCGGACTGTTGAAAGTATTGTCGGCCGTGATATTTGGCGTACCGCGATTCACGCCTTCCGGATGGGCAATCGGGTTACCGCACAGCGCGTAAATATCCCAGTTGAACGCCGCCGCCGTGGCATCACCGCCTTCATCCCAACGGATAATCTGGCCGTAGACATTGTTCGGACGCGGGTTAGCGGCATTCAACGGCATGCCCTCTTCACCCCGTTTGCTGTTGTTGGTCAGCGTGCAGTAGGCGCGCCCATCATGCGGGTTGACGGCGATCCATTCCGGCCGGTCCATTTTGGTCGCCCCCACCTGCGCCGCGGCCTTGCGGGCGAAGATCAGCACTTCCGCCTCATCGCGGAAGCCATTTTCCGGCGTCAGGCCATTTTTACCGAACTCCAGCGCTATCCAGCGCCCGGTACCTTTCAGCGGTGTGCCGCCGGCGTCCCCGTCAAACTGCGCCACATACAAAGTGCCTTCATCCAGCAGGCTGCGGTTGTTGGCCGGGTTAGCCACGTCAACCACGCCTTTGGAGACGTATTTATAGATGTGCTCACCACGCTCATCGTCACCCATATAGACCACCAGGCGACCATCCTTGGCGACGGTTACCGCCGCATTTTCATGTTTGAAGCGACCCAGCGCGGTATGCTTGATTGGCGTTGAGGCAGGATTCATCGGATCGATTTCGACGATCCAGCCATGTCGATTGAATTCATTAGGGTTCTTCGCCACGTCAAAGCGCTCGTCGAAATCCGGCCAGTTACGCTCAGGTTCGCTGACTTTCAACGTATAGCGTTTCTGGTCCGCCGTGGTCTTGTAGTCGGCCTGGTGAGTGCCGAAATAGGTATCGAAATTCTCTTCGCAGGTCAGGTAAGTGCCCCAGGGGGTTTTCCCATTGGCGCAGTTGCCGAAGGTACCCAACACCTTGCGACCGCTAGGATCCGCCGCCGTTTGCAGCAGCGCGTGTCCGGCAGCCGGGCCACTGAACTGCATCTCGGTGTTGGCGGTGATCCGGCGGTTGTAACGCGATGGGCGCTCAACTTCCCAGCGTTGGCTATCACCCACACGGCGTACCGCTACAATAGAAACGCCATGGGCAGCCTGTGACTTGCGTACGTCTTCAAGACTGGTGGCTTTGCTGCCGCCGTGGGCAAACAGGTACTGTTCGTTGACGTATTCGTTGTTGATGGCCATCACGCCGTGGTTGTCATCAATCGGGAAGAAGCTCATGCCGTCATTATTATCGCCGAATTGCTTTTCCTGATCGGCGGCGCTGTTGTTGCCCTGTGGGTCGAAAGCGGCAGCCCCCTCAACCAGCGGCTCCCCCCAGGAGATCAGCACCTCGGCGCGGTACCCTGGCGCGATCGCCACCTCATCGGCGGTGGAAACGGCAATCCCTTTAAAGCCCAGCAGCTTGTTCGGTGGCAAATCTTCCGCCAGAGCCTGAGCGGAAACCGTCCAAATACCGCCCCCGAGGAAACCGGCCAGGCCAACGGCACCGGCGCTGCCCAGCAACAGTTTACGGCGAGTGGGATCGGTCAGGCGATCGGCATCTAATTGCTCAATTTTGGTCGTCATGGGTCTATTTCCTTTTTAATATGGCGCCACGATCGAGATTCACCAGAGTTGCCGGGGCGCTCAGAGTTGGGCTTCATACTAATCAGGAAGTGTGACGAAAATGTTACAACGAAAAGTCAGGGAGAGGCGGGGCGAAAAAAGACAAAGGCGCAATCACTTGCGCCCTCAGAAGGATAGGGTTAATCAGCGGCCATTAACGGCGTTCCAGGATCTCGAAGCAATAGCTGTGAGAATTCAACTCGTCGGCATCGTGGAACTCGCTGAACGAGGTTTCCCATTCGTCCGGCTCATAGTCTGGGAAATGGGTGTCACCACCGACTTCGGCATCGATATGCGTCAGGTACATACGGTTAGCGCGTGCCAGGAACTGGGTATAAATACGCCCGCCGCCCATCACCATCACTTCTTCCACATCACCGGCTGCGGCCAGCGCTTCGTCCAGCGAAGTCGCCCAGGTCACCCCAGCGTCAGTGCCAGGACGGCTGCTTAAAACGATGTTATGGCGGCCCGGTAACGGACGACCAATAGACTCGAAAGTTTTACGGCCCATAATAACCGGTTTATTCAGCGTGTTACGTTTAAACCACGCGAGGTCCGCCGGCAGGTGCCAAGGCATGGCGTTTTCCATGCCAATAACGCGATCCGCCGCCAAGGCAGCGATCAGGCTGATAATCATTGTTAAACCCTGTGTAGGCAGCAAAATTGCTCACACTATACGTAAAGCCCCAACGGTCGTCGATAGGCTAATCAAGCAATATGAATATATAAGATAGCTCTTATCAGTATATCTAATACCCAACAATTTTTGGCCCATGCTCCTTAAACGCCGGGACGTTTGCGGTATAACCACAGCCCAGGCAATGACAGCCCAATCGATAATGCCCCCACGATAAAGCAGGCCTTGAGGAAGTTGGTCATCATGGTGGCCATCAACGCCTCGCTGTAACCCAGATGCGAAATCTCCACCACGCTGATCATCGCGGTATAGGCGGAGATACCGGGGAACATCGGGATCACTGCAGCCACGGTAAACACCTTCGGATGCGCCAGCAACCAGCGCGACCAATAAATACCGATGATGCCAATCAGGATCGCCGCCAGCAGCGATGACCATTCAATGTTCATCCCCACATGCATCATCAGCATGCGGGAGCCGTGGCCAATTGCCCCCAACAGCGCACAATAGCGCAGAGCGCGAAGCGGCACGTTGAACACCATGGCGAAACCCAACGCCGGCACCGCCGCCAGCAGCATATCTTGCAATAAGGCCCAGAGCAGACTCATGACCACCCCCGCAGATCCCAAAGCGACATCGCCATCACCACGCCGATACAGGTGGCCAGCGTCAGCAGGCTGGCCATCGCCCAGCGTGCCAGCCCGGTATTGACGTGGCCCTTGAACATGTCGGCCACGGCGTTAATCAGTGGGAAACCGGGTACCAGCAGCAATACGCTGGCGGCCATCGCCACGGTGGAGGTTTCGTTAAACACCGGCAGCCGCAGCAGCAGCCCGGAAACCGAGGTCGCGACAAAGGCCGTCAGGCAAAAGTTAATCAAGGGATTCATGTGGCGCGCGGTCAGCACCTGACGCACCGTCATCGCCAGACCGCTGGCAATAAAGGTGACGGCAAAGGCCTTTTGATCGCCCCCGTTCAGCACGCTGAAACAACCGCATGACAGCGCCACCATCAATACCACCAGCCAGCGTGGATAACGCAATGGGCGGATCTTGTCGAAGCGCCGGGCAACGTCATGCACATCCGCCAGCCGATGTTCCGCCAAAATAACGATGTGCTGCACCTCCGTCACCATCTGCATATTGATACCGCGATCGACGTTCTTGCGCGTAGTAGTCAGACACTCACCGTTGCTGATGGTCGTCAGCACTACCGCATTGGCCGAGATTGAACTTTCAACGCTGTCCATCCCCAGCGCTATCCCCAAACGGGTCGATAACTGCTCAACCACCGTGCTCTCGGCGCCGTGCTGCAGCAACAGCAAAGCGCACTGAATGCACAGGCGGGTAATTTCACGCTGCTGCCGCTGCGCTTCCGGCAGATCTATGTGGGTTGTCTGATGCATGAGGCTCCGTCGTGATCCCTGAGTGAATATTCATCATATTGCCAAACATTACCTCATTTGGTTGATGCGTATCAGGGGACGTGGCGTTATTATCGCCTCCATTACGCCTTTTGTGCAGAGAGTCAAATCATGCTTGAAACTTCGCTGTTCGTCGCCGGCATCGCCACCCTGGGTATGCTGTCACCCGGCCCGGACTTTTTCCTGGTGATCAAGAACGCCGCCCGCTACCCGCGTCTGGCCGCGATGATGACGGCTTTCGGCGTGATCTGCGGCGTCGCCACTCACATGTCTTACTGCGTCGCCGGGCTGGCGGTAGTGATCACCACCACGCCATGGCTGTTCAACGTGCTGAAATACGCCGGTGCCGTCTACCTGATTTGGGTCGGCATTCAGGCGCTGCTGTCGCGCAGCGGCAGCAAGATGAACGTCAGTAACCTGCCGCAGCAGCAAACAAGCCTGAAAAGCGCCTTCGTACAGGGCTACCTGTGTAACCTGCTCAACCCGAAAGCTACGCTGTTCTTCCTGGCGGTGTTCACTCAGGTGCTGCAAATCGACTCAGGGTTGGGCGAAAAACTGTGGTATGCGGGGATTATCCTTGGCCTGTCTGCACTCTGGTGGCCGGTTCTGGTGTTCCTGATCCAAAGCGGACCGGTGCGTCGTGGCCTGGAGAAAACGCAAAAGGTGGTGGATAAGCTGCTGGGCGGCATGTTGATCGCCCTGGGTATCAAGGTGGCGCTGAGTTAATTCGCGCCATCGTGGGCGCAGCCCGGCGGCTGCGCCCATTAGGCTTATCCCTTGGCTTCCACCACTTCAGCTTCCGGCGCTTTGCCATCAATACTGCCACGCCACCCACTCTGCGGTACCCGCGCCAACCGATCCTGATCCTGTTCGATGGCGGCACTGAGCATTTCTTTCGCCCGCTGCAGGCTGGCAACGCGGAATTCGGTATCCTGATAATTATCCAGCGTGTCCTCCAGCATTTTCAGGTTATAGCGGCGGAAAGTATCCGCTTTTTCCCGCGCCTCGTAGGCGTCCAGCCCCAGCAACTCCAGCGTCTCGCGGCCAATACGCAGCGAGCTTTCGAAGGTTTCACGCTCCGGCCTTTCCACACCCAACTGGCGCAGCTGATACCAGTGATCGACATCACGCGCACGCGCTACCACTTTCAGGTGCGGGAAGTGCCGTTTGGCCAGCTCGGTCAATTGCAGGTTAGCCTCCACGTCGTCTATGGCGTTAATCAACACCTTGGCGTGCTCGGCACCGGCGGCCTCCAGCAGATCGGCGCGGGTGGCATCACCATAAAACACCTTGGTATCGAACTTGCGCAGCGTTTCAATATGGTCAGGATCGTGATCCAACACCACGGTATGTACGCCATTGGCCAACAGTAAACGGCCGGCAATCTGACCGAAGCGACCAAACCCGGCGATGATCACGCTGGCGTTCTCTTCATCAATCACATCCGCCGGACGTTCGTCTTTCGGCACATTTTTCTCGAGCCGTGTTGCCACCACCAATAGCAGCGGCGTCGCCGCCATCGACAGGGCAACCGCCAGCGTCAAGGATTTGGCCCAGTCTGGCGGCAATACTCCGGCCAGTTGAGCGGCGCCGAAGATCACGAAAGCAAACTCACTGCCCTGGCCCAGCAGGATCGCGAACATGCCACGTTGGCGCTTCGGTACCCCAAGCCAGGGGCCAATCAGCCACAGCAGCGCCGCCTTGATCAGCATAAAGCCCAACAGCAGCGAGGCGATCAGCAGCGGATGATGGAACAAGGTGCCAAAGTCGATCGACATGCCAACGCCGATAAAGAACAGCCCGAGCAGCAGCCCCTTGAACGGCTGAATATCGCTTTCCAGCGCATGGCGGTATTCAGAGCTCGCCAGCAGTACCCCGGCGAGGAAGGCGCCCATCGCCATCGACAGCCCGGCCATTTCCAGCAGAATGCCAAAGCCGAACACCAGGAACAGTGCCACGGCGCTGAAAACCTCACGCATGCCTGAGCGAGCGACAAAATGCAGCAGCGGCCGGGTCACATAGCGGCCAAGCAGTACCACTATCGCCAGCGCGCCCACCACTTTGGCCGCTGACAGGGAAAACGCCGCCAAGGTCGTGGTGGCCCCGCTGCTGGCCAGCAGCGGGATCATCGCCACCAGGGGGATCGCCGCGATATCCTGGAACAACAGTGCCGCAAACGCACTGCGACCAATCGGTGACGGCGTCAGGTTTCGCTCGCTCATCGCCTGCATGGCGATAGCGGTGGATGACAACGCTAGCGTCAGACCAATCAGCAGCGCCACCTTCCAGTTCAACCCGAGGAAATAGCAAAAGGCGCTCAGTGCCAGTCCACATGCCGCCATCTGAATAATGCCGCCGCCAAACACCGAGGCGCGTAGCGTCCACAGCCGTTTTGGATCCAACTCCAGGCCGATGATAAACAGCATCAGCACCACGCCAATCTCGGCAAAGGTGAGGATCGACTCCGCATCGGAAACCAGCTTCAGCCCCCAGGGACCAATAATGCAGCCGGCAATCAGGTAGCCCAATACCGAGCCCAGCCCGAGCCGCACCGCAATCGGCACAAACAACGCGGCCGATCCCAAATAGATCAGCCCCTCAATCATCATCTGGTGATTATCCATGCTCAACTCCCTGTTCGGCGGGCTCGCTGTGTTCCATCAGATAGGCTACCAGCCGCCGGCGGTAGGCTTCCCCAGCGGCAATCAGCGCCGGTTCATTGCAGGTAAAGGTGTTATGCACGGCAAAATACGGTTGCCAATGCATACCGCAATACAGCGCCGTCGCCTGCAGCGGCTGCCCCAGAGCAGCGAAGTTGGGGTAATCGCCCAGCTCGAAATGGTGTTCATCGCCACCGCTGGTCACTGCCCACAGCACATCCTTGCCCACCAGGGCATTGCCTTCATGGCCATAGGCCCAGCCGTGCTCCAGCACCTTATCGATCCACAATTTCAGCAGCGGCGGTTGGCTGTACCATTGCATCGGATGTTGCAGCACCACCAGATCGGCGCGCTCCAGTGCCCGCTGTTCGGCGTTGATATCGATGTTGAAGTCGGGATACAGCTCATACAGCGAGCGCACCTCCACCTCGGGAATATCCTTCACAGCCTGCAGCAGGCGGTGATTGGCATGCGAATGCCGGGGATAGGGATGGGCGTAAATAATCAGAATCATTGTTGTCGTCGTTCCTTCGTTCCATGCCAATACATCAAGCATATACCAATCGCACAGGGTGACAGTTTGCTGAATGATTGATAGCGGAAATTTCTAATTCACGACAACAAATTCACTGAACAAGTTAAAAAAATAAGGGCGCTGCAATAGCAGCGCCCTGGAGCTTACGGCATCATCGAATTACTTGGTGATACGCGCATGCAACTCCTGCACCGATGTCACCTGTTCGGTCGGATCCGCTTTTAGCGCCATCGCGGTGGCAAAGCCGCCGTTCAGGGTCGTATCGTAATGCACCTTGTACTGCAATGCGCTACGACGGATCAGCTTGGAGTCCTCAATCGCCTGGCGACCGGCGGTGGTGTTGACGATGTAGGTGTACTCGCCATTCTTGATACGGTCCTGAATGTGCGGACGGCCTTCATGCACCTTGTTGACCAGGCGTGGGTTAATCCCCGCTTCGCCCAGCACCACGGCGGTACCGTGAGTGGCATCCAGCTCGAAGCCCTGTTTCAGCAGGCTTGCCGCCAGATCCACCACCCGGGCCTTATCGCCTTCACGCACCGACAGCAACGCACGGCCCTGTTTTTTCATGCCTGACTGGCTGCCGAGCATCGCCTTGGAGAAGGCCTCGGCGAAGGTACGGCCCACGCCCATCACTTCCCCGGTAGAGCGCATTTCCGGCCCTAAAATCGGGTCGACGCCTGGGAACTTGTTGAACGGCAGCACCACTTCTTTTACCGAGTAGTAAGGCGGGATGACTTCTTCCGTCACGCCCTGCTCAGCCAGGGTTTTGCCTGCCATCACGCGCGCGGCCACTTTGGCCAACGGCACGCCGGTGGCCTTGGAAACAAACGGCACGGTACGCGCGGCGCGTGGGTTGACTTCAATCAGGTAAACTTCATTGTTCTTCACGGCGAACTGCACGTTCATCAAGCCGCGCACCTGCAGTTCAAACGCCAGTTTCTCAACCTGCTGGCGCATCACGTCCTGAATTTCCTTGCTCAGGGTGTAGGCCGGCAGTGAACAAGCCGAGTCACCGGAGTGCACGCCCGCCTGTTCAATGTGTTCCATGATGCCGCCAATCAGCACCCGCTCGCCGTCGCAGATGGCGTCGACGTCGACTTCTACCGCGTCATCCAGGAAGCGATCCAGCAGCACCGGGGCGTCGTTGGAAACGCTAACTGCGTTTTGGAAGTAACGGCGCAGGTCGATTTCGTCGTAAACGATCTCCATCGCCCGACCGCCCAGCACATAGGAAGGACGTACCACCAGCGGATAACCGATCCCGGCCGCTTTCTCTACCGCCTGCTCAATGGTTGCCACGGTGGCGTTGGCCGGCTGTTTCAGGCCCAGACGGTGTACCGCCTGCTGGAAACGCTCACGGGCTTCGGCGCGGTCAATCGCGTCCGGGCTGGTGCCGATAATAGGGACGCCTGCGGCTTCCAGTTCACGTGCCAATTTCAGCGGCGTCTGGCCACCGTATTGCACGATCACGCCTTTCGGCTTCTCGATGCGCACAATTTCCAGCACGTCTTCCAGCGTTACCGGCTCGAAGTACAGACGGTCGGAGGTGTCATAGTCGGTAGACACGGTTTCCGGGTTACAGTTGACCATGATGGTCTCGTAACCGTCTTCGCGCAGCGCCAGCGAGGCATGCACGCAGCAATAGTCGAACTCGATGCCCTGGCCGATACGGTTTGGCCCGCCGCCCAGCACCATCACTTTCGGACGGTCGTTGGTCGGGTTGGACTCGCACTCTTCTTCATAAGTGGAGTACATGTAAGCGGTGTCGGTGGCGAACTCCGCCGCGCAGGTATCCACGCGCTTGTAAACCGGATGCAGGCCATAGCCGTGACGCAGTTTGCGGATTTCGCTTTCGGCGACGCCGGCCAAGATGGCCAGACGCGCATCGGCAAAGCCTTTGCGCTTCAGGGTGCGCAGGAACTCTTTCGTCAGGCCGTTGATGCCGGTGTCGGCAACCTGCTCTTCCAGACGCACCAGCTCTTCAATCTGCACCAGGAACCAGCGGTCAACGTTGGTCAGGTTGAAGACGCCGTCAACGGACAGGCCGGCGCGGAAGGCGTCAGCGATGTACCAGATGCGGTCAGAACCGGCGTCTTTCAGCTCACGACGGATTTTGGTCAGCGCTTCCGGATCATCCAGGCTCACTTTAGGGTCAAAACCGGTGGCGCCCACTTCCAGCCCGCGCAACGCTTTCTGCAGCGACTCTTGCTGGGTGCGGCCAATCGCCATCACTTCACCAACGGATTTCATCTGGGTGGTTAAACGGTCGTTGGCACCGGCGAATTTCTCGAAGTTGAAACGAGGGATCTTGGTCACGACGTAGTCGATGGACGGTTCAAACGAAGCCGGCGTACGGCCACCGGTGATGTCGTTCATCAGTTCGTCGAGGGTATAACCCACCGCCAGCTTGGCGGCGATTTTGGCAATCGGGAAGCCGGTGGCTTTTGACGCCAGCGCCGAAGAGCGGGATACGCGTGGGTTCATTTCGATGACGATCAAACGGCCGGTTTTCGGGTTAACCGAGAACTGCACGTTGGAACCACCGGTTTCCACGCCGATTTCACGCAGTACCGCCATCGAGGCGTTACGCATGATTTGGTATTCTTTGTCGGTCAGAGTTTGCGCCGGTGCTACGGTGATGGAGTCGCCGGTATGGATACCCATGGCGTCGAAGTTTTCGATCGAGCAGACGATGATGCAGTTATCGTTCTTATCGCGCACCACCTCCATCTCGTACTCTTTCCAACCGATCAGCGACTCGTCAATCAGCAGCTCTTTGGTTGGAGACAGGTCCAGACCACGCTCACAGATCTCTTCGAACTCTTCGCGGTTGTAGGCGATGCCGCCACCGGTGCCGCCCATAGTAAAGGAAGGGCGGATGATGCACGGGAAGCCGACGTCAGCGGCCACCGCCAGCGCTTCTTCCATATTGTGCGCAATGCCGGAGCGCGCGGTGTCCAGGCCGATTTTTTTCATCGCCACGTCGAAGCGACGACGGTCTTCCGCTTTGTCGATCGCGTCAGCGGTGGCGCCAATCATGGTTACGCCGAACTCGGCCAGCACGCCCTGACGTTCCAGCTCCAGCGCACAGTTCAGTGCGGTCTGGCCGCCCATGGTCGGCAGCACGGCATCAGGACGCTCTTTTTCGATGATTTTGCGCACCACTTCCCAGTGGATTGGCTCGATGTAGGTCGCATCCGCCATTTCCGGGTCGGTCATGATGGTGGCCGGGTTGGAGTTGACCAGAATGACGCGGTAACCCTCTTCGCGCAGCGCTTTACACGCCTGGGCACCCGAGTAGTCGAACTCACACGCCTGGCCGATAACAATCGGGCCAGCGCCGAGGATCAGGATGCTTTTTATGTCTGTACGTTTTGGCATTTTTTACTGCTCCTGATTATTTGGCGTTAGAACGGTAAGTCTCAATCAGTTCGATAAAGTGATCGAACAGCGGCGCGGCGTCGTGTGGACCCGGGCTGGCTTCAGGGTGGCCCTGGAAGCTGAACGCTGCTTTATCGGTGCGGTGGATGCCCTGCACCGTGTGGTCAAACAAGGATTTGTGCGTGACGCGCAGTTCGGCCGGCAGGTTGTTTTCGTCTACCGCAAAACCATGGTTCTGCGCGGTGATCATGACGCAGTCGTTATCCAGATCTTTTACCGGGTGGTTACCACCGTGGTGACCTAGCTTCATCTTCACGGTTTTCGCGCCGCTGGCCAAAGCCAGCAACTGGTGGCCGAGGCAGATGCCAAACACCGGAATGTCGGTTGCCAGGAACTGCTTGATGGCGGTGATGGCGTAATCACATGGCTCCGGGTCACCCGGGCCGTTGGACAGGAAAATACCGTCCGGATTCATTTTCAAAACTTCATCCGCCGGGGTCTGTGCCGGCACTACCGTCAGGCGGCAGCCGCGATCCACCAGCATACGCAGAATGTTGCGCTTGGCGCCGAAGTCATAGGCCACCACGTGGAACGGCAGCTCAGAAGCCGGTTTGGCTTCCGGCAGTTCGCCTTCAAGCGTCCAACTGCCCTGCTGCCAGCTGTAGGCTTCCTGGGTGGTGACCTCTTTCGCCAGGTCCATGCCTTTCAAACCCGGGAAGGCTTTGGCCTTCGCTAACGCCAATGCGGCATCCGGCGTGTCGGCGGCGATGATGCAGCCGTTCTGTGCCCCTTTCTCGCGCAGCAGACGGGTCAGCTTGCGGGTATCGATATCGGCAATCGCCACGATGTTGTGACGCTTCAGGTAGTCAGACAGGCCTTCTTCGTTGCGGTAGTTGCTGGCAATCAGTGGGAGGTCGCGAATGACGAGGCCTTGGGCGTGTACAGCGGAGGATTCTTCGTCGGAAGCATTGGTGCCGACATTGCCGATATGAGGATAAGTAAGAGTAACGATCTGGCGGGAGTAGGAAGGATCAGTGAGGATTTCTTGATAACCGGTCATCGACGTATTGAAGACCACTTCCCCCACTGCCGTACCCTCTGCCCCGATGGCCCGACCGTGGAATTGGGTTCCGTCTTCGAGAACCAATAGCGCTGACTTAATCAAAACACCCTCCAAGGAATAATCAATCACAATATTTGCATATTAATTCAGATATCGAGATCTAAATCAATGCAAAAACCGCCCTCAAGGTCAATTTTTGGCAAATTGGGCGCATTTTAATGATGAGTGCTCCGCTTGTCTACCCAAAGCGCCATTTTTTCTCTTATTTTTGCACTTCTCGGCGTTTAATGAGGTTAGTAGCCATAAAAACACGTCTAAACTCGGGTGAGTAAACGGTTGCGAGCGCTAAAGACAGAAAATCACCATTCTGCAGGCATTTTTACGAGCGAGGGATACGTCAGAAGGGACAAAAGCACCACAAAGTAAAAGTTAACTACCGAAAACAAAGAGAAACAAACAAAAACAAATTAAAACACCCATTTATCATGTTAAAAAAAAGGACAATAAAATTATTGTCCGTTAATCATAGCATTATGATTAATACAGCCACATCACGATGGCATACAAATCAATTATAACTGGTCTAAATTGAGCACATCACGCATATCAAACAGACCTTTATCATGGCCTTCAAGCCATACCGCAGCCTTAACCGCACCACTGGCAAAAGTCATGCGACTGGAGGCCTTATGGGTGATTTCTACCCGCTCACCGATGTCGGCGAACATGGCGGTGTGCTCACCGACGATATCGCCGGCGCGAATAGTGGCAAAGCCGATGCTCTTCGGATCGCGTTCACCGGTATGACCTTCACGCGCATACACCGCGCACTCTTTCAGATCGCGCCCCAGCGCGCCGGCAATCGCCTCGCCCATCGCCAGAGCCGTGCCCGAAGGGGCGTCGACCTTATGACGATGATGCGCTTCAACAATCTCAATATCGGTATAGTCGCCCATCACCTGCGCGGCTTTTTCCAGCAGTTTTAACACCAGGTTCACGCCGACGCTGAAGTTGGCGGCGAAGACGATGCCAATCTGCTCAGCTGCGGCGCGGATGGCCTCTTTGCCCGCATCATCGAAACCGGTAGTACCGATCACCACGGCTTTTTTGTGCTCGACACAGAAAGCCAGGTACGCCAGGGTGCTTTCCGGGCGGGTGAAGTCGATCAGAATATCGAAATCGTCGGCCACTTTTTCCAGGCTGTCGCTGACGGTTACGCCCAGCGCACCAATGCCCGCCAGTTCACCGGCGTCGATGCCAATCAGGCTTGAGCCAGGACGCGATACTGCCGCGCCCAAAACCACGCCCTGCGCCTGATGTACGGCCTGGATCAATTGGCGGCCCATACGGCCGCCGGAACCCGCAATAGCAATGCGGATGGGTGAATCAGTCATACTTGCTCTCTTGTTGATTTAACGCCTATCTCATTAGGCTATCGGTTCAGGTTAACTGCCCCACCTTATCATCGCCAGAGGATTCATTTCATAATTAGAAAATTATGATATCCCCCGCTTTTCATCAGTAATGCTGTCAACGGGTTAACAATCCGGCCGGTCCACGCCCATTGGCGATTGTACATAATCATGCAATTTCAACCGGTAGAAATTGCATGAAAAAGCGCTCATTTTCTTCGTTCAAACCGGTGCTGGTACCGTCAACCCGCCGCTTAGCTTAGTATAGGGTGCAACTGCCGCTTTAATTGCCTGAGAGCCACGGATGAAAACCGCGCAAACCACCATATCGGAAACCCTGACGCAAGATTTGGCCCGCCGTATCATCAGTGGCGATCTGCCGCCCGGCCTGTCGCTGCCGGGCGAAAATGAATTGGCGCTGCAGTATTCGGTTTCACGCACTTCGGTTCGTAACGCGTTGCAGGTGCTGGCGGCGAAGGGATTGGTCTCCATTCAGGCCAAGAAGCGCAGTACGGTCAATGCCCG
This sequence comes from Serratia liquefaciens, assembly GCA_012719855.1. GTDB lineage: Bacteria > Pseudomonadota > Gammaproteobacteria > Enterobacterales > Enterobacteriaceae > Serratia > Serratia liquefaciens_A. Next base: position 13,127 of record JAAXZN010000019.1, on the reverse strand, counting down.
CGAACAATGGAGTTTTTTGGATCCTGACGTCCTGAGCTGGTTGGCGGAAGGCAGTCTCGACCAGCAACTGGTCGAACAATTGATGGTTACCCGTCTGATCTTTGAACCGAATATCGCAGCATTAGCGGCCGTTAACGCCACCGGTCATGACCTGGCTGCGCTGGAAGACGCCTGCAATCTGATGTCGCAAGGGCAGCAGCAAGCCAGCCGCCAACTCTTCGAGCAGGGCGATATGGCGTTTCATCTCGCGTTGCTGGGCGCCAGCCATAATCCTTTTTTGCATTCCCTGGGCAGTGCCCTTTCCGCCGCGATGGCGCTCTCTTTTCAGCAAACGCTGGAAGAAGATATCCGGCTGACCAAAAGTGCGGTAGAAGAACACCAACAACTGCTGGAGGCCATTCGCTTCAAGCAGGTGGAAACTGCGCGTCAGCGTATGCGAGTCATTCTGCTTAACGCGGCCAAAAAGAGTCACTGGCATCAGCAACCGGAAATGTTCGCCCACATCCTCTAAAAATCCCTCTTTGCTGTAATTTCGATCGTCCTCACAGATCCTGAGCAATTTTCGCTCTAGCATTCTTGTATGACAAGATTGCATGGTTTGTATTACTTGGATGAATAACAACTGGATTGCTATCGACTGGGGCACCACTAACTTTCGCGCTTTTTTAATGCGTGGGGAGCAATGCCTGAGTACCCTCAGCCGCCCCTGCGGGTTACTGGCCGTAGAAAAAAACCGGTTTGCCGACACCCTAAAAACCTTATTACAGCCCTGGCTAGCCGACCAGGGGGCTCTGCCGGTGGTCATGGCCGGCATGGTGGGTTCGCAGCAGGGGTGGCATGAGGTCGCCTATCTAACCCAGCCGTGCGGTCTGAAAAGTTTGGCGGCCGGGGCCATGGCATTTACCACCGACTGGGGAAGTCCGGCGTGGATCATTCCCGGCGTTCGGGGCCAGGGTCTGGCTCAACAACCCGAAGTCATGCGAGGGGAAGAGGTGCAGTTGCTCGGTTTGGCCAGGCTGCATCCGGCCGCGCAATGCCTGGCTATCCTGCCCGGCACCCACAGCAAGCACGTTCAGTTGAATCATGGGGAAATCGGCCGCTTCTCCACCTTTATGACCGGCGAACTGTTCTCGCTGCTCAGCCGACACTCCATTTTGGGCAACGCCCTGTCGGAACAACAGGAGGACGCGCAGGCGTTCATGCTCGGGGCCAATACCGCACGCACCGGCGCCCCCTTTAGCCATCTGATTTTTTCGGCGCGTACCCGCCGCCTGAGCGGTGAAATAGCCGCGGAGAATATACACAGCTACCTTTCCGGCCTGTTGATCGGCTATGAGCTTCATGCGCTGCCAACGCACCAGTCCATCTGGGTAGTCGCCAGCCCGTCGCTGATTGCACGCTACCAAATGGCGGCGGAGCCGTTGGGCCTGTCATTGCGCGCCGCGGATGGCGATAGCTGCTTTATCAACGGATTAAGTCAACTGTATCCCCTACTGCAAGGAACCGCCCAATGAGCCCAGAGATTTTCTTCCAACAGTGGCAGCAGCAGCCCCTCCCGCTGGTAGCCATTTTACGTGGTATCACGCCAGCGGAGGCGGAGCCGGTCGCCGAAACTCTGCTGGACTGCGGCTTCCGCTATCTGGAAGTGCCGCTTAACAGCCCCAGCCCGTACGACTCTATCCGCTCGATCAGGAATACCGTTGGTGACAGGGGTTTTGTCGGTGCCGGCACCGTACTGAACGTTCAGCAGGTTGAAGAGGTAGCCAAAGCCGGAGGGCAGCTGATTATTTCTCCCAATGCCGACGCCGCCGTGATCGGCCATTCCCGTTACCTGAATCTGATCGGTTTGCCCGGCGTGGCGACGCCTTCCGAAGCCTTTGCTGCCCTCGCCGCCGGGGCCAGCGGGTTAAAATTTTTTCCCGCAGAAAACATCACTCCCGCCGTCATCAAGGCGCTGCGTGCCGTGCTTCCGCAAAGGCTGGTTTGCTTGCCGGTTGGCGGCATTCAGCCGGACCCCATGCAGATGCGTGCCTATATCCAGGCCGGCAGCAACGGATTTGGGTTGGGTGGCGGGCTCTATCAACCCGGCATCAGCCTGGCGACGTTGCGCCAACGGGCCCTGGCTTATCAGGCCGCCTGGCAACATTGCGTGGAATAGCTGTTTACCCACTGCGACGTTGCCGATGCTTGTCTCAAAAAAATATAACGCATTGAATAAAAAGGTGTTGTTATGAATAAATCATCTATTCCCGCAAAAGCAAACCGCCAAACCCTACAGGTTTGTTTTCTTGCCGCGTTAGCCGGCTTGCTGTTCGGCCTGGATATGGGGGTGATCGCCGGTGCATTGCCATTCCTGGCGAACGAATTTAGCCTCTCGAACCAACAGCAGGAAGTCGTCGTCAGCATCATGATGTTCGGAGCCGCGTTGGGGGCACTAAGCAGCGGGCCTATGTCTTCCCATCTGGGCCGTAAAAAAAGCCTGTTGTTAGGCGCGGTTTTGTTCGTCGTCGGCTCGATCGGTTGCGCCGTGGCCCAGAATCTGGAAGTGCTGGTGATTTCCCGCTTTATCCTCGGACTAGCCGTGGGCATAGCCTCGTTCACCGCGCCGCTGTATCTGTCGGAAATCGCTCCAGAGCGCATTCGCGGCAGCATGATTTCTCTCTATCAGTTGATGATTACCATTGGAATTTTGGCCGCCTTCCTGTCCGATACCGCATTCAGTGCCGGCGGACACTGGCGCTGGATGCTGGGCATCATCACTTTCCCGGCGCTGGTGCTATTTATCGGGGTACTGACATTGCCGGAAAGCCCACGCTGGTTGGCGATGAAGGGGCGCGGTGAATTGGCCGGCAAGGTCTTGCAACTGTTACGCAATTCGGATGATGAGGCTCGCGACGAACTCAACCAAATCCGTGAAAGCCTGCAAATGAAGCAACGAGGCTGGCAGCTGTTTCGCTACAACGCGCACTTTCGCCGCTCCACCTACCTGGGCGTTCTGCTGCAATTTATGCAGCAGTTCACCGGCATGACGATCATCATGTATTACGCCCCCAAGATTTTTGAAATCGCCGGTTTCGCCACCACCCGAGAGCAAATGTGGTGCACCGTGATAGCAGGCCTGACCAACGTGCTGGCCACCTTTATCGCGATCGCGCTGGTCGATCGCTGGGGCCGTAAACCGATCCTCAAACTCGGCTTCAGCCTGATGGCAATCTGCATGGCGACGCTCGGTTATATGTTTTATATCGGCATCGGCAATCCCACGGAGCAATACGCCGCAGTGACGGTGTTGCTGATCTTTATCATAGGTTTCGCCATGAGTGCCGGCCCATTGATTTGGGTGCTGTGCTCCGAAATCCAACCGCTGGCCGGACGAGACTTTGGCGTCACCTGCTCCACCATGGCCAATTGGATTGCCAACATGATCATCGGTGCCACCTTCCTGACGCTGATCGACAACCTCGGCAGCGCCGGGACCTTCTGGCTTTACGCGCTGCTCAACCTGCTGTGCATCGTTCTGACGTTATGTTTCGTACCGGAAACCAAAAATATCTCCCTTGAACGCATTGAAAAAAATCTGATGCAGGGTGCCGCCCTGCGCCACATAGGCAGGCCACCCCAGTCCAAGACTGCCGACCGTTCCTTGAATACGCCGGCTTAACCCGGCGAATAAAAATAAATCAGAGGAAACTATCATGAAGCTGACCACGGAAGTCCCTACGCCGGAACAGGCCGCTGAAACGCGGGTGTACGGCAAAATTACCCGCCGCCTGATCCCTTTTCTGATCTTGTGCTATTTCTTCGCCTATCTGGACCGCGTTAACGTCGGGTTCGCCAAGCTGCATATGCAGGATGCTCTGAGCTTCAGCGATACCGTTTATGGCCTGGGCGCCGGCATATTCTTCATCGGCTATTTTATTTTCGAGCTGCCAAGCAATCTGCTGATGCAACGCTTCGGGCCGCGCTTTTGGATTGCCCGCATCATGGCTACCTGGGCGGTATTGTCCGCAGCCATGATGTTTGTTACCACTCCCACGTCTTTCTATGTGCTGCGCTTCTTGCTTGGCGTGGCCGAAGCCGGCTTCTTCCCCGGCATCGTGTTCTATTTAACGCTGTGGTTTCCTTCATGGCGTTCCGCCCGCACGCTGGGGCTGTTTATTCTGGTTACGCCGCTGTCGGTAATTATCGGCAGCCCGCTTTCAGGGCTGATCCTCAAACTGTTCGAAAATGTCGGTGGTTTACATAACTGGCAGTGGCTGTTTCTGGTCGAGGCGATCCCCTCTTTCGTGCTGGCCTTTGTGGTACTGCGTTACCTGGATAACAACGTGGACGAAGCCAAATGGCTCACCGTCGAAGAGAAAAAGATCGTTCAAACCGATCTGGCCAAGGATCGCGCCAACCGCGATCGGGCGGCAAACGGCAAAGCGTCCCACAGCCTGAAAGAGATGCTGGCTAACCGCTATGTCTGGTTGCTGGCGCTGATTTTCTTCAGTTTCAACGTCGGGTATTACGGAGTCAGCTTCTGGCTGCCTTCCATCATCAAGACTTCGGGCATCAGCGACGATCTCCAAATCGGCCTGCTGGCAGCCCTGCCCTACGTGTTTGGCGCGGCATTTATGATATGGAACAGCCGCCACTCCGATCTGAAACAGGAGCGTCGCTGGCATATCGCCATTCCGGCGGTCATTGGCTGTATCGGCCTGACGTTGAGTGCCTATTGCAGCGGATCCACCTTCTGGATGATGACGTGGATCTGTGTAGCGATGTCCGGCACCCTGGCGCTGATCCCCACCTACATCAGCCTGCCCGGCACGCTGCTTTCCGGTACCGCCGCCGCCGCGGGTATTGCACTGGTGAACTCTGTCGGCAACCTCGCGGGTTTCTTCGGCCCCACGGTGCTCGGCTGGCTGAAAGATCAAACCGGACAAACCGACAGCGGCCTGTACATTCTGGCGGGCTTCCTGCTGCTCTGTGCACCGTTGATTTTCATGCTGCCTGCCAAGCTGGTCTCCCCCGGCAAAACCCCTGGCATGCATTACCAGGATGTTGCTCAGCCTGACGCTGAGGATCCTTTAAATATCACTGAGAGATTTTGATGATGAGCGGATGTGGAACCTGTGGCAGCGGCGGTTGCGGCTCGCATTTCAACCCTATTCTGGAGGGCGATGACGGCGCTTTGAAGCGTGCACTATACAAATCCATGGGGCACAGCGACGAACAACTGCGCCGTCCGGTGATCGCCGTGGTCAACAGCTATACCAACGCGACGGCCGGCCACGCCAATCTGAACGAACTGACGGCCAAGGTATTGCAGGGCATTGAAGAAGCCGGCGGGGTCGGCATGGTGTTCGGCACTATCGCCCCCTGTGACGGCATCGCCGAAGGGCATCTCGGCATGCGCTACATTCTGGCCGCTCGCGAGGTGATCACCGCCTCCATAGAAGTGATGATGCGTGCCCATCGTTTCGACGGCATGGTGTTGCTTGGTTCCTGCGACAAAATTGTTCCCGCCATGCTGATGTCCGCGGCCCGGCTGGATATTCCGGCTATCATGGTCAACGGGGGGCCAATGTACCCGGCTGAATATAAAGGCAAACACTGGGACGGCAACATCGTTACCGAGGCCATCGGCTGGAAAATGCGCGGCGAAATCGATGAGGCGGAATTTGCCCATATCGAAAATATCGCCGAACCCGGCCCGGGTTCCTGCACCATGTATGGCACCGCCAACACCATGTGCTGCATCGGTGAAGTGCTGGGTATGAGCCTTCCGGGCAGCAGCACGCTGCCGGCGGTGTCGGCCGAACGTCGCGAGTGCGCTATCGAAACCGGGCGTACCGCGGTGGAACTGGTATTGAACGGCATCAATGCCCGCCAAATCATCACCGCCGAGTCGATTCGCAATGCGGTGATCTACCTGCTGGCAACCGGCGGCTCCACCAATGCCATCCTGCACCTGCAAGCCATTCATTACGAAGCGGAGCTGGGTCACCTGCCGCTGTCCGTCTTCGATGAGTTGAGCCATCAGGTACCGCTGGTCGCCTCGCTCTACCCGGCCAGTGAACATGACATGATTGATTTTTGGGAAGCAGGTGGCGTACCGGCAGTAGAGCTTGAGATTGCCAAACTGCTCGATCTCAACGCGTTAACCGTCACCGGCAAAACCAAAGCGGAACTGCTGGCAAAAACCCGGCCAAGCCGCCGCCCGGAAGTCATCCATACCCTGGCCATTCCGGTGCGCAATGAAGCCGGCGTCGCCGTACTGCACGGTAATCTGTCGCCTCTCGGCTGCGTGGTGAAGCCTGCGGCCGTGCCGGAAAATTTGATGCGCTTTCGGGGACCCGCCGTGGTGTTCAACAGCGAGCAGGAATCCGTCGAGGCGATTATGTCCGGCCAGATTAAGCCAGGCAGCGCCCTGGTCCTGCGCTATGAAGGGCCCAAAGGCGGCCCCGGCATGCCGGAAATGTATAAACCCATGAAGTCGCTGGAAGGCATGGGCCTGGCCGACAGCTGTGCCCTGATCACCGACGGCCGCTTCTCCGGCTCCAACCGCGGGCTGTTTGTCGGCCATATCTCGCCTGAGGCGGTGGACGGCGGTGAGCTGGCATTGGTGCAGGACGGCGATGAAATTTCAATTGATATTCCGGCTCGCACCCTGACGCTGCACGTCAGCGAGGTGATATTGGCGCAGCGGCGCCAAAACTGGCAGCCCGTGGACAAAGAAGTGCCGCGCGGCTTCCTGCGTTTATATCGCCGCTGGGCTTTACCTGCTGCGCAGGGTGCCGTACTGGCCGATCGGGAGGAGGAATAATGGGCCGTTACCAAGCTATCGACATTGCAGGCGTCAACCCTATCGTCGCCATGCCGTTCAAGGCCAATGGCGAAATTGACCCACTGAGTTTTTCGCAGTTGCTCAAGCATCTGGCAGCAACCGGGGTTCAGGGAATGACGCTGTTTGGCATTGCCAGCGAATTCCCGAAACTCGAGGAGCCTGAGCGTGAACGCCTGGCGGAGATATTTATCAGCGAACTGGCAGGCGCCCCGCTGTATCGCGCTATCTCGGTCACCGATCACAGCAGCGAAGTCGCCGTCAAACGCGCTCGTCATTATCAAGCTCTGGGCGCAGACGCCTTGATGCTGCTGCCTCCTTTTTTCCTTCAACCCAGTCCACAGGCGATTCAGCAGCACATTTTCGCCGTTCTGGAGGCCGTAGACATTCCGGTGATGGTGCAATACGCGCCGGGTGAAACCGGTTTGCCGATCGCTCCGCAACAATTGGCCGACGTGGCAGCCCGTTATCCCCATGCGGTGTTAAAGATCGAATGCAATCCACCGGTGGATTACACCAAAGAATTTCTGCAACTGGCCCCCCAGGCCAACGTACTGAACGGCTATGCCGGGCTTTATATGTTGCAGATACTGGCGGCGGGCGGTAAAGGCGTGATGCCGGGATGCTCGTTCAGCGAAATTTACCTGCGTATTTATCGCCATTGGCAGGCCGGCGAAGTGGCACAAGCGAACGGGCTGCATCAGGCATTGTTGCCTTACATCCAACGCTGGATGAACCACTGCGAATACATCATTCAGATCGAAAAGACGATCCTGCAACGACGCAATATCATCGCCACCGATTACTGCCGCCACCCCGGTTGGCAACTGACCGCCGACGATCACCAGACGATCGATCGATTTTTAAGTCAGTTCTCACTGTGACCAAGATGGCCGCCTTATCGCGGCCTTTTTGAGGCTTATCTATGTCAACCCACAAAACCAAACGTGTAGCGATAGTTACCGGTGCCAGCCAGGGTATAGGGTGGGCCATCGCCAAATCCTTTCTCGCGAACGGCGATACCGTGATGGGGTGCGCTTGTCCCAGCCTGGAGAATGCACCTCAAGCCCAGCGATTGTTGACCGATTACCCACAACTTTTTTTCTATTCGTCGGTCGATGTCACCCAAACCACCGAGATCAAACGCTTTGTAGCAAATGTTGAACATCAGTGCGGTCGCATCGACATCGTGGTTTCTAATGCCGGTAAAAATATCTTCAAAGGGATTGATTGCGATCAAGCAGACTGGGATCACAATTTCGATCTCAACCTGCGTTCGCACTGGTATCTGGCGAAATGCACCCGACCGGCACTGACCAAAAGCCATGGAGTGATCCTGGTGATCACCTCCAACCACGCCTTCTCCACGATGCCGGGTTGCGCGCCCTACAACATCAGTAAACGGGCACTGTTGTCACTGGTGCAAAGTCTGACTATAGAGTGGGGACCGGCGATCCGCACATTGGGAATTGCTCCAGGCTTTATTGATACCGAAGGCAATCAGGCCTGGTTCGATAGCCATACCGATGCCCAACGGGCACGGGAGAAAACCGTCAAAAAACACCCTGTCGGCCGCCTCGGCCGCCCCGAGGAAGTCGGTGATTTATGCCTGTTTCTTGCCAGCGATCGCGCGGGATTCATCGCCGGCACCACAATTGTGATGGATGGAGGACGCAGCGCCATTATGCAAGATGGCGACGACTGATAGCGGAAGACAAAAAAGGGGGCAAAAGCCCCCGTGATAAAAGCGACTCAAGCAGTTAACGCCGCCACCTCTTCGGCAATAGCCGCCAGCGCATCATGGCGGGCGTAATCGGCCTGAACCCATGCCGCGTGCTGCCGATAGGCCGGTTGCGTCAGGATCTGCTGCACGGCATGACGCAGTTGCGGCTCATCCGGATTGCTGGTGTGCAGATTAATTCCGCAGCCAGCCGCCACTACCCGAGAAGCCGCCTCGAGCTTGTCCTCGCCGGTACCGGCGATAATCAACGGCACGCCCTGATCCAACGCGTAGTTGATCGAACCGTAACCGCCGTTGGTGATCAGCACCGCGGCCCGCGGTAGCCAGTGTTCGAAAGAGATAAACTCCCGTACTCTGGCATTGTCCGGCAGCAGATCCGACAGCCCGTCGACCGAACGACCACCGGTGGTTGCCAGCACCCGTACCGGTAACTGTGCCAGCGCCTTAAGCGTCGGAACAATCAACTGGTGCAGATCGACATTCGCCAGTGTGCCCTGGCTGACAATCACCAGCGGCCGCTGATCGGTCTCATCCCAGAGGGCATCGGCAGGCGATTGAGTCGACGCGCTTCGCAACGGGCCAATAAATCGTACGCTGGCCGGCAAATCGTCACGCTGATACTCCAGCGCAGGGGTCGCCAGTTGCAAGAAACGATCGCAACCGCCGATCAAAGCATCGCTAAAGGGTTGGTGCAGCGGCCTGCCACCGGATTGCGTCATCGCGGCATCAAAACTCTGCTGCACCTCATTTATCAAGGCACGTGTAGCGTCATCCACCAGCTGTTCGCGACGCAGCTCCCGCGGCAACAGCGCCGGAGGAATGCGTGGCCCGTAGAAGATGGAATCTTCAGACGAGAATGACAGCGGCGTTACGCCGATACCGATAACCGGAGGGCGATCCTCCGCCTGCAGCAGCGGCAATACCCCGTAGAAACAGTTTTCCACCATCAGCAGATCGGTAGCCTCGGCGGCGATCACCGTACGCAACTGTTGATTCAGCAACGGGATTGGGGCGGCGAAGAAGTCTTTCAACGCCAGCGCCATCTGCACATTGCCCGGCGGCAGTGCAGCACGTTCCGGAAAGTGTTCCTCGAGATAGCGGTAGTCGAAATCGACCTTGGGATCGAAGGCAACAAACTTCGCTCCTTTCGCCTCCGCACGTTCACGGAACAACGCGCCGGTCATCACCCGAACCTGGTGCCCTTGTGCAATCAGGTGCCGGGCAATGCCCAGCATCGGGTAAACGTGACCGGGCGTTGCCACGGCGGTCATCAGAATACGTGCCATAACTCTTAAGCCTCTGCGTTGGCCGGTTTCAGCGCCAGATTGGCGCACACCGGGTTGCTCTGTATATGAACCCGTTGCAAATGGCGGGCCGAGCGGGCGGTAAAGCCTTCACGCCCGTGCAGCAGCGAGAAGTTGTCTGCGATCACCACATCGCCCTGCTGCCACTGGTGGGCGTAATAGTGGCGCGGATCGTAGAGATGCTGTTGCAGAGTCTGATGGAACGCTTCCTGCTGATCTTCCGGCACCCCGTGATATTCCAGCGCATGCTGGTTGAGGAATTTCTTCCCCTCTGTCGGCGGCTCGTTGTAGCGCATGATCAGCCCGCTCCCGCTCGGGTGCGTTACCACCAGCGGCGAGCAAACCTCGCCACCGTAGTGCACCACCTGCTTGATTCGGTATGAGATCGACACCGTCAGCCACTGTGCCAGTTGCGACTCATCGGCATTGGCCAGCAGGCGCGTAGTATCGACAAAGGTAGTGCAACCGCCTTCATCCTGCGAGGGCGCGGCTACGCAGTGGAACAGCTGAAATTCCGGGATGGTCGGTTTATACATGCCGTCCCAGTGCAGCGGCACATAGCTGCTGTCGAAAATATGGTCCTTGGCGTCTGGATGTTCTTTCACATCCAGCACCGCGCCGAAGGGCCACATCATGATCTCACCCCAATTGCCGGCATAACGGGTCAGTACCCGAGGATCGGTAAAACCGGATTCGAAGCCACGTAGTACCAGCAGGTGATGCTGCTGTGCCAGCGCCCGCAACGCCGCCACCGGCAGCTCGCTGATCGATTGCCCTGGGCGTTCTGGGGTCAATACAGCGCCAAAGGGGCTATTGAGTTCAATACGGCAGTTCAATTGTTGCTTGTCCATCGGTGACTCTCCTTGAAGCAAATTTGCTGCTCACACGGCAACCGTGCCGTTAAAACACGCTCGCCAAGATGGCGGGCGCAAGGTGGCGTGTTACACCACTTGAGGTTGTTCAATCAGGTAATGGCTTGGCGTACCGCGGATCGCCACCAGTTCGCCCTCTAGCTCCTGAGCGTCTTTGCGTTTCATCAGCACGAACTGTCCGTTGACGTTGGCCGCGACGCCGTGCCATGGCGTGAGCCAATCATCTTTGGTCGGCATCATATGAATGCCTATTTTCAAGCTGTCCGCAGGCTGCGGGTGGATCGACAAGCGGATCGCCGCCGGAAAATGCTGAGCCAGCAAATTGCCCCAGGCCCAGCTTCGTTGGATCACGCCGCAGGCCCGTAGCTTGGCGTCTTTCTGCAGCGCGGCATTCGAGCCGCTGTAGCCCGGCAGTTGACTGTCTTCATACAGGAAACGGGTAATGGCGCGGTACAGTTGCAGCCCCTGATCGCTTTCCATCAGCTGTTGTTTGATTGCCGACTCCGATTCGGCATAACCGTCGACCAGCAACTGGCGTAGCAAGTCGTAGTCGTCGGTGTGTTCCGCCAGCCCTTCCACGTCCCCCAGGTTGAACACGCTCAGGTGCGTGGCCCCAACCTCATGTAGCAGAGTTTCAATTTCGCGCTGATAGTGGTTGATGGCATCGTCGCTGACGCGGATTAAATCGCCGAAGACGTGACCATCCGAACAGATGACAATATGTGCACCCGGCGGATAATAAAGCTGAATACGCTGGCAGAGGGAATTAAGGAATATCAGCGACAAGCGTTCCGCCATATCGGGTACTGCACCAATCACCTTATTGGTATTGGGTGATTTTGTCGGAAAGGCAGGCAGTACAAACTCAATCCGCTGTTGTTGTTCAATGAATGCCCGGATGCGCGGCAATTGCACTTGAGTGACGAGCAGCTCTTCCTCGGAATTTGATGTTTCCATTCCTGGGAACCGACGCCGATATTGCAATAGCTCATGAAGGATCTTTAACGATATTTTTTCAATACGGGCACTGTCCACAATTAACTCCTGTTCAGATTATGGCGCAGGTGACTTAATCACAAACGCAATAAGACTTTTCGAAAAAAGAGGCATCATCAGAGAATAATACTCACCCCTGAGATTTATCTGCTTCAGGCAATATAGAAGAGATAGTGCTATATTATTAGCCCGTATAATTAACAATCTTGGTTAAGTTGAACTTAACAAACTATGAGTAATATTCTAAAGCGCATGGCCATTTTTTCTAAAGTTGTCGATTGCGGCGCGTTCAGCATGGCAGCTAAAGAATTAGGCATTACCACCTCTGCCGTCAGCCAGCATATCCGCCTGCTGGAAAACGAGCTGGGCATTCAATTACTTCTGCGTTCCACTCGTTCACTGAGCCTGACCGAAGCCGGGCTCTGTTTTTATGAAGACTGCGTTTTAATGCTGCATGCCGCCGAGCGGGGGCAACAACGTATCGCCGCCCTGCGCGGTGAACTGAGTGGTGAACTGCGCGTCGCGACCTCTACCGAGTTCGCCACCCACTATTTGGTGCCTGCATTGCAAAGCTTCCTTGACGATCACCCGCGCATCACGCTTAGGCTGGAGATCCATGACGAGAAGATTGACCTGATAGGCCAGCGCATCGATCTGGCGATCCGCGGCGGCGTTCTGGCGGACTCCAGCTACGTTTCTACCCGCCTGGCACGCTTTCGCGAAGTGTTGTGCGCCTCACCGGCCTACCTTGCCGGCCATGGCATTCCTGAAAGCCCACAGGCGTTAACCCGGCATCAATGGGTGACTTTTACTCCTTTGGGCAACCCGCAATTTGTTCGCCTGCTCCACCATAACGGCGACGAACATCGGCTGAGAATGACCGGCCGTTTATTTACCAATAACGGTATGGCGATGAAAGAACTGGCGCTGGCGGGCAAAGGGATCATCCGTAATTTCTTTGTCAATGTTGAGCGTGAATTACACAATGGCGATTTGGTGGAAGTGCTGCCTGATTGGCGATTACCGGAGATTAATTGCTATGCGATTATGCCACGCCGGGACAGCCAACCTTTAAAAGTTCGCCGCTTGCTTGAGCATATGAAAATCCATTTGCAGCAAAAAGAGAAAAATTCTTTTAACCAGTTGCGAACTTAATTAAATAAACAGTGTCTGCAACGACAATTAATTTAGTTATTTAACCACTCAGCCCTTTGCTGACCAACACCAGCTTTTATTTAGATTGCAGACTAATGATGTTAGTCTTAATAACTTTATTACTGTCTATATAAGCACTTCCTTTTTCATTAATTCAAATTGTCAGAACAAATTTGACTTTAAATAGCAGAAAATTTGAATTACATCCTATTCCTCCCCCGTTCTAATAT
>JAAXZN010000069.1 GCA_012719855.1 Serratia liquefaciens | reverse complement strand
GTCCTTTGCCTTGTCTTCAACCACTAATGACTTAAGCAGGGCGTTGATGGCTGAAAGTTTGGGTACTCGGGTTGCGGTGAATACGACTCCCGGCTTGCCGAGATACGAACTGACCAGCAGTGTGACGCCATGGGCCTGGGCGAACTGACCTATCTGGCCTTTCAGGATTTCGGTGCCATCAAAGCTCAGAATATATTCTTTATCGCTGACAACGGTCAGTTCCAGCGGCTGACCAAGCATGTAATCCGGTACGGTGAAACGCGATAAGGCAATTTGTGCCGGTGCCTGATTGGTTAGACGGGCCCAGCCACGGCCAAGGAGTGGCGAGTATTTTTGTTCAATGACAGTTTCGAGATCAAGATCATCCACTGTTTTACCTGTGACCAGTCGGGATTTGATTAATTCAATCTCGGTACTAGACATAGGTTGACTGTTCGGCAGCATTTCGGAAAGGTTGTTCAGAATGGAATTGCCTGCATTCTGTTCTACCTGGACCAGTGCATCTGCTTGATAAATCGGCGTTGAAAATAGTACATAAATAATACTGCTCACAGAGAATAAGGCCGTGATTGCAATAATAAGCCAGCGATTATCTATCAATGTACCGAACAAGCGCCCAAGATCTATCTCTTCGTTTCTATTGTCCGTGCTTCGGTTACGAATATTGTCTGTCATTGTCATCTCTGGTTATTTATTTAAAACTGTTGCCCATTTTTCCGCTGACTCGTGTAGCTGACGGTAAACAAAGTCAAATGCCTCAACACTTTTGCCATAGGGGTCGGGAATATCTTTTTGCCCCAGCCAATGAGCGAACAGCATGGTCTTACCTCTGACCTCGGGAGCCAGACGACATACTCCATCAATATGCTTTCTTTCCATTACCAAAATGAGGGAGTATTCGCGACACAGTTCTTTTGTCAGTTGAGTGCCTGAATGGTGCTCTAGTGATAAACCATTTTGTTGGGCAACAGCGATGGCCGAAGCGTCTGCCGCATGACCGACCAAGGCTCCCAGCCCTGCTGATGCGATTTTTTTATCTGGTAAGTGCTGTTTTAATAGCCGTTCACCGGTAGGTGAACGACAAATATTACCCACACACACGACAAGAATTGAATCAAACATGTCTACCTCTATGGCCAATTACGAACACGCAATGCACCCTCGCTCAGATTGTTGAAGCTCTCAATGGTCGGGTAGAGCTGACCAATCAGACGGTTCCATCGGGCGATTGGCGCAGCGGTTACGTAGACGACATCATAAGGTTGCAACTGGAACTCTGCCCCCATTACGAAAGCTGTCGCATCTGACAAGTTGAGTTGATAAATATTTGCCAGTTTTTTTCCTTCCGCGCCTTTTAGCGGACGAATAACAAAGATACCGGTAGCATCGGCGACATTTTGGTCCAAGCCATTACTGTTGCCCAATGCTTCGGTTAACGTCATACCGCTGCGATCCATTTTGAGCGTAGTTGGAGTTTTGATTTCGCCCATAACGAAGACTTTGAGGTCGTCATTACGCGGAACGTACAGTATGTCGCCTGGGTAAAGCAGACGGTTTTGATTGAGATCGCCATTTTGCATTAGCTGTTGCAGAGAAATATGTTCCTCTTTACCGTTATGGGTGAGGACGATATTTCGCCAGTCGGCGTTTTGCGTTAGGCCTTCCGCGTTGTTAATCGCATCGAGGATGGTCATTGGGACATTGGTAATCGGTTGCTGGCCAGATTTTGTCACCTCACCGGTGACATAGGCCTTTTGCGAGCGGAAAGCAGCGATGCTGACATCAACCTGTGGACTTTCAATATATTGAGCCAGACGACTCGATATTTCGTTACGAATGTCAGTGACGGTTTTACCAACGACTCGTACCTTACCGATATAAGGATAGAAGATAGTGCCATCGGAGTGCACCCAGTTGCCGGTATCGCTGGCGCTTCGGTATTGCCCTGCAGGTGTGGTCAGTTCTGGGTGATCCCAGACGGTCACGTTAAGTACATCGCCTACGCCGATTTTGTATTCGTAATTCCGCAGCGCATTGTCGAGAGAGGCATTAGACTGAGCAACAACTCGCATTGGCCGCATCTTCTCAATCAATTTAGGCGTTAATGGATAAACATTGACCAGATCGTTAAGGTTGTAGTCAGCATCATCCTGTTTTACAACACTTTTTCCTGAGGTGGAAAGGTGTGTCCCTGGAATGATGGTACATCCGCTGATCATACCGATCGAAACGATAATGGAAATTAATTTAAGTTGTCGGTTTGCCATCTAGTTATCATCACTTTCAATGTAAATGTCGTTACAAATAATCTTTGGTCCGCTATCCAGTCTTAAGCACGAAGATGCATTCTTTGCCAAAATGAAACTGGAATGGATTATTTGCTCTATTGAGTAGAGTTAAAGCCGTTTGGTGTAGAACATACTATCTAATGCTAAGAAAAATCCGAGGGTGAGTCGACCCGTCTTTGTTAAAATCGTGTCTCATATCCCGACCAACAACTCGCAAAATGTGCATCATGCCCAAATCTTTACTACAGGCTGCAGTATGTCCAGGTCGTTTTGCTGATTTTGGCGGAACTGCATTAATTTGCTGCTCTTAAGCGAAATTGGTGGAAGTGCGATAGGTTACTGTCGTTCCGCAGGCTATTTGAGTTCAAGCGAAGCACCAAAATGGCTTTTAGTAATGCTTTTGGCGGGCGGATAACAAGAGTAAGTTTTTTCATGCTTGGCAATGTGGTGCACTCATTAACAATGAGCTGAATGATTGATTTATCGACAACTGTTCGCTTTTCTTTAGAAATTCTCTTGGTCGTCGGTAACATTAGTATACCTGGATTGGCTACGGGGATGATGTTTTTCAACTTGCTCATTGTAGCTCCTGACTTAATCAATCCGGCACAGCAAAGATTGCTACCCAAAATGGCGACAGCTGCCGTTTGTACGTTAGGGGAGCTTATCCTTGGGTGGTTCAACCATGCGCCTGTTGACTAAATGTATATATTAAATAGTGCAAAGTAAGCTCATATCCGTTGTGTTTCAAGAAACAGAACAGTGCGACAAAGCGTGCCGGCTGGCTGACATCTGGGGGGCAAGCTACTTGCCTACGAGCCCGTTAAGGCACGCTACCGCCCTTGGTTTACAGCTACCAAAGTGCTGTCGGACCCTATTGTACAGGCGAGCCTGTGCGTCGCTGTCAGGAAGTCGGTATAACACATCAAATAACGCTTTGATTTTAGCTTCTTTTTACAGGACTGGTGATGGTACCTTACTTTTGAACCAAGATTTTCATATGAATGAGCACGCGTTACAAGTCTGGGGTGCTTGTGGGTTCCTTTTTAGGATAAAGACTATCTGTCTAAAATTAGGAATATCTTTCATCGGCCCACATAAGGTCGTTTTGTGAAGGACAAAATTCCATCTGACACCATAGACAAGGAATCTTACTATATCCACCGGCGGCTCATTTTTCAGGCTGATGTCTGGTAACCGTTATAAAAAAAATACAGACTCAAGATAGCACAAAAAATCAACATCAGGAACATCATTTGCGGTGCGGCGTAGCTGAGAATAAAACCGCACACCACCGGATTGATGGCACCGCCCAGAGCGCTCAGGTTTTGTACGCCGTAATAGCTGCCTTTCAGGTGCTGTGGCGCGATAAAATCGATAAACATATATTCCACCGGGATCACTATGATTTCACCCAGGGTAAATATCGCTATGGCAAGGATCCAGAGCCAGAGCGATTGCCCGGCCAGCCAAAAACCGATCAGCCCGAGAATGAAAAATAGCGTGCCCAGCGCCAGCCAGCGCAGCATATTTTCCTGACGCATGCCGCGGCTGAGCAAATACTGCAGGGCGATGACGATACAGGCGTTGACGATCATCACCGCCCCAATGACCCGATAAGCGAACTCTGCATTGGAAACGGTAATCAGGTATTGCGATAAATAGCCGGAAAACTGGCCGAAAACCACCGCACCCAGAGTGCTGCCAAGGGTGAAGTAAATCAGCCGGCGATCGTTACGCAGGATAGTCAGCGTTTGGCGAAAATTAAGGCGCGCGGCGGGCGTTGCATCTAGCGCGACGGGCACCGTAGCGGGCTGCTTGTGCAGAATGAAATTCAGCGTCACCACCGTGAACAAAGCCAATCCGCCGGAGAGGTAAAACGGCAACAGCGGATCCAGACCCGCCACCAGGACGCCCAACGATGACCCTACCGCCCAGCCGACGTTGACCAGCGTGTAGTTTATTGAAAAGGCTTTGATGCGTTGCGCGACCGGCAACCAGTCGGCAAAGCACGCTTTGATGGTGATGCCCAATACGGAATAGGCAGTATGTAAAATAGCCAAAACCACCACGATACCGCCTGGCCGCGGGATCCACGGGATAGCGAAAAAACTCAGGGCGAACAACAGAATGGAAATCAGGATCAGCGTATTTTTGTTGAATTTGTCTACCAGGTAGCCGCCATACAGGCTGGCGAAAATGCCGATCGCCAGGCTGATACCCAAAATGATGCCGACGCTTTTGGGCAGCAGATGAAAATGCCCGGTCAGATAAATCGTAATGAACGGCAGCGTTACGCCGCGGCCAACGGTCAGTACCAGCGAACTGACTAGCAAGGCGTTAATCAGCGGTGGGAATCCCTTCATATCAGGCCTGTTTATGCATACAACGATTAACTTGGTATGGGTAACCGTAGGGGGCGCAGCATGCGGCGCCCCTACAATCTGCCTGAGTATATGCAGGATCCGGATTACTTGCCCGTTTTAGCCTGTAGCCTGAGGAACCACTGCTGGACTAAACACATAAAAAGGGCCGAGCAAGCTCGACCCTCAAGGCGTTGGAAAACCGGTATTATTTCACCTGCATTCCTGGCTGTGCGCCGCTGTCCGGGCTCAGCAGGAAGATCTCTTTCCCTCCCGGGCCGGCAGCCATCACCATGCCTTCCGAAATCCCGAAGCGCATTTTACGCGGGGCCAGGTTGGCGACCATGATGGTCAGACGGCCTTCAAGCGCTTTCGGGTCCGGGTAAGCAGAGCGAATACCGGAGAAGATCTGACGTGATTCGCCGCCCAGATCCAACTGCAGTTTCAGCAATTTGTCCGAGCCTTCAACAAAGTCGGCGCTCTTGATCAGCGCAATGCGCATATCAACCTTGGCGAAATCGTCAAAGGTGATGGTGTCCTGAATAGGATCGTCCGCCAGCGGCCCGGTGACCACTTTCGTTGCCACCATGTCTTCTTTCGAGGCGCTAACCATTTCATTGACCTTATCCAGGTCGATACGGTTGAACAGCGCCTTGAATGCGTTGACCTGATGCCCCAACAGCGGCTGCTGGATGCTGTCCCAGGTAAGCTCGCAGTTGAGGAAGGCTTCGGTACGTTCGGTCAGTGA
Source organism: Serratia liquefaciens (assembly GCA_012719855.1). GTDB lineage: Bacteria > Pseudomonadota > Gammaproteobacteria > Enterobacterales > Enterobacteriaceae > Serratia > Serratia liquefaciens_A. The sequence continues at coordinate 46,805 of JAAXZN010000069.1, read as the reverse complement.
CGGCAGCACCGGTTTCAGGTAGGTCATCAGCACGCGGAACAGGTTGATGCCCATGGAACAGATGGCCTGCAGATCGGCATCGCGGCCTTCTTGCTTCGCCACCACCCAGGGAGCCTGTTCATCCACATAGCGGTTAGCCAAATCGGCCAGCGCCATGATTTCACGGATTGCACGGCCCGACTCACGGCTGGCGTAGGCGTCGGCGATGCTTTGTGCCGCGTCAACGAAGGTCTGGTACAGCGCCGGATCGGCCAGCTTGTCGGCCAGTTGGCCGCCGAAACGCTTGCTGATAAAGCCGGCGTTGCGTGAAGCCAGGTTGACCACTTTGTTGACGATGTCGGCGTTCACCCGCTGCACGAAGTCTTCCAGATTCAGGTCGATATCGTCAATGCGTGAAGACAGCTTGGCGGCGTAGTAATAACGCAGGCAGTCGGCATCCAGGTGTTGCAGGTAGGTGCCGGCCTTGATGAAAGTGCCGCGAGATTTGGACATCTTGGCGCCGTTCACCGTCACATAGCCGTGCACAAACAGATTGGTCGGTTTGCGGAAGTTACTGCCTTCCAGCATCGCCGGCCAGAACAGGCTGTGGAAATAAACGATGTCTTTACCGATAAAGTGATACAGCTCGGTGGTGGAGTCTTTACGCCAGAACTCGTCGAAATCCAGATCGCCGCGCTTGTCGCACAGGTTTTTGAATGAACCCATGTAACCGATAGGCGCATCCAGCCAGACGTAGAAGTATTTGCCTGGTGCGTCCGGGATTTCAAAGCCGAAATACGGCGCATCACGGGAGATATCCCACTGTTGCAGGCCGGATTCGAACCACTCCTGCATCTTGTTTGCCACCTGTTCTTGCAGCGCGCCGGAACGGGTCCAGGCCTGCAGCATTTCGCTGAACGACGGCAGATCAAAGAAGAAGTGCTCTGAATCGCGCAATACCGGAGTGGCCCCGGAAACCACGGATTTCGGGTCGATCAGCTCGGTCGGGCTGTAGGTCGCGCCGCAAACTTCGCAGTTGTCGCCGTATTGATCCGGTGATTTACATTTCGGGCAGGTGCCTTTGACGAAACGGTCGGGCAGGAACATGCCTTTTTCCGGATCGTACAGTTGGGAAATGGTCCGGTTCTTGATAAAGCCGTTTTCTTTCAGGCGGCCGTAAATCAGGCTCGACAGCTCACGGTTTTCATCGCTATGGGTGGAGTGATAGTTATCATAGCTGATACCAAAACCGGCGAAATCCTGTTGGTGCTCCTGGCTCATTTCCTCGATCATTTCTTCCGGCTTAATGCCCAGTTGCTGAGCTTTCAGCATGATCGGCGTGCCGTGTGCGTCGTCCGCACAGATGAAATGAACCTCGTTGCCGCGCATTCGTTGGTAACGAACCCAGATATCTGCCTGGATATGCTCGAGCATGTGGCCGAGATGGATGGAACCATTTGCGTACGGTAGCGCGCACGTCACCAATAATTTTTTCGCGACTTGAGCCATAGTGAGAACTTGGTTTCTGTAATGAATAAAAAGGGTCTTCGATGTTACCCGATCGCGCCCGCCACGGCTAGGGCGGTTTCTTTGTGCGGACATGCGCCGACCGGCTCTCAGTTCTGATATGCTTAGCGGGAAGCTATCCATTCAAAATCAAGGAGCCGGGATGAACGCAAAATCCCCCGAGCAGACCAACCCCGAAGTTCTGCGTGCCCTGGTGACCGGTGTATTGGCCGCCTTTGAACACCCGACGTTAAAAAACAATCTGACTGCGCTGAAGGCAATTCACCACTGCGCGCTGTTGGATCATGTGCTGCATATTGAATTGACCATGCCCTTTGCCTGGCAGAGCGGTTTTGAGACGTTGAAAGACAGCGTCAGCGCAGAATTGCTGCGCGTGACCGGAGCTGAAGCGATTGACTGGAAACTGAAACATGATATCACCACGCTCAAACGCGCCAACGATCAGGCCGGCATCAAGGGCGTGCGCAATATTATCGCCATCAGTTCCGGCAAGGGCGGGGTGGGTAAATCTACCACGGCGGTTAACCTGGCGTTAGCGCTGGCAGCGGAAGGCGCCAAGGTCGGTATTCTGGATGCCGACATCTACGGGCCGTCGATTCCGAACATGCTGGGAACCGAAAACGAGCGACCCACCTCGCCGGACGGTCAGCACATGGCGCCGATCATAGCCCACGGGTTGGCAACCAACTCGATCGGTTATCTGGTGACCGATGACAACGCCATGGTTTGGCGTGGCCCAATGGCCAGCAAGGCGCTGATGCAACTGCTGCAGGACACGTTGTGGCCGGATTTGGACTACTTGGTACTGGATATGCCGCCGGGTACCGGCGATATCCAACTGACCCTGTCGCAAAACATTCCGGTCACCGGCGCTCTGGTGGTCACTACGCCGCAGGATATCGCGCTGCTCGATGCCGCCAAGGGCATTGTGATGTTTGAAAAAGTGCATGTGCCGGTCTTGGGTATCGTGGAAAACATGAGCGTGCACATTTGCAGCAACTGCGGGCACCACGAGCCGATCTTCGGTACCGGCGGGGCGGAGAAGCTGGTGAAGAAATACCACAGCCGCCTGTTGGGGCAACTGCCGCTGCACATTTCTCTGCGCGAGGATTTGGATCGCGGTGCGCCGACGGTGACAAGCCGGCCGGACAGCGAGTTTGCCGAACTGTATCGCCAACTTGCCGGCCGGGTCGCCGCGCAAATGTACTGGCAGGGCGAAGCGATCCCGACGGAAATCTCTTTCCGCGCGCTGTAATCGCCGCAGGCAGCAAAACAAAACCCCGGCTATTTCCGGGGTTTTTCTTATGGTGCTGTGACGTGTTTGTGCAGATCGGCGCGGGTATAAGGGTGTTCGATGTGCGCGAGGGTTATAGCAATATGTTCCAGCAGCCCTTGCGTGGGCGCCGGTTGTCGATTGCCCATCAGCGCCAGTGGTAAGGCCAGAGCGGCGATAATTCTCGGCCAAGAAAGCTGTGGCCGCACCTTACCACGTTGCAGCAGCAGAAATAACGTACTGGCCAGATAGCCAAGCACTAGCCCACTAACCACTTCCGAAGGTGAATGCACCTGAATGGCCAACCGCGATAGCCCTATGGTGAGTGGCAAGACCAAGCCTAAAACCAGCGCCATGCTGCGAACGGCATGGGAAAAACGTCCGGTCAGAGCCCAGAAAAATACCGGCCAGATGCTGGCGGCCAGGGCTGAATGACCGCTAAAACCGGTAAAGTCATAACTTTCGATGCCAATCCCCCAGCCCATAAAGGCCAGCTTGGACGCGCAGACCACAGCGCCAGCGCAGCCGAAGATCAACGCCCATTGCCAGCCGGCGGTTCTGGTGGCGTGCGGGACGACCAATACGACAAAGAGAATGAATGAACATGGCAACAGCAACATGCTGTCGCCAAAAAATGTCAGAAAATACCAATCCAGCACGTCAATCTCCGGTGAAATTTACCATTCTATTAGCAAGATGGTGAGCGAATCTGGGAGTTTACCGCGTAGCGTGGAATTGCCCTAGACGCAATAATCTTAAAACCTTGTAAGATGTCGTTCAGGCGAAATAACCGCAGATAGCGGCCAACAGCGCCAATATAGTCTGGCGCAATGCCCGCTAACTCCCTATAATTGTCGCGTTTTAGTCCCCCCCTTCACACTACGAAATCAGGTCTTTAATTTTATGACTGACAAGCCGCATCAGTGCGTCATTATTGGTATCGCCGGCGCATCTGCCTCCGGAAAAAGCCTTATCGCCAGTACGTTGTATCGTGAACTTCGCGATCAGGTTGGCGATGAACATATCGGCGTTATTCCTGAAGACAGTTACTACAAAGACCAGACACACCTGACCATGGAAGAACGGGTCAAAACAAACTATGACCACCCGAGCGCCATGGATCACAATCTGCTGTTCCAGCATCTGCAAATGCTGAAATCGGGCAGGGCGATAGAGTTACCTTTGTATAGCTACACCGAACACACGCGCAAAAAAGAGACGGTTCACCTGGAACCGAAAAAGGTGATTATTTTGGAAGGGATCCTGTTGTTAACGGACATCCGTTTGCGTCAGGAAATGAATTTCTCGATCTTTGTCGATACGCCACTGGATATTTGCCTGATGCGCCGCATGAAGCGCGACGTGAATGAGCGTGGCCGTTCCATGGATTCGGTGATGGCGCAATACCAGAAAACCGTTCGTCCAATGTTCCTGCAGTTTATCGAACCTTCCAAACAATATGCCGACATTATTGTCCCTCGTGGCGGCAAAAACCGCATTGCGATCGATATTCTGAAAGCCAAAATCAGCCAATTCTTTGAATAATGCCGTTCAATGGCCGGAAAACCTGTGTTTCCGGTCAGCGGGCAACTATTTGCGCTGCGGCGTAGACCTTTCGCCCGTTGTGTGGCAATTTTTGTTTTAGTGACACGCCTGATGGAGATAAACAAATGAGACTGTGCGACCGTGATATAGAAGCCTGGCTGGATTGCGAAAAACTGGTGATTTCGCCGCGCCCGCCGATTGAGCGTATTAACGGGGCCACGGTGGATGTCCGTTTAGGCAATCAGTTCCGCGTGTTTCGTGGCCACACCGCCGCGTTTATCGATCTCAGTGGGCCAAAAGACGAAGTCAGTGCCGCATTGGATCGCGTGATGAGTGATGAAATCGTTTTGCCGGAAGGCGAAGCCTTCTTCCTGCACCCGGGCGAACTGGCGCTGGCGGTGACGCTGGAGTCGGTGACGCTGCCAAACGATTTGGTGGGCTGGCTGGACGGGCGCTCTTCTCTGGCACGTCTGGGTTTAATGGTCCACGTTACCGCACACCGCATCGACCCAGGCTGGCAGGGCCGAATTGTTCTTGAGTTCTATAATTCAGGCAAGCTGCCATTGGCATTACGCCCGGGTATGCTGATCGGCGCGCTGAGTTTTGAACCGCTGTCTGGGCCGGCGGCACGCCCTTACAACAGCCGGCAGGATGCAAAATACCGCGATCAGCAGGGTGCGGTAGCCAGTCGAATCGACAAGGACTAACAGCGCTGGAAGCACTGTCGGTGGGGCGTTGACAAGAGGATGGCATGAGAAGATTACTGACGACTTTGGTGATTTTGCTGGTGGTGCTGGTGGCGGGAATGTCTGCGCTGGTGCTGTTGGTTAATCCGAATGATTTTCGCGCCTATATGGTCACGAAGGTCGAACAAAAGAGCGGTTATCATCTGACGTTGGACGGTGAGCTGCGCTGGCACATTTGGCCACAGCTCAGCATTCTGGCCGGACGCATGACGCTGACAGCCCCCGGGGCCACTGCGCCGGTGGTGAGCGCCGACAATATGCGGCTGGATGTCAAGCTGCTGCCGTTGTTATCGCATCAGCTGTTTGTGAAACAGGTGATGCTGAAGAACGCCGTTATCCGCCTGACGCCCGACAGTGAAGAGCAGACTCAACCTGACGCACCTATCGCCCCTGCGGGCCATTCCGAAGAATCAGCAGAAGCGCCGTGGAAATTTGATATCGATAATCTTCGCGTGGTGGACAGTCTGCTGATCTGGCAGCGTGCCAACAACGAGCAGATTAACGTTCGCGATATCAACCTGACCCTGCAGCAAAATGCTAAACGCCAGGCGCAAATGGAACTTTCCAGCCGGGTGAACCGCAATCAGCGCGATCTGAGTTTCAGTTTGGCGGCGGATATCGATCTGCAGCAATTTCCCCGACGCATTGCCGCCAATGTGAACCAGTTCAGTTATCAACTGGAAGGCGCAGACATTCTGGCCGGCGGCATTAAGGGTGATGGCAGCGCCCAGGTGTTATATCAACAAACGCCACAGCAAGTCGCACTTAGCCAACTGAGCGTTAGCGCGAATGACAGCAGGTTCACCGGTGACGCCGACATTAAGTTCGGTGAAATCCCGGCCTATACGCTTAACCTGGCGTCCACTGTACTGAATTTGGATACCTTTACCGGTTGGCAATCCAGTAGTTCACAAGCTCAGCCATCGCAGGTTGTGACCTCAGCACCGGTCATTGCCAGCCAAATGGACGATCCTCAGCACAATCTTGAGGTGCTGCGAGATTTTAATGCGCAGCTCAATTTGAATGTGGATCAACTGACTTATCGCGGCATGAATATTACCCATTTGGTGCTGCAAGCGGATAACCGGCAGGGGTTGTTGACATCACATTCGCTCTCCGGGCAGTTGGCTGGCGGTGATTTTGCGTTGCCAGGGACGCTGGACGCACGGGGAAGCCGTCCGGTCATCACTGTGCAGCCGGTTCTGAAACAGATTGAACTTGGCACCGTTCTGAAAGCGTTCGAGATGCCTCAGGTGTTGACCGGTAAGTTCAGCATGCAGGGGAATTTGACCGGCGATCGCTTTACCTCGCAGTCATTTGAACGACGCTGGCAGGGGACTGCTCAGATGACGATGCAGGACGCGCAGTTGCACGGCCTGAATATTCAGCAGTTGATTCAGCAAGCGGTGGCGCGTAATGACAGCAGCGTACGCGGGCAAGACGAATACCAACGTTATACCGAGGTGAAACAGCTGTCGGCGAAGGCCAGCCTCAACCGGGGCACGGTAAAAATTACCGAGCTGGGCGCAGATTCCCCATTATTGAACCTGAGTGGTGGCGGTAGCGTGGATATGCCGGGCAAGCAGTGCGATATGGCGCTTAATGTACGGGTAACCGGTGGTTGGCAGGGACGCGGCGATCTGATCCAACAGCTGCAGAAAACGCCGATCCCGCTGCGGGTTTATGGCCCGTGGAACCAGCTTAACTACCAATTGCAGGTCGATCAGATATTGCGTAAAACGCTGCAGGATCGGGCGAAGGACGCGCTGAACAAATGGGCAGAAAAGAATCAGGACTCACGCGAAGGGCAGGACCTGAAAAAGCTGCTCGATAAACTCTAATCCTAACTGTGCGGGTCGGTTCTCGGCCCGCATTTTTGATAAACCCCGTAAAGTGTTTCTCCCCCAATAATTTCCTCCTGTAACATTGACTAACATCATGATGCATTTGGTTGAGTTTGTGCAGAGTGTGCGCAGTAAAGCGATTTATACGCTTTGGCATGGTCAATAACGATAATGATAAGTTGAGGGAATATGATAGAGCTTCTGATTGGGGCGGTCGTCGCGGCGGGCGTTGGCCGCTACATCATCAAGGGCTACTCCGCTACCGGGGTGTTGATGGTGGGGGGCTTATTGCTGTTGGCAATCAGCGCCCTGATGGGCAAAAGCCTGTTGCCTGCCAGTGCCGCCTCTACCGGATGGCGAGCGACCGACATCATTGAGTACGTCAAAATCTTGCTGATGAGCCGCGGTGGCGATCTTGGCATGATGATCATGATGCTGTGTGGTTTTGCCGCTTATATGACGCACATTGGTGCTAATGATGTGGTCGTAAAGTTGGCCTCACGTCCATTGCAGATGATCAACTCTCCCTATCTTTTAATGGTGGCAGCCTACTTTGTCGCTAGCCTGATGTCACTGGCGGTGTCGTCCGCGACTGGTCTGGGCGTGTTGCTGATGGCGACGCTATTCCCGTTGATGGTTAACGTCGGCATCAGTCGTGGTGCAGCGGCGGCTATCTGTGCTTCGCCTGCGGCGATTATCCTGGCGCCCACCTCGGGAGACGTGGTGTTGGCCGCCAAGGCGGCGGAAATGCCGCTGGTCGATTTTGCTTTTAAAACCACTTTGCCCATTTCCATTGCAGCCATTGTCTGCATGGCCATCGCGCATTTCTTCTGGCAGCGCTATCTGGACAAAAAGAACAACGAACAACATCACATTATGGACGTGAGCGAAATCACTACTCACGCACCGGGGTTCTACGCCGTGCTGCCTTTCACCCCGATCCTCGGGGTGTTGGTATTTGACGGTAAATGGGGGCCGGAACTGCATATCATCACTGTGTTGGTGGGATGTATGTTGCTGGCGGCGGTCATCGAATTCCTGCGCAGTTTCAGCGCCAAACAGGTGTTTACCGGATTGGAGGTAGCCTATCGCGGTATGGCGGATGCTTTTGCCAGCGTCGTGATGCTGTTGGTAGCCGCCGGGGTTTTCGCTCAGGGGCTTAGCACCGTCGGGTTTATCAGCGGGCTTATCAGTCTGGCGCAGTCGTTCGGTACCGGTGGCATTATCATGATGCTGGTACTGGTGGTGATTACCATGCTGGCGGCCATGACGACCGGTTCGGGGAACGCACCTTTCTATGCTTTCGTTGAGCTTATTCCCAAGCTGGCGGCGCAGATGGGGGTCAATCCGGCGTATCTGGTGATCCCAATGCTGCAGGCTTCAAATCTAGGGCGTACCCTGTCGCCGGTTTCTGGCGTGGTGGTTGCGGTGTCCGGCATGGCAAAAATCTCGCCTTTTGAAGTGGTAAAACGCACTTCGGTGCCGGTCATTGTCGGTTTGATCGTGGTGATTGTGGCGACGGAGTTGCTGGTTCCCCAGCATTTATAAAAGAGGCCGGGTTATACCCGGCCGGTCTTTACACCTCGTAGTCCGGCTCTGGCACCGACAGCGGGGTGATTTTCACTTTCAAGATACGGTGGCTGCTGACTTCCAGCGGTTCAAACAGGTAGTCACCGATTTGCAACTGCTCACCTTCCTGAGGAATACGCTGGCTGTGCTCCATTAACAAGCCGGCCAGCGTGTGATACTCACGCTTGTCTTCCAACGGCAACGGCAGATACAACACCAAATCTTCCAGCGGCATATAGCCGTTGGCAGTCCAACTGCCATCCTCATTTTGCTGGATGTCATGCCGGGCATCCACTTCCTCACCGGCTTCCGGCAGGTTACCGGCGATGGTTTCCATCACATCAGTCAGCGTGACGATCCCTTCTACCGAGCCGAATTCATCGACCACGAAGGCGAAATGTGTCTGCGCCTGACGGAATTGCTCCAGCGCACTCAACAGGGTTAACTGCTCGGGGAAAATCAGCGGCTGCAGCACCAGCGCGCGTAAATCTAGCGGGGCCTGGGTCAGTTGCTGTTTCAACACGTCAATGGTGTGAATGACGCCGAGCGGTTCATCGCTGGCACTGTTTTCCACCACAACGATACGCGTATGCTGGTTTTTTTCCAGCAGTTGGGTCAGCTTTTCCTGTGGGTCATTCAGCTCAAGGTATTCCACATCATGGCGGGAGGTCATGATGCTGCTTACCGTGCGCTGTGCCATACCCAACACGCGTTCGATCATGTGGCGTTCCTGCTGATTGAAAATCTCGCCGCTCTCACTGTCGCTGTCGGCCAGCAGGTTGGCTGAGTGGCTGTCGACTTCCGCTTCTTCATGCTTGCCGCTCAGCATGCGCAGCACGGCCTCTGCCGTCCGTTCGCGCAATGGCCGCACTTTGGAAAGAAAGCGGCGGCGATTGAACTGTGAGAGCTGATTCAACGCTTCGATCATCACCGAGAAACCAATGGCAGCGTACAAATAGCCTTTTGGAATATGGTAGCCGAAGCCCTCAGCGACCAGGCTAAAGCCGATCATAAGCAGGAAGCTCAGGCACAGGATGACGATTGTCGGGTGGGCGTTGACGAAGCGCGTTAAGGGTTTGCTGGCCAGCAACATCAAGCCGATAGCGATACAAACCGCAATCATCATGACGGCCAGATGATCGACCATACCGACGGCGGTGATCACCGAGTCGAGCGAGAAGACCGCATCCAACACCACGATTTGTGCCACCACCGGCCAGAAGCGGGCACCCTTGCGAGAGCCATGCTGCTCTTCATCTTTACCCTCCAGCCGTTCGTTAAGCTCCATCGTGGCTTTGAACAGCAGGAAGATACCCCCAATCAGCATGATCAGGTCGCGACCGCTAAACGGATGTCCGGCGGCAAAAAACAGCGGTTGGGTCAGCGTGGCCAACCATGAGATGGAGGCCAACAGGGCCAAACGCATCAGCAATGCCAGCAGCAGGCCAACGACACGGGCCTTATCTCTCTGATGTTTAGGTAGTTTTTCCGCCAGAATGGCGATAAAGATAAGGTTGTCTATACCCAGAACGATTTCCAGCACGACCAGAGTGGCCAGGCCGGCCCAAATTGTTGGATCCGCGATCCATTCCATACGCCCAATTTCACCTGTAAGTTCGACGGCTTATCCCGCATGCGAATGATGGGTGTTGAGCCGGGAAAATTCAACTTTAAAACCGTCGCCGCTATGAGTAGCGCGAGGAATGAAGGGAATTGCCAAAGTAATGCATAAAAAATCGCCCCAATAAAGGGCTTTCAGAATGAACTGTTGTAAGAAATAAGTGATTCTCTGAAAAAGAGAGCTTGTGGTTAGAGCGTGGCTTCAGGTACCTGATGATAAAATCATCGTTAATATAATTTTTAAAAATCATACTGTTATAGATTACATTGACTGCTACACTTTGTTCAGTCAGTCCTCGTGGGTAGTCTTATTCTGAAAAGGACATCTAACGGGTATCTTAGGCTTGTATCGATAAGGCAATAGTATAAGAATCTTAGCTACATAAACATTTACAAGTATCAAAGTTTGGTTATAAGAAGGCGCTTTTTTGTTTTTCTGTGACCAGAGTATCGCTTAGCAAAGATCATGGAGCTTCATTACCACAAGAGTGCAACTGAGCTTACTTATTACCCCATAGAGAACGATGACGGTGCATTGGTAGCTGAAAGCCAAGGGCGGTAGCGTGGCAAAACGTTGCTCTGGTATCGCTTAGGGTGTAGGGAGACATGCATCGTTGCAAGGCTTTAACGGGAAAAGATTGGGAAAATCCAGGGGCGGAATAAAGCATTTCTCGGGGCGATAGAGCGCATTTTATCTCTGGTGGGCTGTTTAACATGTATCTACAACGAGGTTTCAGGTAGTGAAGAACATTCTCTTTGTCATGCCTATTTTAGGGCTAACCGGCGCTGATCGGGTGATTTTTACTCTGTTGAATAACCTCGACAGAGCACGTTTTAGACCGATGTTGCTGCTGTACAAAAATGATCCCGACCTGAACGTGTTGGTGAAAGAGCTCCGTCCCGATGTGGAAGTAACCTATTTAAATATCTCAGGCCGCGCTAGATTCTCTTTTCCCAAGATCCTGACCGGGATTCGTCGGGTGTGCAAAGAAAAAAAAGTCAGTACGATTTTTATCAGTTCAGGAACTTCTAATGCGGTGATATCGCCGTTTTTATTCCTGTTTGGTAAGCGAGTAAAAACAATCGCCAGAGAGTCAAACCTTCCCAGTCTCTTCGAAAAAAGTGCCGTCGTAAAATTCCTCTATAACAGAACTTATAAGAATTATGATTATATTGTCGCACAGAGTGACGATATGAGATCTGATCTGATTAATAATTTTAATATCCCAGCCGATAAAATTGTTAAGATTAATAACCCTCTCGATTATCGCTATATCACCGAACTCTCACTGCGTGACGGGGAGCCTTGCTTTGACAGGACGAAAATTAACCTCCTGAGCATTGGGCGGATGACGTATCAAAAAGGTTTTGATCTGTTGCTGAATGAGTTTGCGAAAGTTAGTGATGAGCGATATCACTTGACCATTATTGGTGAAGGGGAAGACAAGCAGGCGTTGCTCGATTTACGCAGCCAACTGAAGCTGGAGTCGCGGGTTACATTTATAAACAGTACAGATAATCCTTATCGTTTTATGCGTGAGGCTAATGTATTTGTTTCAAGTTCTCGCTGGGAAGGCTACCCGAATGTGGTAATCGAGTCATTATTGTGTGGTACTCCGGTGCTGGCGAATAACTACCCGGGCGGCATTAATGAAATCATTAATGATGAAAATGGGCGAATTTGTGACTTGAAGCAAGACTTTGTCGCTGCACTTAACCAGGTTAGTTCGTTGGAAAATGTGACGTTTGATCTGAAGAAAGTTGATAAAATATTTAGTAAATATAATGAGTTAGTTAGCTGACATACTGTGTGTCGTTCTAGCCATAACCTGTTTGCGACCCTTTGAATCAAGCACTGAGATGAAACATAATTGGAATGGGTTGGTGACTGTTCTGAGATTTTGGGTCAATCATGGGGTTGTGCTGAAAAATGCTGTGCCTCGTGGCACTATGTTTTACTTGGACGGATATTATGAAAAGAAGAATCAAAGCTGTGATCCCAGTTGCAGGTTTAGGCACCCGCATGTTACCTGCTACGAAAGCTATCCCGAAAGAGATGCTGCCAGTAGTGGATAAGCCTTTAATTCAGTATATCGTGAATGAGTGTGTAGCGGCGGGCATCAAAGATATTATTTTGGTTACTCATTCGTCAAAAAATGCAATAGAGAACCATTTTGATACGTCGTTCGAGCTGGAAGCAATGCTTGAGTCTCGTGTTAAGCGTCAATTGTTGGAAGAAATTCAGACAATTTGCCAGCCTGATGTGACCGTTATGCAAGTCCGTCAGGGACAAGCTAAAGGGTTAGGCCACGCCGTGCTTTGTGCTAAACCTATGGTGGGTGATGAGCCTTTCGTGGTGGTTTTGCCTGATGTATTGCTTGATGATACTACTTGCGATCCAACCCGGGATAACCTGGCTAAAATGCTGGCTCGATTTGATGAGACGGGCGTTAGCCAGATAATGGTGGAACCGGTTCCTGAAGAAGACGTCTCTAAATACGGGGTTGTGGATTGCGGTGGAGCGACTCTGCATGCGGGAGAAAGCACAGCGATGTCGGCTATCGTAGAAAAACCCGCACGCGAGGAGGCTCCTTCAAATCTGGCCGTAGTGGGACGCTATGTCCTTTCTGCCGATATATGGGGTTTGCTGGAAAAAACGCCAGCAGGTGCAGGTAATGAGATCCAACTGACTGATGCGATTGCTATGCTGATGCAACAACAATCGGTAGAGGCCTTCCACATGAATGGGAAATCGCATGATTGTGGAGACAAACTGGGTTATATGAAAGCCTTTGTTCAATATGGTGTTCGTCATGCAACGGAAGGTGAAGCCTTCAGTCGTTGGCTTAAAGAGCAAGTAAAAGTTTAACTCAACATTGCCGCATGCTGTGGCAGATTATTAGCGATGTGAAAGGTGAATCTGATGACCAAGTTGAAAGCTGTCATACCTGTTGCCGGATTAGGTATGCGTATGCTGCCTGCAACAAAAGCCATCCCCAAGGAAATGTTGCCTGTTGTTGATAAGCCACTGATTCAATACATCGTGGGCGAGTGCGCGGCTGCGGGTATCAAAGAAATAATCCTGGTTACGCATTCATCCAAAAATGCGATAGAGAACCACTTCGATACCTCATTCGAGCTTGAGGCAATGCTGGAGGCTCGGGTCAAACGTCAGTTGCTCGATGAAGTGCAGTCGATTTGCCCCAAAGGCGTGAAGTTGATGCACATACGTCAAGGTCAGGCCAAGGGGCTTGGGCACGCGGTACTCTGTGCCAAGCCGTTGTTGGGGGAGTCGCCATTTGTCGTCATTCATCCAGATGTTTTGCTGGACGACGCTACGGCGGATGCTAAAAAGGACAACCTGGCGCAAATGATTGCCCGTTTTGAAGAAACAGGCATCAGTCAGGTGTTGGTTCAGGAGGCGGATGCTGAAGCGCTGCACAATTATTCCGTCGTGAGTTGTGAGAACCAAAACTTGCGGCCAGGGGAAAGCAGCCGAATGACGTCGATCATTGAGAAGCCGGGTCAAGAAGTCATGTTGAACTCTAACTATTCTGCTGTGGGCAGATATGTATTATCTGCTGAAATCTGGCCGGTGCTGGAGAACACCCAACCGGGGGCATGGGGACGAATTCAGTTAACGGATGCTATCTCCGGTCTGCTGAAAGAGCACCCTGTCGATGTACTGAGGTTGGTGGGTGATACTTTCAACTGCGGTGAAAAGATGGGATATCTGCGTGCGTTTGTCACCTATGGATTGCGTCATCCGCAACAAGGTGAAGCATTCCGTCGATGGTTGGAAGAGTTCGTAGCGTAACAGTTTCAGATGTTCCAGTACCAGATGGTCACATAAAATAAATCGTAATGCTCGCTGTCCACTGATTTCGGCTGGCGAGCTACGGTACTAATTCAATTCCAGCTGAGTAATATTCGGTTTGTCACTAAGGCTGCACTACCAATTAATAATGAAATTTAAGGTCAACACAAAAATCTAAAAAAAACCCCCCCCCCTAGGGTGTTTTACGAGTAATTATATAAATTATAATATTAAAAAATAACACGATATTAATTATATATAATTATTTAATGATAACCTCATCATTATTTATTTCTAGTATTCTCGGACTTCGATTTGCAAGGAAAGTTTATGCTTTATATTAATGCACGCTTCTTAGCTCAGGACTTGACTGGAGTCCAGCGCTTTGCTGAACAAATATCTTTGGCACTTAATGATATTCGTGATGACGTTATTTTTTTAGTACCAAAGGGAGTTAAAAGAAAAGAATTTTTGGGTAAAGTTAACTACGAAGAAGTTGGTGAACGACAAGGGCATTTATGGGAGCAATTTGATCTCCCGACCTATCTAAAGAAGAAAGGTTCCCCTTTGCTATTGAATTTATGTAGCACTGCACCTGTGTTTTATCGCAATCAAATAGTTACCCACCATGATGTTACTTATAAGCGATATCCAAAAAGTTTTTCTCGAAATTTCAGATTGCTTTACAGCATACTTATTCCAATTATGCTGAAAAATAGCAAAAAGCTGATCACTGTTAGTGACTTCTCTCGTGAGGAGATTAGCGATTTATATCGGTGTCCTAAAGATAAAATAGCCGTGGTTTATAATGCCGTTAGCGGTGAGTTTTCAAAGAAACCTGCTGGGGACAAAGGAAATTATTTGCTTGCCGTATCCTCACCTAATTATCACAAGAATTTCCATGGTATGTTGGAAGCGTTTTCAACGCTCAATAAAGATTCAGGAATTACTCTGAAAATTATTGGTAAGTCTGCAACAACGTTTGCAGCGCAAGATTTTAGCAAATTGATTAATGGTTCAGGCGCGATTGAATTTATGGGTCGTGTAGATGATAAACAGTTGATTGAGCTTTATCAGAATGCGTTGGCATTTGTCTTCCCTTCATTCTACGAGGGATTTGGTATTCCACCGCTGGAAGCTCAGGCTTGCGGCTGCCCGGTGATAGCAGCAAAAGCGGCTTCGATGCCAGAGGTATTGGCCGATAGCGTGCTCTATTTTGACCCGCACAATGTCGACGACATTGCAGTAGCAATGAAGAGGATTATTGAGGACCTCTCTTTACGGGATGATTTGATCGCGAAAGGTGATAAGAATGTCACTCGCTTTTCTTGGCATGGTTCCGCAGAAAAGGTTAATCAAATCATTCGTGAGATTCAATCTGCTCCCTTGGGAGGGAAAGCATGAGAGTACTGCATGCGGCGGAAACGATTAAGGGTGGCGTCGCGACGGTATTACGTCAGTTGATGATAAGCCAGCAGGATAGCAATGATATCCGTTCAGTGACATGTTTGGTACCTGATGACCAGGTTGAGGAAGTTAATTCCATCAGGCCTGAACACATAGTTACGTTCCACCGGGATGGTCGAAACTTTTCTTCTTTTGTGCGTTTCTTTTTCGGATTTGCTTCTTTGGTCATTAAGAGCAAACCTGATATTGTTCATCTTCATAGTACATTTGGCGGCGTACTTGGCAGAATAGCGCTGATTTTCTTGTGGCCGGTAAGACGACCAAAAGTCATTTACTGTCCTCATGCATTTTCTTTTTTGATGCAGGGTTCTGTACGTAAAAGAAAAATTTTCTCTTTTGTTGAGAAAATGCTTATTGGTATGACTGATGCGATTATCTGTGTTAGCGAGTACGAGAGAGATAAAGCTATAACATACGGATTCCCCTCGAATAAACTTCATGTAATTTATAATGGAGTTCCTGTAGTAGAGAGTGAAGTGCAATTAGCCAGTCCTTATCGGGATAACGTAATTAACCTATTGTTCGTTGGTCGATTTGATTATCAGAAGGGATTCGATATTTTGGCTTCTGCGATGACCCGGCTGAAAGGATTACCATTCCATCTTACTGCTGTAGGTGGAAGCGTCCACAGTAAAGATGAAATCGCTAAAACTGTACCTCAACCCACCTATACCGGTTGGTTAAAAGCTGAGGCTCTTGCGCCTTATTTTCAACATGCCGACGTTTTGGTTATTCCCAGTCGATGGGAGGGGTTCGCTATGGTACCTCTGGAGGCCATGAGCTATGGGCTTCCAGTTATTGCTAGCAACTGCACCTCTTTCCCAGAAATGATCGACGAACACAGAACCGGTTTGTTATTCGACTTACAGTATCCAGAAATGCTTGCCAGTTATTTGACTGATACTCCACAAGAACAGTGGGAGCTAATGGGAAAAGAGGCGAAAAAACTTTTTCTTAGCAAGTTTACTGCTGACAAAATGATTAAAAATACTGCAGATCTTTATAAAGCAGTCCTGGGTATCTAAGTCGGTTGCGGAAAATTAATTCTATATTTTAATTCAAGAGGTGAAGTGTGAAAATGTTGCCAATTATTATGGCGGGCGGAAGTGGCAGCCGCCTCTGGCCTTTGTCCAGAGAGCATTTCCCAAAGCAATTTCTTTCACTGTATAACGATTGTTCAATGTTGCAAACGACAATAGAACGTTTGGAAGGAATGGATGCTGAAAATCCCATTGTAATTTGTAACGAAAGCCACCGTTTTATAGTGGCCGAGCAACTGCGCCAGATTGATCAACTTTCTCACAATATTATTCTGGAACCCTTTGGACGCAATACGGCGCCAGCGGTGGCTTTAGCAGCCCTGAAGGCTATCAGTACCGGTGAGGATCCACTCCTGCTGGTATTGGCAGCAGATCATGTGATCACCAATCCCTCCGTGTTTCAGCAGCAAGTGATCAGAGCGACGCACTATGCTGACAAAGGAAAATTGGTCACATTTGGCATCGTGCCTAATCAACCAGAAACAGGCTATGGATATATCCGCACCGGAGAGCTTATGGACGATGGTGTCATGGCCGCGGTAGCCGAGTTTGTGGAGAAGCCAGACCTTCAGACTGCCCAACAGTATGTGTCTTCCGGAGAGTATCTTTGGAACAGTGGCATGTTTTTATTCAAGGCCAGCGTCTATCTGTCAGAACTGAAACGTTTTTGTCCTGATATTTACTCTTGTTGCGAAACAGCATTGCAACATTTAGCGCAAGATATGGATTTTGTGCGGGTTGATCGTAAGATTTTTTCCGCATGCCCTGACATGTCGATCGATTACGCTGTTATGGAGCATACGCAGGACGCTATCGTGGCTCCGTTGGATGCTGGATGGAGTGATGTGGGGTCTTGGTCAGCACTGTGGGATATTAGTAAAAAAAATGACCAGGGAAACAGTATTATTGGCGATGTTATTTGTCAGGATACGGTCAACAGTTATATTCGAGCCGAACACAAGCTGGTAGCGACCGTTGGGCTTGAAAATGTCATCGTGGTAGAAACCAAAGACGCCATACTGATTGCTAATAAAGATCGCGTTCAAGATGTAAAAGCGATCGTAACCCATCTGAAACAGCAAAAACGAAGTGAATATTTGCAGCATAGAGAGGTTTATCGACCATGGGGCAAGTACGACTCGATCGATGAAGGGGATCGTTATAAGGTCAAACGAGTCACTGTGAAACCGGGCGAGCGACTATCGTTGCAAATGCATCATCACCGTGCTGAACATTGGATCATTGTAGCCGGTACTGCCAGGGTCACCTTAGGCGAAGAGACGAGTATTTTGGGCGAAAACGAATCTATTTATATTCCTCTTGGTGCAGTGCACTCACTGGAAAATCCAGGAAAAATTCCTCTTGATCTCATTGAAGTAGGATCTGGGGCTTATTTAGAAGAGGACGATATCGTTCGCTTTAACGATAGTTATGGTCGTGTCTAGAAATTATAATGTCGAAATAAACATCATAAAATTAAACTAATGATTATGGAAAGATATTGGAGTATTAATGACTAGCTCACTGACCTGTTTTAAAGCTTATGATATTCGGGGTGAATTAGGTAAGGAGTTGAATCCGGAAATAGCCTACCGTATAGGGAAGGCTTACGGAACCTACCTGAAGCCTGGAAAAGTGGTTGTTGGCGGGGATGTGCGCCTGACCAGTGAAGAGCTAAAACTGGCACTGGCTGAGGGGTTGCGCGATGCAGGTGTCGATGTGTTAGACATCGGTATGTGTGGTACCGAAGAGATTTATTTTGCTACTTTTCATTTGGGAATTGATGGCGGGATAGAAGTAACAGCCAGTCATAATCCAATTAATTATAATGGGATGAAGTTGGTTAAAGAAGACGCAAAGCCTATTAGTGGTGATACTGGGCTGCGTGATATTCAACGATTAGCGGAAAAAAATACTTTTCCTGCAGTGCCGCAACGTGGAAGTTATGAAAAAATCTCGGTCCTTGAGGCTTATATCGATCATCTTCTGAGTTATATTGATTTAAATAATTTAAAACCATTAACTCTGGTTGTGAACTCTGGCAACGGGGCTGCTGGTCACGTCATTGACGCTATCGAAGCACGTTTTATTATAAACAATGTTCCAATTAAATTTGTCAAAATTCATCATAATCCGGATGGAAATTTCCCGAACGGGATCCCAAACCCATTACTGCCGGAATGTCGAGCGGATACCGCCCGCGCTGTGATTGAACATGGTGCCGATATGGGCATTGCTTTTGATGGCGACTTTGACCGCTGTTTCTTGTTTGATGATCAAGGCAAATTTATTGAAGGGTATTATATAGTCGGCTTGCTGGCTGCGGCTTTTTTGGAAAAAGAGCCAGGTGCAAAAATTATCCATGACCCACGGTTATGCTGGAATACCATCGACGTCGTTAAGGGATATAATGGTATACCCGTCATGTCTAAAACCGGGCACGCTTTTATAAAAGAGAGAATGCGTGAAGAAGATGCTGTTTATGGTGGAGAAATGAGTGCACACCATTACTTCCGCAATTTCTCCTACTGTGACAGTGGTATGATCCCGTGGTTATTGGTCACTGAGTTACTTTGCATATCGGGCCAAAGTTTGGCATCCTTAGTATCCGAACGTATTTCAGCCTACCCTGCGTCCGGAGAAATCAATGTAAAGTTAAACAACGCGGCATCAGTTATAGATAAAATCCATAATAATTATCTTCCCGAAAGCATTTCTATCGATAAAACTGATGGTATTAGTATGGAGTTTGCTGAATGGCGGTTTAATGTTCGTGTATCTAACACAGAACCGGTAGTTAGATTAAACGTCGAGTCTCGCAATGATATATCCCTTATGCAAAAAAAGACCAAGGAACTGATGTTCTTATTACAAGATTGATTTAATTCTAAATGCCATAAGATTGACTGTTAATCTGATATAATAACCACATGTGGTTCTTCCGTAAAATAGAAGTAACAACTTTGGTGTGTGTTATAAAATTTCTGGTTGAGGTATCGAAAAACAAGGAAATAATCTATTCAGATCAAGATGAGTAGTTTGTTTTCTCTGTTTTTTCGGTGGCGTGATGCGCAACCAAAAAATATGGTAGGTGCTCTGCACAATGTTCAAATTTATTTCCTATACGCCTAATTAAAAGAGCCTTCCATGAAAAGTGAAAATGTAAAATTAAAGCCAGTGGTGGTAAAGCTAACATTGGCATTATCTGACTTTTTCTTCTTTAATTTTTCATTGTTTTTATCAGTGCTTGTTATTAATTTGACATCAAAAGATATATACGAGTTTATCCCAAGAGATATAATGGGGTCATATTTTTTCTCTCACTTACTATTATCAATAGGGTGTGTTTTTTGGTTTTTAGTAAGATTGAGACATTACTCTTATAGAAAACCATTCTGGTTTGAACTTAAAGAAACACTGCGGACTATTATTATATTTTCTATTATCAGTCTCGCTCTGGTAGGTTTCTCAAAGTGGGAATTGTCTCGTTACCTATGGTTGCTAACGTGGGTGTTTGCCTTGATTTTAATTCCTGTATTCAGGGTGATTACCAGGCGTATATTTAACGCTTTTGGTTTATGGAAGAAAAGAACGATTATTATCGGTGATGGTAAAAACGCCGAAGAAGCATATGTCGCGTTACAAAGTGAAGAGATTCTTGGATTTGATGTTGTGGGTTTTTATAATTTATCCCCTTCTGACGACCGAGAATATATGTTAGGTAAAAAACTGATCAAAGGTGAAGAAGAACTTTGGGCATTAACCGACTCGGAAGACACGCAATTTATTGTTGCAGTAGAATTTGAACAACATGCTTTGCGAGACTATTGGTTGAAGAATTTGGCTAAACATGAATGCCGTTCGGTTTCTGTAATACCTACATTACGTGGAGTTCCATTATATGGGACAGACATGTCATTTATCTTCAGCCATGAAGTCATGATATTGCGTGTTAATAATAACCTGGCTAAATTGACATCAAGATTTGTTAAGCGCATTTTTGATATTTTTGGCTCCTTGATCATCATATTGGGGTTGTCCCCCATCTTGATAGCTATTTTGTTAATAGTATCTAAGGATGGCGGAAATCCTATTTACGGACATGAACGTGTTGGCTTGAAAGGGCGGAAATTCAAATGTCTTAAGTTTAGATCTATGGTGACGAACTCCAAAGAAGTTTTAGAAAATCTATTAGCTACGGATAGCGAAGCATTAGCTGAATGGAATAAGGATTTCAAACTAAAAAATGATCCACGAGTCACAAGAATTGGCCAGTTTATCAGAAAAACCAGTTTGGACGAATTACCACAGTTATGGAATGTTTTACGTGGTGATATGAGTCTGGTTGGGCCTAGGCCGATCATAGAAGAAGAGTTAGAGCGATATGCTGGTGATGTGGATTACTATTTGATGGCAAAACCAGGCATGACAGGACTCTGGCAAGTCAGTGGAAGAAACGACGTAGATTATGATACTCGTGTTTATTTTGATTCATGGTATGTAAAGAACTGGTCTCTGTGGAACGATATCGTCATTCTCTTCAAAACTGTGAATGTTGTTCTAAAAAGAGATGGTGCATATTAGTTTTGTTGAAGTTATGTAAGTCATTTTTTGAAGTTAATATAGCATGAATTAAATTGAACGTTATTTTTGGAAGGCGTAAAGATTAGAGAGTTGTATATTTTTGCAGGGTAATTTTTTTTAAGGTACGCTATGGATATTTGTGTTGTCATTGTAACTTATGGTGAACGTGCCCATTTAGTAAAACAAGTCGTTGATTCGTGTGTTGGCGGCACAGTAAAAAAAATTATTATCGTTGATAATGGTTCTGGTATAGATAATAAAGTCAAGTTGATGGCTATTAGTGACATGTATCCAAAAACTGTTGAGATCCTGACGATGGAAAGTAACACAGGATCTGCTGGGGGATTTCATGCTGCATTAGAAAAAGCTTCATGCATTGAAGATATTGACTTTATCTTGGCACTCGATGACGATAATAAAATAGAGTTAGCGAGCATTCATAAGCTAGAGCAGTATTGGCAGGAGCACGTAAGAAAGGATGCTGAAGATAATACGGTATTATTGGCTTTGCGCGAGGACAGATTGCATTATATGCAGTTTATCGCGACACGGGATGACGACGTATTACTTGGTGCTAAGAACAGCTTTATGGGATTCCACATTGCGAACTATTTAAAAAAGATTGTTGGCGGTTCAACTAAGAAACAAATGTTCTCTGAAAAAATTGTTTCGCCAATCGCACCTTATGGTGGAATGTTCTTTCACCGAGAACTGCTTAAGCGTCATGGATTACCTAAAAAAGAAATGTTTTTATATTGTGATGATACCGAGTTTTCTTATCGGATAACCAAGTCCGGTGGAGAGATTATCATAATCCCTGATGCGAAAATCATCGATCTAGACCAATCTTGGGACTCTGGCTCGCGGAAAAAGCGCTTCAACTCACCCATTTTGGAAACAAAAGATGATTTTCGGGTATATTATAGTTTCAGAAATAGAGTGTTCTTCGAGCGTAATAATTTACTGACTAATAATTTTGTTTATTGGACTAATTTCTCTATATTTTTGGCTAATTTGACGGTCAAGGCCATTTATCAGAAGAAAATGGGAAAAGTGAGGTTGGTTATTAAGTCTGTACGTGAAGGGTATAGATTAGATATTTGATAATATGTATTGGATTGGATGCTTTGCAATAGCAGTCTTAAATGTCATGTGAGAAATAATATGACAGTTCTAGAGGGCTGTTTGAATGTCCATCCCTTTATTATTTAACGAGTTAAGTTTTCTAATCGAAAATCTTTACGAGTTTTATGGGCTAAATTAAGGTTATTTTGTCCAGCCAGTTTACAATAAAGGTTGTTACCTTGGATAAAACAATACTGAAAAATATAATGTCTTTGATGGGAATTCAAGGCGTCAATTATTTGATTCCATTGATTACCCTTCCTTATTTGGTAAGGACATTAGAACCAATAGGTTATGGTAGTTTAGGATTTTCTTTCGCCATCATTCAGTACTTTTCTATATTGACAGATTATGGTTTTAATTTATCGGCTACGCAAAAGGTTGCCATAAATAGAGATGATAAAAAAAGAGTTAGTGAGCTATTTTGGGCAGTAATGTCATGCAAAACGCTACTCTGCATCAGCGGATTGGTGCTTTTATTGACTGTCATGGCTTTCAGTGAACAAGTGTACCAACAACGCTGGATTTTGCTGTCGTGCTATACCATGGTCATTGGCACCGTGTTATTTCCTACTTGGTTATTCCAAGGCAAAGAGAAAATGGGTTGGATCGCGGCATCTAACATCACTGCACGATTATCCGCCATTCCTTTGATTTTTCTGCTGGTGTCAAAATCCCAGGATGCATGGCTAGCGGGGCTAATTACAGGGATGACTGCAGTGCTTGCTGGCGTGATAGGTTTGTTTTTTGTATATAGAGAAAAATGGGTCTCCTGGGTTAGACCTGACCTGGCATTAATCAAAAGCGAGTTTGCTGATGGCTGGCATATATTCATTTCCACTGCTGCTGTTAGCCTTTACACCACCAGTACGACTGTAATTCTTGGCCTTATAGCCGGGCCGGTTGCCGTAGGTTATTATGTGGCCGCAGACAAATTACGGCAAGCAGCGCAAGGGGTATTCACCCCGATAGCGCAAGCAGTCTATCCTCGCGTAAATGCATTGATGGCAAAAGACAAAAAAGCTGGCTTTGCTATGATCCGTAAATTATTTATCATTATGGGAACCCTAACTGGAGTTGCCAGTATTGTTCTTTTTTCATTATCTGGCTACATTGTTCCTATTATTTACGGCGATACTTATGAACCCTCAATTGTGGTCTTACGTTGGTTGGCTTGGTTACTAGTCATTGTTGGCTTAAGCAATGTATTTGGTGTGCAAACATTATTGGTTTTGGGTAAGAAAAGTATTTTTAGCCGCATTCTTTTGTGCTCAGGTATAGTAAACCTTTCGCTGTTAATACCTCTTGCGATGATGTTCCATCAGAAAGGTGCTGCGATTTCAGTCGTAATAACGGAATCTTTTGTGACTCTGCTGATGCTGTTCTTTATCGTGAAGTTGAAAATCCCACTTTTTAAAAAGAGTACGTGAATGAAATACGATTATTTGATTGTTGGATCTGGGCTATTTGGTTCCGTATGTGCTCATGAATTGACCAAAAAAGGAAGGCGCGTTTTGGTTATTGAAAAGCGTGAACATATCGGTGGTAATGTATTTACCGAAGATAACGGTGGCATTCACGTGCATAAGTATGGTGCTCATATATTCCATACCAATGACAAGACTATCTGGGATTATGTAAATTCTTTTGTAGAGTTCAATCGTTTTACCAACTCACCATTGGCTTATTACAAAGGTAAGTTATTTAATCTTCCATTTAATATGAATACTTTTTATCAACTGTGGGGAACCCAGACTCCGGCACAGGCGATGGAGAAAATTGCAGAACAGCGCAAAGAGATGGATGGTCGCGAGCCGCAGAATTTAGAAGAGCAGGCGATTGCTCTGGTCGGTCGTGATATTTATGAAAACCTGATTAAAGGTTATACAGAGAAACAGTGGGGGCGCAAAGCTACAGATTTACCGGCATTTATCATTCGTAGATTGCCGGTACGTATGACTTATGACAACAACTATTTCTCTGATCGCTATCAAGGAATACCGATTGGTGGATATACTCGTTTAATTGAAGGGCTGTTGGAAGGCATAGAAGTTAAGACCGGTATCGATTTCTTGAAGCAGAAGGAAGAATTTTTGTCCGTGGCTGATAAGGTGATTTATACAGGTCCTATTGACGAATTCTTCGACTATCGGTTCGGCAAACTTGAGTACCGTTCTCTGCGCTTCGAAAGTGAAACACTTGATGTTGATAATTATCAAGGTAACGCAGTCGTTAACTATACTGAAGGGGATATCCCATTCACTCGTATTATCGAGCATAAGCATTTCGACCCGGTAGATACTACCCATACTGTAATTACGCGTGAGTACCCGGCGGAATGGAAGCAAGGTGATGAGCCTTATTATCCGGTCAATGATGATAAAAATATGGATTTGTTCAAAAAATATCGCGATCTCTCTAAGCAAGAGTCCGTAATTCTTTTTGGTGGTCGTTTGGCTGAATATAAGTATTACGACATGCACCAAGTTATCAAATCTGCATTTAATTTGATCGAAAATATTTAAGAGGCTTTATTCTTATGTCCAAAAAGGTATTTGTTTGTTGCCCAGGGGATACTGTAACGGGAGGTCCGGAGTTGTTGCATCAGTTTGTTGATAAACTGAGACAGCAAGGGGCAGATGCACAGATCATGTATTATCCATTTGAAGAGAAATTCTCTACGCCTTCAGTATATGAGCACTACAATGTCCCGGTGGCAGATTTCGCCAGTAGTGATTTTAACGGTGCTACCGTGGTCTTCCCTGAAGTCTGTACTCGTTTTGCGAAGCTTTTTGATAAAGCTAATGTTGTTGTATGGTGGCTGTCAGTGGACAACTATTTTGGTCCTTACAGTAAAAGTGATTTAACGATAAAAATACGCCATTTTCAACGCGCTCTCCGCGGGAAGAAAATGTTCTTGAGTTCTATGAAAAAATATCATCATATGACTCAAAGTGAATATGCGAAGATTTTCCTTGCGAAAAATAATTTGCCTTCTACGATGTTGACTGACTATTTAAATGGCACACATCTAAAGTCAGAGCCAAATTTGATAGATCGGGAGAATATCATTGCCTACAATCCTAAAAAGGGTGTTGAGTACACTCAGGTATTGATTGGCAGCAATCCAGGTGTGAAGTTCGTCCCTATTGAAAACATGTCCCCGCAACAGGTTCGCGAGTTATTATCGCGTAGTAAAGCCTACATTGATTTTGGCACGCATCCTGGTAAAGACCGATTTCCTCGTGAGGCTGCTATGGCTGGATGCTGCATTATTACTGGCAAACGTGGCAGTGCAGAAAATAATGTCGATGTTCCTATCCCACATAAATACAAAATTGACGAGAAAGATCCACTGTTAGCTGAAAAATTTGGTGTGTTAATAAGATCGATATTTGCAGATTTTGAGTCGCACAGCCGTGAGTTTGATGAATATCGTCAAACGATTCGTCAAGAGCCTGAGGTATTCGATATTCAGACTCAGCAATTTGCAGCGAAGTTCTGTCGCTGATTTAGTGTTGATTCTCGCAAGCCCACGGAAATCTGAGTCGTGGGCTTGTTCCGATATTGTTCAAGGCTCCCCGTGGAGGCTGCTGAGGATTTGATTATGTCCGCATCGCGTCGTAATAAGGCATTTCCCTCTGTGAATAAAGTAGCAACTGTTCTTGCGGTTTCGCTTTGCTATTCCGGCCCCTCCTGGGCGCTTGATGCCATTGGGATCCATGCCCATTTTAATCATTATCCGCAATCGAGCTCCACCTATCTGGAAATGATTAAAGACACCGGTTTTAACTCTTTCCGTTCTGATTTAGCTTGGAACTCGATAGAGCAGAAAAAAGGGGTGTTCGCGATAACGGGGGCGGGAAACCAAAAGGAAGATGAAGCTTTCGCGAATGGCAAGTCCGAGTACGGCCTAAATGCGTTATTGGTACTTGCTTATGGTAATAATCAATATGGCAATGCCATTGATTATCCCCGTACCCCAGAAGCAATCGAGGCATTTGCAAACTATGCCGCGTGGGTAGCTACACGTTATAAAGGCAAAGTTAAGTATTATGAGATCTGGAATGAATGGCTTTACGGCACTGGAGTGACGGCACAACCTCGAACGGTTCCTCCTGCAGAGATATATTTTGAACTGGTGAAAGCTACCGCGGAAGCCGTACGCAAAGCAGACCCTAACGCAGTTTTAATGACGGGTTCGTACAACCCAAATGTGCCGCGCGATGCTGCATGGTTTGAAAGCCTGATGAAAATGGGTATTTTAGACTACATTGATGGTATATCGATCCACCCTTATTCATTGAAATTGCCAGAAGACAACTTTGTCGCAATCGATAAGCTTGAGAAAGTGGCCAGTGGTTATGCCAAGAAGTCGGTGCCTATTTATATTACCGAAGTTGGTAACTCGACTTATACCGGTTTTGATGGAATCACAGAAGATGCTGTTGCTCAGTTCGTTGTAAAATATACTCTTCTTGCAAAAGCTCGGCCTTATATCAAAGGGTTATGGTGGTATGATCTGCTCGATGATGGTCCAAAAGCCACGGAAAAAGAACAACGTTATGGATTTATCACCCAAAATGGCCAACCTAAAATGGCTGCCTTGCAGTTCAAGAAGATTGCTCAGATAGCGCATGATTATACCGTTGATGATTATCAATCATCTCCTGACGGCAAGGTGAAAATCTCACTGAATCACAATGGGCAGCACGCGCTAATGTATTGGCAGCAACAGCCTGTTCAGTCAAAGCCACAGCCGGTATCGATTGC
Source organism: Serratia liquefaciens (assembly GCA_012719855.1). Lineage (GTDB taxonomy): Bacteria > Pseudomonadota > Gammaproteobacteria > Enterobacterales > Enterobacteriaceae > Serratia > Serratia liquefaciens_A. Next base: position 19,896 of record JAAXZN010000069.1, on the reverse strand, counting down.
CAAATCATTCAAAAGCATGGTCAAGTCGGATCCTGATACTTCGCAAGGAAATATCAGGATGTTCGATCGTGAGTTTAAAGGCCAGGTGTTGTATGAGTCACAGGTTAAAGAGCCGTCTGTGCCGGAAGATTCTCCTGTATTGATTCTGTCTGATAAAAAAATAACGCCGCCTTGGTAAAACGTAAGTCGTGACAGAAGCATCAATATTTTCTCCAATAAAAAGCCCGGCGCATCACTGCCCCGGGCTTTTTCATTTTTACTTCCACAGGTTCGATATCACAAACCGAGGCCTTGAGGATTAAGCGTAATGCAAGTCGGTTACCAGGCTTGAATGGCTTTGGCCAGTCAGATAGATAACAGTATCACCGGCATCGAGATTGTGGTTGTTGTTGTTATCAATGATAACGTAGTTACTGGTATCGCCGTTGCTGAAAGCAACTGAAGATACCCCAACTTTTCCGGTCAGAGAGCCGTTACTGATACCCAGAATCCCACTAAGCAGACCGACGACACCACCAGTTAAGGTCCCTAGCAGGCTGCCTAAAATACCGTCCAGAATATCAGCAGAGCGTGTACCGTAGTCTGCAACCGCGCTACCTGTATTCGACAGAGTCAAACCAGACAGGTGATCGATAATCTTGTCTTTCGATGTGTTGAAATCGGTAATGGTATTACCTGCCTGTGTGGTACTGGATTGCAGCACATAGGTGTTGGCACCAGCTCCGCCCGTCAGTGTGGTGTTCGCCACAACATTCAAATTATCGGCTGCGCTCGACCCTTCAACGGTCAATTGGTAACCGTTTAAGCCCAGTGTATTCAGTACTGGTGTTAACAGTGCAGTCGTCAATGCGCTCAATGGCAGAATGTTCAGCAATTGAACAATGATGCCGTTGCCTGTACCACCGTGGCTCGCTACCAAATCGAGCCCACCGGTATTGGTGGAGGCATTGATATCATGTACGTTGCTGTATCCTGCACCCAGGGTCAAATCGAGAGCATGGTTACCGCTGATGTTGATGTTACTCAACACGCTGTTGGTACCGCTCAGATTAAGCACGTTATCAAAGGAGCCTGTACCGCCAGAGGCTATATTCAATGCCGTCAGACCGCTGCCGGTCAGGCTGATGGTACCTGCGTTGACATTGGATGAGCTGACCGCATCAAAGTTGATACCGAACTGAGTCGCACCGTTAACGAAACTGAAGTTCAGCGTCGTTGAAGCGGTAGCATCGCCATTGACTTCCAGTGCCGCTGCGGCTCCACCTGCCGCATTAATTACGCTGGCGTTGGTCAGGCCATTCAGTACAAACCCTTGCGACCCCATATTGGTCGGTGTCGTTGCCTGGGTAATAGTACCGCCGGTGGTTCCTTCAACGGTAGCGGTGCCGTTCAGCAGGCCAAAGTCAAAGACATGTGACGGAGTCGTCACTGGGGCGGTGGTAGGGTTGCCAAACAGTGGTGTAGTGATCAGCGTGCCTGTTGACTGGCCGATATAGCCGGTCAGGTCGATTTTCTCAAAGTTACTAAAATTGTTAGCGTTGCTGGAAACAACGCTGGTGCGGATCCCCAAAGCACTCTGGTTGGTGACGACTGATTTGGTGAAGAAGTTGGCAGAGATCGAGTCTATACCCGTGCCACCGTCTGCTTTCACCGAGGCAGATACAATATTCGGACTGTTGGTCGCAGCATTACCGGCCCATTTCAGCGAGTCGTTGCCGGCTCCCAGATTAAATTGAGCAGTACCGGTAGCAATATTGGCCGTTGAGGTGACGGTTGCCACATCATTACCAGAGCTGCCGTTGAGGATGATATTCCCGTTGTTGACGGTAATGGCAACACCGGAGTTTACGCCATCGGCCGACAGACTGACGGTTGAAGCGGCAGTACCGTTGACGGTCAGGTTCGCCAAATGATCTGCAAACTGCAGATTAACCGTGCTGGCGGTACTGGCATTCAGAATCACGTTGAGTAGTACTGCGGTTTCAGCATTACTCAGAACATGGCTGCTACCGGTATTCACTGAACCTGTCGCATTACCCCCTGCAGCAGTGCTGGAAAGCGTAGCGGCGGTTTTGTATAACAAGCTGGTACCGATGGCATTTTCAAAACCATGTTGTGCACTGACCGTTGTATTGTCTATGGCGCTTGAGGTGCGCAGATCGTTAATAATCGCTTGTGCAATAGCAGTATTGTTACCGAGCGCCGTATAGGTTGCCAACTGTTGTGCTGTTGGCGCAGACCCCCATACATCGGTAAAGACTTTAGTTACGAATGCAGAACCACTCAGCGCACCGCCCTTTGCCTGGAATTCATTGGTGGCAAGCAAAGTGGTAAGCAGTTTGGTGAAAGTGGTGCCGGATGACAGTTGTTTGCTAAAGGTGTCCAGCGCCTGCGAATCGATCCCGCGGCCTGGGACGGCAAGATAAATCGATGCCGCTTGCTCTTGATAGCTCAGACCCGGCAGTTGTCCTGGGCTGTAAACCTGAGTCGCTTGCGTGAAGTTTTGTTGAGCGGCCAGGTCACCACTGCCGACAGTCCCTTTTATCAGGTTAATGATGTCAACCAGGACACTACCGCGGGTTGCGCCGCCATCAAGCAGTGCTACGTAGGTTGAGGATTCACCCGCGGTAGGTGCACGCAAGAAAGTGCTTTCAAAAAGGCGTGCCACAAAGTCGGTGTTGTTCAGCGACGTTAAATAGCTACGGTCATTAACAAATACCTGCGCGACGTCAGCCAGGTTGGCTCCACCTGCAACCTTAGCCCCCCAATAGTTGATCCCGCTTTGTGCTGCATCAACGCCAATGGCGTAATAAATGGCTTGCACAGTAGCAGCGCCGGCGACCGCAGCTGAGGCTGTAACCGGATATAGCACGGTATTAACGATGCCTTGGAAATGAGCCTGCGTCGTCAGTGAACCTGCGTCGAAACCGGAGTAATTCAGAATGCCGTTGACTAATTGAGCCACAGACGTTGCCGTCGGGCCTGCATTCAACAGATCTGTCAAAACAGAGCCGGTAGGTGCCGATCCCGTAACGTTGGTATAGATCTGGGTTAAGATTTCTGATTGCGTTTTAGTGGCATAGCGAGTTTGACCATCGCTGCCGGCTAAAAACGTAGTGATCAATTGTTGAGGTGTTGCCTGACCATTTTCCAAAAACGTAGCAAAGTAATTATACGTAGACTGTGACGCATTTTTACCCAGAACAGCATAATAGAGCGCTGCCGCTGCTTGCTGCGATGCTAAAGAAGCCATAATTAGTTACCCCTTGGATGAATCAAATGTAAGGAACAAATGTCCCGACGGCATTGACTTAACTTCCACTGAGGGGGTTAAGTGACAAGCCGAAAGTTATTTTGTGAAACATAAGAAAACAGGTGAGAGGGTATTTGAAGCACGCAATGAGCGCGATTCTGTTCTCACCATTTAAAGAAAGGCCTGAACGGTTATTTTGTCAAGGTCGCTAAAGTTTTTTTGATACAGTGGGTATTAACTATTTGTAATGCTTATAGGATTATTATTAATATATAAAAAACATGAGTTTTTTGGTTTTCTCTAGATTTGGAATGCTATTTATCACTCCCGGTATTATTCTGTTTTTAACCTATTTTGTGATTAGGTTATCTTGCTAATAATTGCACTGGTTGCAAACATAACCCGCTTCATTAGTGTGGTTGGTTTTTTTTGTAAATGTAAAGCCATTTATCTTATTGTTTTTTAAGAAAATTGTTTTGGTTGGTGCATGTTAATTTTTTTTCACTTTTACCTTGCTGGATTTCAACTTATCTACCTATAGTTAATAAAAAAGTATCTGCATTTTCGAGTATGTCTGGGTGATTAGGTTATGGGATTTTTCTTATACTGATCAAAGCGGTTTTGGCTGTCGGTGCAGCAGGTGATGTTAAGGGATAGAAAGTGAATCAATTCATACCGCGCAATGAAATTGCGGATGTTATTCGGACTCGTAGCAAAGTTTTTTGGACCGTGGGTATATTTACTGCATTCATAAACTTGTTAATGCTTGTTCCCTCCGTGTACATGCTTCAGGTTTACGATAGGGTGCTTCCTTCGCGTAACGAAATTACTCTGCTAATGCTAACGCTGATAATGCTAGGCTTGTTTGGTGTGATGGCATTATTAGAATATGTTCGCAGTATGGTGGTCATCCGTATTGGTAGCCAACTGGATATGCGCCTCAACACGCGGGTTTATACCGCAGCTTACGAGTCCAATCTGAAAAATGGTTCCTCCGATGCTGGACAGATGTTGGGGGATCTTACTACTGTTCGCCAATTTCTTACCGGCAGTGCACTGTTCGCATTTTTCGATGCCCCCTGGTTCCCAATCTATTTATTGGTTATTTTCCTGTTTAACCCGTGGCTCGGCCTGTTTGCCTTGATTGGCTCACTGTTGTTGATTGCTCTAGCGGTCATTAACGAAGTCGTGTCTAAAAAACCACTGAGTGATGCCAGCCAGTTATCCATCCTGTCCGGCAGTCTGGCGAGTACCATTTACGTAATGCCGAAGTGATTGAAGCTCTCGGCATGCTGCCAAATTTAAAAAGGCGCTGGTTTGGGTTGCATCAACGTTTTCTAAATAGCCAGCGAGTGGCGAGCGAACGTGCCACCATCGTTTCATCCATCACTAAATTTGTCCGCCTTTCCTTACAGTCTTTGGTGCTCGGGTTAGGGGGCTGGTTAGCGATTGATGGACACATCACGCCGGGCATGATGATTGCCGGATCAATCTTGATGGGGCGAACGTTGGCACCTATCGAACAGGTGATCAACGTTTGGAAAAGCTGGAGTGCAGCAAAGCTTTCTTATAAGCGTCTGACCAAATTGTTGGAGCAGCATCCGCAACGTGGCACGGGGATGTCATTGCCACGGCCTGAAGGTGTTGTTTCGGTTGAAGGCATTACCGCCACGCCTCCGGGATCGCGAGGTGACGCAGTGCTGCATAATGTCAGTTTCGCTCTGCAGCCTGGTGACGTGCTGGGGATTATTGGGCCAAGTGCCTCGGGTAAGTCCACATTGGCGAGGTTGCTGGTTGGCATATGGGCAGTCAGTGAAGGGATTGTTCGGCTAGATGGCGCTGATATTTATCAATGGAATAAGGATGAACTGGGGCCTTACATTGGCTATCTGCCGCAGGACATAGAATTGTTTGCTGGTACCATTGCTGAGAACATTTCAAGGTTTAACGATGTTGACTCTGAGAAGGTGATTGAAGCAGCAAAATTGGCTGGTGTCCATGACTTGATTCTGCGTTTTCCTAATGGATATGACTCTGTTATTGGCAACGGTGGAGCAGGCCTTTCTGGCGGACAAAAACAACGTATAGGTCTGGCGCGCGCACTATATGGCGACCCTTCATTGATTGTATTGGATGAGCCAAACTCCAACCTTGATGATGCTGGTGAGAAAGCCCTGAACCAGGCTATTTTGTTCCTAAAACAGCGTAATAAAACGGTCATATTGATCACGCACCGCACTAATTTATTATCAATGACAAGCAAATTGTTATTGCTGACCAATGGCGTAGTGAATGCATTTGGCCCAACTCAGCAAGTGCTGCAGGCCTTGGCAAATGCACAGAAAACACAGTCTAGCCAGCAGGCCGTGCGGGCGGTGAATACCTCACCGGATGACGGCAATATCCCAAAATCTCAAATTAATTAGCCGTGAACTTGTCAGGTGGTGTTGAACGACCACCTGCAATCAAAGGAGTTGGTATGTCTACGCATGTTGGCGAGCCCCAGAGCTCGTATGCCGATGAAATTCCGCAAGATGAGCGGCGTTTTACCCGCCTGGGATGGATAGTGTTGGGTGTGGGTCTGTTTGGTTTTTTCGCTTGGGCAGCATTTGCCCCCCTGGATAAAGGGGTTGCCTCTCCAGGCTCGGTGATTGTTTCCGGCAATCGTAAAACAGTTCAGGCGCCTGCTGGTGGGATCATCAAAAGCATTCTGGTTAAAGAGGGTGATAAGGTTAAGGCCGGTGAGATGCTGGTGCAACTTAGCCAGGTGCAGGCTCAGGCGCAGGTTGACTCTTTGCGCGATCAATATTACACCACGCTGGCGACAGAAGGGCGCCTGCTTGCTGAACGTGATGGTTTGTCTAATATCTCTTTCTCTCCGACCTTGACACAAATTAAAAATCAGCCACGTGTGACGGAAATTATTGTCCTGCAGACACAGTTATTCTCTTCTCGCCGTATTGGGCTGAGTAGCGAAATAGATGGTTTTCGGCAGTCAATGGACGGTGTGCGTTTTCAGTTAAAAGGGCTGCAAGATTCGAAAGTGAATAAAAACATTCAACTTTCCAGTTTGCGTGAACAGATGAATAGCATGAAGCAGTTAGCCGCAGACGGTTATATTCCTCGTAATCGCTATTTAGAAGTTCAGCGGCAATTTGCAGAAATTAACAGTAGCATTGATGAAACTCTGGGACGTATCGGTCAATTGCAAAAGCAACTGCAGGAGTCTCAGCAGCGGATCGATCAACGATTTGCCGATTACCAACGTGAGGTGCGAACCCAGTTGGCACAGACGCAGATGGATGCCAGCGAATTTAGAAACAAGCTGGAGATGGCGAATTTTGATCTCGGTAATACCGCGATCACCTCACCGGTCGATGGAACCGTGGTTGGATTGAACATATTTACTCTTGGGGGCGTCGTGGGAGCTGGCGACCACTTGATGGATGTGGTGCCTAGTCAGGCGACGTTGGTGGTTGACTCGCGCTTGAAAGTCGATCTGATCGACAAAGTATATAACGGTCTACCGGTGGATCTGATGTTCACCGCTTTCAATCAGAATAAAACCCCGAAAATACCAGGCTCGGTCACTCTGATTTCTGCCGACCGGTTAGTGGATAAAGCTAATGGCGAGCCCTACTACCAGATGCAAGTCACCGTCTCACCTGAAGGCATGAAACTGCTGAATGGTGATGATATAAAACCCGGGATGCCGGTTGAGGTATTTGTTAAAACAGGGTCTCGCTCGTTGTTGAGTTATCTGTTTAAACCTATTTTGGATCGCGCTCATACTTCATTGACAGAGGAATAATTTTGATTCGATTTAAACGACAGGTTGCTGGCCTTGCTATCAGTACCCTCTTGTTTGCGATATCTGCGCCGGTTTACTCGATAGGGATTTTGGACGCATATTCGCTGGCACTCGATAAAGACCCGACCTTTATGGCGGCATTAAAAGAGAAAGAAGCGGGAGACGAAAGCAAAAACATTGGGTTGGCGAGTCTATTACCCAAGGTAGCGCTGAACTACCAGAACGCCCCTAAAAACTGGCAAACGGTAAAGGCTCCACAAAGTAATATATTTACCGGTCAAACGATTGAGACTACCACCAGCCAGCAGTATCGGAGTTATTCCGGCTCGGTAACTCTCACTCAGCCTCTGTTCGATTATGAGGCCTATGCTCGTTATAAGGCCGGCGTGGCACAAACCTTGATGTCTGATGAGCGTTATCGAGCAAAGTTTATGGATTTGGCCGTGCGGGTGGTGACGGCCTATGTGGAGGTCGCCTATTCGAAAGATCAGATTGCATTGGCAGAGGCGCAGAAAATCGCTTATGCCAAACAACTGAGTCAGAACAGAGAGCTGATGAACGCGGGTGAGGGAACAATCACCGACGTTTCAGAAACGCAGGCACGTTACAGCCTTGCGGAGGCTCAGGAGATCGAAGCTAGAGATGCATTGGACTCTGCTCAACGCGATCTGGAAGTGATTATAGGAGCTCCGCTTGAACAGTTTGGCGATCTGCAGTTACTGAAACCAGGTAAATTCCAGGTGGCGCCGTTGATTCCCTCAAAATTTGAGGAGTGGCAAAAGATCGCCCTGGAGAATAACCCGACGTTGGCGTCATCCCGCCATGGTGTTGATGCGGCGAAGTATGATGTTGAGAGAAACCGCGCAGGGTTTATGCCACAGGTGCAATTGTTTGCATCACATTCCGAAAATGATTCTAGCAGCGATAACACGGTTAACCAGAAATACCGTACTGACAGTATTGGCGTACAGGTCAGCATGCCGATTTATTCAGGCGGTGGGGTGTCGGCATCAACCCGCCAGGCAGCAGCACGATATGGGCAGGCAATGTATGAAATGGATGCGCAGGTTGGCAGTACGCTCAATGATTTACGTAAACAATTCAATTTGTGTTTAAGCAGCCGTGCCAAGTTGGCGGCCTATGAACTGGCAGTCGAGTCGGCAAGCAAACAGGTTGAAGCCACCAAGAAAAGCGTGGCATTGGGCCAGCGGGTTAACGTTGACGTATTGAACGCCGAACAACAGATGTTCAGTGCCCGCCGCGATCTTGCCTCGGCGAAATATACCTACATCAAATCTTGGGTCACTTTGTTAAGTGATTCAGGTACTCTCGATAAGAGTGACATTAACCGTATAGCACAGTACTTCGAGCATGGAAGATAGACGAAACGCCCGGCGGCCTTGGCCGCCGGGTGAAGTAGGTCTTTTCTGAAAGCATGGCTGAAGGCTGCTCTTTCAGCCGACTATGAGTTATGTTATTCCTCAAAGATTGCCCTGCTGCTGAATTATTGGGATTGAAGGTCGTTATCTTTACGGCAAGAGGAATCCGAACGATTTGGCGGGTGTTTTTGGGTCAAATATTCAGCGCCTAAGGCGCACAAGAGGAGTAGTCATGACAATTCTAGTTACCGGTGGTGCCGGTTACATTGGTTCCCACACTGTTTTGGCATTGCTGGAACGTGGAGAAGAAGTGGTAGTGCTGGATAACTTGTCAAACGCGTCAGAAGAATCTTTGCATCGCGTAGAGCAGTTGACCGGCAAGGCTGCCATTTTTTATCGGGGTGATATCCAGGATAATGATTGTCTCAGACGTATCTTCAATGAGAATAAAATCTCGTCCGTTATCCATTTTGCGGGTCTTAAAGCGGTTGGCGAATCAACCCGTAAACCGCTGGAGTATTATCAAAATAATGTAGCAGGCACTTTGGTTTTACTTGATGAAATGCGTCGTGCCGGCGTGCATCAATTCATCTTCAGTTCTTCTGCAACCGTGTATGGTGCAAACTCCCCCGTTCCCTATGTAGAAACGACTCCTATTGGAGGGACAACAAGTCCTTATGGCACCTCCAAACTGATGGTTGAGCAAATCCTGCAGGATTTTGCCAATGCGGAACCTGATTTCTCCATTATTGCTTTGCGCTATTTTAATCCGGTTGGCGCGCATGAGTCAGGCCTGATTGGTGAAGATCCAAATGGAATTCCTAACAATCTCTTGCCTTATATTTCTCAAGTGGCCATCGGAAAACTAGATAAGCTGGGCGTTTTTGGTGGTGATTATCCTACAGACGATGGTACCGGAGTCCGTGATTATATTCATGTGATGGATCTGGCCGAGGGTCACCTGAAAGCGATGGACCATCTGAATCAAATTCAGGGCTTTACAGCTTACAACCTGGGGGCGGGGATAGGTTATTCAGTGCTGGCCATGGTTCAGGCTTTCGAAAGGGCGTCCGGTGTTAGCATTCCGTATCAAATTCTTCCGCGCCGTGACGGTGACCTGCCGGCCTTCTGGTCCGATGCCAAACTTGCCAAGCAAGATCTGGGTTGGGAGGTGAGTAGAGGCATTGATGAGATGATGCGCGATACTTGGAATTGGCAAAGTAAAAATCCTAACGGGTACCGTTAATGGATATAAATTAATCTGATTTTTAATATTAAATAATCATTTTCATGATGGGCGTAGGTAATGTTTCCTCTGCCCATATTTATTTCGTTTGAAACAATGTCACATTTTGACGTTGTTGTTTCAATAATCTTGTTTTATTTAGAGGGGATTATGAAAATTATTGTTACCGGTGGCGCCGGGTTTATTGGTTCTGCGGTTGTACGGCATATCATCAATCACACTGATGATGAGGTCTTGGTGCTGGATAGTCTGACATATGCTGGTAATCTTGAATCGTTGAAATCGGTTGCAGGCAGTGAGCGTTTGGCTTTTGAGCAGGTGAATATCTGTGATCGCCCGGGGCTAGATGCGGTATTCGTTAGTTTTCAGCCTGACGCCGTGATGCACCTTGCGGCTGAAAGTCACGTAGACCGGTCTATCGATGGCCCTGCGGCTTTTATTGAAACGAACATTGTGGGAACTTATACCTTGCTCGAAGCGACCCGGCAGTATTGGCTGGGATTGGACGGAAAGCCAAAAGAGGCGTTTCGTTTTCATCATATCTCAACTGATGAAGTGTACGGTGACTTAGAAGGCACTGAGGATTTGTTCACTGAGACTACACCCTATGCTCCGAGTAGTCCCTACTCTGCTTCAAAAGCAGCCAGTGACCACTTGGTTCGTGCCTGGCTGCGCACTTATAATTTGCCAACCATCGTGACAAATTGTTCTAATAATTATGGCCCCTATCATTTCCCCGAGAAGCTGATTCCTCTGACGATCCTGAATGCACTGGAGGGTAAAGCATTACCTGTGTATGGTACTGGCGCGCAAATTCGCGATTGGCTGTACGTCGAGGATCATGCTCAGGCCCTCTACAAGGTAGTGACTGAAGGCACGATTGGTGAAACTTATAATATTGGTGGCCATAACGAACGTAAGAATATTGAAGTCGTGCAGACGATTTGCCGGCTATTAGATGAGCTGGCACCCGAGAAGCTTGGTATGTTGAAACACTATGAAGAGTTGATTACTTTTGTGACAGATCGGCCTGGCCACGATATGCGCTATGCCATTGACGCCACGAAAATTGAGAAAGAATTGGGCTGGAAGCCATTGGAAACTTTCGAAAGTGGGATCCGCAAAACAGTCGAATGGTATTTGGCGAATGAAGCCTGGTGGAGCCGAGTAAAAGACGGTTCGTATGCCGGTGAACGCTTAGGCCTGACTCATTAATTTAAGGAAACAGGCAATGAAAGGTATTGTTCTGGCGGGCGGCTCCGGCACTCGTCTCTACCCGATAACGCGTGGCGTCTCCAAGCAGCTCTTGCCGATTTATGACAAGCCAATGATTTATTATCCAATTTCAGTGCTGATGCTGGCTGGGATCCGCGATATCCTTATTATTTCAACGCCCGAAGATCTGCCGTCTTTCCAACGTTTGCTTGGGGACGGTACTCGTTTCGGTATCAGCCTAAGCTATGCTGAGCAACCTAGCCCAGATGGGTTGGCCCAAGCATTTCTGATTGGCGAAGAGTTTATCAATGGCGACTGTTGCGCATTGGTTTTAGGAGATAATATCTACTTTGGCCAAAGCTTTGGCAAAAAACTGGAAAATGTAGCTTCACGGACCGACGGCGCTACGATTTTTGGTTATCAGGTCAAAGATCCCGAGCGTTTTGGTGTGGTGGATTTTGATGAAAATTTCCAAGCGTTATCCTTGGAAGAAAAACCTGCAGTGCCGAAATCCAACTGGGCGGTGACGGGGCTTTACTTCTACGATAAGAATGTGGTCGAGATGGCCAAACAGGTCAAGCCTTCGCCTCGTGGTGAATTGGAAATTACTACTTTGAACCAGATGTATTTAGACCAAGGCAAGCTTAACGTCGAGATCCTCGGCCGTGGTTTCGCCTGGTTGGACACGGGGACTCATGATAGTTTGATTGAAGCTTCACAATTTATTCATACCATTGAACATCGCCAGGGATTTAAAGTCGCCTGTCTGGAGGAATTGGCCTACCGCAAAGGCTGGTTAACCCGTGAGCAAGTGGCGGAAGAAGCGAAGTTGCTTAGTAAAACACAATACGGTCAATATTTAGCCCAGCTGCTGGTGGAGAAATAACATGCAGATCACCGATACAAGAATTCAAGGCGTAAAAATTATCCAACCTAAAGTGTTTGGTGATGAGCGTGGTTTCTTTTTGGAAACTTTCGAAAAGAAACGTTACCAGGAAATGTTAAATATAGATCTGGATTTTGTGCAGGATAATCATTCACGTTCTTCTAAAGGTGTTTTACGAGGCCTGCATTTTCAAAAGCAGAACCCGCAGGGCAAGCTGGTGCGTGTAGTCCGTGGTGAGGTCTTTGATGTTGTCGTCGATATCCGCAGAGACTCGCCGACTTACGGTGCTTGGGAGGGGGTGTTGCTTTCGGAAGAGAATAAAACCCAGTTCTGGGTTCCGCCCGGTTTGGCTCATGGGTTTGTTGTTCTCTCAGATACTGCTGATTTTGAATATAAGTGCACAGATTATTACAATCCTGCCTATGAGGGTTGTTTGCTCTGGAACGATCCAGCTGTTGGTGTTGAATGGCCGATATCAAACCCATTGCTATCTGCAAAGGATAAGGTTGGCAAGTTGCTTAAGGAACTTGATTAATGAAGGTGTTATTAACCGGGGCCAACGGGCAATTGGGAAATTGCTTCCAGGATCGAAAACCAGCAGGTTGGGAGGTCTGGGCAACGGACTCGAATGTGCTGGATATTACCAATCTTGCCAAGCTGAAAAAGGCCGTAGCCGATTTTCAACCAGATTTTATTGTGAACGCTGCTGCCTATACTGCGGTTGATAAAGCCGAAGCAGAATGTGACATTGCGGCACTTATTAATGAGCATGGGCCAAAAAATCTGGCTCTGGCAGCAAACGAAGCTGGCGCTCGTTTAGTGCATGTATCGACTGACTACGTGTTTGATGGTGAGGCGGATACACCCTATATTGAAACGGCGACGACTAACCCATTAGGCGTTTACGGTAAAACCAAGCTTGATGGTGAGATCGCCGTTGCACTTATTCAGCCTGAAGCGTTGATTATTCGTACTGCTTGGGTCTTCAGTGAGTACGGCAATAATTTTGTGAAAACAATGCTGAGGTTAGCGCAGGGGCGCGATACGCTAGGTGTGGTTTCTGACCAGTCTGGTTGTCCTACTTATGCGGGTGATATCGCACAGGCCATTATAGTGTTGTTGCAGCAAAAAGCAGCTGGCGGTGTCTATCATTTCTGTGGTGATGAAACTGTTACGTGGAGTGGGTTCGCCGAGGCTATTTTTTCATCTGCGCTGACGTTGGGAGTACTGGAAAAATCGCCAGTGGTTAATCGCATTACGACGGCACAGTACCCTACACCTGCTAAAAGACCCAAATACTCGGTTCTAGATTGTAATAAAATAACAAGTGAGGGAGTTACGCTATCCCCATGGAGAGAGCGTATTGGCAGTGTCATTGCTGCATGCCAGAATAAATAACAAAATAGAATTAATATTTTGTTGTTTATAATCATTTTGTCTTGGTATGACTGTCAGTAGTGTTTCGTCTGGTAAAGGTTATGCATGGAGTGAGGCCCTTGGGTCAGAGGCCTCCCTATGTTGGTGATGTTCAGGATTCAAAAAATGTACCCGAATAATAGTATTGTTTCATGCCTTACCGCGTCGCGGTGATGTCCATCTGGCACTGAGAAGCCTTGTTTTGCGGATATTCTACCCGTTGGACCATGAGGTAACCAAACCCTACCTGTGTAAAAAGTTTGCACAAACTTTTCGTATCTGGATCAAATTGATTGAGCTGCTACACATGCGCCCACCTGGTGATAGTTAATCCGCAGTGAATATACCCTAGTCTAACTTGCCATAAATCTATGTTAGCAATTTATGAATTCCGCGTTTTCTCTGGTCAATTGAGAGAACAATGGGGCGATTTTCCGAATGTTTTCCACTGCGACCGAAAGATGGCCCCGAAAAGGCTGATAATCTGAGGGTCTTTTCAGACATATGGTGATAGCATGTATTCCAAAAATTTGTACAACTAGGTGGGCCAGATCGCCGGATTTTGTTCTTTTGCAAAAAGTGCGGTTTAGTCTCTGTTTACTTGGGATGAGTTAGGATCTGCAGGTTTTTTTTAAGCTATGATATCAGCGATTGGTTGCTGTGAGCCAAGGGCGGTAGCATATCTGCAAAAAATATATGAATGTAATTCATTGATTTTAATGCGAAAAAATGTTGTTGGCTTATCCCAGAAGCTTAAGCTTCTTGAAGAAAATGTTAAAAGTGAGGCATTTTGCCCGAGATATGCCATACCAAACGACTAGTGAGCATGAGCCCGTGTTTAGTTACTTGCAGGTAAGCTTCAAGGTTTGGTTAACGGTTTGCGATGCACCGGCAAATTTGAAAACACAATATATAAATAATATTTATAATAACTATTGCTCGCCAAAGCAGAATGCATAAGTAAAAATGAATGTTATTTCAAGCTATATCGCTGGTGCGGAAAGAATAAAACCTATGGTGTTCGGAGATGCATAGGGGGCTTGTTGGCAGCATTTAGATTTTGCTTAAGACATCTATTCTCGCCTCCCTAAAGGTGTTTTACGCGGACTTCATTTGCAGACGCATAATCTTCAAGAAAAGTTGGTACGGGTAGTCAGGGGGGAGATCTCAGGTATGGCTGTTGACATCAGTACCGGTTTAGTCACGTTTGAACAATGGGACGCGGTGATCCCGTCAGGATAAAACAATCCCCAATTCTGGGTGCTATCAGTTTTAGCTGAAGGATTTATCGTACTTTCAGATATGGCTGATTTTGAATATAAATGTTCGGGCTACTATGATCCCTTGCCCAAAGGGTGCTTGATTTAGAATTTTCCGATGCATGGAATTTAACATCCATCTTTATCCAATAAAGATGAAGCAGGTAAGTTTTTGACAGCCTCTGACGTAAGTAACTAAGCGTTTGCCCTTTTAGGGTGGGGCAACTGAGTTTATAAATTTCTTAGGTTAGAATAATGAAAGTTCTGATAGTAGGTTGCGCTGGGCAGGTAGGTTGTGAGTTGGTTCTGCGGGCGCCAAAAAAATGGGATATCCTGGCTGTAAGTAGGCAGCAATTAGATATCACCGATGCACGCCAGGTAAAGGAAACTGTCGGTAGTTTTTCACCTAACGTGATTATTAATGCTGCAGCCTATACTGCTGTCGATCGTGCTGAGACTAATACCGAACAAACATATGCAATTAATCGCGATGGCGTAGCCAATTTGGCGCGTGAAGCTCATGCCTGCGGAGCTAAATTATTACATATATCTACGGATTATGTTTTTCATGGTAATAAACAAAGTGCCTATATTGAGTCGGATGAAACAAGTCCAACTGGTGTATATGGTGCCAGTAAATTGGCTGGAGAGAAGGCTGTTGAGCAGGCTTGTTCACAGCACATTATCTTGCGAACGGCATGGGTATTTGGTGCGCATGGTGGGAACTTCGTTAAAACAATGATTAGACTTGCCATGGAAAGAACTCAGTTGAATGTTGTTGGTGACCAGTTTGGTGGTCCAACTTATGCGGGAGACATTGCTGAAACATTATTAATCATTGCTGAGAAAGTATGCGATGAGAGCTTTTCTGATTGGGGCGCTTACCATTATACGGGAACCCCTTATACTAACTGGGCCGAGTTTGCGGTATTTATAACCCAAGTCGCTTACAAAAAAGGACTGATTAGGCAACTGCCCGAGATTAAAGCAATAACGAGCAGTGACTACCCGACGCCTGCTAAAAGGCCACCTAATTCCATGTTGGAGTGCGAAAAAATCCATGCGATCTTTGGTGTGTCCCCCTCTGATTGGCGGTCCGCTTTATTAGATGATATAGCTCTTTATGTTGAAGTTTAAAATTCAAAATTCTTTTTGGAAGATATGAAGACAGTTATGAATATTATAGTTAAGCCATCAGGACATTTTGATGAAAAAATCGTTTAGCTCATCGCCGTTGGAAATTGCTTCAACATTTTGGCGGCATCGAAAACTTATCCTTAATTTAACAAAGCGAGAAGTGACAGGACGATACAAAGGTTCATTATTTGGGATGCTTTGGTCTTTCTTTAACCCCATTTTTATGCTTGTCGTTTACACCTTTGTTTTTAGTTTTATATTTAATGCCCGTTGGAGTACTGAGAGCACTTCAAGGGCGGAGTTTGCGCTCGTACTGTTTGCAGGCTTGATTATCTTCAACTTCTTTAGTGAATGTGCGATAAAGGCACCTAGTATTATATTATCTAATGTAAATTACGTTAAAAAAGTGATTTTCCCATTGGAAATATTACCAATTGTTAATGCGTGTTCTGCATTGTTTCATGCTTGCATTAGTATCGTTGTGTGGTTGTTATTCTATACTATTGAAGCAGGGATACCTCACCTTACGGTAATGCTTTTCCCAATATTTATTCTGCCATTGCTGCTTTTTGTCATTGGTGTCGGTTGGTTGTTGTCCGCATTAGGCGTTTTCTTGCGAGATGTAGGGCAAATGATAACAATTATTGTTACCGCCTTGATGTTTCTATCACCTATTTTTTATCCCATCACAGCTATTCCAGAAAAATACAGACCTCTGTTGAATTTAAATCCCCTCGCGCCAGCAATCTCACAATTTAGAGATATTTTTTACTGGGGAGTGGTTCCTTCTGCCGGAGTATATATTAGCTATCTTGCCGGTTGTGCTATATTTGCGTGGTTTGGTTTTGTGGTTTTCCAAAAAACGAGAAAGGGATTCGCAGATGTCCTCTGATAATGTCGTCATAAGCATTCAGGATATAAAAAAATGTTTTTATGTCTATAATAACCCTCATGACAGACTGAAGCAATTTATCCTTCCTAAAGTTAGGAATGCATTTGGGTTCGATTCAGCCGATTATTATAAAGAATTTTGGGCCCTTAAAGGGATTTCTTTCGAGGTAAATAAAGGTGAAACGGTTGGTTTAATCGGTAAAAATGGCAGCGGGAAGTCAACCCTCTTGCAAATCATCTGCGGGACCTTAACTGCTACGAGCGGCTCTATCGAAACTAAGGGAAGAATTGCCGCACTATTAGAACTCGGTTCAGGCTTTAATCCTGAATTTACAGGTCTTGAGAATATTTATCTTAATGCAGCTATATTAGGCCTGAGTAAAGAAGAAACAGATCGTAAATTTGATGCTATTGCTGCATTTGCTGATATTGGTGAATTTATCAACCAGCCTGTTAAAACTTATTCAAGTGGGATGGTGGTACGTTTGGCTTTTGCCGTACAGGCCCAAGTTGAGCCTGATATCTTGATTGTAGATGAGGCATTGGCTGTTGGAGATGCCAAATTTCAGGCCAAGTGGTTTGAGCGCCTTCGTCAGTTAAAAAATAACGGTACCAGTATTTTACTTGTCACCCATTCTGGTGAGCAAATAGTTACTCATTGTGACCGAGCAATTCTTCTTAATTCAGGTGAGAAACTGTATCAAGGGGTCCCAAAGGTTGCGGTTAATAAATATATGGACATTCTTTTCGGCAAAACTCAAACAGAGCCGCAGATTGAATGTTCCTCTACGCGACTTGTTAAAAGTGACGATGTACGGGATAAAGCGACTGACGAGACATTGAACCTTGAAGCTGACTGTTTCAGCGAAAAAAATAACTATAATAAAAATGAATATCGTTGGGGAGATAAGGCTGCAGCATGGCTTGATTATGAGCTTTACTCTGGTGAGAGATTGAATCCTGCCACCGTTTATGCTGAGGAAAAGGTGAGGATTCGTTCTTCTATATATTTTGCGAGGGATGTTCATAACCCTATTATTGGATTTGCGATTAAGACAAAAGAAGGGCAAACTATTTATAATACCAACTCCCATTTGCTCAATAACGAGGATATAGCACAACACGGGCTCGCTGGGACTTGCTCTATTGTTGAGTTCGAATTCTTAAATAAACTCGGTGCCGGAGATTATTTTATCTCATTAGGTATTGCCTCCATGCAAAATAATGAAGTTGTTCCACACGATAGACGGTATGACGTCATTCATTTTTTAGTGCCTACAGTAGAATCTTTTTCAGGGATCATAGACTTAGAGTTAAGTTTTGAAATTAACCCAACTTCCGGTAGATAATTATGCTTTTAGATAATAAAGTTTATTCATTTCGTGAGAATATTGGCGTTTGGGCAAAGTCTGATTACATGGGTATTCCTTATAGTGATGGAGATACTCAAGAAAACCTGCTATTGGATATTGTTAGGAATACAAAAGACTTATCAGTATCGTCTGCAGAATTAAAAGCGCAATGCACTGATTGGGTAACGACCTACCATTTTTCCAGTTTGCGATCCAACCTTTTGCGCCCTTTGATGTCTCTTCTTCAGCCAGGTACGAAAATCTTAGAAGTTGGGGCTGGTTGCGGTGCAATTAGCCGTTTTTTGGGGGAAGCTGGATGTGAAGTTCTTGCTTTGGAAGGTAGTTTGCGACGCGCAACGATTGCCAGAGCACGTACAGCAGGGTTAGGAAACGTCACGGTAGTCAGTGAACGGTTCGACGATTTTGAGAATGACACTCTGTTTGATGTCATTACATTAATCGGTGTTCTCGAATATTCTAATTTGTTCAGTCAAGGAAAAGACAGTGCAATTAGTATGCTCGAGAAGATTAAGAAGCGCCTGAAACCTGATGGTAAGCTAATTATAGCCATTGAGAATCAGTTGGGATTGAAGTATTTCGCGGGTGCCAGAGAAGATCACCTGGGGCAGGTGATGTACGGTGTTGAAGGGCGCTATACCAAAGAGCAAGCCGAGACCTATGGCCATGAGATTCTGACAGAGAAATTAGCTACTGTTGGACTAACCTCGGTTGAGACACTCCTGCCTTTTCCTGATTACAAACTACCGGTATCTGTCGTGACGGCCCGTGGGGCAGATGATGCTAATTTTGATGCGTCGGTATTCGCTACACAATCAGTGCGAGCAGATTTGCAATTGCCAGAAAAACTGAATTTTGTACTTGAATTAACCTGGCCAATAATCTTCAAAAATAAATTAGCTATTGATCTCAGTAACTCATTTCTGTTGGTCGCTTGTGCAGAGCCAACCGAAATGGTAGATAAAGATTTGTTGGCTGTTCATTATGGGAATGAACGATATAGGCCATTCTGTAAAGAAACTGTGTTCAAATACTCAGGTAGTAATGAGATTATTGTTAAACGACATTTGCTGAGCCCTGAAAAGCCGATTGAAAATGAATTAGTAGACTTTAAACTCGACGGTTATGAGAAATATCTTAAAGGTAAATCACTGTCAACCGAGTTTATTAAAATTGTCACTACGCCAGGATGGAATATTGAGCAGGTTGCTGGCTATTTCCGATATTATTTGGAGTGTTTGGAAACATGTTTGAAAGGGGAGGGGATTGAATTCGAGAAATTTACGCAACATACTCTGTTGCCGGCTACATACCTTGATGCCATTCCTTCTAATATTCTGATCGATGCAGACGGTCAACCTCGTTATTTTGAGAGAGAATGGCTTGCCAAACAGGGGATCTCTCTAGGTAATCTTACGTTTCGTGCGGCATTGTCATTACTCGGGAAAATATCGACTTTTGCTCCGCCGGAAGGTGGTCGCTCTTTAACCCGTGGCGCATTTATCAAACAGCTTTTCGGGGCGTTGTCATTCTCGGACGACGAACAACAGCTTGATCAATATTTAGTTTTAGAATCTGAATTGCAGGTTTTCTCCTCTGGCTCCGATGAGCATAAATTGCAGACATGGTACCCAGATCATGTTTTGCCCGGTTTGCATGAGCTGAATGAGGTTGAAGTTCAGGCGGAAAACCTCGCTAAACTTGAAATTGAGTTGGAAAATAAACGCCAGTTTTTGAATGAGCTTTTGTTATCCAAAAATTATGCGGAGAAGCTGGCCTTTGAACGTTTAGATGAAGTTACTAAATTACATTCTGAATTGACGAGTATTAAGTCAGGCTTGCTTTGGCGAGTAGTGAGAATATTCAGAAGCAAAAGGACTTGAAATGAATAATAGTTCACTTCATTGGTCGGTTGATTCAATGGTCAAAAAAGGGACAACTATATTCACTTATGGCTGGATCTTTAACGAAGCTAAAAAAATAGAAAATTTAGCATTGATTTCGGTTGATGATAAAGGCATGCAGTCTAAGAT
>JAAXZN010000018.1 GCA_012719855.1 Serratia liquefaciens | reverse complement strand
TCAGGCGTTATGTGAGGTATCAGGATAAGAAGGACCAAGAATACGAACAGCAAATGGAGTTGTTACAGGATTAAAACGGACAAGGCTCCCTTCTAGGGAGCCCCATGTAAAGCCACCTCTTCAAGAGGTGGATTTTTACTTCTGTTATTCCGCCGGTCAGTCAATCTTGCATCAGGCGTAGGTCGAGCGGCGTTTTGCTTGGCTTGCCGCCGACTTCACGAGTCAAGCGCGGCACCATATAGCCGGAAACCTTGCTCAGCAGCGCCTGCATAATGGCGCGGGCCTCGTCGTCGCTGACCATAAAGTGCGCTGCGCCTTGTACCTTATCCAGCACGTGGATGTAATAGGGCAGGATACCGGCGTCGAACAGCGCATTGCTCAGTGCTGCCAACGTGTCGGCGTTGTCGTTAATACCACGCAGCAACACGCTTTGGTTCAGCAAGGTGACACCGGCCAGACGCAGCTGCGCCATGGCTCCCTGCAGTTCACGGTCAATCTCATTGGCATGATTGATGTGCGTGACCATCAGTACCTGCAGACGTGAGGCCGACAGCCTGCGGCACAGCTCTGGCGTGATACGCGCCGGGATCACCACTGGCAAGCGGGTGTGGATGCGCAGGCGCTTTACGTGTTCAATGGACTCCAGTTCACCGATTAGCCAGTCCAGCTCGTGATCCTTTGCCATCAGCGGATCGCCGCCGGAGAAAATAATCTCATCCAGTTCCGGGTGTTGGCGGATATAATCCAGCGCCTGACGCCAGTTGGCCTTATTGCCCTGGTTGTCCTGATACGGAAAATGGCGGCGGAAGCAGTAGCGGCAGTTAACCGCACAGCCGCCTTTAACCAGCAGCAGAGCACGATTACGGTATTTGTGCAGCAGACCTGGCACCACGCTACGCTGTTCGTCCAGCGGATCGGTCGTGAAGCCGGGTGCATTGATGAATTCTTCGCTGACGGTCAGAACCTGACGCAATAACGGGTCATTGGCGTCGCCGGAACGCATGCGAGCGGCGAAGGCGCGAGGGACGCGCAACGCAAACAGTCGACGGGCTTCACGGCCCTGCGGCAGGTCCGGATGCGTATTCAGTGACAAAAGCTGCAGTAATTCATCGGGATCGGTAATAACATCGGCGAGTTGATGCAACCAATCTTCTCTATATGCCGTACTTTGGGTTATAATGTGTGCCATTTTTTTGGCTAAGCTACCAGTTTAAATATTCAGAGGGCCATCATGGCGACTTATTCTAGCAACGATTTCCGTCCGGGTCTTAAAATCATGTTCGAGGGCGAACCTTACGCTATCGAATCCAGTGAGTTCGTTAAGCCGGGCAAAGGTCAGGCATTTGCGCGCGTTAAAATGCGTCGTCTGCTGACCGGCAGCCGCGTTGAGAAAACCTTTAAATCTACCGACTCTTGCGAAGGCGCAGACGTGGTAGATACCAACATGAACTACCTGTACAACGACGGTGAGTTCTACCACTTCATGCACCCTGAGACTTTCGAGCAGCACGGTGTTGAAGAAAAAACCGTCTCTGACGCGGCAAAATGGCTGCAAGACAACGCAGAATGTATCGTTACCCTGTGGGACGGTCGTCCAATCGCGGTTCAGCCACCGAACTTTATCGAAGCAGAAATCACTGACACCGATCCAGGTCTGAAAGGTGATACTGCCGGTACCGGCGGCAAGCCTGCTACCCTGAGCACTGGCGCCGTGGTTAAGGTTCCGTTGTTCGTACAGATTGGCGAAGTTGTCCGCGTTGACACCCGCTCTGGCGAATACGTTTCACGCGTAAAATAAGTTTCATAACAAAGGAGCCCTATGTGGCTCCTTTGCTTTATTCTCTTCCGCATCCCCTTGGCAGAATCAGCATGATAAAGAAAGCTCTGTTGGTCGTTGTCTCCCTGTTAATACTGCTGTCCCTTAACGGTTGTAATACTTTCCGTGGCTTTGGTGAAGACGTTCAGCACCTTGGTGGCGCTATCTCTCGCACCGCAAGTTAATAAGCATTAACCTTCCTAATGTAATTGTGCGAAATAAAACCATTTAAACAGCAACCCCCGCTAATATTTACTAAGCTTAGAAAGCCGTACTTTATCGTCACTGACAAATAAGGACTTTCCTATGCTGAAGAAAAGTATTATCGCGATTTTCTCTTTGATGATTTTGACCTCGTTGACCGCGTGCAACACCACTCAGGGTGTGGGCGAAGATATTCAGGCTGGCGGTAAGGCCATCCAGCGTAGCGCGCAATAGCCCTCTTTGCCGACTCCGGCGGTATTCCACGAACGGCCATCCAAAGGCGGCGCCGTGGGATACCGCTTCCCACGTTGAATATTCACCTGCAGCCACCTTTGTGCTGTTATCCCCCTTAGCTGCAGGTATAATCTCCCGGGCATATCACAACGCTAAATGGGACGACCTGTTTACGCATCTGCATTCGGGGACGACCCCATCGTTATGGAGCCTGTTTCATGGCTTGGATTATTCTGCTTATTGCCGGTTTGCTGGAAGTCGTGTGGGCCGTCGGCCTGAAATATACCCATGGTTTTACTCGGCTTACCCCGAGCATTATTACCGTTGCTGCCATGGTGGTCAGCATGCTGCTGCTGGCGCATGCGATGAAAACGCTGCCCGCCGGCACGGCTTACGCCGTTTGGACAGGCATTGGTGCGGTAGGCGCGGCCATTATGGGAATGGTGTTGCTCGGTGAATCAACCAACATCGCGCGCATCCTCAGTCTGTGTCTGATCGTTGTCGGCATACTCGGATTGAAGTTCAGCAGTCACTGATGCTGCGGTTGTTTCACCCAGATCAGCTTATCGGTCTCAAAGCCGTTGTTTTTCGCGGTTTGCTCTAATCTGTCGCGCGTGGCGGCGTCCAGCGTCGGCGTGCGCGACAGTATCCACAAATACCCTCGGTTTGGACCGCAGACCAGCGCGTAGCGATAATCTGCATCCAACTCAATCACGTTATATCCGCCGTAGAAAGGCCCAAAAAACGACACCTTGAGTGCGGCTACCTGCGGTGAGCCGGTAAAATAGGCCTTGCCCGTGCTTTCCTGCCATTGTTGTTTTTGCGTATTAAAACCCCGGTTCACCACTTTGAGGCCGCCGTCTTCGCGTGGGCTGTAGTTGGCGGTGACCTGTTCGAGGCCGCGTTCAAAACGGTGATCAAAACGTGCGATTTCATACCAGGTACCGAGATAGCGCTGGCTGTCGAAATCATTCACTACTTTGATGTTCTTCGGCGGGGAAACGCTGCAAGCGGCGGAAAGGAAGGCGGGAATGATCGCGCATAGCTTTGATCGAAAACGCATTGGTTACTCCTGTTTAGTGGATGGGGAATAAACAGTGTAGCCGAAAGGTAAAGCAGACGGCCAACGGGAGTTGGCCGCCAGAAGAGTTTTACAGCGTTACCACACCGATAACGGTGACGACGCTGAGGATGGCCGCCAGGCCATAGAAGACCCATTTACCGGCCGGCACGTGGATTTTCAAATCGTGCATCGCATGGTGTATACGGTGCAGGCCGCACCACAGCGGCAGGATGATCATCAGCAGCAGGAACAGCCGACCAATCAGGCTTTGGCAGAAAGCCAGTACGCGGTCATAGCCCAGCGCATCAGCGGGGAACCACCCCAGCGGCAGTAGAATGCCGACCAGCAGCACGATAGCAGGCGCGATGATTGCGCCCCACATACCGCCGGCGCCGAATAATCCCCAGAAAACCGGTTCGTCTGAGCGTTTAGGTGCTTGATTTATCATGTTTCCTCCGGATTACAGCAGGGCCACGGCCAGGATGACCACGCTGGCGACCAGCGTGACCGCCCACAGCGCTTTGACGATAGGCCCAGGCCCCATTTTCTCGCTGTTGACCACGATATTGGCGGCTTTCGGCGCCAGATCGAACCAGGTTTTGGTGTGCAGCAGCGCCGCGAGCAGCGCGACCACGTTAATCAGCAGCACCAGCGGGTTTTGCAGAAAACCGACGAACCCGGCCCAGCTGTCCGCGCCGCCTTTCAGCGCAAAAACGCCGTAGATCAGCACGATGCTGAACCACACGGCCGGCACCGAGGTCCCTTCACGCAGCATATAGAAACGGTAGAAGCCGAGCTTTTGCCACCAGGTCGGCGTCATGGTGCGCACATAGGGCTTACGTTGTGTTGTCATTGCGGTTTCTCTCCCTTATTGCGGCTTCAGCATGGCGATCATGAAGTCTTTGGCACTTTCCACCTTGCCCTGCTGGATAGCAGCAGCCGGGTCGACGTGCTTCGGACACACTTCAGAGCAGTAGCCGACAAAGGTACAGCTCCACACACCGTTTTGGCCGTTGAGCTGTGCCATGCGCTGTTTCTGGCCGTGGTCGCGATTATCCAGGTTGTAACGGTGTGCCAGGGTGATTGCCGCCGGGCCGATGAACTCTGGGTTCAAACCGAACTGCGGGCATGCGGCGTAGCACAGACCACAGTTGATACAGCCGGAGAACTGGTGATATTTGGCCATTTGCGCCGGTGTTTGCACGTTGGGCCCGTCTTCCGGTTTGCGGTTATTGCCGATGATGTAAGGCTTAATCGCTTCCAGGCTTTCGATAAAGTGGGTCATGTCGACCACCAGATCGCGCTCAATCGGGAAATTGCCCAGTGCTTCTACCTTCATGCCGTTGGTGTATTCGCGCAGGAAGGTCTTGCAGGCCAGCTTCGGTACCCGGTTGACCATCATGCCGCACGAACCGCAGATGGCCATGCGGCATGACCAGCGGTAGGAAAGGTCGGGTGCCAGGTTATCCTTGATGTAACCCAGCGCGTCGAGCAGCGAAGTTTGCTCATCGTAAGGCACCGCGAAGGTCTCGAAATGCGGCTCGGCGTCGCATTCAGGGTTATAGCGCATGACCTCGATTTTCAGGGTGTTCATCTCAGCCATTTGCCTGCTCCTTATCCTTTTTGTCCTGCGCTTCGGCTTCAGCGCCGTACACACGTTTGGCCGGTGGCAGTTTGGTGATCTTCACGTCGCTGTATTCCAGGCGTGGTGCGCCGTTCGGGTTATGGAATGCCAGCGTATGCTTCAGGAAATTCACGTCGTCACGTTCGGTGCAGCCTTCATCCAGACGCTGGTGGGCGCCGCGGGATTCTTTGCGGTTGAAGGCGGAGTGCGCCATGCACTCGGCGACGTCCAGGCCGTAGCCCAGCTCGATGGTGTACAACAGGTCGGTATTGAACACGCTGGAGTTATCGGTGATTTTGACGCGCTTGAAGCGTTCTTTCAGCTCAGCCAGTTTATCGATGGTTTTTTGCATCAGTTCTGGCGTGCGGTAGATACCGCAGCCTTCTTCCATCGACAGCCCCATCTCATCGCGGATCTTCGACCAGTTTTCGCTGCCTTCCTGCTTCATCAAATTGCTCAGTCGGGTTTCGACGTCGCGCCCTTGCGCGTCAAGAGCACTGCCATTGGCCGGGCCAGATTCCAGCGAGCGACGAGCGGCATGCTCACCGGCCACCCGGCCGAACACCACCAGTTCCGCCAGCGAGTTGGATCCCAGGCGGTTGGCACCGTGCAGACCGACGGAGGAACATTCGCCGACGGCAAACAGCCCCTTGATGCGGGTTTCGCAGTTCTGATCGGTTTCAATGCCGCCCATGGTGTAATGCGCCGTTGGGCGTACCGGGATGGGGTCTTTTACCGGGTCGACGCCGACGTAGGCCTTGGCCAGTTCACAGATAAACGGCAGGCGTTCGAGCAGCTTCTTTTCCCCCAGATGGCGCAGGTCAAGATAGACCACGTCGCCGCGCGGGGTGGCGATGGTACGGCCGGCACGCCATTCGTGCCAGAAGGCCTGCGAAACTTTGTCGCGCGGGCCCAGCTCCATGTATTTGTTTTTCGGCTCGCCCAGCGGGGTTTCCGGGCCCATGCCGTAATCCTGCAAGTAACGGTAACCGTCTTTGTTCACCAGAATACCGCCTTCACCGCGGCAGCCTTCGGTCATTAGAATGCCGGAGCCCGGCAGGCCGGTAGGGTGATATTGGACGAACTCCATATCGCGCAGCGGGATGCCGTGATGGAACGCCATGCCCATGCCATCACCGGTGACGATGCCGCCGTTGGTGTTGTAGCGGTACACGCGTCCGGCACCGCCGGTGGCCATAACCACCGCATTGGCGCGGATCTGCACGCGGGTGCCTTCCATCATGTTCATCGCCACCAGGCCACGGACCTGACCGTCATCCACCAGAATATCCAGCACAAAGTGCTCGTCGAAACGTTGGATTTGCGGGTATTTGAGCGAGGTCTGGAACAGGGTATGCAACATGTGGAAGCCGGTCTTGTCGGCGGCGAACCAGGTTCGTTCAATCTTCATGCCGCCGAAGCGACGCACGTTGACCGAACCGTCCGGTTTACGGCTCCACGGGCAGCCCCATTGTTCCAGCTGGGCCATTTCCCGCGGGCAGTTGTGGACGAAATGGTCGACCACGTCTTGCTCACACAACCAGTCGCCACCGGCAACGGTGTCGTTGAAGTGGTAGTCGAAGGAGTCGTGATCCTGAGTGACGGCGGCGGATCCCCCTTCGGCGGCTACCGTATGGCTGCGCATCGGGTAGACTTTTGAGATAAGCGCGATTTTCAGTTGGGGGTTGGCTTCCGCTGCGGCTATTGCTGCACGTAAACCAGCACCCCCGGCCCCAATAATGGCAAGATCGGCGTTAAAGGTTTGCACTGCATTCCTCCAATATTCTTGTTAAGAACGGCAAATTAAATATCTATGCTTAATATTTATAAATACTCTTCGGGTGCTAACTAACTGAGTTCATTGTCGTTGCATAAAGCCTAAGGATAGATATCTCCCACCAATAATGTGGAATTAACTATACCTAAAGTTAAGTAGAAGAAATTTGATGTGATCGATTGTTTTGCCTTTTAACCGGCGGGCGGAAGGATAATTGCCCGTGGTCTGGATTTAACGTTTATTCAACTTTTATTACCCTTTTTGCCAACTATTTATCAGGTAATGTCGAGGTTAAAGCGGCCGGGCTGTTAAGAATTTGTTTGCATGCCAGGATACGAGTAGACTGCATCCCCTGTTTGATTTCGGAGTAATTACCATGAGCGAAACGGCAAGCTGGCAGCCAAGTGCACCCATCGCCAATTTGTTGAAACGCGCAGCGATCCTGACTGAGATCCGGCGTTTCTTCGCCGATCGTGGCGTGCTGGAAGTTGAGACGCCAACCATGAGCCAGGCGACGGTCACCGATATTCACCTGTTCCCGTTCCAGACGCGTTTTGTCGGGCCCGGTGCGGCGGATGGCATGACGCTGTACATGATGACCAGCCCGGAATACCACATGAAACGTCTGCTGGCAGCGGGCAGCGGGCCGATCTATCAGATGGGGCGCAGTTTCCGCAATGAAGAGGCCGGCCGTCATCACAACCCTGAATTCACCATGCTGGAGTGGTACCGTCCGCACTACGACATGTACCGGTTGATGAACGAGGTGGATGATCTGCTGCAGCAAGTGCTGGACTGCGAGAGCGCGGAGACCCTGTCTTATCAGCAGGCTTTCCTGCGCCATCTGGATATCGATCCGCTGTCAGCGGAGAAGGTACAACTGCGTGAAGCGGCGGCCAAACTCGATCTGAGCAACATTGCCGATACCGAAGAGGATCGCGATACGCTGTTGCAACTGTTGTTTACCGTTGGCGTGGAGCCATACATCGGCCGTGATAAGCCGGCGTTCGTTTATCACTTCCCGGCCAGCCAGGCGTCGCTGGCGGAGATCAGCACTGAAGATCACCGCGTGGCGGAGCGTTTCGAAGTCTATTTCAAAGGTATTGAACTGGCGAATGGCTTCCGTGAACTGACCGACAGCCGCGAGCAGCGTCAGCGTTTCGATCAGGATAACCGCAAGCGAGCGGAACGCGGTTTGCCGCAGCACCCGATTGATAACAACCTGCTGGATGCGCTGCAGCACGGTATGCCGGAGTGTTCCGGTGTGGCGCTGGGCGTTGATCGGTTAGTGATGCTGGCGTTGGGCGCCGAGAGCCTGAGTGAAGTATTGGCGTTCCCGGTCGGGCGCGCGTAACAGTTAATTTAGTGCCGCTGTGATAAAAAAAGGGTTCGGCCATGGCCGAACCCTTTTTGCATGCTGCGGTTACAGACTGCCCGATTCGCGTTTGGTGTTGGGCGCCGGTGTGGAGGCCGGCGTGCGACCGTTGCTGGTCAGGCGGGACAGCGTCTCGCTGCGTACCTGGAATGGTGGGTACGGCAGCGTAATGCCGTGCTCGCGGTAGCCGGACAGGATCAGCTGATGGATCTCGTGACGCAGCGGCATGCGGTGGCCCATCTCGGCGGCGTAAATACGCAGTTCAAAGATCTGGATACCCTGCTGCAGATCGACCAGATAAACCTCCGGTGCCGGATTATCCAGCACCAGCGAACAGCGTTCGGCGGCATTGGTCAGGATCTTGGTCACTTCTTCGCTGTTGGCTTCTGCCGGCGCCGGCACGGTCAGTACCACACGGGTCAGGTTGTCCGACAGCGACCAGTTAATGAACTGCTCGGTAATAAACGCCTTGTTCGGCACGATGATCTCTTTGCGATCCCAATCCGAAATGGTGGTGGCGCGGGTATTGATCTTGGTGACGGTACCGGTCAGGTTGCGGATCGTCACGGTATCGCCAATGCGGATCGGCTTTTCAAACAGGATGATCAGGCCGGAGATAAAGTTGGAGAATATCTCCTGCATACCAAAGCCCAACCCCACGCTGAGCGCGGTCACTACCCACTGCAATTTCGACCATTCGATACCGATCCAGGAAAAGCTGAGGATGGCGCCGAACAGCAACAGCAGATACTTGGTAATGGTGGTGATGGCGTAGCCGGTGCCCGGCGACAAATCCAGGTGCTGCAGTACCGCCAGCTCCAGCAGGGCCGGCAGGTTACGCACCAGCTGCATGGTAACGATCAGCACCAGGATGGCGATCAATACCGCACCCAAGGTGATCGGATGCGCGGTCTCTACGCCGTTGACCGTCGACGTCACGTCCCACAGGGAGATGTTTTCCAGGAAGGCGAAGGCCGAGTGGATTTCTGACCACAGCACGATCACCGACACCAGCGCGATCATCGTCAGGATCGAACGAACCAACCGGAGCGACTGGGCGCTGATGGTATCCAGATCGATCTCTGAATCATCCATGTCCATCGATCCTTCGGTGCTGTTGGGCGTATGCGGCGTTTCTTCTTCACCGCGCGCACGCTGAGCCAGAATATCGGCCCGGCGTTGCTTGGCGCGGTCAAAGGCGATACGTCGCCGTTGGATCAGCATCCAGCGGCGAATAATGTGGTAAATCACCAGCAGGAAGAACCAGATGGCCACCGACGTTTCCAACCGCGCCAACAGTGCCTGAGAGGTGGTCAGATAGCCGACGGCGGAGGCCAGCGCCGCCAGCAGCGGCGCGGACAGCAATAGCCCCCACAGTGCAGTGTTGACCATGTTGTCGCCGGAGCCTTTTTTATCCAGGTACAGCGGGATGCCGGCGCGTTTCAGGCTATTGGTGACGATGGCCAAAGCCAGACACAGCAGGATAAAGCACAGCCGCCCCAGGGTATTGGCAAACTCGCGTTCTTTTAGGCTGTCGAAGGTGATCAACGCCATGATCAGCGGCACTATCAGCCAGATCGACATTTTGTAATAGCGCATGGCGCGTGAAACCTGCTTCACCGGCCAGCGGAAATGAACGATAAACAACCCCTGCGGATGGGCGAAGGCGGCGCAAATCATACATACCCACAGGATCGGCAGCGTGGCGGTAACGCCCTTGCCGATCGCTTCGGCGACCGGGTAGTTCCAGGCGCTTTGCAGGCCAAAGCCGAGCGCCGCCCAGAGCACCGGCAGTGGCAGTGCCACCAGGATCGACCAGAATACGGTGCGCAGGGTCAGGAAGAATTCGTCCTGGGTCACTTTGCCGACCCGGCTGCTGGCGCGCGTCAGGAAGGCGTGGTAGTGCTTGCGAGAACTGATGCTGAAAATCACCAGCAGCAGGGCACCGAAGATGGGGATCAGCGTTTCGCGGCTGGTCACCATCATCATAAAGGCCCCGCCGAGCTGTGACAGCGTATCCAGCGACAGCAGACGCGTCAGGTCGTGCGCGACGTTAATCGGATAGGACAGGGTGATAGGATTGACGTCAGGCACCCAGAACAGATAGCGGTGGGTGGCATCCTTGATTTCGTTTAACGCTTCGATCAACTGGGTGTTGGCCACTTTCAGTTTGGTCAGCTCGAGGATCTGAGTATCGCACCCGGACAGCAGTGAATTCAGCAGTTCTCTCTGAGTGCGTAACTGGGCGTCAACGATGCGTCTTTCCGCGCTGGTCAGTTCGCTGCCGTCGTCACGTTTGAATTCGCGCTGAGACAGTTTTTCCAGTTGGCTTTCAAACTGCAGGCGCTGTACGCGCAATTGGGCCATATCGCCATCAAGCTGTTGCGGCTTGGGCATTTCCGGCAGCGTGGCGACCTGGGCACGCAGGGTTTCTCCCAACGCCGATGACGAACCAAGCCACTGGGCCTGTTCAATAATGGTGCTCAGTGCCTGACGCACCTGCAGCGTTTGCGCGGCGGCCTGACGCTGCTGGGATGAGATCAGATCCATGCGCTGAGCCTGATTGTTCAGCGCTGCGGACAGCTCACGGTTGATTTGCAGCTGTTGGCTGATGCTCTTCGGCAGATCGCCGTTCTGCTCGGCCAATTGCTCGGTCTTTTCCAGCGCCAGTTCGGCTTCGCGCTGTCGCTGGGCATTGAGGTTATTGCGCAGCGCCTGCAGTTGAACGTCAATCTTCTCGTGGCGCTTTTTGTAGACTTCGGCGCGCATCCGCGCCAGTTCCTGACGGTTGTTGGCCGACAGTTGAGCCAGCTCGAGTTCATCGACCTTGGCCTTGCGCGCAGCGGCTTCCGCCTGCAATAACGCTAACGCAGCCTGGGCATGCGGGGTGGTCGGGTTGGCGGGCTGGGCTTGCAGGCGACGCTGAACTTCGGTCAAGGCACGGCGTGCGTCGGTCTGCTGCTGCGGTAATTGGCCGAGGGAATCGCTGATTTCCCGCGTACGTTCCTGCTCTTGTTGCAGTAAACGCGCCTGTTCCAGCAGCAGGCTGCTGGTTTGCAGGATTTGCTGTTCCAAATCGCTGGCCGGCAGGTTATCGCCGTTCGGCAGGATTTTGCTGTCTTCCAGCGCTAACTGACGACGCAGTTCCTGCGTCATCTTCGGGAAATCGTCGATCACGCGCTGATACTGTTCAACGCGCGTTAGCGACTCTTTACGCTCCGACAGCCAGTTGAGGGCGCTTTGCAACGCCTCCGTGGTTTCCGCCTGATTAGGCGCGCTCTTGTTGCTCTCGGCCTGCTTCAGCTCCTGTTTGAGCTGGGTTTCGGTGGGCACCGTGGCGGCCAGCACCGGTTGAGCCAGTAGGCAACCGAGCAATAACGTGATAATCAGGCGCACAGCGTCAATTCCTTCAGATCTGCGGTGTTTCAACGGCAGCAGACGCGGCCGGGATTTCTGCGAAGGCTTCGCCCATGCGGGTCACGGTGCCGTTATTCAGCTGCGGCGCGAACTGTACGCTGCCAGGGGTGAACAGGTTAATGACCGTCGAACCCAGTTTGAAGCGGCCCATTTCTTCGCCTTTCTCCAGCACGATAGCGCCTTCCGCGCCTTCTTCAGGATAGGTCCAGCGTTTGATAATACCTTCGCGCGGCGGGGTTACCGTGCCGGCCCAGACGGTTTCGATGCTGCC
>JAAXZN010000017.1 GCA_012719855.1 Serratia liquefaciens | reverse complement strand
GTACTGAACAAACGGCTTTTCGGCTCGTAGAGTTTAATGGTGCCAATCACCCGTTGGTTCTCACCGCGCAACGGGATCACCAGCGTTGAACCCAGCTTGCAGTTGGCGTTGATCGAACAGCAGTAGGACAGCTCATTACCGTCGGCGTAAACCACTTCATTGTTGTCGATCGCGCGGTGCGAGTGCTTTGATGAGATCGGCGTGCCCGGCAAATGGTGGTCATCACCGATGCCGATAAACGCCAGCAGTTTCTCACGGTCGGTTATCGCTACGGCGCCAATCCCCAATTCCTGATAGAGCACCCGCGCCACCCGCATGCTGTTTTCCTGATCGAACCCCTGACGCAGAATACCCTCGGTACGCTCGGCGATCTTCAACGCCTTGGCGGAGAACGCGCCGGTGTATTTCTCGAACATCGCTCGCCTGTCCAACAGGATCTGCATAAACATCGCCGCGCCCAGCGTGTTGGCGATCAGCATCGGCAGAGCAATGTGTTCCACCAGCCGCAGCGCCTCGCCAAACGGCCGTGCGATCGCCAGGATAATCGCCATTTGCAGCACTTCGGTCACCAATGCCACCCCGGCGACAAACAAGGGGTTAAACAGCAGATCGATACGCCGCCGGCGCATGGCGATGCTGTGCACCAGCCCGCCCACCAACCCTTCCGCCACGGTAGAGACCGCACAGGCGATATCGGTCATGCCGCCCAGCGTGTAGCGATGCAGGCCCCCGGTCAACCCCACCAGGAACCCTACCGAAGGCCCCCCCAACAGGCCGCCCAGCACGGCGCCGATCGCGCGAGTGTTGGCAATCGATCCTTCGACATGCAGCCCGAAATAGGTGCCCATGATGCAAAACACCGAGAAAATGACGTAGCACAATAGCTTGTGCGGCAGGCGGATAGTCACCTGAGTCAGCGGAATAAATAACGGAGTTTTGCTCAGTAAATAAGCAATGACAAGATAGACGCACATCTGCTGTAGCAGCAGCAGAACCTGGCTAAATTCAAACATGGCAGCAGCTCATCCCTTAACAAAACAGATGCAGAACGCCGGGTTTCCGGTCTGATTATAAGCTGGCGATTAAAGCATGCGACGGGGAAAAAAACAGTGATGCAGGCAAGGCTTCCGGGGAAAGCAACGCAGCCGGCCCACCGGGGGCCGGCGCAAAATCATTATGGCAGCACTTTCGCTGACAGAATGACGATAGGTTTGCTCGGAACATTTTGATAGGGGCCCACGTTGCCGGTCGGCGCCTGGGAAATCTTATCTACCACGTCCATACCTTTAACCACCTTGCCAAACACCGCGTAACCGAAATCGCGCTGGCCGTGATCCAAGAAGGCGTTATCCGCCACGTTCAGGAAGAACTGGCTGGTAGCACTGTCTTTATCGGCGGTACGCGCCATCGAAATGGTGCCGCGCAGGTTACGCAGGCCATTATCCGCTTCGTTCTTGATCGGTGCCTGGGTGGATTTTTGCTGCATATCCGCAGTGAAGCCACCGCCCTGAACCATAAAGCCCGGGATCACGCGGTGGAAAATAGTGTTGTTGTAATAGCCGCTGTTCACGTAGTCGATGAAGTTCTTGGTGGAAACCGGAGCCTTCTGACTGTCGAGCGCCAATTCGATATTCCCTGCTGAGGTGGTCAGCATGACATGAGTTTCACCGGCGGCGAGCGCAGCGGGTGCCATTGCTGTCAGGGAACACAGCGCAACGAAGGTCACTAAAGTACGTTTGAACATTAACGGGTCCTTTCTCTAAGAGACAAACAACGGAAAAGCGCTTTGATTCTAAAGAGCTGAACCTGCGAGTGCCAGCCATTTACCTATATTTACGCAATTGTGGGACTTATCTCAGCCAGCCCCGAATTTTACTGCCAAAAGTATGATCGCCTTAGACCTTTTTGCCAACTGCATCACGCATTTTTTGCCCTTTTTACGCCTTGCTCGCTTTTTGCGACACAACTCCCGGTTTCATTTCCTGTTCCGGTTAATCTAAACAAATGAGAGCGCTCTCATTTTGAGAGTGACAGCGAAAATAACGAATATCCGCCGGCACCGCCGCCGCGCAATAACAGGAGAAATAATGTGAGTGAATTGATGACGGAAATCAGCCCCGATTTTGAAAGCACCATCATGGAGCTGCTGGTGTTCTCCGGTGGCGCCCGCAGCAGTGCGCTGATGGCCTTGCAGCAAGCGCGTGCCGGTGACTTTACCGCCTCAGCCAAGCACATGGCCGAGTCCAAACAGTCGGTGAAAAAGGCGCATCTGATCCAGACCCAACTGATCGGCATGGATGAAGGCTGCGGCAAGCTGGCCATCAACCTGATTACCGTTCATGCCCAGGATCACCTGATGAACGCCATGGTGATCCAGGATCTGGCGGATGACATGATTGAACTCTACCGTCGCCAGGCCCAGATGGAGGTTCGCGCATGAGCGCCTTGAAAATCGCCGTGATCGGCGGCGGCAGCAGCTACACGCCAGAATTGGTTGATGGGCTGATCCAACGTATCGAAGAGCTGCCGGTGACCGAACTGGCGCTGGTAGATGTTGAACCCGGCCGCGAAAAGGTAGAGATCATTGCCGCGCTGACCGAACGCATGCTGGCACGCCACGGTCTGGAGCAGGTAAAAGTCAGCGTGCATTTCGAGCTGGATGAGGCTATTCGGGACGCGAACTTCGTTCTGACCCAGTTCCGTGTCGGCCAGCTGCCCGCACGCGCCGCCGACGAGCGTTTGGGACTGAAATACGACCTGATAGGCCAGGAAACCACCGGCGTCGGCGGCTTTGCCAAGGCGCTGCGCACTATCCCGGTGATGCTGGATATCGCTCGCAGGGTGGAGAAACTGGCGCCGGATGCCTGGATCATCAACTTCACCAACCCAGCCGGTATCGTCACCGAAGCGGTCTCACGTTATACCAAAGCAAAAATCATCGGGCTGTGTAACGTGCCGATCAGCATGCACCATATGATCGCCAACATGCTGAAAAGCCCTTATCAGGAGGTACAGTTGCAGTTCGCTGGGCTGAACCACATGGTGTGGGTACACCAGGTATTGCAAAACGGCCATGACGTCACCGCCAAGGTGATCGATATGCTGTGCGATGGCGCCGCGTTGACCATGAACAACATCAAGGAAGAGCCTTGGCAGCCAGACTTCCTGCGCGCCGTGGGGGCAATCCCTTGCCCGTACCACCGCTATTTCTACCAAACCAAAGAGATGCTGGCCGAAGAAATTGCCGCAGCGGCCGAGCGCGGCACCCGTGCCGAGCAGGTGATGAAGGTGGAGAAAGAGCTGTTTGAGCTGTATGCCGATCCGCACCTCGACAGCAAACCGGAACAATTAAGTTTCCGCGGCGGATCATATTATTCAGAAGTCGCGCTGGAGCTAATCCGTGCGATCCATAATAATCTCGGCACGCAATTAGTCGTCAATACCGCAAACCGGGGTGCCATACGCGGTTTGCCGGACGACGCGGTGATAGAAACCAACTGTATCGTCGACGCCCAGGGCGCCCACCCGCTGACCTTCGGCACGCTGCCGGATTCGATGCACGCGCTGACTCAACAGGTGAAAGCCTACGAGCGTCTTACCATCGAAGCCGCAGTGCATGGCGATCGCCGTAGTGGTCTGTTGGCGTTGGTGACCAATCCGCTGGTTGGCAATGCCAATGTGGCCCAGCCGCTGCTGGATGAAGTGTTGGCGGTGAATGCACCTTATCTGCCACAGTTTAAATAACCGCCGGGCCAGCCGCGGTTGCTGATACATTGCTATAACTAATCTGTAGGGGGTCGATACGTCGACCCCATTTTTGTCGTAATCAGGAGTCGGATGATGGTGACACTGGAAGATGTCGCAGCCTTGGCGGGCGTGTCCCGCGCCACCGTGTCCCGCGTAGTGAATGGCGATACTAACGTTAAAGGGCAGACCCGCGAGAAAGTGGAACGCGCGGTGGCCCAGCTCGGCTACACCCCCAACCCTGCAGCACGCGCATTGGCCTCCAGCCACAGCAATACCCTCGGGCTGGTCACGACCTCATATCGCGGCGGCTTCTTCGGCGCGCTGATGGACTTTGTACAAACCGAAGCAGAATCCCACGGTAAACAGTTGCTGGTGACCCAAGGCCGCAACAGCGCCGAAAATGAATGGCAGGCGATTCAACGGCTGTTCAGCCTGCGCTGCGACGGTGTGATCCTTCATGTCCGCTTCCTCAGCGACGACCAACTGCGTCAGTTGGCGACCGAGCAACGCCCTTTTATCCTGCTCGATCGCCTGGTGCCCGGCCTGGAGGAACGCTGCGTCACTTTCGATCATCCACGCGCCAGCCGCATGGCGACACAACAGTTGATTGATGCCGGTCACCGGCGCATCGCCTGCATCAGCGGCCCCCGCGACCGCCCCTCCAGCCACTTGCGACTGCAAGGCTTTGAACAGGCAATGCAGGCTGCGCACATCAAACCGGTTGCCTGCGTCGAAGGGCTGTACGATTTGGAAAGCGGCTATCGCTGCGCCGATCTGCTGTTGCAAATGGAAACCACGCCTAGCGCTATCTATTGCTGCAATGAAGAGATGGCCATCGGCGCGCTGCTGGCGATCAACGAGCACCGTCTGCGGGTTCCGCAAGATATCTCGCTGATCTGTTACGACAGCGGCGAACGTGCGCCTTTCGTTCGCCCGGCGCTGACCAGCGTACATTTCCCGATTACCGAAATGGCGCAATACGCAGCAAGGCGGCTGATTGATCCGACTACGCCAGAGGTTAGCTTCTCGCCGATCGTCATCAGTCGAGACTCCATCGTGACGGTGAGCTAACAGATCACAAAAATATTTCACCACTACTCATTCATTGCATCAAAAAATCGACAGCCATCACAAAAACTCCCGTTGTCTGTGCTAGGATCCGCTCCCTGGTGGCCTGATCGGGACTTTTTTCTGCTTTTGCCAGGAAAAGCCAGCGGCCTTATGCCAGTTTTAAACTCCTCACAGACATAATCAGGCCTATATAATGAATGACAGCAACCGTCTACGGCTTACCTGGATCAGCTATTTTTCTTACGCGCTGACCGGTGCTTTAGTTATCGTCACAGGGATGGTGATGGGGAACATTGCAGAGTACTTTAATCTGCCGGTTTCCAGCATGAGCAATACCTTTACCTTTCTTAACGCCGGTATTTTGATTTCGATCTTCCTCAATGCCTGGCTGATGGAAATCATCCCGCTGAAACGTCAATTGATGTTCGGCTTTGTCCTGATGGTGCTGGCTGTCGCCGGGTTGATGGTCGGTAAAAGCCTGACCATGTTCTCGTTGTGCATGTTCGTCCTTGGCGTGGTCAGCGGTATCACCATGTCGATAGGCACCTTCCTGATCACCCATATGTACGCCGGCCGCCAACGCGGTTCGCGCCTGCTGTTCACTGACTCCTTCTTCAGCATGGCCGGGATGATCTTCCCGATTGTCGCCGCAATGCTGCTGGCTCGTCAGATCGGCTGGTACTGGGTGTACGCCTGCATCGGCCTGCTGTATGTAGGTATCTTTGTGCTGACCCTGTTCTCCGAATTCCCGGTGCTGGGCAACAAAGGCGCCGACGCCGGCCAGCCGGTGGCGAAAGAAAAATGGGGTATCGGCGTGCTGTTCCTGTCGATCGCCGCACTGTGCTACATCCTCGGCCAGCTTGGTTTCATCCAGTGGGTGCCGGAATACGCCACCAAGTCATTCGGTATGGATATCAGCCAGGCCGGTAAACTGGTGAGCGATTTCTGGACCTCATACATGGTGGGCATGTGGGTGTTCAGCTTTATTCTGCGCTTCTTCGACTTGCAGCGCATCGTCACCATTCTGGCCGCTTTGGCGACCGGCGCGATGTACATGTTCGTCAGCACCGACAATCCGGAACACCTGAGCTACTACATTATGGCTCTGGGCTTCGTTTCCAGCGCCATCTACACTACGCTGATCACTCTGGGCTCGCTGCAGACCAAGGTTTCTTCGCCGAAACTGGTTAACTTCATCCTGACCTGCGGCACCATCGGCACCATGCTGACCTTCGTGGTCACCGGCCCGATCGTAGCGAAAGGCGGCGCGCATGCGGCGCTGACTACCGCTAACGGCCTGTACCTGGCGGTGTTCGTCATGTGTCTGCTGCTCGGTTTCGTGACCAAGCACCGCAGCCACGGTCACGTGACGCACTAACCTGCCGACGTGATGTGAAAAGGGCGCCTCGGCGCCCTTTTTTATGCTGGAACCGGCGCCCTCTTCCCCGCTATCCCCCTCCGCTTGCGCTTGCTTTAACTCAGCCTCGGGCTCCTAAACTTGAGCCAATAAGCGTTTTGTTACCCCCCTCCCCCGAGACCTCAACTAATTAAAAAGATTTTTAATCGGCATCCGTGTTATTAAAGAGTTGTTTAATAACGTTCAGGTTTATTAAAGGAGAGTTTAATGAAGCGCACAGCTGGCCGATTCGTGACAACCCAGAGCCATCAGGAAACCGTTAATGCCTTTGTGCCTGCGTCTTTACCGCCCTCTGCCCCTGATCTTGATGCCAAATCCTATCAGTATCTCAATACCCGAGCCGAACTTGCTCTGGCCAGATTATCCGGGATGACCGGACTGGTGACATCGGGAGAGTGGCTTATCTACAGCGCAATAAGACGAGAAGCTTTGCTCACTTCTCAGCTTGAAGGGACCC
Source organism: Serratia liquefaciens (assembly GCA_012719855.1). Lineage (GTDB taxonomy): Bacteria > Pseudomonadota > Gammaproteobacteria > Enterobacterales > Enterobacteriaceae > Serratia > Serratia liquefaciens_A. The sequence goes on along the minus strand of JAAXZN010000017.1, from coordinate 164,790 downwards.
AGGCGACGCTGACAGATGTTTTTGATGAAGAAGCCGGGTTGTCTGTAACGAATGCGAATGATGTCGAAGAAGTCACCCGGTATCTGCAGGCATTTAGATTTGTCCGTGAGCAAATACTCTCTCCAACGGGATTACCTGTATCGGTCCGCTTATTAACAGAAGCCCACAAAATTCTTCTGGATGGCATTCGTGGTGCCAACAAGCAGCCGGGCAGTATACGAACCAGTCAGAACTGGATTGGCGGCACTCGCCCAGGTAATGCAGCGTATGTTCCACCGCCGCCGGAGCATGTTGCCCATTTACTGGCCGAGCTCGAGATGTTCATTCACGATGAAAAACCAACCTTGCCCCCTCTGGTGAGGATAGCTTTGGCGCATGCTCAGTTTGAAACTATTCATCCTTTTCTCGATGGCAATGGCCGCATAGGTCGTTTGCTCATCGCCATGTTGCTTGAAACATGGGAGCTTTTGCCTGAGCCATTATTGTATGTATCTGGATATCTAAAGGCTCATCAGACCGAATACTATCGTTTTTTGTCCGAAATCAGGAGCAATGGAGATTGGGAATCCTGGGTGACGTTCTTTCTTCAAGGGGTTGAAGTCGCTGCAGAAGAAGCGCAACGAAGCATCATTCAGATAGCTTCGTTGATCGCAACTGACAGAAAAAAAATTCTCGGTACGGCATCAAGCACACTGCAAACACTGCGCCTTTTTGAGCTATTGCCTACAATGCCAAAATTGACCGTGGAACGAGCTCAAGCGGAATTAGCCGTCTCCTTCCCGACAGCCAGCGCCGCCATCAAAGCGCTGGAAACTGCGGGAATATTGATGGAAACGACCGGTCGATTAAGAAGCAAAAACTATGTCTATCAGGCCTATGTAGATATATTACGCAAGGATTAAAAACACCGGGTGATAAGCCTTTTGTAGCGAACGAAAAAGGTGAATAGCCCGGCCTTAGCGGCGGAAATCCACCTTCTCATCCTGTGCCAGATACAGCGTGGTTTCGGCAGGCTGGGTCTCGGCGATCACCGCTCCCTGCCGTATCGAATAACGCACCGGCGTCTGTCGGCGCACCGCGTCAAAACCGCTTTCCGCCGGTAGAATCACCAGGTTGGCACTGTTCCCTGCCGTCAGGCCGTAATCGGTCAGGTTCAACGTCCGTGCGCTGTGGCTGGTGATCAGTTTCAGCCCGTCGTCGATCTGGCCGTACCCCATCAGTTGACACACATGCAGCCCCATATGCAGCACCTGCAGCATGTTGGCGGTCCCCAGCGGGTACCAGGGGTCGAACACATCGTCATGACCGAAGCAGACGTTGATATTCGCCTCCAGCATCTCTTTCACCCTGGTGATGCCGCGCCGCTTGGGATAGCTGTCGAAGCGTCCCTGCAGGTGGATATTCACCAGCGGGTTAGCAACAAAGTTGATGCCTGACATTTTCAGCAGGCGGAACAGCCGTGAAGCATAGGCGCCATTGTAAGAGTGCATCGCCGTGGTGTGGCTGGCGGTCACCCTGGCACCCATGTCCATTTTCAGCGCCAGCGCCGCCACGGTCTCGACAAATCGCGACTGCTCGTCGTCAATCTCATCACAGTGGACATCCACCAGCCGATCGTATTTCTGCGCCAGAGCAAACGCCTTGTGCAGCGACTCCACGCCGTATTCCCGGGTGAATTCAAAGTGCGGGATGGCCCCCACCACGTCGGCTCCCAACCGCAGCGCCTCTTCCAACAGGGCTTCGCCGTTGGGATAAGACATGATGCCCTCCTGCGGGAAGGCGACGATTTGCAGCGTAACCCAGGGGGCCACTTCCTGCTTCACTTCCAGCATCGCATGCAGCGCCGTCAGGGTCGGGTCTGAGACGTCAACGTGGGTACGCACGTACTGCACGCCGTTGGCGATCTGCCATTTCAGCGTCTGCCAGGCGCGTTGCTTGACGTCCTCGTGGGTCAACAGCGCCTTGCGTTCCGCCCAGCGTTCAATGCCTTCAAACAGGGTACCTGACTGGTTCCAGGCCGGCTGCCCGGCGGTTTGGGTGGTATCCAGATGGATATGCGGCTCGACAAATGCCGGCTGCGCCAGTCCGCCCTGCGCATCCAGCACGTCGTTGCGCCACTCTTGCCCTTCCGGCTGCGGCACGATATGGGCGATGCGCCCCTGTTCAATGGCCAGTTGCCACAGCCCTTCATGCCCGCTTAAACGCAGGTTATCGATAAACTTCAATGGACTCTTGGCCACGCTTCACCTCTGCTGTTCCAGCCTGTTTTATTCATCATACTGGCAGCGGATCAGACTAACAAAGCGCCCTTGCGGTTATTACCCCGCCCCTTACTCCCAAATAAGTAGAATTCGTGTTAACTGGCTCGTTTCAGCTAAAGATGAATAAAAACCGCAACTTATCAAATATCGATAAAAATCATCCATATACCACATAAGAGGTATATAGAGGGGCGATTGATTTGCATCAATAAATCGCCCGTGGGGAAGAATAAGGTAACCCTAGGAAACCAGAATTTTGAGGCAATAATGAGCAGAGTCAAACTTGCTGTCATCGGGAACGGCATGGTCGGCCACCGGTTTATCGAAGATCTGTTGGAAAAAGCAGACAAAGACCAGTTCGACATCACCGTATTTTGTGAAGAACCGCGCATCGCCTACGACCGCGTGCACCTGTCTTCTTATTTTTCCCACCACACCGCCGAAGAACTCTCGCTGGTTCGCGAAGGCTTTTACGAAAAACAGGGCGTAAAAGTGCTGGTCGGCGAGCGTGCCATTACCATCAACCGCAGTGAAAAAGTCATTCACTCCAACACCGGCCGCACGGTGTACTACGACAAGCTGATCATGGCCACCGGCTCTTACCCGTGGATCCCGCCGATCAAAGGCTCGGACAGCCAGGACTGCTTTGTCTACCGGACCATTGAAGATCTCAACGCCATCGAAGCTTGCGCACGCCGCAGCAAACGCGGTGCCGTGGTCGGCGGCGGCCTGCTCGGGCTGGAAGCCGCAGGCGCGTTGAAAAGCCTGGGCGTAGAAACCCATGTCATTGAGTTTGCGCCGGTACTGATGGCAGAACAGCTCGATCCCATGGGTGGCGATCAGCTGCGTCGTAAAATCGAACGCATGGGCGTCAAAGTTCACACCGGTAAAAACACCCAGGAAATCGTCAACGGCGGGGAACAGGCGCGCAAGACCATGCAGTTCGCCGACGGCACCGCATTGGAAGTCGACTTTATCGTTTTCTCTACCGGCATTCGTGCCCAGGACAAACTGGCCCATCAGTGTGGGCTAGCCACCGCACGCCGGGGCGGCATCGTGATCAACGACAGTTGCCAAACCTCAGATCCTGACGTTTACGCCATCGGCGAATGCGCTTCGTGGCGCGACCGCACCTTCGGCCTGGTTGCTCCAGGCTATAAAATGGCGCAGGTCACTGCTGACCACCTGCTGGGGCGCGAAAATACCTTCCTGGGCGCAGACATGAGCGCCAAGCTGAAATTGCTGGGTGTCGACGTCGGCGGCATCGGTGATGCCCATGGCCGCACCGAAGGGGCGCGCAGCTACGTTTATCTGGATGAAAGCAAAGAAATTTATAAACGCATCGTGGTCAGCGCAGACAACAAGACCCTGCTCGGCGCGGTGCTGGTGGGTGATACCAGCGACTACGGCAACCTGCTGCAGTTGGCGTTAAACGCCATTGAACTGCCGGAAAACCCGGACGGTCTGATCCTGCCTTCGCACGCCGGCAGTAAACCGGCCATCGGCGTCGACTCTCTGCCGGAAACTGCACAAATCTGTTCCTGCTTCGACGTCAGTAAAGGCGACATCATCAAAGCGGTCGGTATGGGCTGCCATACCGTTGCGGCCATTAAATCTGAAACCAAGGCCGGTACCGGCTGCGGCGGCTGTATTCCTCTGATCACCCAGGTGCTGAACGCCGAACTGGCAAAACAGGGCATCGAAGTCAACCATCACCTGTGCGAGCACTTCGCCTATTCGCGCCAGGAGCTCTACCACCTGATCCGCGTTGAAGGCATCAAGTCTTTCGACGAATTGCTGGCTAAATACGGTAAGGGTTACGGCTGTGAAGTGTGTAAACCTACCGTCGGCTCGCTGCTGGCCTCCTGCTGGAATGAGTACGTGCTCAAACCGCAACACGCGCCGCTGCAAGACACTAACGACAACTTCCTCGGCAATATCCAAAAAGACGGGACATATTCGGTGATCCCACGCTCCGCCGGCGGTGAAATCACGCCGGACGGTTTGATGGCGGTCGGCCAGATTGCCAAAGAATACAATCTGTACACCAAGATGACCGGCTCCCAGCGCATCGGCATGTTCGGCGCGCAAAAAGACGACCTGCCGGCCATTTGGAGCAAACTGATTGCCGCCGGTTTTGAAACCGGCCACGCCTACGCCAAGGCGCTGCGCATGTCGAAAACCTGCGTCGGCAGCACCTGGTGCCGGTTTGGCGTCGGCGACAGCGTCGGGTTTGGCGTCAAGCTGGAACACCGCTACAAAGGCATTCGTACCCCGCACAAAATGAAGTTTGGCGTTTCCGGTTGTACCCGTGAATGCGCCGAAGCGCAGGGCAAGGACGTCGGCATTATCGCGACCGAGAACGGCTGGAACCTGTACGTCTGCGGCAACGGCGGCATGAAGCCACGCCATGCCGATCTGCTGGCGGCTGACCTCGACAGCGAGACGCTGGAGCACTACCTCGATCGCTTCATGATGTTCTATATCCGCACCGCCGATAAGCTGCAGCGCACCTCGGTATGGCTGGAAAGCCTGGAAGGCGGCATCGATTACCTGCGCAAAGTGATCATTGACGACAAACTGGGCATCAACGCTCAGTTGGAAGCCGAAATCGCCCGCCTGCGCGACGCGGTGATCTGCGAGTGGAAAGAAACCGTTGAGCACCCTGAAGCTCAGGTACGCTTCGCCCACTTTATCAACAGCAGCCAGCGCGATCCGAACGTCCAGGTGGTCGCCGAACGCGAACAGCATCGCCCGGCCCGTCCAGACGAACGCATTCCTGTCACCCTGCTGGAAGTCGAGGAGAACAACGCATGAGCCAGTGGATAACCCTTTGCCCCATCACCGATATCCTGCCAGGCACCGGCGTGTGTGCCCTGATTGGCGACCAGCAGGTGGCGATATTCCGCCCCTACGCCGACGAGCAGGTCTTTGCCATCAGCAATATTGATCCCTTCGCCCAGGCCAGCGTGTTGTCACGCGGCCTGATCGCCGAACATCAGGGTGAGCTGTGGGTCGCCAGCCCGTTAAAAAAACAACATTTCCGCCTGCACGACGGTTACTGTCTGGAAGATGACAGCCGCTCCGTCGCGCATTTCACCAGCCGGGTTTTGGACGGTATGGTGCAGGTCGCGGCCTGATATTTCTACTTTAACCTCAGGGGAAGCAGCATGTTCACCGATACCATCAACAAATGCGCCGCCAACGCGGCGCGCATCGTCCGGCTGGCGAAACACAGCCCGCTGGGCTTTTGGATCAGCTCGGCAATGGCCGGGGCCTACGTCGGCCTCGGCATCATTTTGATCTTCACCCTCGGCAATCTGGTCGATCCGTCCCTGCGTCCGCTGGTGATGGGTGCCACCTTCGGCATCGCCCTGACGCTGGTGATCATCGCCGGTTCCGAACTGTTCACCGGCCACACCCTATTCCTGACGCTCGGCGTCAAGGCCGGCACCATCCGTCAAAGCCAAATGTGGGCGGTCTTGCCGCAGACCTGGTTGGGCAACCTGTTGGGCTCGGTGCTGGTGGCGCTGATGTACTATTACGGCGGCGGCAGCCTGTTGCCGGTGGACACCAGTCTGGTGCACACCGCGGCGTTGGCAAAAACCACCGCACCGGCGGAAGTGCTGTTCTTCAAGGGCGTGCTGTGTAACTGGCTGGTCTGCCTGGCGATTTGGATGGCGATCCGCGTGGAAGGTGCCGCCAAGTTCATCGCCATCTGGTGGTGTCTGCTGGCCTTTATTGCTTCCGGCTATGAGCACTCGGTCGCCAATATGACGCTGTTCGCCCTGTCCTGGTTCGGCCATCACAGCGAGGCCTATACCCTGAGTGGCATCGGCCATAACCTGCTGTGGGTGACGCTGGGTAATATCCTGTCCGGCTCGGTGCTGATGGGCCTGGGTTACTGGTACGCCACACCGCGTGCCGAACGGCCGCAGGCTGAAAAAGCCGCAACGCGTCAAACCGCATAATATTCCGGGGCGCTTGGCGCCCCACTGCTGATTGCCCCGAGGATTGCCGATGGATTACCTGCCGATTTTCTGCCAACTGCAACACAAAGCCTGCCTGCTGGTCGGTGGCGGCGAGATTGCCGAACGCAAAGCCCGTCTGCTGCTGGATGCCGGCGCGGCGTTGACCGGCAACGCCTGCAGCTTCAGCCCGCAATTTCACGAATGGGCCGCGCTTGGCCGGGTCACGCTGGCAGAAGGCGAGTTCAGCCCGGCGTTGCTGGCAGAAAAGTGGCTGGTGATCGCCGCCACCGATCGGGTCGAAGTCAACGCGTTGGTATATCAATGCGCCAATCAGCAACGGGTGTTCTGCAACGTCGTGGATGATCCTAAGCGCGCCAGCTTTATCATGCCGTCGATTATCGATCGCTCACCGATTATGGTCGCGGTGTCTTCCGGCGGCAAAGCGCCGGTGCTGGCGCGGCTGTTGCGGGAAAAACTGGAGGCCATGCTGCCTCAGCATCTTGGCAAGCTGGCGCAGTTGGGCGGTTCATTGCGTCAACGGGTGAAAAAACACTTCGCCGATATCGGTGCGCGCCGTCGTTTTTGGGAAAAACTGTTTGCCCACGACCGCCTGGCGCAGTCTTTGGCCAATAATGACCAACCGCTGGCGGATCGGCAGATCGAGGAGCTGTTTAGCCATCAACAGCAACAATGCGGTGAAGTGGTGCTGGTGGGCGCCGGACCGGGTGACGCAGGCCTGTTGACCCTGAAAGGTCTGCAGCAGATCCAGCAGGCTGACGTGGTGGTTTATGACCGCCTGGTCTCCGATGAGGTCATGACGCTGGTTCGCCGGGATGCCGAGCGCATTTTCGTCGGCAAACGTGCCGGCAACCATTGCGTGCCGCAAGATCAGATTAACCAAATCCTGCTCGAGCAGGCGCAACAAGGTAAGCGCGTGGTACGACTGAAAGGCGGTGACCCGTTTATCTTTGGCCGCGGCGGCGAAGAGCTGGAAACGCTGGCCGACGCCAATATTCCGTTCTCGGTGGTGCCGGGCATTACCGCCGCTTCCGGGTGTTCAGCCTACAGCGGTATCCCCCTGACCCATCGCGACCATGCGCAAAGCGTGCGGCTGGTGACGGGGCACGCCAAGCGCGATGGCGGGTTGAACTGGTCAACGCTGGCCGCCGGACAACAAACGCTGGTGTTTTACATGGGCCTGACGCAGGCGGCAGAGATCCAGCGCCAACTGGTTGCGCACGGTATGCCGGCGTCCACCCCGGTGGCGTTGGTAGAGAACGGCACCTCTTGTCGTCAAAAGGTGATCGAAGGGGAACTGAACCAGCTGGGAACCCTGGCCTTGCGAGCCGCCAGCCCAAGTTTGATCATCGTCGGCCGCGTGGTGAGCCTGCGCAGCAAACTGAACTGGTTCTCCAGCCAGGAATCACCACCGCCGCTGGCGCAAATGGCTTAATCCAGACGTAAAAAAAGCGGCCAATGGCCGCTTTTCTTTTATGGCGAGGATCACTGTGGCGACACGAAGCCAACCGCCTGGTAAACCTTGGCCAACGTTTCCTGCGCACGAGCACGAGCCTTGGCCGCGCCGTCACGCATTACCTGCTGCAGCAGGGCCTCGTCATTGCGGAAACGGTGGTAACGCTCCTGCAGCTCACCCAGCATGCCTGATACCGCTTCGGCTACCGCACCTTTCAGGTGGCCGTACATCTGGCCTTCAAACTCGGCTTCCAGCTGAGCGATGCTCTTGCCGGTCACACCGGCGAGAATATCCAGCAGGTTTGATACCCCCGCCTTGTTCGCCACGTCGTAACGCACGACCGGCGGCTCTTCGGAATCGGTCATCGCACGTTTGATTTTCTTGCTCACCGCTTTCGGATCTTCCAACAGGCCAATCACGTTGTTGCGGTTATCGTCCGACTTGGACATTTTCTTGGTCGGCTCTTGCAGCGACATCACGCGAGCGCCGGACTTGGGAATAAACGGTTCAGGGACTTTGAACACATCGCCGTACAAGGCATTGAAACGCTGACCGATGTCACGGCTCAGTTCCAGATGTTGCTTCTGGTCTTCACCGACCGGAACCTGGTTAGTCTGGTACAACAGGATATCCGCCGCCATCAGCACCGGGTAGCTGAACAGGCCGGCGTTGATGTTCTCCGCATAGCGTGCGGATTTGTCTTTGAACTGGGTCATGCGGCTCAGTTCGCCGAAATAGGTATAGCAGTTCAACACCCAGCTCAGCTGCGTATGCTCCGGCACGTGAGACTGCACGAAGATGGTGCTCTTTTGCGGATCGATGCCGCAGGCCAGATACAGCGCCAGCGTGTCCAGCGTAGCTTTGCGCAGTTTCTCTGCGTCCTGACGTACGGTGATCGCGTGCAAATCAACGATGCAGTAGATGCAGTCGTAATCGTCCTGCATTTTCTCCCACTGACGCAGGGCACCCATGTAGTTGCCAATGGTCAGTTCACCGGACGGCTGTGCGCCGCTAAATACGATGGGCTTACTCATGTTTAAATTTCCTGATTCTCTAAAGATGACAGCCCAAGAGCGGGCAACAAATCGGCAAAGCGCTCCAACACGCGGTCGGGATGGCTCAGGGCAATCGCCTCGCCGTAGTTATAACCATAGGTCAGCGCAACGCTTGGGCAGCCAGCCGCCTGCGCCGCCTGAATATCATTGCGGGAATCGCCCACAAACAGTAACTCGTTGGCACGCAGGCCCAACTTGCCGAGAACCAGATACAGCGGTGCCGGGTGCGGTTTTTTTTCCACCACGTCATCACCGCCGATAATCAGCGAGAAGTCATCGAGAATGCCCAGCGCAGCCAGCAAGGGGGCGACAAACGGCGTCGGCTTGTTGGTCACCAGCGCCATGGGATACCCTTGCGCGGCCAATTGAGTCAGCGTTTCCCTCACCTGAGGAAACAGGCGGCTGCCGCTGTCCACGGTTTGCGTATAGAAGTGATCGAAACGTTCGCGCAGCTGCAGGCAGTGTTCGGGCGTGGCTTCCACTTCGGCCCAGCGCAGCGCGCGTTGCACCAGCACGTCTGCGCCATTGCCAATCCAGGTGCTGACCCGAGCCTCACCGGCCTGCGGCAGACCCATTTCCGCCAGCGCCATATCGATAGCGGCAGCCAGTCCCGGCGCGCTGTCTACCAGCGTGCCATCGAGATCAAAGGCCAGAGCGCGGATGGCACTGAAATCAGCCATGCGTCACCTTCGCCAGTTCGCTGCGCATATCATCAATCACCCGGCGATAGTCCGGCTTGCCGAAGATGGCTGAACCGGCGACAAACATGTCTGCACCGGCTGCGGCGATTTCGGCGATATTGTCGACCTTCACTCCGCCATCCACTTCCAAACGGATATCGCGACCGCTTTCGTCGATCAGCTTGCGCACCTGGCGCAGCTTATCCAAAGTGCCGTGGATAAACGACTGGCCGCCAAAGCCAGGGTTGACCGACATCAGCAGGATCACGTCGATTTTGTCCATCACGTAATCGAGATAGCTCAGCGGCGTCGCCGGGTTGAATACCAAGCCGGCTTTACAGCCGTGCTCTTTAATCAACTGAATGGTGCGATCGACGTGTTCGGAGGCTTCCGGATGGAAAGAGATGTAACTGGCACCCGCTGCGGCGAAGTCCGGCACTATGCGGTCTACCGGCTTCACCATCAGATGCACGTCAATCGGTGCGGTGATGCCGTAGTTACGTAGCGCCTGACAAACCATCGGCCCGATGGTCAGATTGGGAACGTAGTGGTTATCCATCACGTCGAAGTGCACTACGTCGGCACCGGCGGCCAGCACGTTGGCCGTGTCTTCACCCAGGCGAGCAAAATCTGCCGACAAAATGGACGGGGCAATCAAAAATTTTTTCATCCGCTATCTCCAAACGTAGGGTTCGAATTTGTTATACGCCGGGGCGTAACCCCGGTTTAACGATAAAGCGCCAAAAGTTCATTCACTTTGCTGCGACCAAGAATATTGCGGCTGATGGTGCGGCGCGCTTTCACCACGTACAGCGAAGCATGCTGGTACCAGTCACGCGTCAGTTCGGTATCGTGGTTGGAAATCAATACCGGCACCTGGCTTTCGACCGAAAGCTGATGCGCCATCAACGCCAGGCTTTGTTGATCGGCCATGCTGAAGCTGTTGGTGTGGTAGGCGGTAAAATTCGCCGTCGCCGATAATGGCGCATACGGCGGATCGCAATACACCACGGTACCACGCTCGGCTTTTGCCATGGTATCCCGGTAATGCTCGCAGACAAAAGTGGCGTTGCGGGATTTTTCGGCGAACCAGTACAGCTCTTCCTCCGGGAAGTACGGTTTCTTGTAACGTCCAAACGGGACATTGAATTCCCCACGCAGATTATATCGGCACAGGCCGTTATAGCAGTGGCGGTTCAGATAAAGAAACAGCAGCGCGCGGCGATAAGGATCGGCACTAGTATTAAACTCTTCGCGCAGCAGGTAAAACTGATCCGACTTATTGAATTCATCGGTGAAAAGAAGGCGGGCATCACGTACAAAGTCATCCGTACGCAGCTTAACGATGTTATACAGGTTAATAAGATCGCTGTTGATGTCGGCGAGAATATAGGCATCGTATTCCGTGTTCAGAAAGACTGAACCCGCACCCACGAAGGGCTCGATTAAGCAGTCGCCTGCTGGTAGATGACGACGAATCTCGTCCACCAGCGGGTATTTTCCACCAGCCCATTTTAAAAAAGCGCGGTTTTTCTTCATGCCGTCAATTAGCTACTTATTATACAATTCAGAGCGGCGGATTGTACTCTGTTTCAGACAGCACATCAGCGCACAAATTTAAGTGATTGATACCCTTCATACTTCAAGCCGCAGCATCGTTGGCCACGCACGGTCGTTCGTGCCTGTTTCCAGGCCACTTCAGTCATCTGTCGCGGGCTAAATGGCGCGCCCCGATTAACATGGGCGCAGCATGCTGCGCCCCTCAATGTCTGAAACCCCTGCTCTTGCCGTCTGACTGCAGCTTGAAATCTACCGGGTTACTTTTTCAGTTCTTGCTGTACCTGGCGTACAGGTCGAACCCATGGTTTTTTCGCCTGAACATCCGCCGGCAGCGTCGCGATTGCACGCTTCGCTTCTGCCGAAGAGGCATAGTTACCACTCACCAGCACATACCAAGGCTTGCCGTCACGCTGGGTCGAGTACACCAGATAATGCTGCAATTTCTGCTGCTTGGCATACGCATTGAGCGTATCGGAGCGTGAGGCACTGCTCAGTTGCAGAGTATAATGGCCTGCCGGTGCAGACTGCAGCGAACCAGCGCTGCCGCTTACGGCGCCCACCTTGGCACTTGCCGCTCCCGCTTTGGCAGAAGAGGTCGGCGCTGGCGTATACACCGTGGTCGGCGCTTTATGCTGCGAGGCGGTAGCCGCTGGCTTGGTGACGGTTTTTGCCGGCGTTTTGTGTTGCTGTGGCGCCGTTCCCTGAACCGGACGTACGGTTTCTTTCGCCGCTGCGCCGTTCATCAGGGTGGCAGGAGCCGTCGGCAGAGTCGAAGCCGGCCCCGTCATGCCTTGCGTCGCGGTATCAACCTGCCCTTGCTGGGCGGACAACGCGTCCGACATATTGCCCGGCAAATCGACCCGTTGCTGCGCGCCGCCCTGTTGTGGCTGCGGTTGCGCTTCCGTAGGGGTGCTGGCGATCGGTGGAACGCTGACGGTTTGCGGCTGAGAGCTGCTGCTCACGCCGTTATTGTCATTGGTGTCGGTAGTGCCGCCTGGCACGCCGGAATTACCGGCCGTCAGCGACGAAGAACCGGACAGGTTAATGTCTTTGGCCGCGCCATTTTGTGCGCCTTCCTGAGCCGCTTCATGCTTGGTTGGCGCTTTCAGCGCCGAGCCAATGCCGACAATCAGCAATAACAGCACCAAAATACCGATACCAATCATTAAATGCTGACGTGAAACGGCAAAACGCGGTCCCGGAGCCGGCTTGCGCGAACGTGCAGGACGACGATCGCTGCTATCAGGTCTGAGATCGTCTTCCGGTTTAAACTCATCCATCTGAAACCCTCCAACTAGAGGCAAAAGCCCACCACTGTAGACCTACCGTGGCACGGGCAGATTAACCCGATGATGGTAAAGCGATGCCATGCATGCTTTACACATATTAATATAGATGTAAACGGCGGCTAAGCCACTGTTACTTCGTCCGATTTACTTAGGCATTCCGTGCAGGAAGGCAAGCTGCGATCGAAGCAAGCACCATTTCATGCCCCACCCCGCCACGGACCTCCGCCTGGCCAATGGCCGTCGGCAGTACCAGGCGCAGCTCACCGGCCAGTACTTTCTTATCGCGCAACATATGTGGCAGATAAGATTCCGGTGCCATTTCCTGCGGACCACACACCGGCAAACCGGCGCGCAGCAACAGTGCTTTAATACGTTCAATATCTTCGACGGAGAACTGACCGAGACGGTGCGCGGTTTCTGCCGCCATCACCATGCCGGCGGCAACGGCCTCACCGTGCAACCATACACCATAGCCCATTTCGGCTTCGATAGCATGACCGTAAGTATGGCCCAGATTCAGCAGCGCACGCAGACCGCTTTCGCGTTCATCGGCGGCGACCACCTCAGCCTTGAGTTCACAGCAGCGGCGGATGCAATAGGCCAGAGCCTGCATATCCAACGCCATCAGCGCATCGATATTGTTTTCCAGCCAGACAAAGAAATCGCGGTCGAGAATGATCCCGTACTTGATCACTTCAGCCAGACCAGAGGAGAGCTCACGCGCCGGCAGGGTTTTCAGGCAATCCAGATCAACCACCACGGAAACGGGTTGATAGAAGGCGCCGATCATGTTTTTGCCGAGCGGATGATTGACGGCGGTTTTACCGCCAACGGAAGAGTCCACCTGCGACAGCAGCGTGGTAGGAACCTGAATAAAGCGGACACCGCGTTGATAACAAGCGGCGGCAAAACCGGTCAGATCGCCCACCACGCCGCCGCCCAGGGCAATCAGCGTGGTATCGCGACCGTGCGGTTTTTCCAACAGCGCCGAGAACACCTGCTCAAGCACGGCAAGGGATTTGTACTGTTCGCCATCAGGTAAAATCACCTGATCCACCATGACGCCGGCCTGCCCCAGCACCTTCCGGACGCGGTCCAGATAGAGTGGCGCCAGGGTTTGGTTGGTGACCAGCATTACCTGTTCACCCGCCTTCAGCGGCATAAAAGAAGCCGGATCGTTAAACAATCCGGCGGCTATGGTAATCGGGTAGCTGCGCTCCCCAAGCGTTACGGTAATTCTCTCCATGTCGCGCTCAGTTCTCAATGTGGTTTATCCCCGCTACTGCGGGGAACACAATCAGTCTTTCCGCATTTGCCGTGGCGAACACGGAAACCGCAATCAGTTGCTTTCCAGCATGTTGATAATCTGGTTGGCAACCACTTTGGCGCTTTGATCGTCGGTGCGGATGGTGACATCTGCAATTTCTTCGTATAACGGATTGCGCTCTTTCGCCAGCGCTTCAAGCACTTCACGCGGAGGAGAATCAACCTGCAGCAGCGGACGCTTTTTGTCGCGCTGGGTACGGGCCAATTGCTTCTCGATAGTGGTTTCCAGATACACCACTACGCCACGCGCCGACAGACGGTTACGCGTTTCACGCGATTTAACCGAACCGCCGCCGGTAGCCAGCACGATGCCTTGCTTTTCCGTCAGTTCATTAATGACTTTTTCTTCACGATCGCGGAAACCTTCTTCACCTTCCACGTCGAATACCCAGCCCACGTCAGCTCCGGTACGTCGCTCAATTTCTTGATCGGAGTCGAAAAACTCCATATTGAGTTGCTGAGCTAACTGACGGCCAATAGTGCTTTTGCCGGCACCCATAGGCCCAACCAGAAAGATATTGCGTTTCTCTGCCATGTTTTTCGGTATTACTAAGACAATTCGTTAATGTTAACCCGCCCCGCCAATCAAATCAGCGGCGGGACCTAAACTGAAACCTCATGAACGATAGTGCGAGATCAGACGGAAAATTATCTCAACACTCTTGGTAGTTTGGCAACCGAATAAATCGCAATCCACGCCGCAGGAGGGAAACCATACGTTTTTAACGGCGTCTTGGCGCTAACAAAAAAACCTCGGTGCTCAATTCGGTAACCCTTGTAAGCTAAATCGGTCGCAGCGTCAAACGCAGATGCCCCCAAGGCGATAAAAAAGTGCATCTGCTCATCAACTTTAGGTGATTTCCCACGAACCTGACACATTGCCGCTCAGGCCTTAATCAATGTCGGAGTAATGAATATCACCAGCTCGCGCCGTTTATGTTGTTTGCTGCTCTGTTTGAACAAAGATCCCAGCAGCGGCACATCGCCAATACCGGGCACCTTATCGGCCCCGCGGGCCCCATGACGCTGAAATACGCCGCCCAAAACGATGGTTTCGCCATCTTTCACCGTCACCTGGGTTTTGATCTCCTGCTTATCTATCGCCAGCGCCTCGCCTGCCCCACGGCTGATTGAACGCCCGGGCATGTTCTGGCTGATTTGCAACGTCAGGGTAATGCGCCCATTGGGTAAAATTTGCGGCGTGACCTCCATCCCCAGCACCGCCTCTTTAAACTCCATCGATGTCGCCCCACTGGAACCACTCTTCACCTCATAGGGAATTTCAGTGCCTTGCTTAATGCTGGCGGTTTGCAGGTTGGCCGTCAGCAGCCGAGGGCTGGCGATAATTTCTACCCGGTTTTCCTGTTCCAGCGCCATCAACTCCAGATCCAGCAATCGTCCGCCGATGCGTGCCAGGTGAAAACCCGCGCTGACGGCGCTGCGATCCAACGGCAACGCCACGTTGAAGCCATCCAACTGCCACGACTTTGCCGGCCGCGCATCCGGTGCCAATCCCCAACGCACGCCAAGTTCCCGCAAGCTTTCGCTGTTGATGGTGACGATATGCGCCGCCAATTGCACCTGTGCCAACGGCGTATCCATTTCCACGATCCGCTGAGTCAATAACGCCACTGTCGGTGCGGTATCTCGGATCAGCACGGCATTGGTGCGTTTGTCCGCCATCACGCTGCCCCTCTCGCTCAGCAATATACCGCCCTGAGCATTCAGGTTTTCGGCAATCTCGGTCGCATCGGCATGGTTCAACGGCAGAGTCACGCTGTGCAAGGGCTGTTTTTGTGCCAGTGCCTGCTGTTGCCGCTGTTTTTCCTGCTCGCTCGGCTCGGGAAACACCATCATGACGTTGCCCTCCAGCGTCATGGTCAACTTCCCCATGCGTAAAATCACGGCCAGCGCCTGCCGCCAGGGCACGTTATCCAATCTCAGCGTCAGGTTACCCTCTACACCCGCAGCGGTGACCACATTCAGTTGCTGATAATCCGCCAGCGCCTGCAATACCACCGCAACCGGCGCATCCTGAAACTCCAGTGAAATGGGGGCGGGTTCCTGCCCTGCGTATGCGATAGCGCTCCCCCACAGCAGCGCGACAGGCAGCCAACGGTATCCTTTCATTTTTCTTCCTTATGTTTTCCCAACGTCAGCACCACTCTGTTTTCGGCGGCCGGGCACGCCGGATCACCCAGTGCCTCTTTGAGCGTCAATTGCCGTTCCAGTACCTGCTCCACTTGCCAGCGCCCGGCCAGCAGCGTTTGCCGAGGTTTGGCCCGCAGCCACTGCCCGGCAGGGGTAACGATCCAGGCATAGCGCAACGTCGCTTGCCCGATGGTGCCTTTTAGTTGCCAGTTCGCCGGCGATTGCGCCGGTGTCGCGCAGTCAGGCGAGGGCAGCGGCCTGAAAGGGTCCCGCGGTTGCGCCAGCAGCGATATCGGCAGCAACAGCAGCCATAACCCGAGATTTTTATTCATTGGGCGTTACCGCTGCAGCCTCAGCCACATCCTGAAAAGTAAACTGCACCGTTAGCCCCTCCTGCTGTGTCTCAACCGTCATCTGGTCGATACGCAGTTTGGCAGGCAGCGCGTCCAGTAACCTTAACAAGCGGCCGTAATCAAGGTGCAGTTGCAGAGTTTGCCGCGACGAGTTTTCCTGCTGCTGCCAGCGTTGTAGCCCCGCATCTATCCGCTGCAATATCTCCGACAACGCTTCACCCACGGCAGGCAGAGGCTCAACCTGTTGCAGCTTTTGATTCAGCGCCTCCAGCGTCGGCATGCGAGCCAGTTGTGCCGCCAAAGGGGCTATTTGTTGCGTAACTCGTTGCTGCTCCGCCTGGGTTTTGCCCAGTTGTTGCCACGGGCCCTGCAACAGCAGCAGGCCGAACAGCAGGAGCAGCCCACTCAATGCCAGCCACTGCATGCTTAACAGCTTCCACCCTGGCAGAATCAGGCATTTCGTCAGCCAAAACGGCAGCGGCTTATTCATCCCGCCCCCACTGCGCCACCAGGGCAAATGAAAACAAGCCATCCTGACGCTGTGCCACCTCGGCCAGTTGGCCACGCCGCAACAACGGCAATGCGGTCAGCTGTTGCTCAAACTGGGTTACGGCTTCATAGCGGTGGCTCAAACCCCGTAGCGTAAGATTGTGCGTATTGCTTTCCAGTGCGATAAGCCACAGCGGCGCAGGCAGCAGGGCCGAGAGTTGTTGCAGCAAGTTAAGGTAGCGTCGGTTGTGCGCCAGATTCTTGCCATGCTGCTCCGCCTGTGAGGTCAGGTTCGCCAGGCGAATCATTGCCTGTTGCCGTTGCTGATAGCGCCCCGTCAATTCCGCCTGCTGCCGTGCCAGCGTTAACAATGCCTGATGCTGTTGTTCCTGTTGCTGGCTCAACAGGCCATAAGCCCCCATCAGCGCTGCCAACCCCAACACCAGTTGCAGCACGAACAGGCGTAACCAGAAAGCAGCGCGGCGCCGCTGGATGCACGCACGCCAGGGCAGAAGATTAACCTGATACATCAGCGGTCCTCTGCGCGCAGCGCCAAACCGCCGGCCAATACAAACGCCGCCGGCACGGGTGGCTGCGGCGGACGCAGCTGGCTGAAAGCGCTGAACGGTGACCAGGGTAAACTCCCCGACGGAGGCAGCTCATCCAGCACGCTGCTATAGTAAATCTGCTGCGTCGCCAGCGACGGACAGGCGGCATGCATCGCCGTCAGCGCCTGGTCAGGCTCTTCGGCCTCCCCCAGGCTGACAATGCCATAGGCAAGGGCCTGGGGAGAGGGGGCGACCCATAACCACTCCTGATCGAGACGGTGCAGCAAACCGGCTTCAGCCGACACGCCTGCCGCCGTCGCCATCATGCGCAGTGCGCAAGGAGTGATATCGACCGCCTGCGGCTGCAGGTTGGCCTGATGCAAACAGTGCAGCCACTGCTCCAACTCCTGCTGTCGCGCGGCGGTGAGCAGCAAAGTACCGGGATCCGGCGGGGAGGGTCGGTAATCCAGTGCCAGCGTCTGGCTGTCCAGCGGGAACTGTTTTAAACCCTGACTGGTGATGTATTCACCGCGAGCCGGCTCTTTCAGCCTGGCGTCCGGCAGCGGCATCTGCTGCTGTAAAACCCGCTGGGCGGGCAATGCAATGCGTAAGGAAATATGTCTTGGTAACTGAATTCGCCATTGTCGCAATGCCTGAATCAGCAGCTCGGGGTGTTCGAGGCAGCCTTCTCGCAACACCGGTTGCGGTAGCCTTTGTTGCCACCAGTGACGCAGTTGCCAGCCGTTGCGTCGGCGCTGTGCTGCCAGAGCGCGAATGCAGTGACTTTGTATATCCAGCCCCACCTGCCATGCTTGTGTGAACATATTTCGCCCGACCTCCATATCGTCAGATGATAAAAGAACATATCCATGTTGCAGGCTTGCCTTTATACTACCGCGCGGTTGTTTATAAACTGCCCAAATGACATGAAAATGGGAAATCTCAGGTGAAGTTCGTAAAGTATTTACTAATCCTTGCAGTGTGTTGCATCGTGTTGGGGGCAGCCTCGATCTTTGGCTTGTACAAATATGTCGAGCCACAGTTGCCTGACGTTGCGACGCTGAAAGATGTGCGGCTGCAAATACCGATGCAGGTTTACAGCGCCGACGGCGAACTGATCGCCCAATACGGTGAAAAACGCCGTATTCCGTTGAAACTGAACCAAATTCCACCGGTTATGGTGCATGCGTTTATCGCCACCGAAGACAGCCGCTTCTATGAGCATCATGGCGTCGACCCGGTCGGTATCTTCCGTGCTGCCTCTATTGCGCTGGTCTCCGGCCATGCGTCCCAGGGGGCGAGTACCATTACCCAGCAGTTGGCGAGGAACTTCTTCTTAAGCCCGGAACGCACCCTGATGCGAAAAATCAAGGAAGCTTTCCTGGCGATTCGCATCGAACAGATGCTGAGCAAAGACGAAATTCTCGAGCTGTACCTGAACAAAATCTATCTGGGGTATCGCGCCTATGGCGTGGGTGCCGCGGCTCAGGTTTACTTCGGTAAAGACGTTAGCCAGCTCACCTTAAGCGAAATGGCGACCATTGCCGGCTTGCCGAAAGCGCCGTCTACCTTCAACCCGCTCTACTCCCACGATCGCGCCGTCGCGCGCCGCAACGTGGTGCTGTCGCGCATGATGGATGAGCATTACATCACTCAGGCGCAGTACGATCAGGCTCGCAGCGAAGAACTGGTGGCCAACTACCATGCACCGGAAATCAGCTTCTCCGCCCCGTATCTCTCCGAGATGGTGCGTCAGGAGATGATCAAACGTTATGGCGACAACGCCTATACCGACGGTTACAAGGTCTACACCACCATCACCAAAAAGCTGCAGTTGGCGGCGCAGGAGTCGGTACGTAACAACGTGCTGGCCTACGATATGCGCCACGGTTACCGTGGCCCGTCCAACGTGCTGTGGAAAGTCGGCGAAGCGGCGTGGGATCAAAAACAGATCGTCGATTCCTTGAAGAATCTGCCGAACTACGGCCCGCTGTCTCCGGCGGTGATTGTCGCGGCCAACGCCGAAGAAGCGACGGCCATGATGGCTGACGGCAGCCATATTGCGCTACCGATGGCGACCATGCGCTGGGCGCGTCCTTACAAATCCGATACTCAGCAGGGCCCTACGCCGAAACGCGTTACCGACGTAGTGCAGGCCGGTCAGCAAGTCTGGGTGCGTAAGGTGGGCGAGAATTGGTGGCTGTCACAGGTGCCGGACGTCAACTCAGCCCTGGTGTCGATCAACCCGAATGACGGGGCCGTTAAGGCGCTGGTCGGCGGGTTCGACTTCAACCAGAGCAAGTTTAACCGCGTTACCCAGGCGCTGCGTCAGGTCGGTTCGAATATCAAACCTTTCCTGTACACCGCCGCGATGGACAAGGGCCTGACCCTGGCAACCATCCTGAATGACCTGCCGATCACCCGTTGGGATCCAGGCGCCGGCACCGACTGGCGACCGAAGAACTCACCGCCAACCTACGATGGGCCGATTCGCCTGCGTCAGGGGCTGGGGCAGTCTAAAAACGTGGTGATGGTACGTGCTATGCGCGCGATGGGCGTCGACTATGCGGCAGAATACCTGCAGCGTTTCGGCTTCCCGGCACAGAACATCGTGCACACAGAATCGCTGGCGCTGGGTTCCGCTTCGTTCACCCCTATGCAACTGGTTCGCGGCTATGCGGTTCTGGCCAACGGCGGTTACCTGGTGGATCCGTACTTTATCACCAAGATTGAAGACGATAGCGGCAACACGGTGTTCGAAACCAAGCCGAAGATTGTCTGCAGCAGCTGTAACCTGCCGGTGATCTACGGTGATACCCACCGTTCTGCCGTACTTTCTGAAGACAATATTGAAAATGTCGCGACGTCGCAGGAAGGCAAGAATGGCAGCGTGCCTATGCCGCAACTGGAGCAGGTGACTCCGGCTCAGGTGCTCCAGGATGGCGATCAGCAGTATGCGCCACACGTGATCAGCACCCCGCTGGCGTTCCTGATGCACGACGCGCTGAACAGCAACATCTTCGGCGAACCGGGCTGGATGGGCACGGCATGGCGTGCAGGACGCGATCTGAAGCGTCGTGATATCGGCGGTAAAACCGGGACCACCAACAGCTCGAAAGACGCCTGGTTCTCCGGTTATGGCCCGGATACCGTGACCTCGGTATGGATTGGCTTTGATGACCATCGTCGTGACCTTGGCCGTGCTACGGTTTCAGGTGCGATACCGGATCAGGTCTCCGGCGGCGAAGGCGGTGCGAAGAGTGCACAGCCGGCATGGGACGACTTTATGAAAACCGCGCTGGAAGGCATTCCGGAGCAGAAGGTCACTCCGCCACCGGGCATCATCAGCGTCACCATCGACAAGAGCAGCGGCAAGCTTTCTGGCGGCGGCGGCGGCAGTCGCTCCGAGTACTTCATCGAAGGGACTCAGCCAACGGACTACCCATCGCGAGATACCGGCACTACGTTGACGGATCCCGGTGGCGAGAGCCACGAGCTGTTCTAACAAAAAAAGGCCAGAGAAATCTGGCCTTTTTTTTATTTAGGATTCAAAGATTAACGCGAACCGCGTAAAAATGCCTCGGTCAGGAACAACGCGCTGACATTGCGCGCCTCACGGAAATCCGGTTCAGCCAGCAACGCCATCATATCGGCAATCGGCCAGCGTACCTGCGGCAAGGGCTCCGGCTCATCCCCTTCCAGACTCTGCGGGTAGAGATCGTGTGCCAGCACGATATTCATTTTGCTGGAAAAGTATGACGGCGCCATCGTCAGCTTGCTGAGGAAGTCAAAGCGCCTGGCGCCAAAGCCCACCTCTTC
Organism: Serratia liquefaciens; assembly: GCA_012719855.1. Classification (GTDB taxonomy): domain Bacteria; phylum Pseudomonadota; class Gammaproteobacteria; order Enterobacterales; family Enterobacteriaceae; genus Serratia; species Serratia liquefaciens_A. The sequence continues at coordinate 143,814 of JAAXZN010000017.1, read as the reverse complement.
CATCAGTTCGCGGTTCGCCGCCTCCAGCACGCCTTCACCAGGATCGATCAACCCTTTGGGAAACCCCAGCTCATAAGATTCGGTGCCCACCGCATATTCACGGATCAGCAACAAGTCGTCGCCAATCACCGGCACAATCATCACGGCCTCACGGTCCGAGGGCCGCATCCGCTCGTACACCCGCCGTACACCGTTACTGAACTCCAGATCGACGGACTCAACGTTAAATAAACGCGAACGCGCGACCGTTTCCACTTTCAGAATTTTAGGTTTTTGCAGGTGTTTATCCATGATTGCCTCAAATGAGTTATCCGCGACAGGCCACAGTTTCAGGCGTGATGGCGCGGATAACCAGAATAGTGATTGGCGTGACGCGCAGTTCACTTGCGTTCAAACGCTGACCAAATCCGATCTTGATCACATTGTGCGTTAATGAGAACCTTTGCCGCAACGAGCACAAGCAGTAATTTACTTTTTTTTAACAACTGTAGCTAGCGCTGGCCGATTTTCTGCCTCTCTCAGGCAAAAAAGAGTGCATTAAAATAAGATAATGCCGATACCGATAGAAGGGCCCGATTGCTATCATCACACAGGTAAGGCATGGCGATAAAACGGGCAATTATTATCAATAAATGAGATCCCAACGGAGAATCTGTTCTCCCGTCACTGTTCGGGGTGTCTCTTGATGATTTGGCTGCGTATAATGCGCCACGATTCATCAGGTTGGTGAGGTTCACGGGTTCAAGATGGGGATAGCATGAGCACAATAGTGTTGATATTGGCCTTAGTGCTTGCCTGCCTGATTGCCGCCGGCCTGTATCTCTGGTTTAAAGCGCGCAATCAGCCGCTGCTGACGCGCGCGTTGCCCTTTATCAAACCCACACACCGTAAACTGACTGGCGAAGAGCGCGCTGCCGTTGAGCATTATCTCGGCCAGCAAAATAAGCTGAGCAACAAACTGTTGCCCGGCAACAGCTCGCTGCCTTCCGCCAAGCTGGCTCTGACACCGCAGAGCGACAACGTCTATCCCATTACCCATGCCATTACCCGCTACGGGCTGGCCAGCGATGAACCCAACAAGTGGCGCTATTATCTGGACGCCGAAGAGGTGCATCTGCCGCCGTTCTGGGAGCAGTACATCAGCGCCGATAACCATGTGGAAGTGATCAGAACCCAGACGTTACCGCTGGTCATCTCCCTCAATGGGCATTCGCTGAAAGACCATATTCACGATCGGCCGCAACCGCCGGTGGTGAAAGCGGCCCCGAGTCAAAATGCCTCCATTCGCAAGGAGGAGAGCGAACACGTCGAGCTGGTGAATATCCGCAAGGAAACGCCGGAAGAACATGCGCTGACTCGCCCGAACGGCATCAAGGAAGCCGCCGTTATCTCGGCCGCCCTGCTGCTGCTGTTCTTCAGCCTGATAAGCCCGGTGGTGGTTATCCCCTGGATGATTCTGGTTGCCGTGCTGATGATCGCCTGGGGCTGCTGGAACCTGTTCCGTCGGCCGGCAACGCGTGAACTGAAAGAAGTGCACTGCCTGCGGGGTACTCCCAAGCGCTGGGGGCTGTTTGGCGAATCCAATCAGGGGCAGATCAGCAATATCTCTCTCGGCATCATCGATCTGATTTATCCGCCGCATTGGCAGCCTTATATCACCCAGGATCTGGGCAAGACCACCGACGTGGATATCTACCTTAACCGCCAGGTGTTGCGCCAGGGGCGCTTCCTTTCGCTGCATGATGAGGTGAAAAACTTCCCGTTGCAGCAATGGGGCAGAAACGCGGTGCTGATGGCCAGCTCGTTTTTGGTGCTGGTGCTGCTGCTGACCTATATTCCGCTAAGCCTGCCGCTTAAGCTGAGCATGGCCTGGCTGCAGGGCGCGCAAAAAATCGAAGTGACCAACGTTCAGGCTCTCGAAGGCGCAACCTTGCGCATCGGCGATACCCTGAAAGCACAAGGCAACGGTATGTGTTATGTGCCGCCACCGGCTAACGGTTCGCACACTTCCAACTTTATGCCTTTCGACTGCTCTGGCATTTACTGGAACAACGCCGCCCCCCTGCCGCAGCCGGAGTCCGATATCATCGACAAAGCCTCCGCCTTGCTGGCGACGGTCAATACCCAGTTGCATCCCGACGGTACCGATCAGAAACTCAACCCGCAGCTGGCCAGCGCAATTGAAAAATCCGGCATGATCCTGTTAGATGACTTTTCTGATATCGTGCTGAAAACGCAGGATTTATGCCAGGCGGACAACGACTGCGTCCGGCTGAAGAACGCCCTGGTGAACCTGGGTAATGTCAAAAACTGGGCAACCCTGGTAAAACGCGCCAAGTCGGGCGCTTTGCAGGGGGTCAACGTGTTGCTGCGCCCGGTGAGCGCCGAATCGCTGGAAAGCCTGACCAAGGTTGCCGCATCGTCTTTTGTCTACAGCGAAACCCGGCAGGCCGCCGCCGCGCTCAACAGCCCTCCGCCTGGCGGGTTCCTGATCAGCAGCGATGAAGGCAAGCAGCTGGTCAATCATCCCCAGCCTGCGGTCCCCTTAAACGAATACAACGCGCTTGATCAGTGGAATGAGCTGCAACGCCTGGCCAGCATGCTGCTGCATACGCCGTTTGAAGCTCAGGGCGTGATCACCAATATCAGCGTCGATGCCAACGGCACACGCCATATTGCGCTGCACAGCGAACCGGATATCATCACCCTGTGGCGCTATCTCGGCACCAGCCTGCTGCTGCTGACGGTCGCCGTCGTTCTGGGTTACAACACCTGGCGACTGGTACAGCGCCGCCGCATCAACCAGCACCGAACCGCCGATATCCAGCGCTATTACGAAAGCTGCTTTAACCCGCAGCTCTCCCCGATGTCATTGCGGCCGATGCCCTGAGTCGTCCGTCGGCCTGCTTCCTGTCACCCACTTTATGCTAGGCTAACGCTATTCCCCTTATCCTGCGGACCCGCGACGGTTCGCCTATGGAGTTTTCATGGTTCCCGAGTTTGACTGGCGTGAAATTGATACCGTGCTGCTGGATATGGACGGCACCCTGCTCGATCTGGAGTTCGACAGCCACTTTTGGCTCAGCCTGGTACCACAGGCCCTGAGCGAGCAGCGCGCTATTCCCTTCGACGAAGCGCGTAAAATCATTCACCAGGAATACCTGGCAGTACAGCACACCATGAACTGGTACTGCTTCGACTACTGGAGCGAACGGCTGGATCTTGATATTTACCGCATGACCACGGAGGTCGGCAGCCGAGCTCGCCTGCGTGAGGATACCGAGCCCTTTTTGCAGGCATTGCGAGCCGCAGGTCACCAGACTATTCTGTTGACCAACGCCCATCCGCACAGCCTGGCGGTAAAAATTGAGCATACCGGTTTGGATCGGCACCTTGATTTATTACTTTCTACCCACACATTTGGTTATCCGAAAGAAGATCAGCGTTTGTGGCAGGCCGTGCAGCAACACACCGGATTTGATCCGCAACGCACCCTGTTCGTCGACGACGGTGAACCTATTCTGGATGCTGCCCGCACCTTCGGAATTCGCTATTGCCTGGGCGTTCAGAATCCGGACTCCAGCATGGCGGAGAAAACTTTCCGACACTACCCGGCAATGCGCGACTACCGCCTGTTGATTCCGGCGTTAGCCAAGGGGGAGCAATGAAAGATAAGGAAACACGGGACGACGCGGTCCGGCTGGATAAATGGCTTTGGGCGGCTCGTTTCTACAAAACCCGTGCGTTGGCGCGGGACATGATCGACGGCGGCAAGGTGCACTACAACGGACAGCGCGGTAAGCCGAGCAAGATTGTCGAGCTCAATGCCGAGATCAAGCTGCGTCAGGGTAATGATGAGCGCACGGTGATCGTCCTGGCTCTGGCCAGCCAACGGCGCGGCGCCGACGAGGCGCAGCAAATGTATCAGGAAACCGAAGCCAGCATCGCCAACCGAGAGAAAGTGGCACTCGCACGCAAGATGAATGCGCTGACCATGCCGCATCCGGACCGCCGTCCGGACAAGAAAGAGCGGCGCGACCTGATTAAATTTAAATTTGGTGAGCAGGAATAACCCCTCGCCGCAATGAGAGAAAACTATGTCTAACCATGACCAATTGCACCGTTACCTGTTTGAAAACTACGCGGTGCGCGGTGAGCTGGTTACCGTCAGCGAAACCTATCAGCAGGTCCTGAACAACCATGATTACCCGGCGCCGGTTAAAAAACTGCTGGGTGAGTTGCTGGTAGCCACCAGCCTGCTGACCGCAACCTTGAAGTTCGACGGCGATATCACCGTACAATTGCAGGGCGACGGCCCGCTGAAGCTGGCGGTGATTAACGGCAACAACCGCCAGGAAATGCGTGGCGTAGCGCGCGTACAGAGCGAAATCGCCGATGACAGCACGCTGCATCAGTTGATCGGCAATGGCGTCATGGTGATCACCATCGCGCCAACCGAAGGCGAGCGCTATCAGGGCGTAGTGGCACTGGAAGGCGAAACGCTGGCCGAATGCCTTGAGGCTTACTTCCGCCAGTCCGAACAGCTGCCAACCCGTCTGTTCATCCGCACCGGCGAGTTCGAAGGCCAACCGGCCGCGGGCGGTATGTTGCTGCAGGTGCTGCCGGCGCAGGACGGCAATGCCGATGATTTCGATCATCTGGTACAGCTGACCAACACGGTGAAAAGCGAAGAGCTGTTCAGCCTGCCGGCCAACGAAGTGCTGTATCGCCTGTATCACCAGGAAGAAGTCACGCTGTATGAACCGCAGGACGTGATCTTCCGTTGCACCTGTTCACGCCAGCGTTGCGCTGATGCGCTGATCACCCTGCCGGCGGAAGAAGTGGCCCAAATGCTCGAGCAGGATGGCAATATTGATATGCACTGCGATTACTGCGGCAATCACTATGTGTTTGACGCCGTGGATGTTGCCGCCTTGTACACTGGTAACACCGACGAAAGCGAGCAGTTGCACTAAGTAGCACCCCATATCGGCGGGCGCGCCCTGCGCCCGCTCATTCACCTCGTTTGCACGTTTGCTTTTTTCCGTGTGCTATCTCTCAGATCGTAACGAAAAACCGACTAAAACGTTAAATATTTGATACCTATCGCGGTTACTCGCTGCTGAATCCCTACAATTGGCGCCAGAAATTCTGTGACCAAGGAGTAGTGACATGCGTGTTAAAGGTATAACCCCTCAGGATCTGGCCGCTTATGGGATTCATAACGTCGGCGAAATCGTTCACAACCCGAGTTATGACTTGCTGTTCAAGGAAGAAACAGACCCATCTCTGGAAGGTTATGAACGTGGGGTCGTAACCAAGCTGGGTGCTGTATCCGTCGACACCGGTATTTTTACCGGCCGTTCCCCGAAAGATAAGTACATCGTCCGTGACGACATCACCCGCGACACCGTCTGGTGGGCCGATCAGGGCAAAGGAAAAAACGACAACAAACCCCTCAGTCCAGAAATTTGGGCTGACCTGAAACAGCTGGTCACCACGCAGCTCTCCGGCAAACGCCTGTTTGTGGTAGATACCTTCTGCGGTGCCAACGCCGACTCACGCTTGAAAGTCCGCTTTATCACCGAGGTTGCCTGGCAGGCACACTTCGTCAAAAACATGTTCATTCGCCCGACGGAAGAAGAACTGCAGGATTTCGAACCGGACTTCGTGGTGATGAACGGCGCCAAATGCACTAACCCGAACTGGCAGCAACAGGGCCTGAACTCGGAGAACTTTGTCGCTTTCAACCTGACCGAACGCATGCAGCTGATTGGCGGCACCTGGTACGGCGGCGAAATGAAAAAGGGTATGTTCTCCATGATGAACTACCTGCTGCCGCTGAAAGGCATCGCTTCCATGCACTGCTCGGCCAACGTGGGTGAAAAAGGCGACGTGGCGGTATTCTTCGGCCTGTCCGGCACCGGCAAAACCACCCTGTCCACCGATCCAAAACGCCAGCTGATTGGCGATGACGAACACGGCTGGGATGACGACGGCGTGTTCAACTTCGAAGGCGGTTGCTACGCCAAAACCATCAAGCTGTCCGAAGAAGCCGAGCCGGATATCTATCACGCCATCAAACGCGATGCGCTGCTGGAAAACGTTACGGTGCTGGCCGACGGTACGATTGATTTCAACGACGGCTCGAAAACCGAGAACACCCGCGTTTCCTACCCGATCTATCACATCCAGAACATCGTCAAGCCGGTTTCCAAGGCTGGCCACGCCACCAAGGTGATCTTCCTGACCGCAGACGCCTTCGGCGTGCTGCCACCGGTTTCTCGCCTGACCGCCAACCAGACCCAGTACCACTTCCTGTCCGGCTTTACCGCCAAGCTGGCCGGTACCGAACGCGGCGTGACCGAGCCGACCCCAACCTTCTCCGCCTGCTTCGGCGCAGCCTTCCTGTCGCTGCACCCAACGCAGTACGCCGAAGTCCTGGTGAAGCGCATGCAGGCTGCGGGTGCCCAGGCCTACCTGGTCAACACCGGCTGGAACGGCACCGGTAAACGCATTTCAATCAAAGATACTCGCGGCATTATCGATGCGATCCTCAGCGGTGAAATCGATAAGGCAGAAACCATTACTCTGCCTATCTTCGATCTGGCGATGCCAACCTCACTGCCGGGCGTTAACCCGGACATTCTGGATCCCCGCGCCACTTACGCCAGCCTTGAGCAATGGCAAGAGAAAGCGCAGGATTTGGCCGAGCGTTTTGTCACCAACTTTGACAAATACACTGACACCCCGGCAGGTGCCGCACTGGTCAGCGCCGGTCCAAAACTGTAATACCCTCTTTTTACAGCTTCATCTAAGGCGTGGATATCACGCCTTTTTTTATTTATATCGATTGTTTTTTGACCTGTACAAAGAGATAATAATGCAGTGCAATCATTGATAGCAACGGAGGTTTCAATGGCTACCATAACCGTCAGAAATCTGGATGACGAAGTAAAGGAGTTGCTGCGCGTCTCGGCAGCAAAAAATGGCCATTCCATGGAGGAGGAAGCTCGAATGATTTTGAAACAGGCCTTAGTGAAAAAACCGCCGCGCTATGGTTTAGGCACGCGTATGCATCAACACTTTGCCGAATTGGGTGGCGTTGAGCTGGAGATCCCGCCGCGTGATAAAACACCGCCGCGGATTGTCACCTTTGACGACGACGACCAGGTATGATTATTCTCGATACCAATGTAGTTTCAGAATTGCTGCGTCCGGCGCCTCATTATCACGTCTTAAGGTGGCTGGACCAACAAGACACCTATCAATTCTATCTGAGCGCTGTCGTAGTCGCGGAGCTATATACCGGCATAGCCCGTATGCCCTATGGCAAAAGACAGTCCGAGTTGCAAACCAATCTCGGTGTCATGCTGCATGAGGAGTTTTCGGAAAGAGTTTTGCCCTTTGATACTGGCTGCGCTCTGCAGCATGCGGAATTAATGGGTGCCAACCGCCGCCAAGGCATCGGCGTCAGCTTTCCTGACACCCAAATCGCCGCCACCTGCCTGCATTACGGTGCCATCCTGGCCACGCGCAATACCCAAGACTTTATCCATTGCGGCATTGAGTTAATCGATCCCTGGCAAGCCAGCACCGGTCGGCGTCTGCATGAAGAAGCGGCGGAGTACTACGTGATGAGCAGAAAGCCCTGACAGGGCAACCTCACTGTCAGGGGAGTTTGGCGTTGTCTTTCGCAACCTGATGCCCGTTGCCCGACTCTTTTTTCTCCATCGGTAACGGAATATAAGCCCGGATCAACAGCCCACCGCGTTCGCTGGTGCCGATATCCAGTGCGCCATGATGCCCATCGATAATGCGCTGTACGATAGCCAGACCCAGCCCAGTCCCGCTGGTACTGCGCGCGCTGTCACCACGGACAAATGGCTGCAACAGATGCTTCAGCTCTTCCGGCTTGATGCCAGGACCGTCGTCCTCCACCTGGAACCAGCCGCGCTGCAGCTCACGGCCGCTGCTGACTTTGATCCAGCCGTTGCCGTAACGCGCCGCATTCACCACCATATTCACCGCCGCACGCTTGATCGACAATGGATGCACATTCATCATCAGTTCGCCCGGAGCCAAAGCGGTTTCAATCACCCGCTCATAGCCACTCTCGGCAGCCACCACTTCGCCCAGAATGCTATTCAAGTCGCTGATTTCTGTCTGCATCTCCTGGCCGGTGCGCAGATAATCGATAAACTGCTCAATGATGTCGTTGCACTCTTCAATATCTTTATTGATCGACTCCGCCAGGTAGCCGTCTTCGGCACTCATCATCTCGGTCGCCAGACGGATACGCGTCAGTGGCGTACGCAGGTCGTGGCTCACCCCGGCCATCAGCAATGTGCGGTCGTCCGCCAGCTGCTTGACGCCCGACGCCATCTGATTAAAGGCCCGCGTTACCGAACGGACTTCCGATGCGCCATACTCACGCAGCGGCGGTGGAATGATGCCCTTACCCACCTGCAAAGCGGCGTGCTCAAGCTCCACCAGCGGGCGGTTCTGAATACGGATAAACAGCCAGGCGCCGCCGATCGCCAACAGCATAATCGCCAGGGTATAGCGGAACAGCGGCGAGAAATCGCCCTGGTGAATTTCAGTCAGCGGAACACGCACCCAGATATCCGGCTGCAGCCAGGTTTTCAGCCACACTACCGGTGAGTTTTTGTTCACTTCCACCCGGACGTCGGTTGGCCCGCCGAGCTGCTGCGCCATTTGCTGGCTGAGGAATTGGTAGTGCTGCGCCCAGCGCAGGCCGCTCTCCTCCGCCGCAGAATTGGTGTAGAGAGAAATTCCCAGTTCGCGATAGATTTCGCGACGGAACGCCGGCGGCACTTCCAACAGCGTCCCATCCTCCAGCTGCAGTCGGTCGGTCATCAGCATACGAACTTCGTAGGCCAACACCTTATTGAACTGCTGCAGGCTGGGCAGGATGGCAAAGTTCAGCACTACCAGATAGGTCGTCACCAGGCTGACGAACAGCAGGGTGACGATCAATAGCAGGGTTCGGGCAAACGAGCTACGCGGTGAAAAGCGCAATCGTCTCATGCCTTGCTGCCGTCCGGGACGAAGACGTAGCCAAGACCCCAAACGGTCTGGATGTAGCGTGGATGCGCAGGATCTTCCTCTACCATGCGACGCAAACGAGAAATCTGCACGTCGATGGAGCGTTCCATGGCGCTGTATTCACGGCCGCGGGCCAGGTTCATCAGCTTGTCGCGTGAAAGCGGCTCGCGTGGATGGCTCACCAGCGCCTTCAGCACCGCAAACTCACCGCTGGTCAACGGCATCGGCTCGTCTTCGCGGAACATTTCGCGGGTGCCCAGGTTCAGTTTGAATTTACCAAAGGCGATCACCGCCTCTTCCTGTGAAGGAGCGCCCGGCAGTTCATTGGCCTGACGGCGCAACACCGCACGGATGCGGGCCAGCAGTTCGCGCGGGTTGAAGGGTTTTGGGATGTAATCGTCAGCGCCGATTTCCAGGCCAACGATACGGTCGACTTCTTCACCTTTGGCGGTAACCATAATGATCGGCATAGGGTTGCTTTGGCTGCGCAGACGGCGGCAGATGGAAAGCCCGTCTTCGCCCGGCAACATCAGGTCCAGCACCATCAGGTGGAATGATTCACGAGTCAGCAAGCGATCCATTTGCTCAGCGTTGGCTACGCTGCGAACCTGAAAACCCTGTTCGGTTAAATAACGCTCTAAAAGCGCACGCAGGCGCATGTCATCATCGACGACCAGAATCTTATGATTCTCTTGCATTGTATTACTCCCAAAGGCTTTATTGCCTGACGTGAATATTGTTAAAAAACCCTGTCATTTCGGACAGCGTTTAATGGTATATATTCTAGACGAAATTGTTACAAAGCTTATTCTTTTGCCCATTTATCAACAATTTTCATCAAAATGCCCGCGACGATCCGCCAAAATCCCGATGCGCATAGGTTAAATTTACTAGCGCCGCGTCTTATGGCAGGCGGGCATACCCGACGGCTGATTCGGCAGTGTAACTCAGCCGGGGCGATAAGAAACGCGAGCACCGGCAATTTTGCCGCGTAGCCGATGATTAACGCTCATTTGATTGTGCAACAGCAGCCTACAGCCCGATGCGAGTTTGTGCGACACTTTGCCAATGCAATGACGTCCTTCCCTTTGATATGCCCCTAAAGGCGGAACCACGATGAGAACGCAGCTGATAACCCGCGAAGGTTACGACAAGCTAAAGCAGGAATTAGACTTTCTCTGGCGCGAAGATCGGCCAGAGGTCACCAAAAAAGTGACCTGGGCAGCCAGCCTCGGCGACAGAAGTGAAAATGCCGATTATCAGTACAATAAAAAGCGACTGCGGGAAATCGATCGCCGCGTGCGCTACCTGACCAAATGCCTCGAGCAATTGAAGATTGTCGATTACTCGCCGCAGCAGGAAGGCAAAGTGTTCTTCGGCGCCTGGGTGGTGGTGGAAAACGAGGACGGCGACATTAAACGCTTCCGCATCGTCGGCTATGACGAGATTTTTGGCCGCCGAGACTACATCTCCATCGATGCGCCAATGGCCCGCGCGCTGCTTAAAAAAGAAGTGGGCGATGCCGCCACCGTCAATACGCCGGTCGGCGATGCCCTGTGGTACGTGAATGAGATCGAGTACGTAAAATAAGATTTCAGTTTTTTCCGAGCGACCGCCCGTCGCCGCAGTACAGGCCGCTTTACGCGCTATGGCTGTCGAGAGGCGGCCCGCTCCACTGGCATTTTCTCCGCGCAATCCGTATAACTGTCCCCCTGTTTACCAACCGTTCTCAACAGATACCAGACTTATGAATGACCCACTGAGCCGCATTATTGCAACAGAACTGCAGGCCCGGCCGGAGCAAGTTGACTCCGCCATCCGTCTGCTGGATGAAGGTAATACCGTGCCCTTTATTGCACGCTATCGTAAGGAAGTCACCGGGGGTCTGGACGATACCCAACTGCGCCAGCTGGAAACCCGCCTGGGTTATCTGCGTGAACTGGAAGACCGCCGTCAGACCATCCTTAAATCGATCGACGAGCAGGGCAAACTGACCGAACAGCTGGCGACGGCGATCACCGCCACGCAAAGCAAAACCGAACTCGAAGACCTCTACCTGCCTTACAAACCCAAGCGCCGCACCCGCGGTCAGATCGCGATTGAAGCCGGTCTGGAGCCTCTGGCGGACACCTTGTGGCAGGATCCTCAGCAGCAACCTGAACAACTGGCCGAAGGCTACGTTGATGCGGACAAAGGCGTGGCGGACGTAAAAGCCGCCCTCGACGGCGCGCGTTACATCCTGATGGAGCGTTTCGCCGAAGACGCCGCATTGCTGGCCAAGGTCCGTAACTACCTGTGGAAACATGCGCATCTGGTGTCCAAAGTGGTGGAAGGCAAGGAAGAGGCCGGGGCCAAGTTCCGCGACTATTTCGATCACCATGAACCCATTGCCCAGGTGCCATCGCACCGTGCGCTGGCCATGTTCCGCGGCCGTAACGAAGGCGTACTGCAGTTGGCGCTGAATGCCGATCCTCAGTTTGAAGAAGCCCCACGCGAAAGCCAGGCGGAGCTGATCATCATCAGCCACCTGGATCTGCGCCTGAATGATGCTCCGGCGGACGCCTGGCGCAAAGCGGTGGTCAACTGGACCTGGCGTATCAAGGTGCTGCTGCATCTGGAAACCGAACTGATGAGCACCGTGCGCGAACGTGCGGAAGACGAAGCGATCAACGTCTTTGCCCGTAACATGCATGACCTGCTGATGGCGGCACCGGCCGGTATGCGCGCCACCATGGGGCTGGATCCGGGCCTGCGTACCGGGGTCAAAGTGGCGGTAGTCGATGCTACCGGCAAGCTGGTCGCCACGGACACCGTTTACCCGCACACGGGCCAGGCCGCCAAAGCCGCAGCCATCGTCGCCGCACTGTGCATCAAGCATAAAGTGGAACTGGTCGCCATCGGCAACGGCACCGCATCGCGCGAGACCGAACGCTTTTACCTCGACTTGCAACAGCAGTTCAGCGAAGTCAAAGCGCAGAAGGTGATCGTCAGCGAAGCCGGCGCTTCGGTGTACTCCGCTTCCGAACTGGCGGCGCTGGAGTTCCCTAACCTCGACGTCTCGCTGCGCGGTGCGGTATCCATCGCACGTCGTCTGCAGGATCCGCTGGCCGAGCTGGTCAAAATCGACCCGAAATCCATCGGCGTCGGTCAGTATCAGCATGACGTCAGCCAAAGCCAACTGGCGAAAAAGCTCGATTCCGTGGTCGAAGACTGCGTTAACGCCGTCGGCGTCGATCTGAACACCGCCTCGGTGCCGCTGTTGACCCGCGTAGCTGGCCTGACGCGCATGATGGCGCAGAACATCGTCACCTGGCGCGACGAAAATGGTCGCTTCAGCAACCGCGAACAGCTGCTGAAAGTCAGTCGCTTGGGGCCGAAAGCCTTTGAACAGTGCGCCGGCTTCCTGCGTATCAACCACGGCGACAACCCGCTGGACGCATCGACGGTTCACCCGGAAACCTACCCGGTGGTCGAACGCATTCTGGCGGCAACTCGTCAGGCTCTGCAAGATCTGATGGGCAACCCGGCGGCGGTGCGTAGCCTGAAGGCCAGCGACTTTACAGACGAGAAGTTCGGTGTGCCGACGGTGACCGACATCCTGAAGGAGCTGGAGAAACCGGGCCGCGATCCTCGTCCGGAATTCAAAACCGCAACCTTCGCCGAAGGCGTGGAAACCCTCAACGACCTGCAACCGGGAATGATCCTGGAAGGTTCGGTCACCAACGTCACCAACTTCGGTGCCTTTGTGGATATCGGCGTGCATCAGGATGGACTGGTGCATATCTCCTCGCTGGCGGACAAGTTTGTCGAAGATCCGCACACCGTGGTGAAAGCCGGCGATATCGTCAAAGTGAAGGTGATGGAAGTGGATCTGCAACGTAAACGCATCGCATTGAGCATGCGCCTGGACGAGCAACCGGGTGAAGGTTCCCCACGCCGCGGCGGCAATTCGGCGCCGGCCCGGGACAACGCTACCCGACCGCAGGCCAATAAAGCTAAACCGCGCGGTGGCAACACCTCGGCTGGCAACAGCGCCATGGGCGACGCACTGGCTGCCGCCTTCGGCAAAAAGTCGTAGTCAAAACGCAAGATGCACAGGGAGGGGTTAACCTCTCCCTTTTCCGCTAAATATCCTCACCTTTTTTTGACCCGCCTCAATAAAACTGCATTCTTCTTCCGCGCCACCGACAGCAATAATCACTCCGACTTTAAGCCCGAAAAAAGCGTCGAATCGCCATTCATTAACATCGTTATTAACATTAAATTCTCATTTCAGCATTTCCCAGCGAAACACAAATGGTTAGCGCTCGTATTCAGCCTGTTAAATGTTGCCAAATAAATACCGATAGTGACGCCATCGAATAAAAGCAGTCGAATATGTCGTTAATTTTTTCAAAATAGAAAAAATTACTACAATAACGTAACTGATTTAACTCACCATTCGCATTTGCACCCCGCCCGGCACGGTGATAAAAATAGCGCTGTCAGGCAATTGCATTCACTAAATGTGATCGCCACAACCTTTGGTTACCAATACCCCTATTTTTTGTATTGAATACGATAATTATTCTCACTATTATTATTTTGCGTGTTCACTGCATTACCTCATGGATTGAAAACGTCGGCGGTTTCCGGGTGTTACCCTGGAACGGCCATTGGAACGTTCTTTTATCATCACCAGCCCAATAGCCTGGGCTTAGAGAAGGTTACATGCATCTTCTGCCTAAACGATCTTATAAGATCGCCGGCTTCGCTAATGAAATCGGCCCGGCTTATCGCCAAAAGCTTTTATCCCTCGGCATGCTGCCAGGGTCGTCATTTGAAGTGGTACGCGTAGCGCCATTGGGTGATCCCATAGAAATCAAAACCCGCCGCGTCAGCCTGGTGCTGCGCCGGAAAGATCTGGCCCTGATCCTGCTCGACGGCCAATCCTGAGCCGTTGTGCCTTGGCCATGCGCATCGCCTGGCCCAATTTTCTTCGACTGATATCACGCTAAACTATGAAAAAACTCACGATTGGCTTAATAGGCAACCCCAACTCCGGCAAAACTACGCTGTTCAACCAGCTGACCGGGGCGCGCCAGCGGGTCGGTAACTGGGCTGGCGTGACGGTTGAGCGCAAAGAAGGCCTGTTCACCACGCCGCAATCGCAGGTGAAACTGGTCGATCTGCCCGGCACCTACTCCCTGACCACCATCTCGGAGCAAACCTCACTCGACGAGCAAATTGCCTGTCACTACATTCTCAGCGGCGACGCCGATCTGCTGATCAACGTAGTCGATGCCTCCAACCTGGAACGCAATCTGTATCTGACGCTGCAACTGCTGGAGCTGGGCATCCCCTGCATTGTCGCGCTGAATATGTTGGATATCGCCAAAAGCCAAAAAATTAATATCGATATCGCGGCACTGTCAGCGCGTCTCGGCTGCCCGGTGGTGCCGATGGTGTCCACCAAAGCCGACGGCATTGGCGTGCTGAAGCAGATGATCGACAACCATCAGTTCAACGAATTAAGAGCACTGGTGAACTACCCGCCGTTGCTGCTCAAGGAAATGACCACGCTGAGCGACGCCATGCCGCAGACCCTGCCAAGCGAGCAACGCCGCTGGCTGGCGCTGCAGATGCTGGAAGGCGATATCTACAGCCACCAGCTTGCCGGCCCTGCGGCGGCCCTGCTGCCGGCCGCCAGACAGGCGCTGCAACGCCAGCAACAGGAAGACCCGGCCCTGGTGATTGCCGATGCGCGTTATCAGTCAATCGCCACCCTGTGCGATGCCGTCAGCAATTCACAGCAGGCCATGCCGAACCGCCTGACCGAAGCGCTGGATAAAGTGATCCTCAATCGCTGGTTAGGGGTACCCATCTTCCTGCTGGTGATGTATTTGATGTTCCTGCTGGCCATCAACCTCGGCGGCGCACTGCAACCGATCTTCGATATCGGGTCGGCGGCAATCTTTATTC
Source organism: Serratia liquefaciens (assembly GCA_012719855.1). Lineage (GTDB taxonomy): Bacteria > Pseudomonadota > Gammaproteobacteria > Enterobacterales > Enterobacteriaceae > Serratia > Serratia liquefaciens_A. The sequence continues at coordinate 128,784 of JAAXZN010000017.1, read as the reverse complement.
AGGGTATTCAATGGCTGGGCTATACCCTGCACTTCCCTGAATGGCTGACCATTTTCCTGGCGCAGGGGGTCGGTGGCGGTATCAACACCGTGCTGCCGCTGGTGCCGCAAATCGGCATGATGTACCTGTTCCTGTCGTTCCTCGAAGACTCCGGCTATATGGCGCGTGCGGCATTCGTGATGGATCGTCTGATGCAGGCGCTCGGGTTGCCCGGCAAGTCCTTCGTGCCGCTGATCGTCGGCTTCGGCTGTAACGTTCCTTCAATCATGGGCGCTCGCACGCTGGATGCGCAGCGCGAACGCCTGATTACCATCATGATGGCACCCTTCATGTCCTGCGGTGCCCGATTGGCAATCTTCGCCGTGTTTGCCGCCGCCTTCTTTGGCCAGGACGGCGCGGGGGTGGTGTTCTCCTTGTATATGCTCGGCATTGTGGTGGCGATCCTCACCGGATTGGTGTTGAAGTACACCATCATGCGCGGTGAAGCCTCCCCCTTCGTGATGGAGCTGCCGGTTTACCACGTACCGCACCTGAAAAGCCTGCTGCTGCAAACCTGGCAGCGCCTGAAAGGCTTCGTGCTGCGCGCCGGTAAGGTGATTGTGATTGCCAGCATCTTTATTGGCGGCCTGAACAGCTTTTCGTTCAGCGGCAAGCCGGTGGATAACATTAATGACTCGGCGCTGGCGTCGGTCTCCAAGGTGTTGACGCCGCTGCTGAAACCGATGGGTGTGCACAGCGACAACTGGCAGGCAACCGTCGGCCTGGTGACCGGTGCCATGGCGAAAGAAGTGGTGGTCGGTACGCTAAATACCCTGTACACCGCCGAACATATCAATAGCACCGAGTTTGATGCCGCCAACTTTAACCTGCTGGATGAACTGGGTGGCGCATTGGACACCACCTGGCAAGGGCTGAAAGACACCTTCAGCCTGAGCGTACTGTCCAACCCGATTGAGGCCAGCAAAGGCGACGGGGAAATGGACGTCGGCTCAATGGGCGTTATGAGCAGCAAATTCGGTTCCGGGGTTTCGGCCTACAGTTACCTGATCTTTGTCTTGCTGTACGTCCCTTGCGTCTCGGTGATGGGGGCCATCGCCCGCGAATCCAGCCGCGGCTGGATGACCTTCTCCATTCTCTGGGGATTGAACGTCGCCTACTCGCTGGCCACGCTGTTTTATCAGATTGCCACCTTCAGCCAGCATCCGCAGTACAGCCTGACGGCGATCGCCATCGTGGTGGTGTTCAATCTGCTGATCCTGTTCGGCCTGCGTCGGGCACGTAGTCGGGTCACGGTACGCCTGAGCAACGCCACTCCGGCGGCCTGTTGTCAGGGTGCCAAGGGCAATTGCCACTGATGGCCGGCCTGCTGCAGATCCGTGACGCATTGGCGCTGCACGGTAGCGTGCAGGCGCTTCAGCTCAGCCGTCAGTTGGCGGCCCCGCTGCCGCTGGTGCAGGCAATGCTGGAGCGTTTGGTCGCGATGGGAAAAGTGGAGCGTATCGAGCAGGATAACAGCGCTTGCCTGAGCGGCAGTTGCAAAAGCTGTCCGGAAGGCAAAGCGTGCAGCAGTACGGTGATATATCGGTTAAAACACTGAGAGGCGGGGCGCGGCACGAGACGCGCCCCCTTCTGGATTATTGCTTGTCTTTGTACACTTCGGCGATAGCACTGAACTTGCCGTGCTCACGGCCTGCCAGGATCACGTAATATTGTCCGCCTTTCTCATCAGCCAGTTTGGACAGCTCTTCTTTAGCATCCATCGGCGATGTGGTTTGTGCGGTGGTGGTTACCGTACCGAGCTTCTCGTATTTACCCGGATTCTTATCCAGATCTTCCTTGGTCAGCAAGGTCGCCGCCAGGGTGCTGAAAGACACGGAACCCACAACTAACGCTGCAACAATCATTTTCAAAGATTTCATTACCATACCTCTCAAGGGATAATTTATTTGTTATGAAAGCCGTCCAGAGTAAATGCGCGATAATACTGGCTGCCGTGACATCTTCGGACCTCGTTGCTTTCCCTGACGAGACCGTTTTCCCAGAGACGAAACGCCGAATGAAAATACGCACGCGTTTTTTCATTTTGCAGCCAACGCAGTTACCCACCTAAGTATCGAACAGGTTTATTTTTTATCCACTAAGCGGCTCTTTTTTTAGCGCTTTATTGTGCGATTTGGGGTCAGATCCCATTTTCGGCCACAAAGGTGCCAATTATTTCTGCGAATTCATCAGGCTGGGAAATAAAAGGCGCATGAGCCGCTTTTGCAATGATGATTGATGGCGAGTTTGGCCAACTGACATCGAGCAACCCGGCGACCTTTCGCGGGACCAATCCGTCCAGATAACCGTAAACCCGCAACAGCGGCAACGGCAGCTTGGCCAGCGGCTGGCGCAAATCGGCAGTTCGCAGTATTTCCAGCCCACCGTTTAATACCTCAACGCTTGGCATCGGTTGGTTAAGTACCACCGATTTCAGCAGGCGGGCATCTTGCCGCGCGCTTTCCGTTCCCAGCGTCTGCAATGCCAGAAAACGCTCTACGGTACGCTGAAAATCCTGCCCCAACTGATGCTGAAAACCGCTCAACACCTCCGGGCGGATCCCCGGCCAGTCATCCTGAGCGGCAAAACAGGGTGATGAAGCTACGGTGATCAACCCGCTCACCCGTTGCGGCTGCAGCAATGCAATCTGGCTGGCCACCAGCCCGCCCAGCGACCAGCCCAGCCACCAGGCCTTCGCCGGCGCCGCTGCCATTACGGTTTCCGCCATCTGTTCGAGTGACATAGGGCCAAATCCCAGGCTACGGCCATAGCCCGGCAGGTCGACCAGATGCAGGCGGAAATGCGGCGTCAGTCGCTCAATCATGCAATGCCACACTTCGGCATTCAGCCCCCAGCCGTGGAGCAGCACAAGATCGCGATCGCCTTCACCTATTGTTTGCCAGTACAACGCACTCATCCGTTATTGTCCTTTCATTCTCATCCGTCAGGGAGGACGGTTATGCTATCAATCCAGAGCCGCTGTTGGCTATGCCGACAGTCGCTGCGTCTTCATGGTCAGGGGATCTGCAGCTACTGCCTGCGCCACATGCCCGCCAAACCTTTGTGCTGCCCCCGCTGCGGCCTGCCCGCCGGCGATGCCAGATTACCTTGTGGCCGCTGCCTGCAACAACCGCCACCCTGGCAGGCGCTGGTGTTCGTCAATGACTACGCCGCGCCGCTGCGCCAACTGATAAAAAAGTTCAAGTTTCAGCACACGCCGGAGCTGGCCCCGCTGCTGGCGCGGCTAATCCTGCTGAACTGGCAACAGGCGCATCGAGAGCAATATCTGAACAGACCCGATATCATTTTAGCGGTACCCTTACAGGCAAAACGTTGCTGGCGGCGCGGCTATAATCAGAGCGATCTGCTGGCGCGGCCGCTGGCCCACTGGCTAGGGTGCGATTATCGCCCCTCCGCCCTGAGCCGGGTGCGTAAAACGGCCCCGCAGCAACGGCTATCGGCCCGCGCGCGGCGGCGCAATTTGCGCGGTGCATTTCGTTGCCATGAAGCCATGACGGGCCGACACGTCGCCCTGCTGGACGATGTGGTGACGACCGGCAGCACGGTCATGGAAATCGCTAAGTTGTTGCAGCGGCAGGGAGTCGCATCGATCCAGATCTGGTGCGTTTGCCGCACGTTGTAGTGCCAGGGCAATGGGCGTATTATAACCTAGTATTAAAGTCAACTATTTGAACTAACGAGCTAATGCCATGATTCGTATAACAGATACTGCACAGGAACACTTTGCCAAACTGCTGGCAAACCAAGAGGAAGGCACCCAAATCCGCGTATTCGTGATCAACCCGGGTACGCCTACGGCCGAATGCGGTGTCTCTTATTGCCCGCCGGACGCCGTGGAAGCGACAGACACCGAGCTGAAGTTCGAAAAGCTGTCCGCCTATATCGACGAGCTGAGCAAACCGTATCTGGAAGATGCCGAAATCGACTTCGTCACCGACCAACTGGGCTCGCAGCTGACGCTGAAAGCGCCAAACGCCAAAATGCGCAAGGTAGACGACAACGCGCCGCTGATGGAGCGTGTTGAATACGTGCTGCAGTCGCAGATCAACCCACAGCTGGCCGGCCACGGCGGCCGCGTGACGCTGATGGAAATCACCGATGATAGCCTGGCCATCCTGCAGTTCGGCGGCGGCTGTAACGGTTGTTCAATGGTCGACGTGACGCTGAAGGAGGGCATCGAGAAAGAGCTGCTGCAGAAGTTCCCTGAACTGAAAGGCGTGCGCGATTTGACCGAGCACCAGCGCGGCGAGCACTCTTACTACTGATCTCCTGAACCAGGGCTGCCTGCCCAGGGCGGATAAAAAAATGCCGGATTAGGTTAAGCCAATCCGGCATTTTCATGATGTGCAATTACCCCACCGAGACCTTGCGCCGCCGCTTGTCCAAATCCTTCAGCAGGCGATTGACCTGCTGATCGGCAAACATCTCTTCCAGCGTTTTAGTCAGTTTACGCCGCCAGTTAGGGTACTGATTGCTGGTGCCGGGAATATTGACCGGGTCCGCCATATCCAGCCAGTCTTCCGGCTGCAGACCCAGCAAGGCGCTGGCGCTGTCGGCGACATAACGCTGCAAACCACGGTTAAGCAGCGGGCTCATATTCAACAACGCCGCCTTTTTACCCACTTTCTGCGGCACACAGCCATAGTGATGCAAGCCGTCCAGTAACCCCTGCTTGGCGCGTTCTCGATCGGCGAACAGCTCTTTCAGGATCTCCGCGTCCGGATACAGCCCCAGCTTGTTGCCAAGCTTCAGATCGCCACTTTGCCAATAACCGCGCAGCGTCGGCAGGTCGTGCGTGGTGATGGTCGCCATCGCCTGAACCGGATAGGCCTGCGGGGCGCGGAAGTGGTTCTCGCCGTCGCGTTCGAAGTACAGCACCTTATAGGAATAAACGCCGCTGTCGCGCAGCTTGCCGACGATTTCCACCGGAACGGTACCGAGGTCCTCGCCTATCACCATGCAGCGGTGACGTTGGCTTTCCAGCGCCAGCACCGCCAGCAGATCATCTACCGGATATTTCACGTAGGCGCCGTGAACGGCGGTTTCACCGTAAGGGATCCACCATAAACGCAGTAACGCCATCACATGATCAATACGCAGCGCACCACAGCTGGTCATATTGGCGCGCAGCAGATCGATAAACGGCTGATAGCCGCGAGCCGCCATCACATGCGGATCCATCGGTGGCAGCCCCCAGTTTTGCCCCAGCGGCCCGAGAATGTCCGGCGGTGCGCCAACCGAGGCTTTCAGACAATACAGATCGCGTTCGCACCAGGTTTCCGCTCCCCCTTCCGCCACGCCAACCGCCAGATCGCGGTACAGGCCAATCGGCATCTGCTGTTGCTGACTCTGGCGGAAACAGTCGGCGAACTGGCTGGCAGCCAGCCACTGCAGCCACAGGTAAAATCGCACCTGTTCTTGCTGCTGCTGACAAAATTGCTTTACCGCAGCGCTGTCACCCTGCTGATATTCTTTCGGCCAGGCCGGCCAGCCCCACAGGCTGTCATCAGCGGCCGCAAGATGAGCATGCAGCGCGTCGAATGCCGCCTGCTGATACAAACTTTCACCGCCGTCGATAACAAACTGCTCAAATGCCTGGCGCTGCTCGTCACCGGGTTTGCGCGACTGGAACAGCGGGAATGCCAGTTGCAGCGCCGCCAGCTTAAGCTGCGTCACCTTGGTGTAATCCACCCGATCGCTGCCACGGGCCTCCGCCAGCTTTTTTTGCGTTGCCGGTTTCAGCCACCATTGCTGGGCGGCTTCGTTGCGTTGGAAATCTTCCACCGCATTCACATCGATATAGATCACGTTCAGCCAGCGGCGCGATGACGGGCTGTACGGGCTGGCACTTTCCGGGTTGGCCGGATACAGCGAGTGAATCGGGTTCAGCCCGACAAAAGCGCCGCCCCGTTCACCGACCTGCTCCACCATCTGGCGCAGGTCGCCAAAGTCGCCGATGCCCCAGTTGCGATCGGAGCGAAGAGTGTAAAGCTGGACGCAGGCGCCCCACAGCTTCTTGCCGGTCAACAAGGCATCCGGTTCGAAGCAGCGTTTCGGCGCCACAATCAACCGGCACTGCCACTGCTGTTCACCCTGTGTCAGCGTCAGTTGATGATAGCCCGTTGGCAATTCAGCCGGCAGGGTGAAGGTTTTGCGTGCGCTGGCGCGGCCTTGCTGCCGGCCGCCGTCTTCACGCAGCAGCGTCCACTGATACTCTCCGCTGCCCGCCAGCGGCAATGCCACCGGCGCGCCCTGATAAAATACCTTCACCGCCGGCAACGGCGTCACCGCAGCTTCCTGCGGTGTGGCACTCCGGCCCATGGCGTCCAGCAGCCTGCGCTTGGTGTCCTCAGCGATCGCCTGCTGTTGACCATGGGCATTAATATAATCGGCAGCGATACCCGCCTGAGCTGCCGCCTGATCGATGACCTTGCGATCCATTCGCTCTCCTTAACGCTTGGCTTGCCAGATACGCTGCTGGTAGTCGCGGATCGAGCGATCCGAACTGAACATCCCCACGCGTGCGGTGTTAAGAATAGTACGACGCGTCCATTCATCACGGTCACGATAGAGTTCGTCTACCTGCTGTTGAGCTTTGCAGTAAGAAGCAAAGTCCGCCAGCACCAGATAAGGGTCGCCGCCCTCCAGCAGGCTGTGCAGCAGCATGTCGAAAGCATGCTTGTCGCCGTTGCTGAATGCGCCGCTCGCCAATTCGTCCAAAATCGCTTTCAGGTGTTTGTCTTTCTTGCGGTAGCTGAGCGGATCGTAGCCTTTCGCCAGCAGCGCCTTCACCTGATCCACGGTGTTGCCGAAGATAAAGATGTTGTCTTCGCCCACCTGCTCGGCGATTTCCACGTTAGCGCCATCCAGCGTGCCAACGGTCAATGCACCGTTTAACGCCAGCTTCATATTGCCGGTCCCAGAAGCTTCTTTACCGGCGGTGGAGATCTGTTCGGAGATATCCGCGGCCGGGATCATCAGCTCAGCGACAGAAACGCGGTAGTCAGGAATAAATGCCACTTTCAGGCGATCCTTCACCAGCGGATCGTTGTTGATCTTCGCAGCCGCCTGGTTGATCGCATAAATGATATTTTTCGCCAGGTAATAGCCCGGAGCCGCTTTGGCGCCAAACAGGAACACGCGCGGCACGATGTCCAACTGCGGGTTATCGCGCAGTTGGCGATACAGCGACAGGATATGCAGCAGGTTAAGGTGCTGGCGTTTGTATTCGTGCAGGCGCTTGATCTGCACGTCAAAAATCGCGTCCGGGTTCAGTTTCAATCCCATGACGTCGTGCACGTAATTGGCCAATACGACTTTATTATCGCGCTTGATTTGCTGGTAGCGCTGACGGAACGCCGCGTCATCGGCGAACTTCGCCAACCCTTTCAATGCGTCAAGATCGTTAGCCCACTCCACCTTCAGCGTTTCGTCAATCAGCCCAGACAGCGCCGGGTTACACTGCTTCAGCCAGCGGCGCGGCGTGATGCCGTTGGTGACGTTGTGGAATTTGTTCGGCCACAGTTGGTGGTATTCCGGGAACAGATCTTTCACCACCAGATCGGAGTGCAATTGCGCCACACCGTTGACCGCAAAGCCGCTGACCACGCACAGGTTAGCCATGCGGACCTGCTTGTTATGGTGCACCGCTAACTTGGCCCACACCGCGTCGTCACCCGGCCAGTGTTGGTCCACCAGCTTTTTGAAGTTGGCGTTGATCTGCTTGATGATGGAGAAGTGGCGCGGCAGCAGGCTGCGCACCAGCTTCTCATCCCAGCACTCCAGCGCTTCCGGCATCAGGGTATGGTTGGTGTAGGCGAAGGTCTTGCTGGTGATGGCCCAAGCGGCATCCCACTCCAACTGATGTTCATCCAACAGAATGCGCAGCATTTCCGGAATGGCGATGGTCGGGTGGGTGTCGTTAAGCTGGATCACTTCGTACTTCGGCAGATCTTCAATCTTGCGGCCTGCCAGATGGTGCTTACGCAGGATATCCGCCACCGAGCAGGCACACTGGAAGTATTGTTGCATCAGGCGCAGGCGCTTGCCCGCCTGGTGGTTGTCATTCGGGTACAGCACCTTGGTCAGCTTGGCCGCTTCAACGCCCTGCTTCTCCGCCTGCAGGAATTTACCGTCGTTGAAATCGCCAAGATTAAATGGATGCTGATGGGTGGCCTGCCACAGACGCAGCGGTTGAGTCACGCCATTGCGGAAGCCCAATACCGGCAGATCCCAGGCCTCGCCGCGCAGGGTAAATGCCGGACGCCACAGTTCACGGCCATCGGCCAATGTCTCCAGTTTCCCGCCGATGCCCACATCCACCGACAGCGCGGCGTTGTGGCGGAACCACGGATAGCTTTCGCGCTGCCAGTTATCCGGCGCTTCCTGCTGCTGGCCGTCGCTAAACGACTGGCGGAACAGCCCGTATTGGTAATTCAACCCGTAGCCGGTGGCCGGTTGCTCCACCGTCGCCATCGAATCCAGGAAACAGGCCGCCAAACGCCCCAGCCCGCCATTGCCCAACGCCGGATCGGTTTCCTGTTCCAGCAGATCCGCCAGCTTGATATCCTGTTCCGCCAATGCCTGCTCGACGGTGTCATACCAGCCCAGGTTAATCAGGTTGTTGGCCGTCAGGCGACCAATCAGAAACTCCATCGAAATGTAGTTCACGTGGCGCAGCGGCTTGCTGCTTTTGCGCGGTGCAGGTTGTGCAGCCAACTGCTCGGCCAATGCCGCGCTTACCGCCTCCCACCATTGGTGCTGAGTCATCTGTTGTGCAGAACTGAGGCCAAACTTTTGCCACTGACGGGTCAGTGCCGCCAGGAAAGCATCCTTTTTAAGCGTAGGCTGGGACATAAAAAACTCTCTATCCAGTAAGTGGGTCAAATTAGCGTTATCGTGCCGGGGAGAAAGAGTGAAGGCATCATCCCGCCTGGGGATTAGCTGGGGAGGAGGATTGGGGCGTAGCTAAAATTGTGATCTCAGGCACTTTTTGACTCCCTTGCATCATGCAAAAAAGCCCACCGACGGACGCAGTGAGCACTGAGAACAAGGTGAAAACTTGTTCAATGACGTTAGCACAGTTATTGCAGAGGCTACAGTCGCCTGCGCGCCCATAAATGCTTTCCTGTACCTGCGTCACGTAGGCGCGCTAAAACACCACGCTTCCACAGGGCTTTAGCTGTAAACGTAAAAAAGTGTGATCAATAGCAATATAACTCCAAGCCGATGCGGAACCTTGTTGCAATACGTTTAACGTTGTCAGAAGTTAGGAGGGGGATTAATTACGAGCCATAAAATAATTAACCCCACTCCGATCCCGGCAGGCGTCGCGATGCAATGAACGTCAACGGGCAGGCCAACGGCTACGGAAACCGCGATTTTCACTCTGGAATACTATGCTAATCCCATCAAAACTGAGCCGTCCGGTACGGCTGCAAAATACCGTGATCCGCGATCGCCTGCTGGCCAAATTAGCCAGCACGGCCAACTATCGTCTGACATTGGTCAATTGCCCTGCGGGATACGGGAAAACGACGCTGGTCGCTCAGTGGGCGGCCGGCAAATCAGATTTAGGCTGGTATTCGCTGGATGAAAGCGACAACCAGCCCGAGCGCTTCGCCAGCTACCTGATCGCCGCCTTGCAGCACGCCAGCGGCGGCCACTGCGTCAAAAGCGAAGCACTGAGTCAAAAGCATCAGTACGCCAGCCTGTCGGCACTGTTCGCCCAGGTGTTTATCGAGCTTTCCGACTGGCATCAGCCACTGTATCTGGTGATAGACGACTACCATCTGATCACCAATGACGTGATTCATGAAGCCATGCGCTTTTTCCTGCGCCACCAGCCGGAAAATCTGACGCTGATCCTGCTGTCCCGCACCTTGCCGCCGTTGGGCATTGCCAACCTGCGCGTGCGTGACCAACTTTTGGAAATGGGCACGCAGCAGTTGGCGTTTACCCATCAAGAAGCCAAACAGTTCTTCGACTGCCGCCTGACGGCTCCCATGGAACAGCATGACAGCAGCCGGCTGTGCGATGAGGTCGAAGGTTGGGCTACCGCGCTGCAGCTCATTGCGTTATCCGCCCGTCAGTCCACCTCTTCCGCCCAGCAGTCGGCCAAACGCCTGGCGGGCCTTAATGCCAGTCACCTGTCGGATTATCTGGTGGACGAAGTGTTGGATCACGTCGATGCCGAGGCTCGCGCCTTCCTGCTGCGTTGTTCGGTGCTGCGTTCCATGAACGATGCGCTGATCGTCCGCCTGACCGGCGAAGACAACGGCCAGCAACGGCTGGAAGAGCTGGAGCGTCAGGGCTTGTTTATCCACCGCATGGACGACAGCGGCGAGTGGTTCTGTTTCCACCCGTTGTTCGCCACCTTCCTGCGTCAGCGTTGCCAATGGGAATTGGCGCTGGAGCTGCCGGGCCTGCACCGGGCCGCCGCCGAAGGCTGGCTGGCGCTGGGGTATCCCGCAGAGGCGATCCACCACGCGCTGGCGGCCAGTGACGTCAGCATGCTACGCGATATTCTGTTGCAGCACGCCTGGTCGCTGTTCCACCACAGTGAGCTGGCCCTGCTGGAAGAGTGTCTGAACGCGCTTCCCTACGAAAAGCTGATCCAAAACCCCAAGCTTGCACTGCTGCAGGCCTGGCTGGCGCAGAGTCAGCACCGCTATATCGAAGTGAACACCTTGCTGGAGCGTGCCGAACAGGCGATGCGCGAGCATAAAATTGACGTCGATCGCACCCTGCACGCCGAATTTGATGCCCTGCGCGCGCAGGTGGCAATCAACGCCGGGAAGCCGGAAGAGGCCGAACGCCTGGCCACCGAAGCGCTGAAATTCCTGCCGCTTTCCAGCTATTACAGCCGCATCGTCGCCACCTCGGTCACCGGCGAAGTCCATCACTGCAAAGGCGAGCTGGCTCGCGCACTGCCGATGATGCAGCAAACCGAGCAGATGGCCCGACGCCATCAGGCATACCACTACGCGCTGTGGGCGCTGTTGCAGCAGAGCGAAATTCTGATTGCCCAGGGGTTCCTGCAGGCCGCTTACGAAACGCAGGACAAAGCTTTTGAGCTGGTGCGCGAACAGCATCTGGAACAGCTGCCGATGCACGAGTTCTTGCTGCGTATCCGTTCACAAATTCTGTGGTCCTGGTCGCGGCTGGACGAAGCGGAAGACGCCGCCCGCGAAGGCCTGAAAATCCTGGCCAACTACCAGCCCCAACAGCAGCTGCAGTGCATTGCCATGTTGGCCAAGTGCTCGCTGGCGCGTGGCGATCTGGATAACGCCAATGCGCATATGCAACGTTGCGAAGTCCTGCTGCACGGCTCTCAATACCACCGCGACTGGCTGACCAATGCCGACAAACCGCGGGTGATCCACTGGCAGATGACCGGCGACACCGCAGCCGCGGCCCAATGGCTGCGCCAGACCGAAAAACCCGGCATGGCGGACAACCACTTTATGCAGGGCCAGTGGCGCAACATTGCCCGGGTGCAGATCATGCTGGGCCAGTATGAAGAGGCCGAAGTGGTGCTCGATGAGCTCAACGACAATGCCCGCCGCCTGCGCCTGGTCAGCGATCTGAACCGTAACCTGTTGCTCAGCAACCAGCTTTACTGGCAGATGGAGCGTAAAAGCGACGCGCAAAAAGTTCTGATGGAGGCGCTTTCACTGGCCAGCCGCACCGGATTTATCAGCCATTTCGTCATTGAAGGCGAAGCGATGGCGCAGCAACTGCGCCAATTGATTCAGCTTAATACGCTGCCGGAGTTGGAAAATCATCGCGCTCAACGTATTCTGCGCGATATCAACCAGCATCATCGGCATAAGTTCGCGCATTTTGACGAGAACTTCGTCGATAAGCTGCTAACTCACCCTCAGGTACCGGAACTGATCCGCACCAGTCCGCTGACGCAGCGCGAATGGCAGGTACTGGGGCTGATTTATTCCGGCTACAGCAACGACCAAATCGCCGGCGAACTGGACGTGGCAGCCACCACCATCAAAACCCATATCCGCAACCTGTACCAAAAGTTGGGCGTAGCCCACCGCCAGGAAGCGGTACAGCAGGCGCAGCAACTGCTGAAGATGATGGGGTACGGCGCCTGACGAATACAGAAAGGACTAATCGATTATGGAAGATGTCATTATTGGCAACGCTAAAAAAACTGATGCGGGAGAGGTCGTAAGGCTTATCGCACTGGCGGATAAAGACGCGGTATTGGCCCTGTCTGGCAAAGACGATATCAACGAAGCCCTTTTTCAGTACGAAGTGAACTTCGGCCGCCATGATGTGTATTTTGGCTATAAAAATGTCTTCGTGGCTCGGGACCAGGAAAAAATCCTTGGCTGTATCCTCTATTTCAAAGGGGAAGACGAGTCAGGGTTCACGGCCATAACAGAGCATCGAGCTGAAATGGAAAATGAATCAGATCCCGATGAAATATATATCGATTCCCTGGCCGTCCTGCCGGAGTGCAGAGGACGAGGGATAGCAAAATCTCTGATTAACCGTGTCGTTGAGGAAGCCGGGCGGCAAGGGCTCAATAAAGTCGGCCTTCTGGCCGATACCAAAAAGCCCCACCTGAAAGCCCTGTACCAAAAGCTAGGGTTCAATGTGACGGCGGAGATAGAGCTGCTCAACGATCGCTACGAAAAGATGACGGTCGAAACGGGCGCGTAATGAGTCAGGAAAAGGGGCCGCCCTTTTCCTGAGATCGTTGATTGAAGCCCGCCATAACACCCCAGGATAATCACCAACGGGGATAACCTCATCGGTTTTACCCCTGCCCGTAATAAGCAGCAGCGCCGTGTTTACGATTGAAGTGCTTTTCCAGCAGATGGTCATCAATACGTCGCAGCTGGGGGTTAATACCGCAGCTGATCCAGGCCATTTTCGCCACCTCCTCCAGCACCACCGCATTATGCACCGCCTCATCCGGCGTGCTACCCCAACTGAAAGGGCCGTGCTGAAACACGATAATGCCCGGTGTGTACAACGGCTGATGGCCCCCCAAGGTTTCGATGATCACCCGCCCGGTATTCAACTCGTATTCGCCGGCAACCTCTTCCGCCGTCAGGGCACGCGTGCAGGCTATATCCCCGGCAAAATAATCGGCATGGGTAGTGCCAAGCACCGGTATCGATTTACCGGCCTGCGCCCAGGCGGTGGCATGGGTAGAGTGGGTATGCGCGATACCGCCAATTTGCGCATACTCCCGATACAATGCCAAATGCGTAGGGGTATCGGAAGAAGGCCGTAAATGTCCCTCCACCACCTCTCCCTGCATATTCACCACCACCATATCCTCAGGCTGCATACTTTCATAAGGCACGCCGCTGGGTTTGATCACCACCCACCCCCGTTCACGATCGATGCCGCTGACGTTGCCCCAGGTATAAGTCACCAGCCCATGCGCAGGCAGGGCCATATTCGCGGCATAGACCCGCTGTTTCAGTTGTTCCAGCATACTAAGCTCCTATCGCCAGCCCGGCTCTTGCCATGCGCTCCGTCACCCAGGCTTTCGCCGCCCTCACTTCATGTAGCGGATCGCTCGCAGTTTCGCTCCACATCTCAATCAGATAGGGACCGCGATAGCCGCTGTGCAACAAGGTACTGAAACAGCGTTCAAAATCGACCACCCCCTCGCCAAAGGCCACGTTTTTAAACTCGCCCGGACGGGTATCTTTTACATGTACCGCCACGATATGCCCGCGTCCGGCCACCAGTTCCATCTGCACGTCGTTGTCCCAGGCCGACAGGTTGCCAATATCCGGATATAACTGAAACCACGGGTTATTCAGGTAATGGGCATAGCCCAGCGCCTTGCTGATCGAGTTCATCAACGGGTAATCCATAATTTCCATCGCCAGCGTCACCTGGGCACGGCTTGCCATCTCCACCGCCTGTTTCAAACCGTCGCGGAACCTCTCGCGCGTGTTGTCATTGGCCTGCTGGTAGTAAACGTCATAACCCGCCAATTGAATCACCCGGATACCGAGATCCTGCGCCAGCCGGATGGCTTTTTGCATAATCAGCAGCCCCTGGTTGCGCACCCCATCATCCTCGCTGCCTAATGGAAACCGGCGGTGAGCGCTCAGGCACAGTGAAGGCACCCGTACGCCGCTGGTCGCAACGGCTTGAACCAGCGCCAGGCGCTGCTCGCGGCTCCAGTCCAGCCGTGCCTGACGGCTGTCGCTCTCATCTATCGACATCTCTACGAAATCAAATCCCAGTTCACCCGCCAGTTGCAGACGCGTCAGCCAGTCTTCTCCCGCCGGCAGTGCCTTTTCGTAGATGCCCAAAGGGACGGCCTTTTGCAACATAGCCATAATTTACCCCCACAGTTGAGCAATAGTGCGCTTGAACTCACGTGCCGCTGCCACCGGATCCGCAGCATCGCGAATGCTGCGCCCGGCGATGAACACATGAATGGGAATGCCCTGGAACAGCGGCAAATCGCCCAACGCCAGCCCACCGGTGACGGTCACCTTGAAGCCCATATCGGCAAGACGCCGAATAGCGGCGATATCTTCATCGCTCCAGGCCACACCGGCAGCCTGTGCATCGCGGCTACGGTGATAAACCACCTGCTGCACGCCCGCCTGACGCCACTCCACCGCTTGTTCCCAGGTCCAAAAGCCGGTCAGTTCGATCTGCACGTCGCCATCGAACTCTTTCGCCACGGCCAGCGCACCTTTGGTGGTATTGATATCGGCGCAACAAATCACGGTGATCCAGTCTGCATGCGCCTCAAAACACATGCGCGCCAGGATCTGACCCGCATCGGCAATTTTAGCGTCCGCCAATACGATGCGATCCGGGTACAAGGCTTTCAGGTCACGCACGGCACGCACCCCTTCAGCCACGCACAAAATGGTGCCCACTTCGATGATGTCGACTTCGTCGGCGATCAGGCGTGTCGTACGATAGGCATCGTCCATTGACTGGTTATCCAGCGCCACCTGCAGCATAGGTAAATGTTGGGTCATCATGCTCTCCTGGTTAATGCGTTGCCGCAGCCGCGGACGTTTGATTGATTAAATCCAGCACCTCAGCCACCGAGCGGCAGGCGCGCAAGCGTTCAAAATTGGCTTCGTCTTCAAACAGGTTCACCACCTGCAGAATGCCAACTTCCTGATGCGTACGGCTGTCCACTGCGGCCAGGGTGATTAAGATATCGATCGGGTCGTTATCCTCATCGCCAAAACACACTGGCGTTTTCAACGTGACCAAAGCAAAACCGGTTTTCAGCACCCCTTCTTCCGGGCGACCGTGCGGCATCGCCAGCCCCGGTGCCAATACAAAATAAGGGCCGTGTCGTTCAACGCCGGCCAGGATGGCGTTGAAATAGCGGGGTTCTACCACCCCGGCGGCGACCAGCAGATCAACGCCCAATTTCACCGCCTGCTGCCAATCGGTGGCTTCCGCCTGCAGAAGGACTGACTTGTTCTGTGCCAGTGAGTCACTCAGTTTCATGGCCGTTCCCTCACTGGCTCAGGTCGTTGGGGAAATGCGCCCCAATCACTTCCATCAACTTGGGCCCAAAGTCGGTCGCAGAAAGCATATTGCGCACACCGACCACATACTTGTTGCCACTGACGACAATCTCATCCGCCACATGAGTCGACGCGACGATAATGTCCGCGCTGCCCAGTTCGGATTTGTACTCCCCGACCGCACAGCTGTTCACCGTATGATTAACGCCCTGCTGGGTAAGGAATTGACCGACTTTCATTTTCATGATCATCGAGCTGCCTTGCCCGCAGCCGCATACCGCCAAAATTCGTACTGTCATGGTGCTCTCCCGTTACTGTGAGGCCGTTTCAGCCAGCTGTTTTTCCGCATCTTCTTCCGCGCGCAGGGTGCGCCCGGCGAAGAACATGTAAAGCAGTGCAATCACAATCACCACCCCCATAAACCACAGGCCCAGGCTCAGGCCCTGCATCAATGGCGGTGCCAGAATCGACCAGTCCGCCATGCCCATCCAGGCGCTCAGCCCGGTCAGCTTGACGGCCCAGACGCAGCCGAAGATCTCGATCATGCCCATCACCAGGCATATCTTCATGGCAGCACGCCAGCCGCCGAAATGATTGGCAAACACGCCGATAGTGGCGTTAGAGAAAAACATCGGAATAAAACCGGGAATGATCATGATGGAAGAGCCGAGTGCCAGCAGCACTGCCACCGCAATCAACTGGCCAATGGTGCCCCACATAAAGCCCCAGACCACGGCATTCGGTGCAAAGCTATAGATGGCGGCGCAGTCAATCGCCAGCACCGCGCCGGGGATCAGCCGCTGAGAAATGCCATTGAAGGCTTCCGTCAGCTCGGCCACAAACATGCGCACGCCCTGCACAATGATGAAAATCGCCACCGCAAACATCAGCCCGGTTTGCAGAATGTAAATCGTCCAGTGCGTTTTCCCGGCCATGATCTGCAGCGTGTCCAGGCCAAATGAGCAGAGAATGATGCCGAAAAACAGCGTCATGACGATGGCGGTGGAAACGATATTGTCGTGGAAAATATTCAACCAGCCCGGCAGTTTCAATGCTTCCACGCTGTCTTCTTTCTTGCCCAGATAAGGGGCGATCTTATAAGCCACCCATGAGGCGAACTGCTGCTGGTGGCCAATAGAAAAACCACTGTTTTCGGTTACTGCCTGCGTCGGCTTGAACATCATGTTGGAGGTTATCCCCCAATACAGCGAGGCCAGCAGCGCACTGCACAATACGGTAGTCCACATCCCGTAGCCCAGGATGTAGAAAAATACGGCTAACAACCCAACCTGTTGGAACATGATATGGCCGGTGAGCATGATGGTGCGGATGCCGGTAATGCGCCGCAGCAGTACGTAGAGGGTATTGAGCGCCAGCGCCAGCAGCACTGCATATCCGACCCAGCTGTAGGCGTCACCCATACGCTCAATGGTGGCCATCATTGAGGCGTAGGTATCAGAAATAGCCCCGTTGATGCCGTACACCTCCGATAACTTCGCCACCACCGGTTTGAAGGTGCTGGTCAAAATACCGGAACCGGCTTGCAGCAACATAAAGCCGATAATCGTCTTAATGGTGCCTTTGATGATCACGGCCGCGCTTTTGCGCAGCAAGACATAGCCAAGCAGCGTGACCAGCCCCAGCAACAAGGGGGCGTTCGTCATCACCTGATTAAAAAAAACGGTGAAAATGGTGTAAAGGGTATCCATCTGGCTCTCCTGGTAGCGTTTGCATGCTTGTTGCGCATTGGCGGACGCTACCAGCACCAACGCCAGGCGTCGCAGTCACGCAGGAACAGCCTCACCATACCAATCACCAAGAATCACAAAAAGATTATAAATGATTATTTGTGAACAACCTCGCAAGATATAAAACAATTCTATGTTGATTCAATACCCTAAGATTCACCCAACCGATTACCCATTGAATTAAATTACCTTTTACTCATTTTCCATCCATGACCTGTAGCTGACCCGCTAGCAAGCCAAACGCTTTACTGCATTGCCAGCTTAAAAAAACGGTGCTAGATTCAGTCAAAATCGATCATACTTAATCTTTAAATGATTATATGTGATTATTTAAATCACTGAACCGTAAATGATGAGGGATTAACCATGAGCAAAGTCGCAACGATTACGCGCGAATCCTGGATACTGAACACCTTCCCTGAATGGGGAACCTGGCTGAATGAAGAAATTGAACGCGAGCAGGTCGCGCCAGGCACGTTCGCCATGTGGTGGCTGGGATGCACCGGCATCTGGCTGAAGTCGGAGGGAAGCGCAAACCTGTGCGTTGATTTCTGGTGCGGTACCGGCAAACAAAGCCACAGCAACCCACTGATGAAGAACGGCCACCAGATGCAACGCATGGCCGGGGTAAAAAAATTACAACCCAACCTGCGCACCACCCCCTTTGTGCTCGATCCTTTTGCGATCAAGGACATTGATGCCGTCCTGGCCACCCACGATCACAACGATCACATCGACGTTAACGTTGCCGCCGCAGTGATGCAGAACTGCGCGGCTTCGGTGCCTTTTATCGGGCCACAAAGCTGCGTGGACATCTGGATCGGCTGGGGAGTGCCACGCGAACGCTGCATCACGGTAAAACCGGGGGACGTGATCAAAATCAAGGATGTGGAAATTCACGCGCTGGATGCTTTTGACCGCACGGCCTTGATCACGCTGCCGGTGGAACAAAAAGCCGCCGGCGTGCTGCCGGACGGCATGAACGAGCGAGCGGTAAATTACCTGTTCAAAACACCGGGCGGCAACTTGTACCACAGCGGTGACTCGCACTATTCCAACTACTACGCCAAACACGGCAATGATCATCAAATCGACGTGGCGTTGGGTTCCTATGGCGAGAACCCCCGTGGCGTCACCGACAAAATGACCAGCGCCGACATTCTGCGCATGGCGGAATCATTGAATGCCAAACTGGTGATCCCGTTCCATCACGACATATGGTCAAATTTCCAGGCGGATCCGCAGGAAATCCGCATGCTTTGGGAAATGAAAAAGGATCGGCTCCAATACGGCTTCAAGCCTTTTATCTGGCAGGTTGGCGGCAAATTTACCTGGCCGCTGGATAAAGATAATCTGGAGTACCACTACCCACGCGGTTTTGACGACTGCTTTACCCTTGAACCCGATTTGCCATTCAAATCCTTCCTGTAACCAGGCTATGGGGCATTTTGATGTCATACCTATGCGCACTTTTGAACAGCAATGATTCAAATCGTCAGAAGCTGCGCATATAATCAAAAAAACTGTCCCCACTCCCTGATGGAGCCTGCATGACTGAGTCCCAACGCCATAATGCCCTTCTCGATCTCTTACAGCATAAGGGGCAGATCTCCGTAGCGGACGTGATAACCGCGTTTGAAATATCCCCCGCCACCGCGCGCCGCGATATCAACAAACTGAATGAGATCGGTAAACTGCGTAAGGTTCGCAATGGGGCAGAAGCCACCAGCACCCCTCGCGCAGCATGGACGCCACTCAATATCCACCAGGCCCAGCATTTGGACGAGAAAATGCGTATTGCCAAAGCGGCAGCGCAACTGTGCCAGCCGGGCGAAAGCGTAGTGATTAACTGTGGCTCGACCGCTTTTCTGCTGGGGCGTGAGATGTGCGGCAAAGACGTGCAGGTGATCACCAACTACCTGCCGTTGGCCAACTACTTGATTGAGCAAGAGCACGACAGCGTGGTGATCATGGGTGGCCAGTACAATAAAACTCAGTCCATCACCCTGGCACCGCAGGACGGCGACGCTTCTCTGTATGCCGGCCACTGGATGTTCACCAGCGGCATCGGCCTGACCGCCGATGGCTTGTACAAAACCGATATGCTGACCGCCATGGCCGAGCAGAAGATGCTGAACTATGTCGGTAAACTGGTGGTGCTGGTCGATAGCAGCAAAATTGGTCAGCGCGCAGGCATGCTGTTCAGTCGCACCGAGCAAATCGACATGGTGATAACCGGCCGTGACGCATCTCCAGCTATCGTAGAGCAGCTGCGCTTGCAAGGTGTTGAAGTACAGCTGGTGTGATAAACCATAGTCTTCATCTGGTCTTAATTGGCACGAAATTGATTACAATGGCGGCATATTCTTATTACGAGGCAGTTGGCAGTTATGGAACAGTTTGAAGCGATCAACGTTGAGCAGGCGCACAGCCGTTGGAAAGACGACAGCGCCGCGCTGGTCGACATCCGCGATCCCCAGAGTTTTGAAGCCGGGCATACGCCAGGCGCCTTCCACCTGACCAACGCCAGCCTGCAAACCTTCATGCAGCAAAACGACTTTGATCGTCCGGTGATGGTGATGTGCTACCACGGCAACAGCAGCCGCAGCGCGGCGCAATACCTGCTGCATCAGGGGTTTGACGCGGTGTACAGCATCGACGGCGGCTTTGAGGCCTGGGCTCGCCAGTATCCTCAGGACGTTGAAACCTCCGCATAATCCTCCCCCCGCCGTCTCGGCGGGTTCCTTTTTCGCGCTTTTAGTGAGTGTTTTTGCGGGTTTTTCACAGATCTGCTGCCTGCGCTCAGGGTTTCGACGGTATAATCGGCCGTCAACGCCATCGGGGCAAACCGGCGGCTAAAATCATTCACTTAGACGGAAAAGCCATGGTTAGAGTAATCGCCGTATCCAACCCCCGCCTGGCGCAGGCCTTTGTCGACTATATGGCGACACAGGGCATCGAGCTACGGGTGCACAACAGCGGCGAAGCGGCGGAAATCTGGCTGGCTGACGACAGCCGCCTGGAACAGGTACAACATGAGCTGCAGCAGTTTCTGATCGATCCGCTCAACAGCCGCTACCGGGCCGCCAGTTGGCAGGCCGGCAAGACCGACGCCGAGCTGCACTACCAGGGCTATTCTTATCTGCAAACCTTGCGCAGCAAGGCCGGCCCGCTGACGCTGAGCGTGATGGCGCTGTGCATTGTGGTCTATATCCTGATGCAGATACTGGGCGACGACGCGGTAATGTACTGGCTGTCCTGGCCGCAGAACAGCGAGCAGTACACGCAACTGTGGCGCTGGGTCAGCCATGCTTTCCTGCATTTCTCGCTGCTGCACATCACCTTTAACCTGATGTGGTGGTGGTATCTCGGCGGCCCGATGGAAAAACGCCTCGGCGCCGGCAAGCTGTTCGTGCTGGCGGTGGTCTCGGCCTTTTTCAGCGGTTGGGCGCAGTCGCTGTTCAGCGGTGCCTTGTTCGGTGGTCTGTCCGGCGTGGTCTATGCGCTGATGGGTTACTGCTGGCTTAGCGGCGAACGTGCGCCGGAACGCGGTCTGATGCTGCCACGCGGCCTGATGGTGTTTTCGGTGCTGTGGCTGGTGGCCGGATATTTCGATATTTTAGGAATGTCGATCGCTAACGCGGCACACGTAGCCGGTTTAGTGTTAGGGTTATTGATGGCATTTTGGGACACGCGTCATCGCGCGCACAACGAACAATAACAGCCAGGTACAAGCCGGGCGTTTTAGGGGATTACCGTGAAGCAAACACAGCGTCATGACGCAATTATCGAGCTGGTGCGCCTGCAGGGCTATGTCAGCACGGAAGAACTGGTCGAACATTTTGACGTCAGCCCGCAAACGATTCGCCGTGATTTGAATGACCTGGCCGATCAGAACAAAATCCAACGCCACCACGGTGGGGCCGCGCTGCCCTCCAGCTCGGTGAATGCCGCGTATAACGATCGTAAAGTGATGTGGTCGGAACAGAAAGCGCGTATTGCCCAACGCGTCGCCAGCCAGATCCCGGACGGCGCCACGCTGTTTATCGACATCGGCACCACGCCGGAAGCGGTCGCTCATGCGCTGATGAACCACAAGAACCTGCGCGTGGTGACCAATAACCTGAACGTCGCCACCCTGCTGACCGCCAAAGAAGATTTCCGCCTGATCCTGGCCGGTGGCGAAGTGCGCACCCGCGACGGCGGCATCATGGGCGAGGCCACGCTGGACTTTATCTCTCAGTTCCGTCTCGATTACGGCATTCTGGGTATCAGCGGCATCGATATGGACGGCTCGCTGCTCGAATTCGACTATCACGAAGTGCGCACCAAACGCGCAATTATCGAAAACTCGCGCTGCGTCATGCTGGTGACCGACCACTCCAAATTCGGCCGCAATGCGATGGTCAACCTTGGTAACATGAACCTGATCGACTATCTGTTTACCGACCAGCTGCCACCGCCAAGCGTGATGAAAATCATCGAGCAGTACGACGTACAGCTCGAACTGTGCTAAGCCCTTTCCGCCACGTTTAACCCTGCGGTACCGCTTTTCAGCGCCATTACGCCCGCCGTTTTCTCCGGGGTTCAGCCTGCTGGCCCCGGTCATTCCCAATCGAAATACCCCCTCTTTTTGTATAACTACTATCATCAAACTGTTACCTCTATCACGCCTAAATGTTTTTGTTTGGTTAAGTCTTGGCTTGTTTGTTGGTTTTTGATTACAATCATGAGCGAAAACGAACATGAAAGAGCTATTTCGAACATCTGGAGGAAGTTGACGTGGAAACCAAAGACTTGATCGTTATCGGTGGCGGCATCAACGGTGCCGGCATCGCGGCGGATGCTGCCGGGCGCGGCCTGTCCGTACTGCTGCTGGAAGCGCAAGACTTGGCCTGTGCTACGTCTTCCGCCAGTTCCAAACTGATCCACGGTGGCCTGCGCTACCTGGAACACTATGAATTCCGTTTGGTCAGCGAAGCGCTGGCAGAACGTGAAGTGCTGCTGAAACTGGCACCGCACATTGCCTTCCCAATGCGCTTTCGCCTGCCGCACCAGCCACACCTGCGTCCGGCCTGGATGATCCGTATCGGCCTGTTCCTGTACGATCACCTGGGCAAACGCACCAGCCTGCCGGGCAGCAAGGGTTTGCGCTTTGGACCAGAATCGGTGCTGAAGCCTGAATTGAAGCGCGGTTTCGAATATTCCGACTGCTGGGTTGACGATGCTCGCCTGGTGGTGTTGAACGCCCAGGAAGTGGAAAAACGCGGTGGCGAAGTTCGCACTCGCACCAAGGTCACCCGTGCATGGCGTGAGAATGGCCTGTGGATGGTTGAAGCGGTCGATGTCGACAGCGGCAAAACCTTTACCTGGCGTGCCAAAGGCCTGGTGAACGCCACTGGCCCATGGGTGAAGCACTTCTTCGACGACGGCCTGAAGCTGAAATCGCCTTACGGTATCCGCCTGATCAAAGGCAGCCACATCGTGGTACCGCGCGTACACGATCAGCCGCAGTCCTATATTCTGCAGAACGAAGACCACCGTATCGTCTTCGTGATCCCATGGAATGACGAGTTCTCCATCATCGGCACCACCGACGTGGAATACCACGGCGATCCGAAAGACGTGAAGATTGACGATAACGAAATCAACTACCTGCTGAAAGTGTATAACGATCACTTCAAGAAACAGCTGGGCCGTGACGATATCGTCTGGACTTACTCCGGCGTGCGCCCACTGTGCGACGACGAATCGGACTCACCGCAGGCGGTCACCCGCGACTACACGCTGGACGTGCATGACGAACAGGGCAAAGCGCCGCTGCTGTCGGTGTTCGGCGGTAAGCTGACCACCTATCGCAAGCTGGCTGAGCATGCGATGGAAAAACTGGCACACTACTACCCTGGCTGCGGCCCGGCGTGGACCAAAAACGGTTCGCTGCCAGGCGGTGACATCGGTGGCGATCGCGACAGCTACGCCGCAAAACTGCGCCGCGAGCACAGCTGGTTGCCTGAAGCACTGGCGCGTCGCTTTGCTCGCACCTACGGCAGCCACAGTGAGCTGATCCTGGCCGGTGCCAACAGCCTCAACGATCTGGGCGAAGATTTCGGTCACGGCCTGCATGAAGCCGAGCTGCGCTACCTGATCGAAAAAGAGTGGGTGGTAGAGCTGGATGACGCTATCTGGCGCCGCACCAAGTTGGGTATGTGGTTGGACGAAGCGCAGCAGGCACGAGTCAAAGCCTGGCTGGCGGAACACGCGAAAGCGAAAACGCTGTCTCTGGCATCGTAAGACGCCAAACGTAAAAAGGGCCGGATATCCGGCCCTTTTTTACATTACAGCTTGATGGGTTTGATGTGCCAGATTTCGTCCGCATACTCCTGAATGGTGCGGTCGGAAGAGAAGTAGCCCATATTGGCGATATTCAGCACCGCCCGACGCGTCCAGTCGTCCTGATTGCGATACACCTCATCCACCCTGTCCTGCGTATCCACATAGCTGCGGTAATCTGCCAGCAACTGGTAGTGATCGCCCAGGTTTACCAGGGAATCAAACAGGTTGCTGTAGCGCTTGGGCTCCTCAGGGCTGTAAACGCCGGTGGCGATCTGGGTCAGCGCCTGATGCAGCTCGGGATCCTGCTCATAGTACAGATGCGGGTTGTAGCCGTTGCGGCGCAGCTCCTCGACCTGTTCGGCCGTATTGCCGAAGATAAAGATGTTCTCCGCCCCTACGTGCTCCAGCATTTCAACGTTGGCGCCATCCAGCGTGCCGATGGTCAGCGCACCGTTAAGCGCGAACTTCATATTACTGGTGCCGGATGCCTCGGTACCTGCCAGCGAGATCTGTTCGGACAGGTCCGCCGCCGGAATAATCATTTGCGCCAGGCTGACGCTGTAGTTTGGAATGAACACCACTTTCAGTTGCGTATGCACTCGCGGATCGTTGTTGATCACCTTGGCGACGTCGTTGATCAAGCGGATGATTTGTTTGGCGGCGTAATAGGCCGAAGCCGCCTTGCCGGCAAAGATCACCACGCGCGGCACCCGCTCGGTTTCCGGATCTTGCAACAGACGGTTATACAGCGTGATCACGTGCAGTACGTTGAGCAATTGCCGTTTGTACTCGTGGATACGTTTAATCTGCACGTCAAACAGCGCGTCCGGGTTGACCACCACATTCAACGTTTTGGCGATGTAGGTCGCCAGTCGCTCCTTGTTTTGCCGTTTGGCGCTTTGCACCGCCTTCAGGAAGCTGGGGTAATCGATATTGGCCTTGATCTCGCTCAGTTGGCTGAGATCGGTACGCCAGGTCTGACCGATGCTGTCATCCAGCACGTCAGACAGCGGTCGGTTAGCCAGCCCCAGCCAGCGCCGTGGGGTGACGCCGTTGGTTTTATTGCAGAAGCGATTAGGGAAAATACGGGCGAAATCGGCAAACAGCGATTGCACCATCAGTTCGGAGTGCAGCGCAGAAACGCCGTTAACCTTGTGGCTCGCCACCACCGCCAGCCACGCCATACGCACCCGACGACCATTGGTTTCATCAATGATCGACACCCGCGCCAGCAGCTCATTGTCGCCCGGAGCCACTTCCTGCACCTGTTTGAGGAAGTGATCGTTAATCTCGAAAATCAGCTGCAGGTGACGCGGCAGGATCCGGCCAATCATGTCCAGCGGCCAGGTTTCCAGCGCTTCGCTCATCAACGTGTGGTTGGTGTAAGAAAACACCTGCTCGACCACCGCCCAGGCATCCAGCCAACTGAACTTATGTTCGTCGATTAGCCGGTGCATCAGCTCAGGGATAGACAACACCGGGTGGGTATCATTGAGGTGAATGGCAATCTTGTCCGCCAGGTTGTCGAAGCTTTTATGCATCGTCCAATGGCGGTTGAGGATATCCTGCACCGTGGCCGACACCAGGAAATACTCCTGCCGCAGGCGAAGCTCACGCCCTGAATACGTCGAGTCATCGGGATAGAGCACGCGTGATACGTTTTCCGAATGGTTTTTATCCTCAACCGCCGCAAAGTAATCGCCCTGATTGAATTTACCCAGGTTGATTTCATTACTGGCCTGCGCGCTCCACAGCCGCAGCGTATTGGTGGCGTCGGTATCAAAACCGGGGATCACCTGATCGTAAGCGGTAGCGATGATCTCTTCGGTTTCCACCCAGCGCGCCTTGGCGCCTTCCTGCTGGATCCGTCCGCCAAAGCGTACCTTATAGCGGGTGTTATGACGCGGGAACTCCCACGGATTACCGTATTCCAGCCAATAGTCCGGTGACTCCATCTGCTGGCCGTTAACGATATTCTGTTTGAACATGCCGTATTCGTAACGAATGCCGTAGCCCCGACCCGGCAGCGCCAGCGTCGCCAGCGAATCCAGGAAGCAGGCGGCCAATCGGCCCAGCCCGCCGTTGCCCAGCCCGGGATCGTTCTCCTCCTCCAGCAGTTCGCCCAGGCTCAGCCCCATCTCATTCAACGCGTCGTCGATATCCTGATAAATCCCCATCGACAGCAAGGCGTTGGACAGCGTCCGGCCAATCAGAAACTCCATCGACAGGTAATAAACCTGGCGTACATCCTGCGAAAGTTGCGCACGGTTAGAGCGTAACCAGCGCTCCACCATACGGTCGCGCACCGCAAACAGCACGGCGTTCAGCCAGTCATGCTGGTTGGCGATAGCCGGATCCTTGCCGACGATAAACATTAACTTATAGGCGATGGAGTGTTTCAGCGCTTCAACACTGACCGTGGGTGAGGTGTAACTAATCGGTGAAGTCATAGCTTTTCGATCCCCTGAAGGGGGCGCATATATTCGCCCGGAATAGATGCGCCCCACTGAACTCGGGCGCCGCATGTTGCGCCCCTACAACCTACAATAGCGGGTGTCGCTGCACGTCATGACGTCTACAACAAACGCTGATAAAGCGACAGGTATTCTTTTGCCGCGACCTGCCAGCCAAAATCCACGCTCATGGCGTGGCGCTGGACGTGACGCCAATGCTTCGGCCTGCTCCACAGCACCATGGCGCGCCGAATGGCGTTGCCCAGTGCGGTGGCGTCACAATCATCAAACACAAATCCGCTGGCGCTGCCGTCGGCCAGATTCTCCAACGCACAGTCCACCACCGTGTCCGCCAGCCCCCCGGTACGGCGCACCAGCGGCAGCGTGCCGTATTTCAGGCCATAGAGTTGGGTCAGCCCGCAGGGTTCAAAGCGGCTCGGCACCATGATCACATCGGCCCCGCCGATGATGCGGTGCGAGAAGGCTTCGTGGTAACCAATCTGTACGCCAACCTGCTCCGGATAGTCGGCGGCAGCGGCGAGGAACGCCTGTTGCAGCACCGCATCGCCGGCCCCCAGCAGCGCCAGTTGGCCCCCCTGCTCCAGCAGCGCCGGCAGGGCTTCCAGCACCAGATCCAGCCCTTTCTGGCTGGTCAGACGGCTCACTACCGCAAACACCGGCAGCGACTCGTCCACCTTCAGGCCCATGGCTTTTTGCAGATGCAGCTTGTTCTTGACCTTGTTCTTCAGATCGTCAGCGTCGTAACGGGCGGTCAGACGCGGATCGTGGGACGGGTCCCAAATTTTGTCATCTACGCCGTTAAGAATGCCGCTCAAGCGCCCCTGATGCTGGCGTTCCTGCAGCAGCCCCTCCATGCCATAGCCGAACTCCGGCCGGGTAATTTCCCGCGCGTAGGTCGGGCTGACGGCGGTGATATGGTCGGCGTAGTACAAACCCGCCTTCAGGAATGACATCTGGCCGTAAAACTCCAGGCCATAGACGTTGTAGAACGAAGGCGGTAACCACAGCTCTGCCACGTGATGGGCGGAGAACAGCCCCTGATAGGCCAGGTTGTGCACGGTGAAAATGGATCGCGCCGGATGGCCATTGGCGGCCAGATAGGCGCAAGCCAGCCCCGCATGCCAGTCATGGGCATGCACTACCTGCGGACGCCAGTACCGATCCAACCCCTTGGCCAGCTCGCAGGCCATCCAGCCCAGCAGGGCAAAGCGCCGGTGGTTGTCGGAATAGGCATTCATTGATTGGTCGTGATACGGGCTGCCCGGCCGCTCGTACAGCCAGGGGGCATCAATCAGGTAAATGCCCACGCCGTGGTAGGTGCCGTAACGCAAGCCGACCCGACCGGCAAAAGAATCGATTTCTGCCACCAGCACGGAATCCGGTATGCCGTTGCGCACGTCAGGAAAAGCGGGCAATAACACCCGAACATCGCCGCCCTCGGCGATCTGAGCCGCGGGTAATGCGCCAACCACGTCTGCGAGCCCCCCGGTTTTCAACAGGGGGAACATTTCAGAACATACGTGTAAAACCTGCATTATCACTCCTGAGAATCGGCAAAATTACTCTGGAAAAGCAGGCTTGCCGCTGTTGTTAACCCCGCGTTGTGCAAGCCATCAGTCCGTTTATATGGCGGCAGGCTATCGTTCTGCCGACTACCTTAACTCACAACTTTGACAACATTTCGCGCGTCACCAGCACAATGCCACCTTCCGAGCGATAAAAGCGTTTGCTGTCCTCGTCGGCGTTTTCGCCAATCACCATCCCCTCGGGAATATGACAGGCACGGTCGATAATGCAGCGCCGCAGACGGCAAGAACGGCCGACGTTAACGTCCGGCAGCAATACGGTAGAGTCGATGGTGCAGAACGAGTTCACCCGCACCCGCGGGAATAGCACCGAATGCACCACCACCGAACCGGAGACGATGCAACCGCCGGACACCAGCGAATTCATGGTCATGCCGTGGCTGCCGGAGCGATCCTGCACAAACTTGGCCGGCGGCAGCGGTTCCATGTGGGTGCGGATCGGCCAGGCGCGGTCATACATATCCAGCTCCGGCGTTACCGAAGCCAGATCGAGGTTGGCGCGCCAGTAGGCCTCCAGCGTACCCACATCGCGCCAATACGGTGGCAGATCGGGGTTAGAGGTCACGCAGGACAGCGTGAACGGGTGCGCCCAAGCCGCTTTCTGGGCGGTGATTTTCGGGATCAGATCCTTGCCGAAATCGTGGGTGGAGCCCGGCGTCGACATGTCCTCCTCCAGCAGTTGGAACAGGTAGTCGGCGTTAAAGATGTAGATCCCCATGCTGGCCAGCGACATATCCGGATTGCCCGGCATCGGCGGCGGGTTGCTGGGCTTTTCCAGGAATTCGAGGATCAGATCGTTTTCGTCCACTTCCATCACGCCGAACTCGCTGGCTTCCTCACGGGGTACCGGCAAGCAGGCGACAGTGCATTGCGCGCCCTTTTCCACGTGGTCGATCAGCATGCGCGAGTAATCCATCTTGTAGATGTGATCGCCCGCCAGGATCACCACATATTCGGCGTCGTAACGGCGAATGATATCCAGGTTCTGGTACACCGCATCCGCCGTGCCCTTGTACCAGTGCTCGGTACTGAGGCGTTGCTGGGCCGGCAACAGGTCAACAAACTCGTTCATCTCTTCGTTGAGGAACGACCAACCGCGCTGGATATGCTGCACCAGAGTATGGGACTGGTATTGGGTGATCACGCCGATGCGGCGGATCCCCGAGTTCAGACAGTTCGACAGGGCAAAATCGATAATGCGGAATTTACCGCCAAAGTGGACGGCCGGCTTGGCCCGGGTCGAGGTTAAATCTTTCAAACGCGAACCGCGGCCACCGGCCAGGATCAGGGCGACGGACTTAATCGGCAGTTGGCGTGCCAACATCAGGGGGTCTTTATTTTCAAACCTAACCATAGCTGACTCCTTTTATTTTTTCTTTACCAGCACGCAAATCGAGTGCGCAGCCTGGTGCCAGGCGGGTAAAACCGCCCGCGAATCTTCCTGAGTAAAGGGGGCGACAAGCTGCCAATCGCCGACGGGCAACGTCATCTCCACCGCCTGCCGGGTGGCATTCACCACCACCAGCCAACGTTGCGACAGACAGATCTGCAACCGCAGTTCACCCTGCTCCCACTCTTGCGCGTCGAGGGGTTGCCCCTGCGCGTTCAGCCACTGCACGCTGCCGTCACCCTCCTGCCACCAGCGGTCTTGCTGCAAGGCAGGGATTTGTTGGCGCAAACGGATCAGTGCGGCGGTGTAATCGGTGAGAGCGTCATCTGCCGTGGCCCAATCGAGCCAGGTGATAGCGTTGTCCTGACAATAGGCATTGTTGTTGCCCTGCTGGCTGTGTCCATGCTCGTCGCCGGCCAGCAGCATCGGCGTCCCCTGGGACAGCAACAACGTAGCGAGCAGCGCTCGCCGGCTGGCCCTGCGGCGTTGCAAAATGGCATCGTCGGCAATCGGGCCTTCAACACCGTGGTTATTGCTAAAGTTACGGTCGCTGCCGTCACGGTTACCTTCACCGTTCAGTTGGTTGTGCTTGCGGTTAAAACTGACCAAGTCCTGCAGGGTGAACCCGTCATGAGCGGTCAGCATGTTGATGCTGGCGTACGGCGCACGCCCGCGTTGGTTAAACAGGTCACTGGAAGCGGCGAAACGTTGGGCGAACTGGCCCAGCGATACGCCGTCCTGCAGCCAGAAACGACGTATATCGTCCCGGTAATGGTCGTTCCACTCGGCGAATCGCCCAGGGAACTCACCCACCTGGTAACCGCCAGGCCCGATATCCCACGGCTCGGCAATCAGCTTGCAGCGCGACAGCAGGTCGTCTGCCAACATGGCCTGGAAAAGCGGCGCATCGCGGTCGAACGCGGGCGTACGGCCGAGCACGCTGCCCAGATCGAAGCGAAAGCCGTCAACATGGCACTCGCCAACCCAAAAACGCAAACAGTCCATCACCCAGGCAACACCCTGTGGTTGATCCAACCGCAGGGTGTTGCCGCAGCCGGTATCGTTCACATAATCACCGTCGGGGGTAAGCCAGTAATAGCCTGGGTTATCGATGCCGCGCAGCGACAGCGTCGGGCCGTCGGTATCCAGTTCGGCGCTGTGGTTGAACACCACGTCGAGGATCACTTCAATGCCGGCTTTATGCAGCGCCTTCACCGCATCGCGAAACTCGCGCAGCGGCGTCGTATCCGTGCGCAGGCTGGAATAACGGTTATCCGGCGCATAGGGCGCCAGCACGTTATAGCCCCAGTAATTAATCAATCCGAGCCGCTGCAGACGCGGTTCAGAACTGTGCTGCTGCACCGGCAACAACTCCAGCGCAGTGATGCCGAGCCGCTTGAAATAGGCGATCATCACCGGATGGCCGAGCGCGGCGAAGCTGCCGCGCAGCACCGGCGGGATCTCCGGGTGCTGCAAGGTCAGGCCGCGGACATGCGCTTCGTAGATCACCGTTTTGCCCCAGGGCGTAGCCGGCGGGCGGTCATCCTGCCAATCATAGGCTTCATCAATCACCACGCACTTGGGCATCAGTTCGGCGCTGTCATGCTGATCCGGCCGGTCATAGCCGCCATGCAGGTAAGGGTCATCCGCCACCGGTCCCTCCACCGCACGCGCAGCGGGATCCAGTAGCAGCTTGTTGGGGTTAAAACGCAGCCCCCGAGCAGGATCAAACGGACCATGCACGCGGAAACCGTAACGCTGCCCTGGTTTACCGCCCGGCAAGTAGCCGTGCCAGATATCACCGCTGCGTGCCGTCAACGGCAGCCGAACCTCCTGCTGCTGTTCGTCAAACAGGCACAGCTCCACCCCCGTGGCTCGGGCGGAATACAGGCTAAAGTTGATGCCGTTACCGTCATAGTGCGCCCCAAGAGGCGCGGCGATGCCGGGCGTCAGCTCAGTCATTGCGCCTCCCGCAACAGGTAGATGGTCGCCAATGGCGGTACGGTCACGCTAATCGAATGCTCGCGGCCGTGATTGCCTATCGGTTCGGACACTACGCGGCCCTGATTGCCGGTATTGCTGCCGTGATAATGATGCGAGTCGGTATTGAGGATTTCCCGGTATTCGCCGGCGCGGGAAATGCCGATGCGATAATGGTGGCGCGGCACCGGGGTAAAATTGCTGACGGCGATCAGCTCATTCCCTTGGGAGTCGTAACGGGCAAAGGCAAAGACCGAGTTGTCGTGGTCGTCCACCACCAACCACTCAAAGCCGTCAGGGCGGTAGTCGCGTTCATACAACGGCGCCTGCTGTTGATAGCAATGGTTGAGATCGCGTACCAGCCGCTGTACGCCGTGGTGCCAGCCGTCCAGCCCTTCCAGCAGGTGCCAGTCGAGGCTGCTGTCGAAGTTCCATTCGCGCCCTTGGGCAAACTCGCAGCCCATAAACAGCAGCTTCTTGCCCGGATGCGCCCACATAAAGCCGTAGTAAGCACGCAGGTTGGCGAACTTCTGCCAGGCATCGCCGGGCATGCGGTCGAGCACCGATTTTTTGCCGTGCACCACTTCGTCATGGGAAATCGGCAGCACAAAGTTCTCGGTGTAGGCGTACAGCATGCCGAAAGTCATCTGATTGTGATGATATTTACGGTGCACCGGGTCGCATTGCATGTAGTTAAGCGTGTCGTGCATCCACCCCAGGTTCCATTTGTAGTGGAACCCCAGGCCGTTGGATTCCGGCGGCAGCGTCACCCCAGGGTAATCGGTAGACTCTTCCGCCAGCGTCACCGCGCCGGGGCGCTCCTTGCCGACGGTCTGGTTGGTGTAACGCAGGAAGGCGATGGCCTCCAGATTCTCATTGCCGCCGTAGTAATTCGGCACCCATTCGCCGTCGGCGCGGCTGTAGTCACGGTAGATCATCGAGGCTACCGCATCGACGCGCAGCGCATCTATACCGTAACGTTCCAGCCAGTAAAGGGCATTGCCCGCCAGATAATTACGCACCTCATTGCGGCCATAGTTATAGATCAGGGTATTCCAGTCCTGATGAAAACCTTCGCGCGGATCGGCATATTCATACAGCGCGGTACCGTCGAAGTTCGCCAGGCCATAGGCGTCGCTGGGAAAATGCCCCGGCACCCAGTCGAGGATCACATTGATACCGGCCCGGTGCGCCGCAGCCACGAACGCCTTAAAATCGGCCGGAGTGCCGAAACGTCGGGTCGGGGCATACAGCCCTAGCGGCTGATAACCCCAACTGCCGTCAAACGGGTGCTCGTTAATCGGCAGCAGCTCGATATGGGTGAATCCCATATCCTTGACGTAATCAATCAGCTGCACGGCCAATTCGCCATAGCTGAGCCAGAAATTATCGTCGGTGTGGCGGCGCCACGAGCCAAGATGCACTTCGTAGATAGAAATCGGCCGGTCAAAATCGTTGGCCCGCTGGCGCTCCGCGGTGTTTTCTACCACCTCAGGCAACGGAGTGACCAACGACGCGGTGTCCGGCCGCATCTGCGCTTCGAATGCGTAAGGATCCGCTTTGAGTTGGGTATTGCCGTAGCAGTCGATGATTTCATATTTGTACAACTGCCCGGCCTTCACGCCCGGCAGAAACAGCTCCCAAATGCCGTTTTCACGGCGCAGGCGCATCGGATGACGGCGTCCATCCCAAAAGTTGAACTCCCCCACCACCGAGACTCGCTGGGCGTTGGGTGCCCAGACAGCAAAAGTGACGCCTTCGACGTCATCGAGCGTGGCGAGATGAGCGCCCAACCGCTCATAAGGACGCAAATGGGTGCCTTCAGCCAACAGCCAACTGTCGATATCCT
This sequence comes from Serratia liquefaciens, assembly GCA_012719855.1. GTDB lineage: Bacteria > Pseudomonadota > Gammaproteobacteria > Enterobacterales > Enterobacteriaceae > Serratia > Serratia liquefaciens_A. The sequence continues at coordinate 95,861 of JAAXZN010000017.1, read as the reverse complement.
GCAGCAGGGTGCCGAAACGGTAGGGATCGTCGACGATCTGTTGGTGATCGTGCCAGCGCACATCAAACTGATAGCGGAACGGGGTTTTACGGCGCGGCACCGTGGCGCTGAAAAAACCGCGTACATCATCGCAGTTCAACTGCACCAGTCGGCGACCGGTTTGCTGCTCCCGCAGCCAGACTTCGCTGGCGTCAGGCAGCAGCGCACGCACCTGCAGGCCGTTATCGACCGCATGCATGCCAAGCAGGGAAAAAGGATCGGCAGAGTTGCCGGAGAAAAGCTGATCAATCACGTCACGATCGGGAAGTACAGGCATAGTCTTCTTCCTAAGATTAAGAGCATGATTTATAAGAGGCCACGCAGCCCATCGCCTTTCAGGTTACAGCGGCGTTGGCTGTACCTTGAGATCCGCAGGGCGTAACGCTTAATCCATAGCCGTTTTGGTTATCATGCAATTCATTCGGTGTCTAAAGCGTGATTGCGGTCGGTTATTGATCAATTCTCACCTTCCCGACCCGAATTCCGCTCTTTATGCTTATTTTTAGCGCTGGTGAAAGTTTATTCGCCAGTGCTTTAAGCATAGCTAATGTCGGTTAAAAACATTGCCGCATTACCAGGAAAAAGCTTCATTAAGAAAACTGCCAGCCTGACAGCGTCTTTGCGCTGCTGCCCGCATGGAGGAATGCCGATGACTTGTGCTCTTTCTCCCCTTTGCAGCGACTTAGTCCATAGCGCGCCGAAACGGAGAAAAAGGAAGAAAATAAGGCTTTTGAGGGCTGAAAGAGCTCAGCCCTCGGGAAGTACAGTTCAGGTTACAGCAGGATACGCAGCATGCGGCGCAGCGGTTCAGCCGCACCCCACAGCAATTGGTCACCCACGGTGAACGCAGACAGGTATTCCGGCCCCATATTCAGCTTGCGCAGGCGACCGACTGGCGTATTCAGCGTCCCGGTGACCGCGGCCGGCGTCAGTTCACGCATGGTCAGTTCACGGTCGTTCGGGATCACCCGCACCCAATCATTGTGGGTCGCCAGCATCTGTTCGATCTCCGGCAGTGAAACGTCTTTTTTCAGCTTCAGGGTGAATGCCTGGCTATGGCAACGCAACGCGCCAACGCGGACGCACAGGCCGTCGACCGGGATCACGCTGCCGCTGTTGAGGATTTTGTTGGTTTCCGCCTGGCCTTTCCACTCTTCGCGGCTCTGGCCGTTATCGAGCTGCTTGTCGATCCACGGGATCAGGCTGCCGGCCAGCGGCACGCCAAAGTTATCGGTTGGCAATTTGCCGCTGCGGGTGGCCGCAGTGACTTTGCGTTCGATGTCCAAAATCGCCGATGCCGGATCCTGCAGCTCTTTCGCCACGTCGGCGTGCAGCATGCCCATTTGGGTCAGCAGTTCGCGCATATGGCGCGCACCGCCGCCGGAAGCGGCCTGATAGGTCGCGACGGACGCCCACTCGACGAGGTTGTTGGCGAACAGGCCGCCCAGCGACATCAGCATCAGGCTGACGGTGCAGTTACCGCCGACAAAGGTCTTGATGCCTTTGTCCAGGCCCTGCTGGATCACGTCGCGGTTGACCGGATCCAGAATGATAATCGCGTCGTCCTGCATGCGCAGAGAAGAAGCCGCATCAATCCAGTAGCCTTGCCAACCGGTTTCACGCAGCTTCGGATAAATTTCGTTGGTATAATCGCCGCCCTGGCAGGTAATAATGATGTCGAGCGCGCTCAGCGCATCAACATCGTAAGCATCTTGCAGCGTGCCCTGCTGGCCGCCGAATGCCGGCGCCGCAGAACCGTGCTGCGAAGTGGAGAAAAAGACCGGGCGAATGGCGTCGAAATCGCGCTCTTCCGTCATGCGTTGCATGAGTACGGAGCCGACCATTCCGCGCCAACCGATGAAACCAACGTTTTTCATATGACTGTCCTGCCTTGGAGGATGACTGCTATAAGTTGTGTGCACTATCTCTCCACCTTACAAAATGTCAGCGCAGGCGCAAAGTGAATTTATTCGATAGCTGAACGATTCTCAGCAATCCTTCTTATATACCCCGTCGTCTTTCAAGCCATCGGGGATGGGTTAGTGCGTGGGTCGGGATGGCCGACACGTTTTTCAGAGTCAGAGGTAATGATGACAGAGATGATTTCCGTCACGGTGTTGCTGTTTTTAATCATGGATCCGCTGGGCAATTTGCCGATTTTCATGTCGGTACTCAAACATCTGGAACCGCGCCGACGCCGGGTGGTGGTGATCCGCGAACTGCTGATCGCCCTGTTGTTGATGCTGATTTTCCTGTTCGCCGGCGAGAAAATTCTGGCGTTTCTTAACCTGCGAACCGAAACCGTGTCCATTTCCGGCGGGATTATTCTGTTTCTGATCGCCATCAAGATGATTTTCCCTACGCAGGAGGGCAACAGCAGCGGGCTTTCCGCCGGGGAAGAGCCCTTCCTGGTGCCGCTGGCGATCCCGTTGGTCGCCGGGCCTTCGATTCTGGCGGCGCTGATGCTGCTCTCGCACCAGTATCCGAACCAGATTTCGCACCTGGTGGTGGCATTGCTGATTGCCTGGGGCATTTCCGCCGCTATCTTGCTGATGTCGGATCTGTTCCTGCGCCTGCTGGGCAGTAAAGGGGTGAGTGCATTGGAAAGGTTGATGGGGCTGATTCTGGTGATGCTGTCGACCCAGATGTTCCTGGACGGCGTGCGAGCCTACATGAAGTTGTAGTGAATAAACGGGCGCCTGTGCGGCGCCGGCTTAGGGTGGCAGCCCGGATTACTGGGCTGCTACATGACGAATATAGGCAAGGGTATCGGCGACTACGCCATCCAGCGGCTGATCGATATCAATCGCCTGCACATCCGGCTCCTGTGCGCCCGGCTCTTCCAGGGTGGCAAATTGGGAAACCAGCATCTGCGGCTTGAAGAAATGGCCTTTGCGCTGCTTCAGCCGCTCTTCAATCACCGCCTTGTCACCCTTCAGATAAATGAAATGCAGGTTGCGGTTGCCTTCACGCAGGCGGTCGCGATAGCTTTTTTTCAACGCCGAGCACACCAACAGGGAAACGTCGTTGGTGCGTTCCATGGCAAAAATAGCGTCATTCAATGCGGCCAACCATGGGGCGCGATCGTTATCGTCCAGCGCATGCCCGGCGGCCATTTTGTTGATGTTGGCGCGCGGGTGCAGGTAGTCTCCGTCCAGCATCGCGGCATGAGCTTCATGGGCAACGGCGCTGGCTACGGCAGATTTTCCGCTGCCTGAAACGCCCATCAAAATAAATACGTGGTGCTGTGGATTACTCATAATGTCATGCCCTTACGGAGTCAGATGTACGTTCTGGCAACGGGTTACGCCGCCTGCGCCATCAAATGCGCCCCAAACTCAAAATAATGTCCGACACCCCACGGGGTGCCGGATAACCTCGCTATTCCCTGCGCATTTCAAGCGGTAGCCAACGCTGCGTCAGCCTGAAAGGCGGCGGGAATATTAGACCACCGTCGCCAGCAGCAAACACCCTACCAGGCCGCAGACGGAAATGATGGTTTCCAGCACCGACCAGGACTTGATGGTTTCCATGATGCTCAGGTTGAAATACTCTTTGAACAACCAGAAACCTGGATCGTTGACGTGAGAGAAAATCACGCTGCCTGAACCGACCGCGATCACCATCAGCTCCGGGCTGACGCCGGTGGTGGCGATCAGCGGGGCCACGATGCCCCCGGCGGTGATCGCCGCCACGGTAGCGGAACCCAGCGCCAGACGCAGCGCAGCCGCAATCGACCAGGCCATCAGAATAGGTGAAACGTTGCTGCCTTCCATCAGAGCGGCAATGTATTTCTCCACGCCGCTGTCGACCAGTACCTGCTTGAACGCACCGCCACCGCCGATGATCAACAGCATCATGGCGATAATTTTGATGGAGTCGGTGATGGTCCCCATCACTTCATCCATAGTACGGCCGCGGTTCAGACCAAAGGTGAAGATAGCGATCAGTACCGCAATCAACGTCGCCATCACCGGATCGCCGAAGAACTCGGCAAAACGCAGCAGGCTATGGCCCTTCGGCAGCACCATTTCCGCTACCGCGCGCAGCGCCATCAGGATCACCGGCACCAATGAGGTGGCAACGCTGATGCCAAAGCTTGGCATTTCCGCTTCGGTGAAGATTTTTGGGTTATACAGACCTTCAGGAACCGGCTTGTCGATGCCTTTCAGGAAGCGGGCATAGACAGGACCGGCCAGGATCACCGTCGGAATGGCCAGCAGCGTACCGTACAGCAGGGTTTTCCCCATATCGGCATGGAAGATGGTGGCGATCGCCGTTGGGCCAGGGTGCGGCGGCAGGAAACCGTGGGTCACCGACAGCGCAGCCGCCATCGGCACGCCGACATACAGCAGCGGTACGCGAGCAGAAGCGGCAATGCTGAAGACCAGCGGCAGCAGCAGCACGAAGCCCACTTCATAGAACAGCGCAAAACCGACGGTAAAACCGGTCAGTACCACCGCCCATTGAATGTATTTTTGACCGAATTTCTCGATTAGCGTAGTGGCGATGCGCTGGGCGCCGCCGCAGTCCGCCAGCAGCTTGCCGAGCATGGCGCCGAAGCCCATGATCAACGCCAGGCTACCCAAGGTGCCGCCCACGCCGGCCTTGATGGAGCCGATCACTTTATCGACTGGCATACCCTGAGCGATACCCACCGCCAGAGCAACCAGAACCAGAGAGATAAAGCCGTTCAGCTTAAAGCGGATCATCAGCAGCAACAGCAGCGCGACGCCGCCTGCAACAATCACTAATGGCATATTTTTTCTCCAACCTTTTTATCGCAGACTCTCTTTACGATAGGCCGTAAAGCGCGCGTTTGTTGTATTTTTAGGCTCTTCCCGGTGTTAGAAGACGAGCTGTAGGTGGTGCTGAGTCAAGGGTTCTATTTCTCCCTGTAGCGACCCTACCGCGCCGCCACAAGGTCATTGACCTCGTTGTTACCGGTATCATGATACCGGTAACAACAGATGTGCCGGAACCGGGTAACGGGCTAAAATTCACGTTCTGGGATAGAGATCAAACTTATGGGGGTAACGAGCGACGGGCTTACAGGCGGGGATAAAAACGCGCCAGGCGGCGCGCGTTCAAAATTAAAATTGGTGAAACAACGGCTTAAAAGCGATCAGATGCTGCCGCCGGGGATCACGGTGAAACCGACATCCACCATGCGCGGGCTGACCGTCTCGCCCCGCAAACGGGCCAGCAGGCGTTCAGCCCCGATTTGCCCCATGCGTTCACGCGGCGTCAGGACGCTCGCCAGTTTTGGCACCATCACCTGACCAATATCGTGACCGTGGAAACCGGCAATCGCCATATCTTTGGGGATCGACAGCCCCTGCCGTTGACACTCAAAGGTCGCGCCAATCGCCAGGTCATCGTTGGTGCAGAAAATACTGTCGATCTGCGGATAATCGCGCTGCGCCTGACGCAGCAGTTCGCCACCGGCGGAATAGGACGACGAACGCGCGGTCATGACGCTGTACGGCTCAAGACCGGATTCGCGCATCGCCTGTTCATAGCCCTGTTGTTTGATAATGGTACGTTCATCCTGACGCGCCCCGAAATACACCACGTGGCGATGACCGTGCGCGATGATTTGCTGAGTCATCTGGCGCGCCGCTTCAAAGTTATTGAAACCCACGGCCAGGTCGATGCAGGGCGAAACGCAGTCCATCAGTTCGACAACCGGGATCCCTGCCACCTCAATCATCTTCATGGTGCGCGGCGTATGGTGGCGTTCAGACAGGATCAGCCCATCAATGTTGTAAGACAGCAGCGAGGTCAGGCGCTGTTCTTCACGCTCCGGCAAATAGCCGTAGTGCGCCAGCATGGTCTGATAATTGTGCGCATCGGTGACGCTCTCGATGCCGCGCAGCACTTCGGCGAACACCTGGTTGGTCAACGACGGCAGCAATACGCCAATGGCGCGGCTGGTGGAGTTGGAAAGGATATCCGGCGCACGGTTGGGAATGTAGCCCAGCTCATCCAGTGCGACGGCAATTTTTTGCTGCAAGATGGCAGAAACCTGCTCGGGATTACGCAGATAACGGCTCACCGTCATCTTGGTAACGCCAACCTTGTCTGCGACATCTTGAAGTACCGGCCGTTTTTTCTTCATTATCAATGAACTGGCTAACCGTGAATGGGCGCTCATTTTAGCAAAAAAAAACCGCTGCCGATATTGTTGGTTATCGGACGTCACAACGCAAAAAGGGCTCACTGTGTGAGCCCTCGGTATTGACTGCTGAATCAGACCGGCGGCAGATCGAACAGCAGGATTTCACTGTCTTCATCGGCATGAATCGACAGCGCGGTTTCATCCCACACCGCGAAAGCATCGCTGGTGCCGGCCTGCTGACCGTTGACCACAACCTTACCGCGTACCACCTGGATCCACACGCGACGACCGGCTTCAATCGGGCACTCAGCCTTTTCGTCTTGCTTCAACGCCCAGCGGGACAGCGTCATGTCCTGGAACACTTTCAGCGAACCTTCACGCGCATCCGGCGACAGCACCAGTTGACGGCCCTGTGGCGCATCGAACATGCGTTGCTCATAGCGCGGCTCCAGCCCAACCTGATCGGGAATGATCCAAATCTGGTACAAATGCAACGGACGATCGTTATTGCCGTTGTACTCGGAGTGACGCACCCCGGTGCCGGCACTCATGATCTGGAATTCACCGGCCTGGATCTGCTCTTTATTGCCCATGCTGTCCTGGTGCTCTACCGTGCCGCTCAGCACGTAGGTCAGGATTTCCATGTCTTTATGCGGGTGAGTGCCAAAACCCTGCCCTGCGTCGATCACGTCTTCGTTGATCACCCGCAGCGCCGAGAAGCCCATAAAATCGGCATCGTAATAGTTGGCAAAGGAGAAGGTGTGCCAGCTATCCAGCCAACCATGATTGGCATGACCGCGATCTTCTGCCTTACGTAGATAAATCATATTCAACTCTCCTCAATGTTTTTTACAGTCTAGTCCTGGCAGCAGAATATGAAAGCGTAAAAAACTCATCTCTCTGTTCAAAAAATTAGATGGAGTAGCGAAGCCATTGGCAGGGAATTTGTTGAAGGCGGGTGAGCTGAAAACAGGCAAAAAAAAAGCCAGCACCCGAGCTGGCTAAGTAATACTTGGAAGCAATGTGAGCAATGTCGTGCCTTCGCAGCGAGGGTATCAAAGGTTGATACTCTCCCCGGAACGCATCGCAATAATAATCATTATCATTCGCACCTGTAAAGCGTTTTTTTAACCAATCCGGAATAATATTGACTCGACACAATAAACCGATAAATTCAGAGGTTATTCAACCGGTAAGCCAAAGGAGCAGCGTAATGAGTGAAATCGTAGTTCGTCACGTGGAAACGGCAGATGCACAGGCCCTGCATCAACTCTATTCTCAGCCGAAGGCTTACCGTGACACGCTACATCTCCCGCTACCCTCCGTCGAGCTATGGCACAAACGCCTCGCCAACCTCGAACCGGGCACCCATAGCCTGGTGGCCTGCATCGACGGACAGATTGTCGGCCAGTTGAGCGTGATGCTGAATCAACGCGTGCGCCGCCGCCATGTGGCGAGCTTCGGCATTGGCGTCGATGATCGCCACCACGGTAAAGGCGTCGGCAGCAGCCTGATGAAGGCGATGATCGACCTTTGCGACAACTGGGCGGATATCGAGCGCATCGAACTGACGGTATTTACCGATAATCAGGCGGCCATCGCGCTATACCGCAAATTCGGTTTTGAAATCGAAGGCACCAGCCGCGCTTATGCCATGCGCGACGGTGTGCTGGTAGATTCTTACCATATGGCACGTTTTCGCAGTGAACAGCAGAAAAAATCAGCCTCATGAGTGAGATAAAAAAAGGATCAGGGGCGGCAAACCGCCCCTTCACCGTCAGCCGTCGCACCTTCGTGCAAACGCTGGCCTGCGTAACGGGTGCTATCGGCATCCTCTCTCCCACCACCTTCCTGGGGGCCGCAATGCCAACCTCTCCTGCCGTACGAACCGGCGCCCGTAACCTGATTACCGACGTGCCCGGCCTGAAAGTCGGGGTCGCCCACAACAGCCGGGTGCGTACCGGCACAACGGTGATCCTGCCGGATCGCCCGGCGATCGCCGCAGTCGATGTGCGCGGCGGTGGCCCGGCAACCCGCGAAACCGATGCGCTGGGGGAAGATAATCTGGTGCAAACCCTCGATGCCCTGGTGCTGAGCGGCGGGTCGGTGTATGGCCTGGCGGCGGCCGATGGCGTGGCGGCCTGGCTGGGGCAACAGGGCCGGGGTTATGCCCTGCGCCCGGCCCCGGGCGTACCTGTCTCTCCAATAGTGCCTACCGCCTGCCTGTACGATTTAAGCAACGCAGGGGATAAAAACTGGCAGCTCGACCCACCTTATCGCCAATTGGGGATAGAAGCCGCCGCTAAAGCCGGTCACGATTTCCCGCTCGGCACCGTTGGCGCCGGCTATGGTGCCATGACCGGCATGGGCAAGCTGAAAGGCGGGCTGGGTTCGGCGTCGATCGTGGCGACCAATGGCGCTACCGTCGGCGCACTGGTGGCGGTCAATAGCCTGGGATCGGTCGTCGCCCCCGGGACCCGTGCCTTCTGGGCGACGCCGTATGAAATCGACGGCGAGTTTGGCAACGGCGGTGCCGCAGCGCTGGCGCAGTTGCACGGCCAGGGCGAAGACTGGATGCCAGAAGAGCCGACGGGCGGCAGGAAGAACACCACCCTGGCCTGCATTGCCACCGATCTGGCGTTGACCCGGGTGGAGCTGAAACGCGTGGCGATGATGGCGCAGGACGGCATGGCACGCGCTATCCGCCCGCTACACAGCCCGTTCGACGGCGATGTAGTGTTTACCTTATCCACCGGGCAGCGTGAGGTGGTGGGCAGCCGAGAGCTGGCGGTGTTGCAGATAGGCGCACTGGCGGCGGACACCCTGGCACGGGCCATCGCCCGTGGCGTCTATGCCGCGACCCCATGGCCCGGCGGGCAGGTCACCACCTGGAAAACCCTCGCCTGATACAGCCAATAAAAAGGGGCGCATTGATCACTCAAGCGCCCCTTGCCGATCGCCTGCGAATTAAAGGCCGGCGGTCTCTTTAATATAACGGCGCGCCTTCACCGCATATTCAAACGGGTTGGCCAGCGCCGGATCCTGCTCAGCCTCCACCACCATCCAGCCTTTGTAACCGCGCTCATCCAGCAGTTTAAACACCGGACGGAAATCGATCGCCCCATCACCCGGCACGGTGAAGGTGCCTTTCTTCACGCCGTCGAGGAAGCTGAGCTTGTTGGCTTTCACCTCGGCCACCACGTCGTCACGCACGTCTTTCAGATGCACATGGTTGATACGCGGCAGGTATTTTTCCAGTATCGCCATCATCGCCTGCTGGCTACCTTCAGAATAGTAAGCGTGGCCGGTATCAAACAGCAGATAGACATCGTCGTTTACCATGCTCATGTAGCGGTCGATTTCGGCGGTAGTCTGGATGCCGGTGCCCATATGGTGATGCAGACAGACCTGCATCCCTTTCCCGGCGGCAATTTTCGCCAGTTCGTTGTAACCGTCGGCCACCCGCTGCCACTCTTCATCGCTGAAATAGGGCTTCTCTTCGAACACCCCTTTGGTGGTGCCCTGAATGCTTTTGCTCTGCTCGGAGCAGCCAATCACCTTGGCGCCCATCGCATTCAGGAAATTCATGTGGTTAATAAATTCATCGATGGTTTTTTCTTTCTGACCATCGGCGAAGAAGGTGCTGAACCAGGCGTTGCAGATTTGAATGCCGCGGATATCCAGCATCGGCTTGAGCACCGCCGGATCGCGCGGGTACTTGCTGCCCACTTCGCTGCCGGTAAACCCGGCCAGCGCCATTTCACTGACGCACTGCTGGAAAGTGTTCTCTTTGCCCAGGTCAGGCATGTCGTCGTTGGTCCAGCCAATCGGGGCGATGGCCAGTTTTACGTTGTCTTTGTTCATTTTCAGCCTCAATCATAGGAGCAGCACGCCGGTGATTTCACACCCACGCAGCCGAGAAATTTATTTGCCCAACAGCTCTTTTTCGATGCGCTCTCGGGTCGCTACCGCCTGAGTTTTCATTCGTTCCGGATAGCCAAACAGCGAGGTGCAGATAATGGATTCGCCACCCACCTTAAAATTACGATTGGCAAACTCCATATCGCGCAGCGTCTGGAACAGGGCATCGAAATCCACTTCCCCTTCGCCGATACCCATATGCTGGTGGACGGCGGCGTCTACGCCCGGCGGGTTGACGATATAGCGGCAGTGCTTGGTATGGTTCATGGTGTCGGCTATCAACACGTGCGAGAGATCGTCACCGGCATATTTCAGCATGCCGGCTACGTCGCCCTGACCTTTGTCGTAGTAGAAGGTGTGCGGCACGCTGTAGAGATACTTCACGTGATCGCTGCGTAACGACTTGACGATATCGGCGGTTTCGTTGCTCAGCTCGCAGAAATCCCACGGGTGCGATTGGATCTCCATGCGGATACCTTCGCGCTCGATAATCGGCAGCAGCTCCTCCATTGAGCGGTACCACAGCTCTTCACAGATCTCCGGCTCATTGGGGTTACCCGCCAGCTCGGTGTTGATCACCTGGACGCCCATTTCCACTGCGATTTCAATCATCCGGCGCCAGTTTTTGACCGCCGCCTGACGGCGATCTTCCCCCGGACCGGACCAGCGATACACCACGATAAATGAGGAAATCTCCACGCCGGTGGCCTTCAGCGCATTTTTGTATTCCGCCATCACTTCACGCCCGGCTTTCGGGTGCTTGTAAAACGGATTGATCTGCGGGTGCGGCGACTGCTCAATATACTGATAGCCCCAGTCCGCCACCTGCTCAACCATTTTGGTGATGCCAAGGTCCCTGATGACATCCACATCAAAAGCGATCTTCATGGTTATTCCTCTTTAAACGTAAGTGCGGCGCTCAACCCATCAGTTGCCGTAAAAAGCCGGGCGCGGCGGCAAGGTCACCGGCACAATTTCACCGCTGAGTTGCGCGGCCACGCAGGCGTCGGCAGTGACAGAAGCGGCATAACCATCCCAGGCAGAAGGCCCGGTCAACTTGCCGGCCAAGACGTCATTGATAAAGCCTTGCAGCTCGACGTCATAAGCGTCGATAAAGCGGTCTTTCCAGTCGGTCAGAATTTCGGTAGACAGTCTGGCACCGCTGCGCATCTGCACCGAAGACGGCTCTGGCAGCTTGGCAATGCCGGTTTCACCCACCACTTCACACTGGATGTCATAGCCGTATTGGCAGTTAACGAAAATTTCGACGTCGATACGCGTGCCTTTGGCGGTTTCGAACAGCACAATTTGCGGATCTTTCAGATGCGGGAACGCCTTGGGGCTTTTACGCGGGAACACGACCTGCACCGAGACATAGTCGTCATCCAGCAGCCAGCGCAGCACGTCAATCTCGTGGATCAGGGTGTCGGTGATCGCCATATCCGTGGTGTAAGCTTCGCCGACGGTCGGGTTGCGGTGTGCGCAGTGCAGCATCAGCGGTTCGCCGATTTGCCCGCTGGTCAGCACCTGTTTTAATGCGCGGTAACCCTGATCGTAAGGGCGCATAAAGCCGACCTGCACCAGACGCTTACCGTGCTTCGCTTCGGCCTCGACGATGTTTTTACAGCCCTGAGCGGTGACCGCCAGCGGCTTTTCGCAGAATACCGGCTTACCGGCGGCAATCGCGGCCAACACAAACTCTTCGTGACTCGGCCCCCAGGAAGTGACCAGCACCGCCTGCACGTCCGCCGCCTTGACCAGATCGTGGCCGTTGTCATACACCTTGGCGTCCAGCTTCAGGTCGCTCACCACCTTGGCGGCGCTGTCGCGATTGATGTCGTTGACCGCCACGATGCGGCTGCCCTGCAACACTTTGCTGCAGCGGCGAATGTGATCCCGACCGATTGCACCGGTGCCAATAACCCCAATGTTCAATGTCATTTTCGTTATCCTCTTCAAATAGTTGCGGCAGACGCAAGGTCTGGGTAATCAAGCCTGGTGGTGATCAGTAGTCGCGCGCCTTATCGATGTTTTCCTGCAGCTTACGGGCCACGGCGACGATTTTTTCGCTGTCGGCAACCTGGGCACCGCCCACGCGCCACCAGCTGAGATATTTGTGCACCATGGTTTTTGGCAGCACCTTGATATCCAGCAGGGTCGACACGGTTTGCCGACGGGCATCGGCCAGCGCTTCGATCAGCTGCTGCTCGGTGGTCACGCTGTAGGTCTTGCAACCGTAGGCCGCAGCCAGCATGGCAAAGTTGACCGGCACCAAATTACCGTCGAGTTTGCCGCCCTGCGGATTGCGGAAGCGGAATTCGGTGGTGTAGCTGTCCATGCCGTGTTCCATCTGCAGGTTGTTGATGCAACCGTTGGTCATGTTGTCGAGCAGCACCACGTTGATTTTGCAGCCTTCCTGAATCGAGGTGACCAGTTCGGAATGCAGCATCATAAAGGCGCCGTCGCCGACCATCGCATACACCTCGCGGTTCGGCTCGGCCAGCTTGACCCCCAGCGCGGCATTGACCTCGTAGCCCATGCAGGAGTAGCCGTATTCCACGTGATAACCCTGTTCCCCGTGGTTGTGCCACACCCGTTGCAAATCACCCGGCAGGCTGCCGGCGGCGGCGACGATCACGCTGTCCTGCGGCAGATGCTGGTTCAGTACCCCCAGCACCCGGCTTTGGGTTAACAAGGAATCGGTCTTTTCGATAAATTCGGCAAACACGCGATCGCGATCGAGGTGATCGTCAATTTCAGGAACAAATCCTTCTCCGGTGTATTCCACCGCATAAACCCGGGCGGTTTCCTGCTGCTGTGCGCTGCGCGCGTAGACAATGGCATTGCCCCAGCCGGCGCGGTAATCCGCCTGTGCCAGCCGTTCGCTCAGTGCGGACAGCGCTTCGCGGGCATCGGCCAACACCTGCACACCGTCGAGCTTGCCGGCGTCAAAAGCGCTGACGTTGATATTGAGGAAATCGACGTCCGGATCCTGGAACAGCCATTTTGACGAGGTGGTAAAGTCGGTATAACGGGTGCCTACGCCAATCACCAGATCGGCCTGACGTGCCAGCGTATTCGCCGCCAGACAGCCGGTTTCACCGATGCCCCCCAGGTTGAATTCATGGCTGCTCGGCACCGTGCCTTTGCCCGCCTGAGTTTCGGCAAACGGGATGTGGAAACGCTCGGCGAAGTCACGCAGCGCCTGGCCGGCCTGCGAGTATTTCACCCCGCCACCGCACACCAGCAGCGGGCGACGTTTAGCGGTCAGCAGCGCCAACGCATCCTCCAGCATGCCTGCGGTCGCCGGGCGGCGATCGAGCCGATGCACACGCTTTTGGAAGAAATAGTCCGGGTAGTCATAGGCTTCGCCCTGCACGTCCTGCGGCAGGCACAGCGTCACCGCGCCGGTTTCCGCCGGATCGGTCAGCACGCGCATCGCGTTGATGCAGGCGCTCATCAGTTGCTCCGGTCGCACTATGCGGTCCCAGTACTTGCTCACCGCACGGAAGGCGTCATTGGTGCTGATGCTGAGATCGTAAGACTGTTCAATCTGCTGCAGCACCGGGTCCGGCTGGCGTGAGGCGTAAACATCGCCCGGCAGCAACAATAAAGGAATGCGGTTGGCGGTAGCGGTCGCGGCGGCGGTGATCATATTGGCGGCGCCGGGCCCGACGGAGGAGGTGCAGGCATAGATCTGCTGGCGTAGCTTCTGTTTGGCGAAGCCGGTCGCTGCGTGGGCCATACCCTGCTCGTTACGCCCCTGATGCACCACCAGCTCGCCGCTGTCCTGTTCCAGCGCCTGCCCCAGACCGAGAACGTTGCCGTGGCCGAAAATCGCAAAGATGCCTTTGACGAATTTGGTTTCCACGCCGTCGACCAACAGGTACTGGTTGTCGAGGAACCTGACGAGTGCCTGTGCCATGGTTAACCGGATCTTGCCCATTTACTCACCCTTTTAGATTAGTCTCGCCCGCGCCGGCACCAGCTGCATGCCGAACCTGAGAAGCTGTGTGATACTCGCCGTCAGCAAGCGCTTTGCCCTGCTTAAGCCGACAACGTGAAACGTGTTGGGATTATAAACAAATATATTTTTCATAAAATCACATTACAGAAGAAACATTTCATTTTGCGATAAAGATCGCATTATGATGAAAACCCCGTTTCATCCATGCCTTTAGAATTCACTGACTTAGCCACCCTTTCTCCCGTTGCGGCGACCGCCCCACACCGCCTGAACTCGCCGCAACCCTTGGCACCATCAGCCTGTGACACCAGAGAGACCCTGGCCGACCTTCGGCGTTTTCCTCTCAGCGCGGGCGGGGTTTTCGATGCCCTTAACCGCCGTAACAACGGGGTTTTAAATGCATCACATTTTTGGGGTGTAAATTTCATTCAATCTTGAAATTGAAATTTTTATTCCTCATACTCCAAAAATGCTTCGCAGTCGGGGTTTGGCTTAATACAGAAGGAAACGGGTATGGCTACACAAGAAAAACAGCTTGATGTCATTTGTCTCGGGCGTATCGCCGTCGATTTCTATGCACAGCAAATCGGCGCGCGCCTGGAAGATGCCAGCACATTCTCAAAATATCTCGGCGGCTCTTCCGGCAATGTGGCTTACGGCACGGCCATTCAGGGTCTGAAGTCCGGCATGCTGGCCCGCGTCGGCGACGAACATATGGGCCGTTTCCTGCGCGAAGAACTGCAACGCGTCGGTGCCGACACCCAAAGCCTGATTACCGACCCCCAGCGCCTGACCGGCCTGGTGATCCTCGGCATAAAAGATCAGGAAACCTTCCCGCTGATTTTCTACCGCGAAAACTGCGCCGATATGGCGTTGACGCCGGACGATATCGACGAGGCCTACATTGCATCGTCACGGGCATTGGCCATTACCGGTACCCACCTGTCGCATCCGAATACCCGTGCGGCGGTTTTGAAGGCGCTGGAATACGCACGCCGCCACGGTCTGCGCACCGCGCTGGATATCGACTACCGGCCGGTGCTGTGGGGCCTGACGTCGCTGGGCGACGGTGAAACCCGTTTCGTCGAATCAGAAAAAGTGACCCGCGAACTGCAAGAGGTGCTGCATCACTTTGATCTGATCGTCGGCACCGAAGAAGAGTTTCATATTGCCGGCGGCAGCACCGATACCCTGACCGCGTTGAAAAACGTGCGCAAGGCGACCCAGGCTACGCTGGTTTGCAAACGCGGCGCCCAGGGCTGCTCGGTATTTGAAACGGAGATCCCGGCAAGCTGGCAGCAGGTCAAACTGCACTCCGGCGTAAGGGTTGAGGTACTGAACGTGCTGGGCGCCGGCGATGCCTTTATGTCCGGCCTGCTGCGCGGTTACCTGAACGATGAAGGTTGGGATCAGGCCTGTCGCTATGCCAATGCCTGCGGCGCACTGGTGGTTTCGCGTCACGGTTGTGCGCCGGCGATGCCGACCAAACAGGAGCTGGATGACTACCTGCAGCGCGAGCAGGAAGTAAAACGCCCGGATCGCGATGCACGGCTTAACCATCTGCACCGGGTCACTACCCGCAAACAGCAGTGGCCGGAGCTGTGCGTGTTCGCTTTCGACCACCGCAAACAGTTGGCGGACATGGCACGGGAAGCCAATGTCAGCGAGGAACGCATTCCCAAACTGAAAACCCTGCTGCTGACCGCGGCGCAACAAGCCGCCGAGGTTGCCGGGTTGCAGGGCAACAGCGGCATTCTGGCCGATACCACCTATGGGCAGGCGGCGCTGAACAGCATCACCGGGCAGGGCTGGTGGATTGGCCGGCCGATCGAGCTGCCCAGCTCACGCCCGCTACGACTGGAGCACGGCAATATTGGCTCGCAGCTGATCGACTGGCCGCAGGAGCACGTGGTGAAGTGCCTGGTGTTTTACCACCCGCATGACGCCGCCGAACTGCGCCGCGAGCAGGATGAACTGATTGGCGACGTGTATCGCGGCTGCTGCAAGTCCGGCCACGAACTGTTGCTGGAGGTGATCCTGCCGGAAAGCAATGCCGACAAGGCCGAAAGCTACTATCTGGAGATGTTGCAGCACTTTTACAAGCTGGGCATCAAACCGGAC
Source organism: Serratia liquefaciens (assembly GCA_012719855.1). Classification (GTDB taxonomy): domain Bacteria; phylum Pseudomonadota; class Gammaproteobacteria; order Enterobacterales; family Enterobacteriaceae; genus Serratia; species Serratia liquefaciens_A. Next base: position 79,692 of record JAAXZN010000017.1, on the reverse strand, counting down.
TGGTGGAAACTGCCGCCGCTGAGCGCAGAAAATTGGCAGCGAGTGGGGGCTTTGATAGAGGCGAACGATCCATTCTGCCGCGGCGTATTGATACTGGGGCTGGACTCACCGGAAGAAACGCTGAAGGCCGGTTTTGCCGCGGCGGCGGACGCCCGCTGGGTGAAAGGTTTCGCCGTCGGCCGCACCATCTTCGGCCAGCCTTCACGCCGCTGGTTGCAGGGCGAGCTGGATGACGCCGGGTTAATCGAACAGGTGAAACAAAAATACCTGACGCTGATTGGCTTCTGGCGCCAATACCGCCCAACCTCTCACTCGTCTTAATCGAAAAAACCTCCCCTTAAACGGATTTTCGCCGCTTTAAGGGGATTTTTTTGCCTGTTTTCTGTGAAGTAACGCAACTTGCAATCGAATAAATCGCTTTTTGGTGAAATGAAACTTCCGCTCCATCTGTTAGAATGAGCTGTCAATAATTCAGGCGTCAGGCCAATACGCCTTAGCCCACACTGCGAGCCGAATGGATGAACAACCCAACTCAACTTTCGCTGTTACAGGACGAGATCCGCCACCGCTATGAAACGCTGAGCAAGCGTTTGAAGCAGGTGGCGCGTTACATTTTGGATAACAGTAACAGCATCGCTTTCGATACCGTCGCCTCCATCGCCGCACAGGCCAGCGTCCCACCGTCTACCCTGATCCGCTTCGCCAACGCGTTTGGCTTCAGCGGTTTCAACGAAATGAAACAGGTTTTTCGTCAGCACCTGATGGAAGAAACGGTCAACTATACCGAACGCGCTCGCCTGTTTCGCCAGACCTCTACCGACGATAACGTTGCGCCGGAAAAGCCGGCGGAAATTCTTAACGTTTTCACCATGGTCAATGCTCAGGCCCTGCAACAGCTGGCGATGCAAACCAGTCCCGAGCAGTTGGATCGCGCGGTTGAGCTGCTGAACAACGCCGAGAATATCTACGTGATCGGCCTGCGTCGTTCATTCAGCGTCGCCTCTTACCTCACCTATGCCCTGCGTCACCTGGAACGCCGAGCCTTCCTGATCGACGGATTGGGCGGCATGTTTACCGAGCAGCTAAGCATGGTGAAGCCCAATGACGTCGTGATCGCCATCAGCTATTCGCCGTATGCGCAGGAAGCGTTGGAACTGGTGGAGTTGGGCGCCAAACGTGGCGCACAACAGATCGCCATTACCGACAGCCAGGTCAGCCCGCTGGCCGCCTTCAGCGACGTGTGTTTTGTGGTACGCGAAGCGCAGGTGGACGGTTTCCGCTCCCAGGTCGCCTCTATGTGTCTGGCGCAAACCCTGGCGGTCTCGCTGGCGCTGAATAACGCCAAAGAAGAGTAATAGGTGCAGGATCAATCAGGCCCGGCTAGCCGGGCCTGATGCGAATTATTTCGCCGCCGGGTAACCGTCGCTATTGATCCAGGCGTGGTCTTTTTCCCAGGTGAATTTCCACAGGCGCACCGGTCCTGCCATCACGTTGAGATAGTAGTTGTCGTAACCGGCCAGCGTTGCCACCGGGTGGTAACCACGTGGCACCTTGACCACGTCACGGTTATACACCGCCATGCACTCGTCCAGCGACCTGTCATCGGTATAGACCCGTTGCATGCAAAAGCCCTGTTCCGGCTGGATCCGGTGATAGTAAGTCTCTTCCAGATAGGTTTCATCCGGCGAGTCCTCTTGATCGTGCTTGTGGCTAGGGTACGAGCTGGTATTGCCCTCATCCGTGTACACTTCCACCACCAACAGGCTGTCGGCCGGCGCGCTGTCCGGCAGGATGTTGTGTACCAGACGCTGGTTGCGCCCTTTGCCGCGCCGCTCTACGCCCACGTCCGCCGGGGTGATCAGCCGCGATGGCAGGTGCCCGTGGCTGGGCGCGCTGCAAACCGCCAACTCCAACGCACTTTCCGCGCGCACTTCAATTCGATCGTGATGCGGCACATATACCGCGTAAGGCGGGGTGCGCTCAAACGGGCTCATCCGTTTACCGATGCTCGGGTATTCCGCTCGCAGGGTAGCGACAGAAGCGATACCGGCGACCAGCACCAGGCACAGCTCTTTGTCGCCACTTTCCAACTGCAGCGACTGACCGGCTTCGAGACGATAGACGTCAAACCCGACAAAGCGCCAGTCGGCATTCTCCGGGGTGACGTGCTGGATGCGCCCCTCGGCATTTGGCTGCTGACATTTGGCGAGCAATGAGGACATGGTGATTCTCCCAATTAAGTATGAATAGACCCCAAATAATTGGCGTTGCATCATCGTAGGGGCGCTGCAGGCTGCGCCCGCGTTAATCGGGGCGAATTTATTCGCCCCCTACAGGATGACTGGGCCCGGTGCAGGTAACCACGCTGCGGCCTGAAAGACGACGGGTATGGCGCCCTAACCCAGCGTCGGCATACTGTATTCAGACACCGTTTGCTGCCCGGTTGGCCAGCGGGCGGTGGCGGTTTTCATCCGCGTGTAGAAACGCACGCCGTCGGTGCCGTGAACGTTTAATGCACCGAACACCGAGCGCTTCCAGCCACCGAAGCTGTGGAACGCCATCGGGACAGGCACCGGGACGTTGACCCCCACCATGCCGGCCTGCACTTCCTGCACGAACTGGCGCGCATAGTGGCCGTTGCTGGTAAAGATAGCGCTGCCGTTACCAAATTCATGGCCATTCACCGTATCGATGGCGGTCTGGTAGTCCGGCACGCGGACAATGCCCAGCACCGGCCCAAAGATCTCTTCGCGATAGATACGCATGTCCGGCGTAACGTGGTCAAACAGGGTACCGCCAACGTAATAGCCGTCCGGGTAACCCGCCACCTGATAGTTACGGCCATCGGCCACCAGGGTGGCGCCTTCCTCCACGCCCAGATCGATATAACCCAATACTTTCTTCTGGTGCGCCGAGGATACCAGCGGCCCCATTTCGTTTTCTTCGCCGCCCTGTTTAAGCCCTGGGCCAACGCGCAGCTGAGCGATCAGCGGCTTCAGTCTGGCAATCAGTTTATCGGCCGTGTCGTCGCCGACCACCACCGCCACCGGCAACGCCATGCAGCGCTCCCCGGCCGAGCCGAATGCGCCGCCCATCAAGGCATTGACCGTCGCGTCCAGATCGGCGTCCGGCATGATGATGGCCTGGTTTTTCGCCGCGCCGAAGGCCTGCACCCGCTTACCGTGGGCACTGGCGGTAGTATAGATATGTTCCGCCACCGCAGAGGAGCCGACAAAGCTCACCGCCTGAATGTGGGGATCGGTGCACAGCTGCGCGGCTTCTTCGTTCGCGCAGTGCACCACGTTGAATACGCCGTCCGGCAGCCCGGCTTCTTTCAGCAGTTCGGCCATGCGAACCGAGGCCGAAGGCACCAGCGCCGGGGGCTTGAGCACAAAGGTATTGCCGCAGGCCAGCGCGATAGGGAACATCCACATCGGCACCATCGCCGGGAAGTTGAAGGGGGTGATACCGGCCACCACGCCTAACGGCTGCATCAGCGAGAAGCTGTCAACGCCGCTGCCGACGTCCGCCGAATACTCGCCCTTGATCAAATGCGGAATGCCGCAGGCAAATTCCACCACTTCGATGCCGCGGGTCAGTTCGCCCAGCGCATCGGAATACACCTTGCCGTGCTCGCTGACAATCAGCGCAGCCAGCTCGTCGCGATGCTGTTCCAGCAGCGCCTTAAAATTGAACATGATGCGCGCACGGCGCAGCGGTGTGGTGCGCGACCAGTCGGCAAATGCCTGGTGGGCCACGTCAATGGCCTGCTTCACCTCGGCGGCAGTGCTCTGCGTCACGCGGCGTTCAACCTGCCCGGAAGCCGGATTATGCACGTCGACGGTTTGATTGCTGCTGCTCAGGCACACCTGCCCGCCAATAAAGTTACCCACGGTTTTCATGTCTCACCCTCTTTTAAGTCCGCTGTCGCCTGACCGCCTGCGGCCGTAGCGTTTTCATCACACCGCTTGCCGGAGACTGCCCGCAAGCAGGCTAAATCCTGACCGGATGAAGCAAACTCTATTTCATTGAAAAAAAAGTTTCAAATAAATTATTTTAGAAAATTTGTTTTTAGTGCGGAAGGTCGCAGTTTTGCCACGTCACTGTACAAGGCCATTACATACGGGAAAAAAAGCGGTCCCGGTGTTCACACGCCAACGGCAGGGAATTAGCCCTGACTTTTATACAGAAATAGGCAGCCCGCGGGGAAAGGTGACCCGGCCCGACGCTAAAGGATCGCGCGGTAACGCCTGTGGGGCATTTGCGGTTTTTTTTGAACTGGATCTAAAAATCAATATTTCATTATTCACTAATTATGAAATAAATGTTCTTGTTCACCGAAGCATTAACTCGACTATCACCGCCTTAATGACAGGCAGGGTCCAACCCCTTCCGCCTCCTCTTCCCTACAACCAACAGCGCGGGTGGAAGCCAGGAAAAAAAATCGGAGCAACACATGTCATCTCAGCGTAAGCATAATACCGGGTACATACTGCGAATATGCGGCATTGCGGCACTTGGCGGCATTCTGTTCGGCTACGACACCGCCGTGATTTCCGGCGCGATCGAATCCCTGAAAACCTATTTTAATCTCAGCCCCGCCGAAACCGGCTGGGCCGTTTCCAACGTGGTGATCGGCTGCGTGGTCGGTGCCTTTGCCGCCGGGCCGCTGGCCGGGCGATATGGCCGTAAGAAGGCCCTGATGCTGGCGGCAGTGCTGTTCACCATTTCGGCGGTGGGTTCTTCACTGGCGCCGACCTTCACCTGGTTTGTAATTTACCGCATTATCGGCGGTTTGGCGGTGGGTATCGCCGCGACCGTTTCGCCGATGTACATGTCGGAAGTCTCCCCCAAAGACATGCGCGGCCGAGCGCTCAGCATGCAGCAGTTCGCCATCGTGTTCGGCCAAATCGTGATCTTCTACGTTAACTTCAAAATCGCCAGCATCGCCAGTGAAGCCTGGCTGGTAGAGATGGGCTGGCGCTGGATGTTCGCCTCCGGTGTGCTGCCCTGCATCCTGTTTTGCATTTTGGTCTTTATCATTCCAGAGTCACCGCGCTGGAGCGTGATGGTCGGCCGGGACGATCAGGCGCTGGCGATGCTGACCAAAGTGTCCAATGCCGAACACGCGAAAAAAGTGCTGCAGGAAATCAAAGATTCGATACGGCAGGATCAGCAAGCCAGCCAGAAAAAACTCAGCTATGCCGATAAACGGGTCCGCTTCATTCTGTTCGTTGGCTGCATGATCGCCATGCTGCAGCAGGTCACCGGGGTTAACGTGATGATGTATTACGCGCCGGTGGTGCTGAAAACCGTCACCGTAAACGCGCAGGAAGCTCTGTTCCAAACCATCTGGATCGGCGTGATGCAGCTGGTCGGCTCCGTCATCGGCGCCATGTTGATGGATCGCATGGGCCGCATCCCGCTGATGCGTTGGGGTACGCTGGGCGTCATCGCCGGCCTGCTGATCACCTCCTATGCACTCTATACCGAGGCCACCGGCTACTTCGCGCTGTTTGGCATGCTGTTCTTTATGGTGTTCTATGCGCTCTCCTGGGGCGTGGGCGCCTGGGTTCTGGTGTCAGAAATCTTCCCCAATCGCATGCGCGCCCAGGGCATGAGCATCGCCGTCGGCTGCATGTGGCTGGCCAACTTTGTCGTGTCCCAGACCTTCCCGATGATCAACGATAACCCTTACCTGTTCTCCAGCTTCCACGGAGCCTTCCCGATGTGGGTGTTCGCCGTCTGCTGCCTGTTCAGTTACTGGTTTATCGGCCGCTATATTCCTGAAACACGAGGAGTATCGCTGGAAAAAATGGAGGACGTGGTCATGGCAAAACGCTATCGCCAACCCCAACCCGAAATACAACGCACGCCGCTGTAAGTCGGCAAATATCAGGCTTTATCAACTCATTCAGGAGTAATGCATCATGACCATTGCGCCAGACCGTTTTTGCATCAACCGCAAGATCGCGCCAAATCTCGATTTGGAACAGTTTTTCAGCCTGGTGAAAAAGTGCGGGCTCAACAAAGTAGAGCTGCGCAACGATATGCCGAGCGGCAAGGTGACAGATAACCTGAGCAACGATCAATTAAATGCGTTGGCGGGAAAATACGGTATCGAAATCATCACCATTAATGCGCTCGGCATGTTTAACCTGCTGGACGATCAAGCCGCGTTGCTGAAAAACGCCGAGGCGCTGTTGTCACAAGCTCAGGCAATCCACAGCAAGGCACTGGTGCTGTGCCCGCATTGCAGCGCGAGCGATAACCGCAGCGAAGAGCAGAAAAAAACTGATACGCTGGCGGCCCTTAAGCTGCTGGCTCCGCTGTTCAAGCAATACGGTGTGCAGGGCTATGTGGAGCCGCTGGGGTTCGGTTTCAGTTCACTGCGTTCATCGCTGCTGACGCAGTCCCTGATCTGGGATTCTGGCGCGCCTTACAAAATCGTGCTGGATACCTTCCATCACTGTTTAAGCGACGTGGCGCAGCCTGAATTTGATACGCAAATTCAGATTGACGGCATTGGGCTGGTGCACCTTTCCGGGGTAGAAGATCCGCGGGCTAAAAGTGCATTAAGCGATGAAGAGCGCATTATGCTAAGTGACAAGGATAGGCTGGAGAGCAAACAGCAGGTGCAGAATCTGGAGCGCCTCGGTTACCGTGGCCTCTACGCCTTCGAGCCGTTCTCGTCGCAGCTGGACAACTGGACGGCAGCGGATATCGAACGTGAAATCCGCCAGAGTATCGCTCTGCTGCAAGGGTAATGCTTGCCCCTGATTTAACCGGGCGCTGCGTGCAGCGCCCTACTTTTTTTCTCTGTATTATTTCAACGTGCTGACCACCAGTTGGTGGCGCTCGTTGTAGAACTTCCGGTAGGCCAGGTAGCAGGCAATGATGGTCGACAGGCTGGCGGTCGACAACAGCATGAAAGTCACCATAATCTGGTACTTAATCGCCTTGACCGGATCGATACCGGCGAAGATCAGACCCGACATCATGCCCGGCAGGCTGACCAACCCCACGGTTTTGGCAGAGTCCACCGTAGGGATCAACGAAGCACGGATACTGTCGCGGATCAGCGCCGCCGAAGCAAACTTCGGCGAGGCGCCCAGGCTCAGCATCTCCTGAATCTTCTGCTGATCGCTTTTGAAACGCTGCCCCAGGTTGTTGTAGCACAAGCCAACCGCCACCATCGCATTGCCGGCCACCATGCCGGAAATCGGGATCACCTGCATCGGGGTAAATTCTATCGAGCCGGTCAGCACCAATACCGCCAGCGTTAATACCGCGCCGGTGGTTATGGCAATAAACGACGTCATAAACGCATGATCGATATATTTGCTGCGTTTTTGCGCGTTGTAAGCAGCGTTAAAACAGATAAACAACACCATCAGCACCGTCAGAATGGCGTTATTCACATCAAAAATATATTTCAGCACGTAGCCGACAATGATCAGCTGCACCACCGCCCGGCAAATGCTCCAGATAATGTCTTTTTCCAGCGCCAGCTTTTCTTTGTGGCTGATTAAAATGGCGACAATCACCAATACCATCGACAAAGCCAAAGATTCATTGCTGATATTATGCTGGTTCATGGGTCGTCTCCTGTGCCCGTGCACCCTGCGCACTCAGGGTAATCACATCATCCGCATGCTTGATTTCGTCTTTATCATGCGTGACCCACAGCACCGCTACGCCATGCTGCGCCACCAGTTGATGAATAATGTCGTTAACGTTGCGTTTGTTATCTTCATCCAGCGCACTGGTGATCTCATCCAATAACAACACTTTGGGCATAAATTGCAGGTTACGGATCAATGAAATTCGCTGTTTCTCCCCGCCCGATAATTCGTTTACGCTTTTATCCAACATATTTTCCGGCAGCCCAAAACGCGCCAGATCGGCCTGCATTTTTTTCCTGTCCGGTTTTTGCTTTCTGATCTGGTAAGGCAGCGCGATATTGTCATACACCGCGTCACCAAACAGCGAAGGGGTTTGAAAACAGTAAGACACCTGCTGACGATATTCTTCCGGCGGTATATCGGTTATGGCCTTACCGTCAAAGATAATTTCTCCACGAGTCGGGTCGATCAGGGAAGAAATGATTTTTAGCAGGGTGCTTTTACCGCAGCCCGACGGCCCGGTAATCAGTTTAAATTCCCCCTGATTCAGTCCGAAAGACACAGAATCCAAAATAACCTGATCACCTATTTGATAATGAATATCATTTAATATCAGTATGTCTTTGCTTTCCTTCATTATAAACTCGCATCCCTCATGAAAATATTTGTCCCCAGGCAGCCAGTATAAAGCTTCAAAAATTACACTAGCAATGGCTGGTCATTAAGGAGTCGGGCTGAGGCGCTTTTCGCACCGTCAGCCCTGTATTGATCCGCTGTGAAGGGTAGTCAAAATGACGAAACAGGAAAGGAATTACACTTTTTTGGGTGATGCACAAATATACCAGCGTAACGAGTTATTGATGCTGCGATGGGTACAACGAACTTTACCCTCTTTTTCCAATGCTAATAACAGCGTGCGCGTGGTGTAAATATTTTCACCGCACTTGTCTGCCAGCTCCCTGGTTTTAGGCCAGTGTTCCGGTGCCGGAGGATGATGCTCTCCTGCTCCCGACGCGCGTTCCATACAGAGTTTTCGTAACACGTTTAGCATATGTGACTTCCTGATTTCATATGTTATCGGCGCCTTGGCCATCGCGTACTCCTTGAGTTACTTTTGCCTGCTCCTGTCCTGCGGCAGCACGTCGGCCACGCGCAAGGTGTAAATCATGGTGGCACCCGGCGGGATCGCGGGCGGACTTCCCTTATCGCCATACGCCAAGGCGGGGGGGACCACCAGCGTCATGGACCCGTGCTTATTCAGCTTGCCGATGGCAGCCCTAAACAGCGGCGGGTATTGCGCCAACGGCAAAGAGATTGTGGTGCCGGCCAAGTCCATATCCTTAATCACTTGCCCATCGGGGAGGCTTTCGCGTACCACGATATCGACGTTGTCATTGGCTTTTATCTGCCCGCTACCGGCATAGTCCACGCGGTAATAGAAACCGAGCGCATCTTTTTGCACACCGGGTTGTTTGGCGAAATCGGCGAGATAGGTTTTACCCTCCACTCGTATCGCCTGCTGCCGCTGCCGTTGGGTCTGCTGCAAGGCAGCGTCTGCGGCCTTTAGCGCGTGGTCGATGGCGGCGTCATCCAGGCGTTGCCGCCCCGCCAGCGTATCGGCAATGCCCGCCAAAAGACGCGGGCGATCGGCTTCAATTCCCAAGCGGCGGTTCTCTTCCTGTAAATGCATAATGTCACGCCCCAGCGAAACCCCGGCGGCGTAGGCCTGCTTATCCGCATCGCTGACCAGCTCCGGCGGTTGTCGCTGCGCGGCTAGCTGACGGTTGAGTTGTTGCAGCTGTTGCTCTTGCTGCGTGGCGATCCGTTGTTGCCGGGCCAGAGCCGTCGCCATGGCGATCAAGTCTGGCGGTGTGGTGATGGCCTGACGAACACCTTTCAACGCTGCCACCAGCGGCCGGATATCAATAGGATCTGGCTTGGGTGTTGCCTTGATGGCTGGCGCCGCCGGTTGAGCCTGAGCCGCCAGCTGCTGTTCCAATTGGCGGATGGTCTCGGCCTGCCGTTGCAGGGCCTGATTCAGCGCGGTCAGACGGGCGTTGTCTCCGCGCGCAACAACGGCAGGTTTGGGCTTGGCAGTCACAGGCTGAGGCGCTACAGGTGCAGTTTCCACCACCGGCGCCGCCTGCTGTTGCTGGGCAAATTTCAGCAATGCGGGAATGCCGTCATCCTTGCCAGGTGCAGTCTCTGCCGCCGATGCAGCGCCACATGCCAACAACAGCAGCAAAGCCGCGGCTCCTTCCGCGCACTTTCTCATGGTTACAGGCTCTCCACCCGGCTCGACAGATCGGACATCAGCTCATGTTCAACGTCGGCGCAGAATTTCTCGGTTTTATATTTATAAAGCGCATCTATGGCTTTACGGGTGCTTTCATCGACATTACTGCGAATGCCGGCATATCCCGAGGCGTTGGACAACAGCCCGTTAAAATAAGCAATCCGTTTCTGATAGCTTTGCGGATTAATATTCTTAAGTGAGTTGACCCGCTGCTGACAAAGCGCGATCCGTTGCTCATCAGTGTTTTCCTTAGGATTACTCTGTGAAACTTTTTTCATGGCAACCGTACCGGTGCCATTTTTTCCTACGCAACCGGACAGCAGTAAACAGGACATTATCATCACCGCTGTAGCGACGGCGGAACGGCGAGTTGAATCATTAATTATGGTAATCATTCCGTTTATCATCCCTTAATTATCACTTAGGTCATTATTATGTCGCGAAGCCCTGTTTTATCTGACTGCTTCTGATTAATCCTAACGAGTTAAATAACAGAAACGCACAATAACAGTCGGGTATTGGTAATAATCCGACACACATCTGTATTGTTATGTTTTTGTTAAAATTCAAAAAGGAATTATCGTAGCCACATTGAATGAATGTCACATCCCAGGTCCGTATTACCGGCCTGTTCATCCATAAAAACAAAGAGTTAACTTTTTACCCGCGATTAACGCGCAGAATTCATCATCTGCTGTCTGGGGGCGATATTATCAAAACAATATTGCTAATTGTAGTGCGAACACTAATTCTGGCGATCTAATATCTCGCATATTGCTATTTATATAGTCATTTATTCTGGATAATATTTGTATACGATCTATTGATTTTCAATTATATATATTTCTTTTTCCTTTTGGTTTTATATTCTGTATTTGACTTAACTTAATAAAAGCTATTTCCAACCACACCTATTATTTGCAAGAATAATCCCAGCAAGACGCTATGGTGATATACCTATTTTTCTTTTATGGATTTCGCTTGTACGACTTCCAAAATATTTCGTTATTCACTCATGAATAACGGAGGGTGGCGTATTGCCCAGAGCAAAAGGATCTGGCTCCAACTACGGCGTCGGCGACATGACGTTGCCGCTGTTGTGGGGGATTTAGATGTGCTGTTCTTTTTATTTAAATACTCTCTACAGGAACTTGAGAAATGAAACTGAATAAATTAATGCTGGCAACCGTGATTGCTTTCGCTTCTGCATCTGTTGCTCACGCCGCATCTAACCAGGGCAGCGGTAAAGTCACTTTTACCGGTGAAATTATTGATGCGCCATGCAGCGTAGCACCGGAATCTGTTGACCAAACTGTCCCTATGGGCCAAATCAGCAGCCGTCTGCTGGCTAAAGAAGGCAAATCCAGCTCTGAGCCATTCAGCATCGAACTGAAAGATTGCTCCATTGCGACCATGAAGAACGTCCAGGTAACCTTCACCGGTACACCGGATCCAGACAACAGCAAACTGCTGGCACTGAGCGGCACCGCAACCGGCGCTGGCATCCGCATCTATGACAACCTGCACTCCAAAGACGTTGAACTGGGTACCGCGACCGATGGTCAGGGTCTGACCGAAGGTAACAACTCCCTGAAATTCGCCGCTTATCTGCAAGGCAGCAGCGCTTCTGGCGCCGTGGTCCCAGGCGAATTCACCAGCGTTGCAAACTTCACACTGGCTTACCTGTAATCCCCCCCTCGGGGACGCCCTTTAGGTGTCCCCGTTTTACCTGCACGGACATTGGGTAACGGGACCAACGGCTACAGGGAGACGCCAGCATGACAAACCGGATTTGGCGCGTACTGCTTATCGCGCTCAGCCTTTGCAGCGCAGAGGCGACGGCGAAAAATCAGGGCCACGGCACACTCAACCTGGGTGGAGAGATCGTCGAAACCCCCTGCGGGATAGCCAGTGAAAGCCTGGACCAGACCGTTGATTTCGGACTGATCTCGATGACCGATGCGGCATTGGATACGCAGCCGGTGCTGATCGGCAGCCGCCGCAACTTTGAGATCAAGCTGGTGAACTGCGAATTGGCCAGCATCGTGAAACCCGACTTTATCTACCGCGCGGCCACCGTCACTTTCAACGGTATCGCCGACAGCCGGGATCCCGATCTCTTGGGGGTTTATGGCGAAGCGCAGGGCGTGGCCATTGAATTACTGACCGCCAACGGCGTTCAGATACCGCTGGGCAGTACCACCGCGGATTACCAGATTGTCGCCGGCGACAACACGCTGCGCTTTGGCGCTCAGTTACGCATTCATCCCGACAGGGCCAGAGCCGGCGGATTCAGCTCACTGGCGAAATTCACCCTGTCTTATCTGTAAGTAACGCCTCGTTAGGCGGGTGCCGCCGTCAGGCACTGAATGACATCACGTATTACGTATTCAGGTCGTACAGGATGACCTGCTATTGGGCGCGGATTTGCCATGAGTGATTATTCTATGACGTCATTACTGACACGGAAAAAAATACCCCTTACCGTCATTCTATCTTTCCTCTGGGTGCATTCGGCTTTTTCCGCCACGGAATTCAATACCGACGTATTGGATATTGGCGATCGCAGCAAAGTGGATTTATCGCGTTTTTCCGACGCCGATTACGTCATGCCCGGCGCCTATCTGCTGGATATCAAAATCAACCAGAAAACCTTGCCGCAGCGCAGCATTCAATATTATCCGTCGCCGGATAAAAAGGATCGCTCTCGCGTCTGCCTGCCGCCGGATCTGGTCGAGAAAATGGCGCTGAAAGAAGACGTCCTCAAAAAAATCACGCTGTGGCACGACAACAGCTGCGCCGATATCAGCGGCATCAAAGGGGCGACCATCTCCGACCGCATCGGCGGCGGCGTATTGGCCATCACCATCCCGCAGGCCTGGATGAAATATTCCGACCCGGACTGGACACCGCCGGAGCAGTGGGACGACGGCATTCCCGGACTGCTGCTGGACTACAGCATCAGCGGCCAGGTCGGCAAGCAGAGCCACAATAACAATACCGCCGAAAACCTCAGCAGCTACGGGACGGTGGGAGCCAACCTGGGTGCCTGGCGCCTGCGCGCCGATTATCAGGCCAATTACAATCAGCAGGCCGGCGAGCGCGACAACAACTTCGACTGGAACCAGATCTACGCCTACCGCGCGCTGCCAATGCAGGCTGCCAAGCTGACGCTCGGTGAAATCTTTCTCGACTCGGGGGTCTTTGATTCTTACCGCTTTACCGGTCTGAATCTGGCCAGCGACGAGCGCATGCTGCCGCCAAACCTGCAGGGTTACGCGCCGGAAGTGCGCGGCATCGCCAAAAGCAACGCCAAGATCACCGTGTCGCAAGAAGGCCGTACGCTGTACGAAACCACCGTGCCCGCCGGGCCGTTCGCCATTCAGGACCTCAACAGTTCGGTACGTGGCCGGTTAGACGTGAAGGTGGAAGAACAAGACGGCAGCGTCTCCACCTTCCAGGTCGACACCGCCACCATCCCTTACCTGACGCGTCCCGGCTATGTCCGCTACAACGTCGCGGTGGGCAAACCTTCGGCATACGATCACCGCACGCAAGGACCACTGTTTTCCGCCAGCGACTTCTCCTGGGGGCTGACCAGCGCCTGGTCACTGTACGGCGGCGCCCTGCTCGGTGGCGATTACAACGCCTGGGCGCTCGGCCTGGGTCGCGATCTTAACGTGTTCGGCGCCATGTCGGTGGACGTGACGCAGTCCATCGCCCGTTTGCCCAATGAACCCACCGCCAGCGGCATGTCGTTCAAGGTCAACTACGCCAAGCGTTTCGATGAGCTCAACAGCCAGATCACCTTCGCCGGCTACCGCTTCTCACAGCGCAAGTTCATGAACATGTCGCAGTATTTGCAAGAGCGTTACAACGACTACGACGAACGCTACAACGGCCGCCAAAAAGAGCTGTACACCATTACCGCCAGCAAAACCTTTATGGCGGAAGACAGCGCCAAGGCGATCACCGCTTACCTGACCTATTCGCACCAAACCTATTGGGATGCCAGGGCGCAGGATCGTTACGGGTTATCCGCCAGCAAGCTGTTCAACGTCGGCAATGTCAGCAACGTTACCGCCTCGCTGTCGGCCTACCGTACCACCTATCACGGCCGCACCGATGACAGCGTGATGCTGAACTTCAGCATACCGATTGGCGATCGCCGTCGACTGGGTTACTCACTGCAAACCAGCAACAGCGATGTGACGCAGATGGCGTCTTACAACGACTATACCGACCCGAACAACACCTGGCAGGTCAGCGGCGGCTTTAACCAGTCCGGCAAATCGCTGGCCCGTGGCTACTACAGCCATAACGCCTCGTTCGGATCGCTCAACGCCAGCGCTTCTTACCAGCAGGACAGCTATTCGTCGATCGGCGGGACCTTCCGCAGCGGCATTACCGCCACCCGACACGGCATAGCCGCCCATCAGAACTCCAGCAACGGCGGCAGCCGGATGATGTTGGACACCGACGGCATCGCCGGGGTGCCGATCAACAACGGCCGCGCCTACAGCAACCGCTTCGGCCTGGCGGTGATCTCCGACATCACCAGCTACTACAACACCGACACCCGCATCGACGTCAATACCCTGGCGGACGACGTGGAGGCCACCCGAGCGGTGGTGCAGGGCACGCTGACCGAGGGCGCCATCGGCTACCGCCACTTTGAAGTGGTGAAAGGCAGCAAGCTGCTGGCCACCATCAAGCTTGCCGACGGCAGCGAACCGCCGTTCGGCGCCACGGTGCTGAGCGAAAAAGGCCGCGAGGTGGCGGTCGTGAACGACGGCGGCTCGGTCTACCTGACCGGCGTACAGCCGCAAGAGCAGTTGGACGTCGCCTGGGAAGGCCAACGCCAGTGCCGCATTGTTATACCGGGCGCCGCCAAGCCGCTGGACCAGCTACTGCTGCCGTGCGCCAAACTGTAATCCGTAACGCAGAGAATTGATGATTATGAACAACTTTCCGTTAGCAAAAATGGCCGCACTGGGCCTGGCTTTGAGCGCTGCAGTACCGGCCGCCAACGCAGCGATATCGCTGGATCGTACCCGCGCCGTTTACCTCAGCGACGCGAAATCCATCAGCCTGAATATCGTCAACGAAAACAAGGAGCTGCCTTTCCTGGCGCAGTCCTGGCTGGAAAACGAGCAGCACCAGAAAATCACCTCGCCGCTGGTGGTGTTGCCGCCGTTGCAACGGGTCGAGGCCAGCGAGCGCAGCGTCGTGCGCATCACCAAGACCCCGGAGGCCGACCGTTTGCCTCAGGATCGCGAATCGGTGTTCTATTTCAACCTGCGTGAAATTCCGCCGAAAAGCAGCAAAACCAACGTGATGCAGTTGGCACTGCAAACCCAGATCAAGCTGTTTTACCGGCCAAAGGCCATCGTCGCGTCGAAAGGCGAAGTGTGGCAGGAGAAGCTGGTGTTTCGTAAAAGCACCGGCGGTTTCACCGTTGAAAACCCTACGCCGTTTTACATCACCCTGACCGGCATGACCCGCCAAACGCAGAAACAGGGCGGCGGCGCGCTAGGCGACTTCCAGCCGGTGATGCTGAAACCGAAATCGAGCGAAACCGTTAAGGTGCGCGACAACGGCCTCAACAGCTTTGTCGTTACCTATATCAATGACTACGGCGGTCACCCGGAGCTGCGCTTCGCCTGTAACGGCAGCGTGTGCAATGCCGTGCCCGAGACCAAAAAATAAGGAGATTCCGCATGGCTGAATTCACCGGCGGCCGCCTGCGGCCCCTGCTGATCGCCGCGCTGCTGGTTAGCGGCAGCGCGACGGCGGCTACGCCATTGGGCGTGATCCAAGGCACCACCGGCACCGTCAGCTTTCATGGCGGCCTGCTCAGTTCCCCGTGCAGCCTGACGCCGGACAGCCAGGATCAGTCGATTGATTTGGGCGATGTTAACGCGCGCGACTTCCAAAATGCCGGCGATCAGAGTACGCCGGTGCGTTTTCGCCTCTCGTTCCGCAACTGCCTGCTGGGGGCCAAAGCCTTGGCGGATAACCCGGCCGGGCAGCGCAACGGCGATGCCGGGCAGCTCTACTTGCAGGGTGAGCAGGCCGCCACGCTGGTGTTTCTCGGCGAAAGCGATATCAACAACCCCGATCTGCTGAAACTGCACGGCGGCGTACAGGGCATCGGCCTGCGTTTGAAGGATCAGCAGGGCCATGCGCTGTCGCTCAACCAGCAGAGCCGGCCTTACATTCTGCAGCCCGGCAGCAATACGCTGTGGTTCAGCGCCAGCGTGGAATCCACGCAGCGAGCGGTGATGGCGGCCGGTTTTTCCGGCGTGGCGCACATTCAGGTGATTTACCTGTGAGGTTCACAAACGCGATGAAAAAAACCTACCTTAACTCCTGCCTGCCGCTGGCACTGGCGCTGACGGCTCCGGCCGTCTGGGCCAACGGCTACGTGACGCCGGACGGCGGAGCAAAACCGTTTTATATCGACCTGAATGAAAGCAATATCACCAACAAGGTCGGTTTTACCAAAGAGTTTCCCTATTCATTAGGTGGCCAATATACCGGTAAGGCCTATTGCGATACGCCGATCCCCCGTAGCCCGCACTTTTATAAATCGGACTCGGCATTGCCCGCATCCGACTACGGCAATGGCTATTTGAAACTGAATGACTATCTGGACCTAAAAGCCGAGGTTTGGATCGCCGGCAATAAAAAAGCCTATGTCACCGTGCCGTTTTATAACGTCTCAAATGAATACACCAACCACTCTTGCAATCCGCCATATGCGCAAATCAATAACTACGAAAGTGGATCCAAAGGCAAGGTCACCTTCCGGGTACGCAAAAAAATCATCAACGGCGTACAGATCAACGACCGGCAGATCATCGAGATGTATGGCCGCTTAGGGTCAACCGACGCCGGTTTCGGCCCCAACCCGATGGCGCAGGTGTTTATTCAGTCCGCCATTCTCTACGTGCCGGATAAATGCGTGGTGAACGAAGGCCAACTGATCAACGTCGAGTTCGGCGAAATCGGCGGCAGCAACCTGAACGGTGCCAGCTACCCGCAAAGCATTCCGGTGCGCTTCCAATGTGAAGGCGGCAGCTTCGAGGACGGCACGCTGAATATCAAACTGGCGGTCTCCGGCACCCCGGCGCCCTTCACCAATAACGCATTTAAAACCGATAAAACCGACCTCGGTATCGAGATCAAACATAACGGCCAGTTGGTGATCCCGAATGAGTTTTACCCGGTATCGAATATCGGTAACGGCGGTAGCTGGAACCTGGTTGCCGCGCCGTTGGCCAACGGCGGTAAAGAAATCGCGGAAGGGGAATTCAACGCCTCTGCCACCATTGTGGCGGCCTTCGAGTAATTCAGGGAGAAACAGACGATGCGTTTACGCGCTTTAGCGATGCTCAGTTGCACGCCGCTAATTTTTTCGGCGGTGCCGACGCTGGCGGACACCGAGCTGGTCGGCTCACCGCTGCAGTTCCACGGCACCGTGGTGAGTCGCCCCTGCAATATCGAACCGCAGTCGGCCGATCAGGTGGTGGAAATGGACACGGTGATCGTCAAAACCCTGTACCGCTACGGCCATAGCAACCCGGTGCCGTTCAACATCAAGCTGACCGACTGCAAAACGGCGGTGTTCAAAACCGTCAATGTCACCTTCAGCGGGAACGAGGACAGCGAACTGCCGGGCAAGCTGGCGATCAATAACGGCGCCAACGGTGCCGCGATCGCCCTGTTTGACAGCAAGGGCGCGGACATTGATTTGAACCAGGCCACCAGCGCGGTGACATTGCAGGACGGCGCCAATATCCTGAATTTCACCGCCTATGTGCAGGGCCATCCCAGCGCGATACAGAATAAAACCATTACCGAGGGTGAATTCAGCTCGGTAGCCAATTTCGTACTGGCTTATCAGTAAGTCGGCGCCGCAGGAACACGTCATGATGTCCAAACCCAAAGTGGCCTGGTTATTCGGGCTGGCGGCATTTTATTGCCTGATCGCCATGCACATTTACTGGCCCAATCGCGGCGGCAGCGGATTCTATCTGCCGTGGAATCTGGTCGGCGGGATCTTTATCGCCCTGTTGATCGTGGGTGCGATGCTGTTCAGCCGTCCGCCGCTGGTCACTTCCGGCTTCTTTAACCTGCTGGCGTCAGGCAGCCTGATTTTGCTCTTGCCGCTGTTGTGGGCACAGCAGCCCTGGTTGAGCGAGGCCCTGCCGCGCCTGATGGGGCTGGCGCTGGGCGTTCTGGCCTACTTTGCGCTGCTGCAAATTCCACTCGACCGCCTGCGGCGGCGCAGGCTATTGATGCTGCTGCTGGCAGCGACGGTCATCGAAGCCTTGCTGGGGCTGGTGCAATACAGCCTGCTGCAGCCGGGCAACTGGATCGGCTACAACACCCTGAAAAACCGCCCTTACGGCATCTTCCAACAGTGGAACCTGATGGCCAGCTTTATGGCCACCGGCCTGGCGCTGGCACTGTATCTGCTGAGCACCCGTCGCCCTTTGTCGCGCAGTCTGCAATGGCTGGCCGCCGCCATGCTGGTGCTGGCACCGCTGTTGTTGATCGTTATCGCCTCACGCGTCGGACTGCTGGCGGCAGCGCTGCTGTCACCGCTCCAACTGTGGATGTTGTACCGCCTTAACCGCCGTCGCGCCGGCATCGCCCTGCGGTTGTTGATGGCCGGGGTAACCGCCGGACTGTTGCTGGTGATGCTGAATGGCGCCACGCGGGCAATCACCGTGGCGGAGCCGATTTTTTATCGGCTGGCTTACTGGCAGGAGGCCCTGCGCATGATCGCCGAACGCCCTTGGTTGGGCTGGGGTTACGGCCATTTTCAGCACGATTTTCTGCATCATTTCTACACCACTCACAGCAGCGGCATGGAAAGCGTTGCCATCAGCCACCCACACAACGAAATCTTGCTGTGGGGCATCGAAGGCGGCCTGTTGAGCCTGATCGGTATCGCCCTGATCGTCTGGGGGCTGTGGCGTTTGCTGCGGCGCACCCGCGCCCCGGCGTTACGCCCCGCGCCCTGGCTGGCGGCGTTGCCGATCCTGCTGCACATGATGGTGGAATACCCGCTTTACCTCTCTGCCGCCCATGCGGTGCTGCTGCTGGCTATCCTGCGCGTTGGCGACGTTCCTCGCCGTTTGCCGCTGCCCTCCCGTTTGCAACTCCCGCTGCGGCTGACCACCGCGGGCATCGCTGCATTGATGGTGCCGTATCTGCTTAACGGCCTGCACAGCGCGCTGATCATTACCGCGGTGGAAAAAAGTGGCCTGCGGCAATTCGGCTCCATGAGCCAGGTCGTCACGCCAACGCCCTGGCAGGTCCGTTACGACTATGACGTCCAGTTGCGACAGCTGCTGCAATACCCGCAAACCCAAGATGTCGCTACGTTGCTGAACTACCGGCAGTGGGCGGAAAACGAAATCCTCGTACGGCCGGACGCCAATATTTACATCAATTTGATGGCGGTCAGCCGGTTACTGCAACAGCCCCAGCGAGCCGCCGATCTGCAACGCCAGGCCAAGCGACTGTTTCCGCACGATGCGCGCTTTGAGGAGTAACTATGCTTAATATCCGGTTCACCCTGTTGGGTAGCGATAAATTTTATCAGCTCGGGCTGCGCCTGCTGGTGGAAGATTACCTTCATAACCTGAATGCAAGCAGCCGCAGCGCCTCGGCCGGCTTGCAGAATATGGAGCCGATAGAAATCGTCTTTCGCACGCTGGAAGACAGTTGCGGCTGCGCTCATTGCTATCAAAGCCCTTATCAGATACCCCGCCACCGGCAAATGACCGTGCTGATCCTCAACGACCGCGATGCCCACTATGAGCACAAGCACCCGGCGCTGTTTAGCATTCATCGGCGCGATGATGACGCCGTCATCCGCGCCAAACTGCAGCTGGCGTTGGAGCGTTTCTGCCAGCAGCCCTGGGTCGCCCTGCACGCCAGCGGCATCTGGAAATGCCGTCAGTGTCGTATTGCCGCCCTGAGCAGCTGCGAAAAAAAGGTGCTGAAGCTGATGAGCTCCGGTATGTCCGCCTGCACCATCGCCGGCATGCTGCAACGCAGCCAGAAGACCATCAGCGCCCATAAGCGCTCGGCGATGCGCAAACTGAACGTCCACAAAAGCATTGAATTGAACAAAATGCTGCTGAATCAATTGGGATTAAACTGAGCGACCGACGGGGTCAGGCCGGGCGAGTTTCCGTGGCAGGAAAATCTCCGCCAGCATGCACCGCGCCCCGCCGCCGCCCAGATCTTCAATGATATCAATCGGCCCGAGCGCCAGGCGGGCATAGTCGCCGATCAGCGCCTGTTGCTGCGCAGTGAAGTGGGACCAGGCCCGGGTAGACATGGCGTAAACCGGGTGGCCGTCTTTGGCCTGCAGCTCCAGTACGTTGCAGGCAAAGGCTTCCATCTGGGCAAAACTGACGTCAACAATGGTTTTCCCGCTGCGTTGCAGCGTGGCGATCAGCGTGCCTTTTTGGGTTTCGTTGCGAATGCTTTCAAGGCAAACAATGGCATATTTCACCCCGACGCTCAGCATCACGTTGGTGTGATAGATGGGCCGATGATGGCGGTCCGCAGCCTCAAACCAGACAATCTGATAGCCAGAGTGTCGTTCAAATTCGCGGCCTACCTCCGGCGAGCTGCGTGACGACAGACAGGCATAGGCCAGCTTATGAGGATGATCCAGGATCAGCGATCCGGTGCCCTCCAGAAAGCGCCCCGCCATTTCGTGGGCGGAAAGATCAATTTGGCGTTCAACCACAAACGCATTGGCAAGCTGCGTGATAATGTCCTGACGGCGCTCCCGTCGTCGGTTCTTCGCTTCCATCGGGAAGGTGAACAGGCTGCCGTCAGCCAGCAGTGCAATCCAGTTATTGGGAAATAGCGCATCCGGAGTTTCTTGCCCGCCGGCATCGTCAATCACCGTGACGTCGATACCGGCTTGCGTCAGTGCATCGACGTAGTCATTAAAGGCAATTAATGCCCCCATCGCCTGATTTTCATTATTTTCCGTGGTTTTTTGGAAGAAATTGCTGTGCCGGGTTTCTTGATTGGCGGCAAAACCGGAGGGCCGGACCATAAAAACTGTTTGGGTGGTTTGCATGATGTTTCTCACAGGGATCGGGGTAGCAACGCGACCCTATTATGGAAAATCAATTTGACGCCAAACAGTGTGATAACTGGCTAAATTGCTCTATATTTTTACAAATCGCCACCGCCAACCGACACTTTGCCACCATGAACGATACCGATCACCAAATCCTCGCGCTGCTGCGCGAAAACGCCCGTAGCTCGGTGACCGAAATAGCCAACAAGGTCCGGGTTTCGCGCGCTACGGTGCAAAAGAGAATTGAGGCGCTGGAAGCGCAAGGGATCATTACCGGTTACACCATCCGCGTAAAACCGGGTGTGGAGCACAACCGCATCCGCGCCTGGATGTCCGTGGCGGTAGAAGGCACCAAGGCGCAAAGCGTGTTGCAACAGCTGCGCGGCGAGCCTGCGGTGTTTACCCTGCACACCACCAACGGCAAGTGGGACATTCTGGTGGAGATCCGCACCGACAGCCTGGAGAACTTCGACAAAATCCTCGGCCGTATTCGGCGTATTGCCGGCATTTCCAGCACCGAAACCAGCATCCTGCTGTCGACGCACAAGGCCTAGCTTACTGCTTAGCTCGACGGAACATCGCCTCAAGCATTTCCAAAAACACGCCCATTAAAGCAAGAGGTGCCTTTTTACGCCTGTCCTTGGCCGTTTGCCGCTTTAGTTCGCGGGTTACCATGACCGTTTATGCGTTTATCGGTAACAGGACAAGGTGCTTGGCAGTGGGAAAACCCTTTTTACGCAGTGGCCGTTTGGATGATGTGCTCGCATTGGGCGAGAATGGACAGCCGGTTTACGCCTGCGCGTTGCAGCTGCGGGAAACCCTGCGCATTCGTCAACAGCAGCCGGCCGCCGATTGTCTGGCGATCCCGCAGCCTAACGAGGCGGGCACTCACATTGATTGGTACTCACCTTTCCCGGGAAAAGTCACCTCCTGGCTGGCGGCGAACGAGGCTCAACGCGCTCAAGCCGTGCGCCAATTGGAGCGCAGCCTGGCAACCTTCAATGCCCTGATCGCCGAGACACAGACGACCGACCATCCCAGCCAACGCCTTTTCGGCGCCTTGTTAAGCAAGGCGATGCAAATACCCGATCCCAACCATGTCTATCTGGTCGGCGATAAACCGGTGCTGACCTTTTGGGGCTTTATCAGGCCACAGGCACAGTGTCAGGACGATCCGCTGGCCTGTCTGCGCCCAGCCGAGGAGCCGACAGAAAAACCGATGCCCATTGCCGCCACTCCGCGCGCAGTCGCCGCCCCCGAGCCCCAACCTGCTGCTGAACCCGAAGCCCTGACGCCAGAGATTATCCCCGCGCCGGTGCGCAGGCCGTGGCGCCGCTATGTGTGGATGGCACCGGTGATGCTCCTTATGGCCCTGCTGGCAGGCTGGCTGTACCAGGCAAACCGGCAACCGGTCACCTCTCCGGCGGTGCCATCGCGCCCCCCACTGCCGGCCCGCGTCGCCAAACCGATCCCCAAACTGCATCTGCCATTGGCGCACGCCACGCTAATGCCGCCGCCGCCCGTCCCGGTGGTGTTGCCGCCGGCGGACAAAAATTCGCTGGTACTGCCAGCCGAAGCGGTCAAGGCCGGCTCCACCCGTTTTCTCAACGGCAGATGGCGCGCGACGGTGGCGTTGAAAGATCCGCTGACCGGTAAACGGCCCAGCCTGCAATACCGTCTCAATAACGGCAAAGGCACCGCCAGCATCACCTACGGCGACGCCATCACCTGCCGGGCGCCGGTAGAGGCCGGGCTGATGCAGTCAGGCAATCTGGTGATCAACAGCCGCACCAAAGCGCGTTGCAGCGACAGCAGCCGCTACCCCCTGCCGGAAATCGTCTGCAGGCAAAATGATACCGGCCCGGCGGAATGCACCGGCCGTTACGCTGCGGACACGGTTTATCCCATGACGTTAAAGCGCGAGAGTAAATGATGCTGGCCTCCCTTACGGACTATAAAAACGCCATTACGCTGATTCAGGACAGCGGCATCCAATTTCTGGACTTTGCCCTGACGCCGGTTTTGGATGCCGACTTCCCGGGCAAGTTTGTCCGTCAGACGGCAAGCGGCCCGCTATTGCGCCTGCAATGGCATGCCGACAGCGGCAAATACCTGTTGCCCGCGCAGCCGGGGCAGGCCGATGAAGTGGTGCGCCCTGAATTCAGTTATCCCCTGCAGCAATCTTTGCGCCTGTTGGATAAGACCTGGCTGCCCCTGCCGTTCTTTCGCTACACCCCTTCTGGCACGTTTCTGGCCGGACCGGACAACTGGGCGCGCATGCAGATCCTTCAGTTGGACACCCCCGATCAGGACGGTAACTCGCTGCGGGTGGTGCTGGCGTTCGATACCCGTATCGCGGCACCAGGCCAGGAGGCGTTAGCCCCAAGCGAAAGCGATCTCGACACTGGACTAAGCTTTGCACTGGCCCACCGCAATCACGATCTGGGCGAGTTTCTCGATCTGACCTGGGTGGACGGTTGGCTGCGAGAGGTCTTTACCGAAGCCGCAGCCACGCTGGAACAACGTGCCGAAGCTCAGGTCTACACCGGGTTGAAAACTTTCGAATATCAGGCGCACTACCTCAACGTGTTGAATATGCTCGGCGACCAACTGACGGTGCCGCAGATAAAAATTATTGCTGCCACGCTGCAGCAGCCCGCGGTCAACGTGGACGTGATTCTGGACGTCGGCAACTCCCACACCTGCGGCGTGTTGGTCGAAGACCATCCGGAAGAAAGCAACGGCCTGAAGCAGACCTATGAACTGCAGCTACGCTCGCTCAGCGCGCCGCACTGCGTGTACAACGAACTGTTCGAAAGCCGGGTCGAGTTTTCTCAGGTCTCGTTCGGCAAACCCGGCCTCTCGTTCCAGAGCGGGCGCGACGACGCCTTTGTCTGGCCTTCCATCACCCGCGTGGGCCGCGAGGCGGCACAGCTGGCACAGCAAAGGCAAGGCAGTGAGGGCACCACCGGCATTTCCAGCCCTCGTCGCTACCTGTGGGACGAAGAACGCTATGCGCCGGGCTGGCGTTTTAACGGCAAGCAGGAGCCGATGGCCACCGCCGCGCCCTTGACCACTCTGTTAAATGACGAAGGCGTTCCGCTTTCTGCGCTGCCCCTGGCGGAACGGCTACCGGTATTCGCCGCCCATTACAGCCGCAGCGCGGTCATGACGCTGATGCTGACCGAGTTGCTGGCGCAGGCGCTGATGCAGATCAACAGCGTCGCCCAACGGGCAAAAATGCCGAATGCCACCGCCCCGCGCCGCCTGCGTACTATCATCCTGACATTGCCTTCGGCGATGCCGAAACCGGAACGGGAAATTTTCCGCCGCCGCATGCAGGAAGCGATTGGCCTGGTGTGGAAAGCCATGGGCCGGCACCCGCTGGACGCGCCGTTCGACGGTCAGCAAACCCGCTTCCCCGTTCCGCAGGTGCACATGGAATGGGACGAAGCGACCTGCGGCCAAATGGTTTATCTGTACAACGAAACCCAGGTGAACTTCGCCGGCCGTACCGACGCCTTTTTTGCCAGCATGGCCCGACCGGATCGCCCTTTGGCAGCCGATGAGCCGGCAGGAAAAACGCTGCGTATCGCCTCCATCGACATCGGCGGCGGCACCACCGATCTGGCGATCACCCAGTACAGGCTGGACGATGGCGTAGGCAATAACATCAAGATCAACCCTCGCCTGCTGTTCCGCGAAGGCTTTAAAGTTGCCGGTGACGATATTTTGCTGGATGTGATCCAGCTGTTTATCTTGCCCGCCGTGCAGCAGGCGATCGAAGACGCCGGGGTCGCGGCTCCGGTGGCCGTGATGGATAAGCTTTTCGGCAATGAAGGCCGCATGGACGGATTTTCCACCCTGCGCCAACAGGCCGCGCTGCAGATTTTCATGCCTATCGGGCGTGCGTTGCTGGCAGCCTATGAGGATTACGACCCGCTGGACGCCCAGGCAGAAATGGCCGCCAGCCTGGGCGATCTGTTGCCTCAAACCCCAACCCCGCAAGTGCTGGCGTTTATCAACGGCGAGATCCAGCGCGAAACCGGCACTTCTTCTTTCGATATTTTGCACACGCCGTTGGTCGTCCGTATGGGTGACTTGCACAGCGCCTTCCTGTCTGACCGGATTGGCATTGGCCGCTGCCTGCGGCTGCTGTGTGAAGTGGTGGCGCTGTACGCCTGCGATGTGCTGCTGCTGACCGGCCGCCCGGCACGTTTCCCCGGCGTTCAGGCCCTGCTGCGCCATCTGCAACCGCTGCCCGCCAGCCGCATCTTGCCGCTCGAGGGCTATCACACCCGCAGTTGGTATCCGTTTAACAAGCGCGGGCGTATCGATAACCCCAAATCCACCGCTGCCGTGGGAGCGATGCTGTGCCTGCTGGCCATCGACCTGCGCCTCGAGAGTTTCTATTTCAACGTCGGGGATTTCCAGCCTTACTCCACCGTTCGCCATCTGGGCATGCTGGACGGCAATAACATGCTGGCGGACGATAACGTCTACTATCGCGACATCGATCTGGATCGCGCCGATTTTGCGCTGGATCCCGCCGGGTGCTTCCAGCTGCGTGGTCCTTTGCGCCTGGGGTTCCGTCAGCTGG
The DNA here is from genome assembly GCA_012719855.1 of Serratia liquefaciens. Lineage (GTDB taxonomy): Bacteria > Pseudomonadota > Gammaproteobacteria > Enterobacterales > Enterobacteriaceae > Serratia > Serratia liquefaciens_A. Next base: position 54,046 of record JAAXZN010000017.1, on the reverse strand, counting down.
ACAACCCGCGCTGGCCGGCATCGCCGTTATATACACTAACCATCACCGACCCCCTGTTGGCACGCAAGCTGGCAGGCGATGCGGTCATCAGCCTGCGGTTGGCCATTACCGGCAGCGAAGAGCAAGGTGCCGAGGGCGTTAAAATAGCCCAGGCCATGCTGGCCGACGGCAGCCCGGTTCACGCGCATCAGCTACAGCTTAAACTCAATACCCTGGCTGCCAGCGCCTCTGGCGCAACCCATTACTGGATCGACAGCGGGAGCATTTATCAACGATGAAACCTATCACCACTGATCCGATAAACCGCCTCAGCGACGGGATCCTCCAGGCCATTGACTGGGTCGCCGACGCACGGCAACAGTCCACACGCCTGGACCGGGAAGCCGATAACCTGACGGTTCGCCTGCGCCGCAGCTACAACAAAGCCCGCAAGCTGGAAGCCGCCACGCCTCACCGCGTCGCCATCGGCCTTTATGGCCATAACGCGGGCGCCAAGGCTCACCTTCTGACGGCATTGGCCCCCGGTGCCGGGCTGCTATCAGAGGATTGCGCGCTGGCAGTACGCTACTGCGTGCCCACCGTCGTAACCCCTCCAGCTTATCCGGTGGTCATCACCTTGCTGGATAACGCGCAGTTGCTCGCCATGACGGCCAGTACAGCGTTGATCAACGGCTTTCGCCCGGATGGAGACGCACGAGCTATTGCCGCACACCTGAATACATTGGAACGCCATCGCCAGCCGATGGCGATTGACGGCATGGACAGCAATGCCATCGTGGCGCTGTGGGACACTCTTCGTCACCACGGGGGCAAATGGCAACAGGCGCTAGACCGGCATTTCTGGCCGCAGGCCGTCTCACTGGCCCCCTATCTGAGCATTGACGACCGGGCTCGCCTGTTCGCACCGCTGTGGGGTGAAGACCCGGCGCTGACCATGTTCTATCGTCAGCTGGCACATAGCCTGCAAGCGTTGGGATGCAGTGAACACGTGCAGGCTTCGCAGCAGGCACTGGATCAGGAAGTGGGCATTCAGCATGCCCACGCGGTCAACACGCCAGCCGAGGTGAGACTCTCCGTGCTGACAGAAAAGGGTGCCGTCGTGGCGATCCCACAGGCCGATCTGGCGTGGTTGGCTGCCGAAGTGACGACACCTCTGCCCGCTGGGCTGCCCGCCGACGTTGAGCTTCTCGATATTCCAGCCAGCCTCCGTCGTTCAGACGGCGATCTGACATGGCGTATGCAACAGGCCAAACGCGCCAATCTGCTGACCCACTACGCCGATAATCTGCAGGCCAGTCTGTTGCTGGTCAGCGATGCCGCCGGCACGCCACAGGAGGCCAGTCGAACCGGCCATGCGCTGGCCTACTGGGTTAAACGCACCCAGGGGGAAAATGTTGCGGTACGCCGCCGTCGTAAGCCCGGTTTAATCTGGGTAATCACGCCGTTCGACGCGTCGCGCGTAGGGAAAGCCCGCCCCGATGACGCCGTTCAGCGCTATGTCGGTGAGCCCGGCGACAGTTGGGCCACGCTGCTGGCCATGGATGAACGCGACTGCCGCCGCATGACGGACTATTTGATGGTGCAGGCGCGCCCGGCATTGAAACAGGCGCGCATTCAGGAACTGCAACAAGAATTGCGGCGTGAGCTGAGTGAAAGCCTGCTCGGCAACTGGCTTGCCGCAGCGGATCCGCAGCCTTTGCAACAGCGCAGCCAACAACTGCTGCGAGCCTTGCAGGCGCAGGCTGGGGCGCATGGCGAATTGCTGGAATGGCTGTTGCCGCAGCGCGACAGGCTGCGCCAACTGTTCGTGCAGCAACAGCATGCTTCACCGGCGCCGACTGTCGCCGCACCGCCCTTCGACGTGGAGATCGACCTGTTTGGTGAGGGGGATAGCGCCGCGGCCAGTTCGGTGGAACATGGGCGTTCGTCCTTTGCCCAAAAGGTATTCGCCGACTGGGTTAACCATCTGCGTTGCCTGCCGGACAATGCCCAACTGCTGACCCTGTTGGGCGTTGATAAACCGCAGTTGGAACTGCTGGTCGATGCATTGATTAGCGCCGCCTGCCGCCTGGAGATTGACGCAACGCTGGAGCGCGCATTGGCCGCGGGCACCCTGCCGGAACAAGGGGAGGATCGCCAGGTCAGCCAGGCGCTGACGGTATTGAGCGATTTCGTTGCCTGGCTGGGCTTCCAGCAGCGCGAGGCGGCTTTACGCCCCGCCAGCCGTATCAATCCCGGCCAGCCGATCTTCACTCCACCGCCGCAGCCCGCGGTCGACTGGGGCAATCAGCAACGCCTGACCAAACTGGCGCCCACGCCGGCGAAAAATGCTGCCTTCTATATCTACGACTGGCTGGTCGGGCTGCAGCGGCTGCTGGCGGAAAATACGCAGGCGGGACCTACACTCGCAGCAGCGCCGCATGCCGCGCTGGAAGCCATAGTGGCAACCCTGGCTGGCAGTGACGGGCACTGACAAATTCAGGCTGGGCCACGTAACCAAGAGCCGGTAACGACGCTGCGGCTTGAAAGGCGACGGGTATATTATACTGATTAATTATCCATCGATCTGAGGACATCAGCGTGCGCCCATTCAGCCTGAAGAAAATCGATCACCTGGTACTGCGCGTCACCGACCTGGAAAAAAGCCTTCAATTTTATACCCAGATACTGGGGTGTGAAATCGCCAGACGGCGTCCCGATCTGGGGTTGGTGCATCTGCGCGTCGGCGTTTCCATGCTTGATCTGGTCGACGTCGACGGCGTACTCGGGAAAAAAGGGGGGCAGCATCCCGATGCTCGCCAGCAGAATGTCGATCATTTCTGTTTGCGTATCGAACCTTTCAACGAGGGCGAACTGCTGGCCTATTTGCGATCGCAGGGGATCAGCGTTGATCCCCCCGAATCCCGATTCGGCGCAGAGGGCGACGGGCCGTCTCTCTATTTCACCGATCCGGACGGCAATCACGTGGAGCTGAAAGGCCCTGCGGCGGAGTGAGTCAGGATAATCCGCAGGGAGGAGTTATTGGCTGGTGCTGTCTGCTCCGGCCCTATTCCCTGATACCGTGCAACGCCATCAGCGCCTCAACGCAGGGCTGGTGGTCTGCCACCCACCTGCGCGCCGTATTGTGTTGTTCCCACTTGATGTCCGTCAGATGCGCCATGTCAAAGCGCGGCATATCCTGTTGCTCCAACGGATAGAGTTGCGGGCGCACGATTTCAAACATCGCCTGCCCGCAGGCTGAGATTGCCGCGATAACCTCGGGATCCTGTGCGGCTAGATCCTGTTTGAAGTAAAACCGGAAAGGATGCGCCGAGGCCGGTGGCTGGAGATGCGTAGATTCCAGCCCCAAACTGCTGAGATAGATATGCGTAAGCGAAGGAGCACGTTCATTTGCACTGCGGGGGATCATGATCACCGGATAACTTTCCAACACGCCAGTCTCTGGCGAGTCTTGTTTGAAGATAGAGTTAAAGAACGCCTGATCGACCGGGATTTTCGACGTATCCATGCCATTTTCCAGCCGATCGCGGTAATACTCACGCATTTGCGAGGAAAACATCACGCCATAGCCACTTTTGCCGGTAGGCTGAATATCGACTTGCAGGAAATCATAGACCGGCAACGCCTGGCAATCTGCCTCATGCTCCGCACGACAAAACACCGACAAATACGACAACTGCAATGAAGCTTCGGGCATTGCGGCCGGATAATTGCGTTTAAACAGCGTGTTGGCACGGTTCAGGAACCAGGCCATGGCTTCGGAACCGCTGTGTGCCAGATCATTGATATTGTTATAGCGCAGAAAGCCATTGGCGTGTTTTTTTAACGCTGTAACCTGAAGGGCTGGGGTAATAGGTAATTGCCGGGTAAAGAAAACGCTGTTCATGACAATTTCTCACTCGAAAATATGAGAAATAATTATAGGTTAGGTTTTTATTTATTACGGAAAATAAAAGTACTGATTGAATTACGTTGTAATTTTAATTAATTAAAAATCATTAATACGGAAATCATCTGAAAATACTCTCTATTTGAAATCCTTTTAAAGGGCGTTTTAAAAATTATCTCATCACTCTATTTCGCTCATGGCGTACGATATTTAATTCATCGTCACGCCATAACTTTATTTACCGCGCAGGTTCCGATCCCGCGCAGCAAATAGCGGTTTTAAAATCATTCCGGCGGCGAGATTATTGCTTCTGCGCCGCCAGCGCCTGAGCGCAGGCCCAGGCAGAGCTCCAGGCCCACTGGAAGTTATACCCCCCCAGCCACCCTGTCACGTCCACCACTTCGCCGATAAAGTACAGGCCCGGCACCTTGGCGGCCTCCATGGTCTTGGAGGAAAGCTCTTTGGTGTCGACGCCGCCGAGCGTCACTTCCGCCGTGCGGTAGCCTTCGGTGCCGTTGGGTTGCACACGCCAGTTCTGCAACGTTTCGACCAACGCGGCCTGTTGCGTCGGGTTCAACTGCTTGAGCGTGGCTTCCGGCAGTTGCCCCAGCGTCTGCAAACATTCCACCAAGCGCTTCGGCAGATGCAACGCCAGGGTGTTTTTCAGACTTTGATTCGGGTGTGCCTGACGCTGCTCATTGAGGAAGCCCGCCAGATCAAGCGTGGGAAGTAAGTTAACGCTCACAAACTCCCCAGGCTGCCAGTAGCTGGAAAGTTGCAATACCGCCGGGCCGGACAGGCCGCGGTGGGTAAACAGAATGCTTTCGCGGAAGCTGACGCCGTTTTCTGCGGTGATCACCGCCGGCACAGACACGCCAGACAGGGTTTGCAGGTGCTCCAGCAGCGGCTTATGCAGCGTAAAAGGCACCAGCGCGGCACGCGTCGGCAGGACTTTCAGGCCAAACTGCTCCGCCAGCTTATAGCCGAACGGCGTCGCGCCCAGGCCCGGCATCGACAGCCCACCGCTGGCCACCACAAGTGAGCAAGCGCTCACTTTCTCACCATTCAGCGCCAGTTCGAAGCCTTCTGCGGTTTTCTCTACGCCCAGCACTTCGCTGCGCAGGCGTGTCGTCACCTGACCCTGCTCGCACTCTTTCACCAAGAGTTCGACCACCTGCTGCGCCGAGTCGTCGCAAAACAGTTGTCCCAGGGTTTTCTCGTGGTAGGCGATGCCATGACGGTTGATCAGATCGATAAAGTCCCACTGGGTGTAACGCGCCAGCGCCGACTTGCAAAAATGCGGGTTATTCGACAGGTAAGCGGCAGGCTCCGTGTACATGTTGGTAAAGTTACAGCGTCCGCCGCCGGACATCAGGATTTTGCGCCCCGGTTTTTTGCCGTTGTCGAGCAGCAGTACCCGGCAGCCGAGTTGCCCTGCCTGCGCCGCGCAAAACATGCCCGCTGCGCCCGCACCTATTACCACGACATCAAACTGTTCCACCTGCGCCTCTCTGAATAAAAACCACAATCGCGACAAAAGGCCGCCATTTTACGCCGTTTCGCTGCCGGTAACCGACAACTTTACGGCGGCAGATTGTAAAGCCATGCCGCCCTCAACGCCATAGTAAGAAAATATTACAGCGAGCCATTCAGCATAACGCGCTGATATTTCATGTATTTGTCATACCAGCGCCATCGTTTCGTCATATCGAAATCAAAAAAACGTCATATTTTCCTTTTCCCCGGCCCCGGTTGTCACTGATAATGCGCGGCGTTCATGTCCACAAACTGGCGTAACGCTTATGCTGCATTTGTTCGCTGGCCTGGATTTCCATACCGGCCTGATGTTAATTCTCGCATTGTTGTTCGTGTTGTTTTATGAAGCCATTAACGGTTTTCATGACACGGCCAATGCGGTTGCTACTGTAATTTATACCCGTGCCATGCGTTCGCAACTTGCGGTTGTGATGGCTGGCTTGTTCAACTTTCTTGGCGTTATGCTCGGCGGTTTGAGTGTTGCTTACGCCATTGTTCATCTGCTGCCAACCGATCTGTTGTTGAACGTCAGTTCAGCGCACGGATTAGCCATGGTGTTCTCCATGCTGCTGGCGGCTATCATCTGGAACCTCGGCACCTGGTATTTCGGTCTGCCGGCCTCCAGCTCTCATACGCTGATTGGCGCAATTATCGGTGTGGGTTTAACCAACGCACTGATGACCCATACTTCGGTAGTGGATGCGCTTAACGTCCCGAAAATGATCGGTATTTTCCTGTCATTGCTCATCTCGCCGCTGGTCGGCATGATGGTCGCCGGGTTGATGGTGTTTGCCTTGCGTCGCTATTGGAGTGGTACCAAGAAACGCCAGCGTATGCACATGACCCCTGCGGAACGTGAAAAGGTCGACGGCAAACGCAAGCCGCCGTTCTGGACCCGTATCGCACTGATCCTGTCAGCCATCGGCGTTAGCTTCTCGCACGGCGCCAACGATGGTCAGAAAGGCATCGGCTTGATCATGCTGGTGCTGATCGGCGTTGCGCCGGCCGGCTTCGTGGTCAATATGAATGCAACCGGCTATGACATCACCCGTACGCGTGATGCCGTGACCCACCTGCAGCAATATTACCAGCAGCACAGCGACGCCTTGGCGCACGTGGTCACTCTGACCCCACTGGTGCCAAGCCCGGATGAGGACGTCTCGCCGGATAAACCTATCGAGTTCCACTGTGACAGCGCTCGCGCCATGCCGGCGATTGAGCTGACTCAGGGCTTGCTGAACAATCTGCAAAGTTACGATCAACTGACGGTAGAACAGCGTAGTCATCTGCGCCGCCTGCTGATGTGCGTAACGGATACCGCAGACAAGATCGCCAAGCTGCCGGAAACCTCGTCCCAGGACCAACGTTTCCTGAAAAACCTGCGTCAGGATCTGCTGCAAACCGTTGAGTATGCACCGATCTGGATTATCGTCGCGGTTGCTCTGGCGTTGTCTCTCGGTACCATGGTCGGCTGGCGTCGCGTCGCCACCACCATCGGCGAGAAAATCGGTAAGAAGGGCATGACCTACTCTCAGGGCGTGTCGGCTCAGATGACCGCAGCCTTGTCGATTGGCGTTGCCAGCTATACCGGCATGCCGGTTTCCACCACCCACGTACTCTCTTCGGCGGTAGCCGGGACGATGATTGTGGATGGCGGCGGCGTGCAAAGCAAAACCGTGAAGAACATCCTGTTGGCCTGGTTGTTAACCCTGCCAATCTCGATTCTGCTTTCCGGTTCGCTGTACTGGTTGGCGCTTAAGGTGATCTAAGCAGTTTGCCCGGTGAGAAAGGCGGCCCTGGTGGCCGCCTTTTTCTTTGTCTGTTGCAGACAGAATCGGTCGGATTCAATACCAAATCATCAGCGCCACCAGGCTGATAACCACCAGCCCGCACAGGGCTGAGGTCAGCATAAACTGCCCACGCACTCGCTCACAGCGGCGGATAAACTCCGGATCATGATGCTCGACATAACGCTGCGAGAAGATATAGCGTACCAGCCGTATCTGCTTGCTCGGCTGGCCATGAGCGGTAAAGAAACCACCGCCGTCGACATATTGATACAGCAGCGGGTCACAGCCGCGCAGAACCACCAACAGCGCGCGCAGAGAAGAGTAATACCGCACCATGTTTAACACACACACCACACACAGAGCCCAAAACAGCGCGACGGTACTGATCATGATTGCCTCCTCAAGGCGTTGTTATCCGCGGCGCTCCGCCGGGTCCAACTGCCCTACCTCTATACCCATTACTGCTGGAGCCTACCGCTCCGATCCCCTTTACACCGTACAGGCCGCGCATAACCCACCGCCTCTGGAGACAGCCTATCGCCATGCCGATGCGCACGCGTAGGTTTGATTCAGAGGAGAAATGATAAGGCCTATAGTCATTATTGTAGGTTAATGAAACGCAAACTGGCCTGAGCAGTAGATAAAATTTACCGCAACCCACCCATTTGTCATCCACCTATTGGTTATAACTGATAACCGCCCCGCCAGACGCCGCCGGTCTTTTCCACTGCCCCTGAAGGCAATTGGGGCTATACTCTGTTTAAGAACCGCTTATTAGGTGCGCCGTAAAACCCCGTCCTTCAAGGCGGGGATATAAGGCGCGGTTTTCCGACTAATCGGGTGTTTGCTGCTGCTCGATGTATTGCCGGATGATCGAAATCGGCGCACCACCGCAACGACTTGCAAAGTAACCCGGTGTCCATAGAACGCTTTTGTAGTAATACCGTTGGGCGATGTCTGGCCGGTCACGGCGAAGCAACCTGCTGGATACGCTTTTAAGACTGTTGACCAGATTCGATACTGCGAGTTTTGGAGGGTAATTGATCAGCAAATGCACGTGGTCGCATTCGCCGTCCATATTCAACCCGTTCAACATCAAAATTAGCGCATACGCTGGCAAAGTAGCTGCGTAGCTTTTCGATGGCATCCAGATCAAATATCTTTCTACGATATTTGGCAACAAATACCCAATGAACATGCATCAGGAAAACGCAGTGTCTTCCACGGCGAATATCGGTTTCTTTTGTCATAGACCAAAGTATCATGATAGTCATGAAACGACTTCAAGCCTTCAAATTCCAGTTAAGGCCAAATGGTCAGCAGGAGCGCGATATGCGGCGCTTCGCAGGAGCTTGTCGCTTCGTTTTTAACCGTGCACTGGCACGTCAGAATGCGAACCATAAAGCGGGGAATAAATATATCCCCTACACCAAAATGGCTTCATGGCTCATTGCGTGGAAATCAGCGGCTGAAACACAGTGGCTGAAAGGATCACCTTCGCAACCGTTGCAGCAGTCTCTGAAAGATCTGGAGCGCGGCTACAAGAATTTCTTCCAGAAACGCGCTGCATTCCCGCGCTTTAAAAAACGCGGTCAAAACGATGCATTCCGCTACCCGCAAGGTGTGAAGCTCGATCAGACCAATAGTCGTATATCCTTGCCAAAGTTGGGATGGATACGTTATCGCAACAGCCGTGAAGTCATTGGCGAAGTGAAAAATGTCTCGGTCAGCCAGTCATGTGGTAAATGGTACGTCAGTATCCAGACGGAATATGAAGTGACTGACCCCGTTCACAACGCAGAGTCGATGGTCGGTCTGGATGCCGGAGTCACGAAACTCGCCACACTTTCAGATGGCACGGTATATCAGCCCGTCAACAGTTTTAAAGCAAGCCAGCGCAAGCTGGCAATGCTCCAGCGACAGTTAAGCCGCAAAGAGAAGTTCAGCTCAAACTGGCAGATACAGAAGCGAAAAATCCAGCGTCTTCACTCGCACATTGCCAATATCCGGCGCGACTACCTTCACAAAGTCACCAGTGAAATCAGCAAAAACCACGCGATGATCATCATTGAAGATTTGAAGGTAAGTAACATGTCGAAATCGGCAAAAGGCACAGCAGAGCAGTACGGACGGAATGTCAGAGCCAAATCAGGCCTGAACCGTTCGATACTGGATCAGGGCTGGTATGAAATGCGTCGTCAGCTTGAGTACAAGCAGCTCTGGCGCGGCGGTCAGGTCCTGGCGATACCTCCGGCATACACCAGTCAGCGTTGTGCCTGTTGTGGCCATACATCGAAAGATAACCGTTTGTCACAAAGTAGATTCGAGTGCCGTGAGTGCGGATATACCGAGAATGCCGATATCAACGGTGCTCGTAACATTTTAGCGGCAGGACATGTCGTGCTTGCCTGTGGAGGGAGGGTGCAGTCAGACCGCCCGTTGAAGCAGGAACCCACCGAAGTGAGTCAGGCTAGGGTCTGAACGCTGTAGGGATCCTCGTCCTATAGGGCGGGGAGGATGTCAAATTTCAATCGGTCAACCCAGCAACCGCATCACGGGCGATAGGCTTTTCTGCCCAGCGGGTGTAAAACTGACGGTAGAGAGATAAAGAGAGTTTTTTGATGCGGTGCATTGTGATCGCCCCAACATATCATTGCGTTATCTGAATGATAAAATGCAGGTAAACCTGAAGCGCCAGGCTGGTACGCTAAATGCCTGCTAACCTTTTAATCGGCATTATATGGAAGGAGTATTCTCATGGCTTACAAACACATTCTGATTGCGGTAGACCTGTCCCCGGAAAGTAAAATCCTGGTGGAGAAAGCCGTATCTATGGCGCGTCCTTACAACGCCAAAGTTTCCCTGATCCACGTAGATGTTAACTATTCCGACCTGTATACCGGCCTGATCGACGTTAATCTCGGCGATATGCAAAAACGCATTTCCGAAGAAACTCACCACGCATTGACCGAACTGTCGCAAAATGCCGGCTATCCAATCACCGAAACCCTGAGCGGCAGCGGCGATTTGGCGCAGGTGCTGGTTGATGCCATCAAGAAATACGATATGGACCTGGTCCTGTGCGGCCACCATCAGGATTTCTGGAGCAAGCTGATGTCCTCCGCACGTCAGTTGATCAACACCGTGCACATCGACATGCTGATCGTGCCGCTGCGTGACGAAGAAGAAAAAGCCGAAGATTAAGTCGGCGCCGCTAAACAGCCTTGCCCCAACGCCCGCGATTGCGGGCGTTTTTCATGGCGCCAACCTAATTAATCGCTTGATAATCAACCGCCCTCCAGTGATATAGTCGCTAAAGACACAACATCCTCCCCCAGGTTTTATCCATACCCATATTTATAAAAATAATGGGGGAAATTAACAGTATTACCCTATGAATTTCGGGCTGTAGCCGGGCAACAACGCTGCAGCTTGAAAGGCAACGGGTATAAAGGAGTTATCCATGGAAAATACCGTATCGGTAGAGTCTTTCTTGTCCTCGCTACAACAACATAATCCCCATCAGCCGGAATTTTTACAGGCGGTCAGGGAAGTCTTCACTTCGCTGTGGCCTTTTATCGAGCGTAATCCGCGCTATCGCGAATATGCGCTGCTGGAGCGTTTGGTAGAGCCCGAGCGTACCATCCAGTTCCGCGTCAGTTGGGTGGACGATCGCGGCCAGGTGCAGGTCAACCGCGCCTGGCGCGTGCAGTTCAACTCCGCCATCGGGCCTTATAAAGGCGGCATGCGCTTTCATCCGTCGGTCAATTTGTCGATTCTGAAGTTCCTCGGCTTCGAACAGACGTTTAAAAACGCGCTGACCACCCTGCCGATGGGCGGCGGAAAAGGCGGTTCTGACTTTGATCCAAAAGGGAAAAGTCAGGCGGAGATCATGCGTTTCTGCCAGGCGCTGATGACCGAGCTGTACCGTCACCTCGGGCCGGATACCGACGTGCCCGCCGGGGATATCGGCGTTGGCGGTCGTGAAGTCGGCTTTATGAGCGGCATGATGAAGAAACTGTCCAACAACACCGCCTGCGTGTTTACCGGCAAGGGGCTGTCATTCGGCGGCAGCCTGATCCGTCCAGAGGCCACCGGCTATGGGCTGGTCTATTTCACCGACGCCATGCTGCAACGTCACGGGCTGGGTTTTGAAGGCATGCGGGTTGCGGTATCCGGTTCAGGTAATGTGGCGCAATACACCATTGAAAAGGCGCTGGAGCTGGATGCGCGCGTGATCACCGTATCAGACTCCGGCGGCACCCTGGTCGATGAAGCCGGTTTCACCACCGAAAAACTGGCCCATTTGGTGGAGATCAAGAATCAGCGCTATGGTCGGGTGGAAGATTATGCCCGCGAACGCGGCCTGACCTATCTGGCCGGCCAGCAGCCGTGGAACGTGCCGGTGGATATCGCTCTGCCGTGCGCCACCCAAAACGAGCTGGATTTGGCCGCGGCACAGACGCTGATCCGCAACGGGGTCAAAGCTGTGGCTGAAGGCGCAAATATGCCGACCACCATTCAGGCGACCGATGCGTTCCTGGACGCCGGGGTACTGTTTGCGCCAGGCAAGGCGGCCAACGCCGGTGGGGTTGCCACTTCCGGGCTGGAGATGGCGCAGAACGCCGCGCGCATCGGTTGGCGCGCCGAGAAAGTGGATGTACGTTTACAACATATCATGGCGGATATTCATCACGCCTGCGTGGAATACGGCGGCGAGGGTAAGCAAACCCACTACGTACACGGCGCCAATATCGCCGGATTCGTCAAGGTAGCCGACGCCATGCTGGCGCAGGGCGTGTTGTAACAGGTTCATAAGGTGATCTTGTTCACACATTTCTAAAATGCTTCAATGCCGGCGCTCAGGCCGGCATTTTTACCCCTGTAAAACCCGATTTCCCCGCCCCATTTGTTTTAAATATGTAAATAATTATGGTTTTTATTGTTAATTTTATGATGATTTTTCGTGGTAAAATTACCACCACTGAATTATTCAACATTTAATTAACATTAAAAATGTCATAATTTTACTTCAACGTGCACAGATCACAATTCCCCAACTCTCGTTACGCCCCCTCTTCCATTCCTTTGTAATCTGCTCAGGTGGAAAAACAGCCACCCCTACAGATAAAAAAGGTACAGCGAATGAAATTTAACCTCGCATTATTAAATGCATGTGTGGTTTCTGCGTGCATGTTATCGACAACACCTGCCTTTGCTGCTGAAAAGTACGAGATTGCCGTGGTTGCCAAAGTGACCGGCATTCCCTGGTTCAACCGTATGGAAGTCGGCGTTAACGACGCGGCCAAAAAGCTCGACGTCAATGCCTACCAGACCGGGCCGTCCACCCCAGACCCGGCCGCACAGGTGAAAGTGATTGAAGACCTGATCGCCAAGAACGTCAACGCCATCATCGTGGTGCCTAACGACGCCAAAGTGCTGGAGCCAGTGCTGAAAAAGGCGCGCGAGAAAGGCATCGTGGTGCTGACGCATGAATCCCCGGACCAGCAGATTGGCCAGTGGGACATTGAAACCATCGACAGCGAGAAGTATGCGCAGGCCAACGTCGATGAGCTGGCGAAAGACATGGGCGGCAAAGGCGGCTATGCCATTTACGTGGGTTCGCTGACCGTGCCGTTGCACAACGCCTGGGCGGATTCCGCCATCAAGTACCAGAAAGCCAAATATCCGGACATGTTCGAAGTCACTTCGCGCCTGCCGGTGGCGGAAAGCATCGATAAATCCTACGCCACCACGCTGGATTTAATGAAAACCTATCCGCAGATGAAAGGCATTATCGGTTTCGGCTCCCTCGGCCCGATCGGTGCCGGCCAGGCAGTCGCCAAGAAACGCGCCAAGGACAAGATCGCCGTAGTCGGTATTGCCATGCCGGCGCAGGCTGCACCTTACCTGGTGCGAGGCGACATCAAGAAAGCCCTGCTGTGGGATCCGAAGGACGCCGGTTATGCACTGGTGACGGTGGCCGATCAGCTCTTGCAGGGCAAAGAAGTGACCAAAGATTTGTCGATCGAAGGCTTGGGTAAAGCCGACGTCGACATGGATAAAAAAGTGATTCGGTTTAATAAAATTCTTGAAGTCACTAAAGATAATGCCAAATCGCTAGGATTTTAATTTTCAGTAATATTACGCCACACCGGGAAAGTCATGAAACAACGAAGGGCGCAATATATGCGCCCCGAGTTTCAGTCACGACCATAATAAAAACCTGCACAGGTTAACGCTATGACCACATCCACCGCATTTATCACCCTGGAAAATATCAGTAAGCGATTTCCAGGCGTGCTGGCCTTGGACCAGATCAACCTGACGCTAAATATTGGCGAAGTGCACTGCCTGGCCGGGCAAAATGGCTGCGGCAAAAGCACCATCATTAAAATTATTTCCGGTGTTTATCAGCCGGAAAAAGGCGCCAATATTTCGCTGGAAGGTAAACTTTTTCATTCCCTGACGCCGCAACTGTCTGGCTATTACGGTATTCAGGTGATTTATCAGGATCTGTCGTTATTCCCCAACCTGACCGTAGCGGAAAATATTGCCATTCACCGCTACCTGCCCGACGGCCATTTCTGGGTGCGCAAGCAGGTGATGCGCCAAACGGCGCTGGATGCCATGGCGCGCGTCGGCGTGCATATCGATCCCGACAAGAAAGTTGAAAAACTGTCGATTGCCGATCGCCAACTGGTGGCCATATGCCGCGCCATTGCCGCCGAAGCACGGCTGGTGATCATGGATGAGCCAACCGCTTCGCTGACGCAGCAAGAGGTCGACGGCCTGCTGCGGGTGGTCAACGAACTGAAAGCGGCGGGCATTTGCGTGGTGTTTGTCAGCCACCGGCTGGATGAAGTGATGGAGGTCGCCGACCGCATCAGCGTGATGCGCGACGGCAAGCTGGTCGGCACTTATCCGGCCAGCCAGTTGGACAGTCATGAACTGGCGTTCCTGATGACCGGCCAACGCTTCCATTACAGCCAGCTGCCGGCGCTGGCGTCAACCGACAGCGCACCGCTGCTTGAGGTTCGCAACCTCAGCCGACGCGGAAAATACCAGGATATCAACCTGTCACTGCACGGCGGCGAGATCGTCTCGATCGTCGGGCTGCTCGGCGCGGGCCGTACCGAGCTGTGCCTCAGCCTGTTCGGCATGACGCGTCCTGACAGCGGAGAAATTCGCATCGACGGCCAACCGGTCCAACTGCACAACAACCGTGAAGCGGTACGCCAGGGTATCGGCTATGTGTCGGAGGATCGTCTTACGCAAGGGCTGATCATGGATCAGTCGATCTACGACAACACCATCGTCACGGTCTTTGATCAACTGCACACCCCACTCGGGCTGCTGGACCATGCCAAAGCGACCGAGCTGGTTGACCGGCTGATTCACGATCTGAACATCAAGGTTTCCGACAGCGCGCTGCCGGTAAAAACCCTGTCGGGCGGTAATGCGCAACGTATCGCCATCGCCAAGTGGGTGGCAACGCAGCCGAAGATCCTGATCCTTGACTCGCCCACCGTCGGGGTGGATATCGCCAACAAAGAGGGGATCTACCAGATCGCCAAAGATCTGGCCGCGCTCGGCATGGCGATGCTGATGATCTGCGACGAAATCCCGGAAGCCTATTACAACAGCCATCGGGTGATGGTGATGCGCAAGGGCGAGCTGATCGCCGAGTTTTCGCCGCACCACAGCACCGAACAACAGATCGCCGAGGTGGTGAATGGATAAGTCATTATTGGCCCGCCTGGCCGGCCGGCACGAGTTTTACCTGGGCCTGCTGGTGTTGTTGCTGGCAATAGGGCTGAGCGTCAGCACCAGCGAGTTTCTGACGCTGGGTAACCTGACCGACGTCGCCACCAGCTACGCCATTCTCGGCATTCTCGCCTGCGGCCTGTTCGTGGTGCTGATTGCCGGCGGCATCGACATTTCATTCCCGGCAATCACCGCCATCGCGCAGTACGTGATGGCCAGTTGGGTCATTCAACACGGCGGCGGCTTCCCGCTGGCGTTCGCACTGGCAATGGGCATCGGCCTGCTGCTCGGGCTGGTGAACGGTTTCCTGGTCTACTGGCTGAGGGTACCGGCGATCATCATCACCATCGCCACCCTGAACCTGTTCTACGGCTTACTGGTGTACGCCACCAACGGCACCTGGCTGTACGGTTTCCCCGACTGGTTTATGGATGGCATCAGCTGGTTCTCGTTCCAGGGGGCCGACGGTTATGACTACGGCCTGACGCTGCCGCTGCTGTGCCTGCTGGCGGTGATTATCGTCACCGGCGTGCTGATGAACTTTACCCGCCTCGGCCGCCAGATTTTCGCCATGGGCGGCAACCGCGATGCGGCGTCACGCCTGGGGCTGAACCTGCTGCGGCTGCACTTCTACGTTTACGGCTACATGGGCATTCTGGCGGGTATCGCCGCGGTGGTGCAGGCGCAGATAACCCAATCGGTAGCCCCCAACTCCCTGCTCGGTTTTGAGCTGACGGTGCTGGCGGCGGTAGTGCTGGGCGGCACCAGCATGACCGGTGGGCGCGGCTCCCTGACCGGCACGCTGCTGGGCGTGGTGTTGTTGGCCTTCCTGCAAAACGGCCTGACGCTGCTCAGCGTGTCGGCCTATTGGCACCAGGTGTTCAGCGGCGCGATCATTCTGATCAGCATCAGCAGCACCGCCTGGAATGAAAAACGCAAGCTGGCCAAGGAGCTATGACATGATCCAGTTAACCTGTCTGATCCCCAACGATCGGATCATCCGCCTGCAAAGCGCGATCATTATCGCCGTAGCGCTGCTGTTCGCCGGGCTGCTCGGATCGCGCTTCTTCAGCCTCGGCAATTTCCAGTCAATCGCCTCGCAGCTGCCGATCCTCGGCATGCTGGCGCTCGGGATGGGCATTACCATGCTGACCGGCGGCATCAATCTGTCGATTATCGCCGGTGCCAACGCCTGCTCGCTGGTGATGGCGGCGATTATCGTCAGCCACCCGGACCAGCCGCTGTTTCTGGCGCTGGCACTGCTGGCCGGGCTGCTGGTCGCCGTCGCCATTGGCGCACTTAACGGCGTGCTGGTCGCCTGGATCGGCGTTTCGCCCATCCTCGCTTCGCTCGGCACCATGACGCTGATCACCGGCCTGAATATTCTGCTGTCCAACGGCGCGGTGATCTCCGGCTTCCCGGCGGCGATTCAGTATCTCGGCAACGGCAGCCTGCTCGGCATCCCGATAGCGCTGCTGCTGTTCCTGCTGGTATCTGTTGGTTTGTGGCTATTGCTGGAGCACACCACGCTCGGACGCAGCCTGTATCTGATTGGCTCCAACGAGCAAGCCACCCGTTTTAGCGGTGTGAACACCGCCCGGGTACAGATTGCGGTCTACATTTTGTCCGCCCTGCTCGGCTGGGGTGCGGCGCTGCTGATGATGGCCAAATTCAACTCGGCCAAGGCCGGTTACGGTGAATCCTATCTGCTGGTGACCATTTTGGCCTCGGTGCTGGGCGGCATTAACCCGGACGGCGGGTTTGGCCGGGTACTGGGTCTGGTGCTGGCGCTGATAGTGCTGCAAATGCTGGAAAGCGGCCTCAACCTGCTGGGCGTCAGCAGTTATCTGACCATGGCCCTGTGGGGCGGTGTGCTGATCCTGTTTATCGCATTACAGAATCGAAAAGCCTGACTGGAGAAAAACAATGGCGAGCTATTTTATTGGCGTAGATGTAGGCACCGGAAGTGCGCGCGCAGGGGTATTCGATCTCAACGGCCACATGGTCGGGCAGGCCAGCCGAACCATCGACCTGTATCGCCCGAAGGCGGACTTCGTTGAACAGTCTTCGGACAATATCTGGCAGGCGGTGTGCAACGCGGTGCGCGATGCGGTCAACCAGGCCGACATCAACCCGATTCAGGTTAAAGGACTGGGTTTTGACGCCACCTGTTCTCTGGTAGTACTGGACAAAGAGGGCCAACCGCTGACCGTCAGCCCATCCGGCCGTACCGAGCAGAACATCATCGTGTGGATGGATCACCGAGCCATCACCCAGGCCGAGCGCATCAACGCCATCAAACATCGGGTGCTGGATTTCGTCGGCGGCATTATTTCGCCGGAAATGCAGACCCCCAAAATGCTGTGGTTGAAACAACATATGCCGACCACCTGGGCCAATGCCGGTTACCTGTTTGACCTGCCGGACTTTCTCACCTGGCGTGCCACCCAGGACGCGACCCGCTCACTGTGTTCGACGGTGTGCAAATGGACCTATCTCGGCCATGAACAGCGCTGGGACAAAAGCTATTTCAAACAGATTGGATTGGAAGACGTGCTGGAGCACGATGCCGCCAAGATCGGCAGCGACGTCAAAATGATGGGCGAACCGCTCGGCCACGGCCTCACCCAGCGTGCTGCCAGTGAAATGGGCCTGATTGCCGGTACGGCGGTCAGCGTCTCGATCATCGACGCCCACGCCGGGACGCTCGGCACGCTCGGCGCTACCGGGGTCTCCGGTGAAGTGGCAGACTTTAACCGCCGTGTCGCGCTGATTGGCGGTACCTCCACCGGCCATATGGCGATGTCCCGTACCGCCCGTTTTATCGGCGGCGTATGGGGGCCATATTACTCGGCGATCCTGCCGGAATACTGGCTGAACGAGGGCGGTCAGTCCGCCACCGGCGCGCTGATTGACCATGTGATCCAGTCGCACCCTTGCTATCCGGAGCTGCTGGCGCAGGCAAAAACCCAGGGGCAGACGATTTATGAAGTGCTGAATGCCCTGCTGCGCCGTATGGCCGGTGAGCCGGAGGAGATTGCCTTCCTGACTCAGGATATTCATATGCTGCCGTATTTCCACGGCAACCGTTCGCCACGCGCCAACCCGACGCTGACCGGTACCCTGACCGGGCTGAAGCTGTCGCGTACCCCGGAAGACATGGCCCTGCATTATCTGGCGACCATCCAGGCGATCGCGCTGGGTACCCGCCATATTATTGAAACCATGAACCAAAGTGGCTACAGCATCGACACCATCATGGCCAGCGGCGGCGGCACCAAAAACCCAATTTTCGTGCAGGAACATGCCAATGCCACCGGCTGCGCCATGCTGTTGCCGGAAGAGAGCGAGGCGATGCTGTTGGGGGGAGCGATGATGGGCACGGTGGCGGCCGGGGTATTCGACACGCTGCCGGAAGCCATGAGCGCCATGAGTCGTATCGGTAAAACCGTGACGCCACAGACCAACAAAATCAAACGCTATTACAACCGTAAATACCGCGTGTTCCATGAGCTGTATAACGACCACATGAAATACCGCCAACTGATGCAGGAGGAGGCCTGATGCAGCAGGAATGGCAGCGGGCCGCTGAAGCCTGGGCAATCTACAGCCGGGAACTGGCGCAGCTAAGCCAGCGCATCGACGCACAAAGCTGGCAACGGCTGCTGACGGCATTGGCCGAGTGCCGGGGGAAAATCGTGGTCACCGGCGTAGGAACTTCCGGTATCGCGGCACGCAAGATAGCCCATATGCTGGCCTGCGTAGAGCGCCCGGCCATCTACCTGAACGCCACCGATGCAGCGCATGGCGATCTGGGCTTTTTGCGCAGCGATGACCTGATGATCCTGATTTCACGCGGCGGTAATTCCGACGAATTGACCCGCCTGCTGCCAACGCTGCAGGCCAAGAATGTGCCGCTGATCGGCGTAACGGAAAACCCGGATTCGGCGATCGCCAAAGCGGCACGGTTGGTGATCCGCACCGGGGTGGAAAATGAGATAGATCCGCTGAATATGCTGGCAACCACGTCAATCGTGCTGGTATTGGCGATTTTTGACGCGGCCTGCGCCTGTCTGATGGAGCGCAGTGGCTATAACAAAGAAACGCTGCTGGCGGTACACCCGGGGGGCGATGTCGGCAAGCGTTTACTGCAGGGTAAGTAATCCACGGGTATTGGTAGGGCTCAGCATACCTACGCCGAGCCCATTATCACTATCAGGCTTTATTAATCGCCTCCATAATCACTAACCGATCGCTCAGGCGTTTTTTCACCACCGGATCGCTGGCGGCGGCCATTTCTGCCTTCAATGCCGCCTGTTGCTGCTGGCGCTCTTTCGGCTCGCTAATCAGCAATGGCTTCACGTTGAACGACGCGACATTGCCGTACCGCCCATCTTCACTGGTGGGTACGCTGATTTTGCCGTCGTTCAGCAGTTTTTCGACGATTTTACGCTCACGCTCGTAGCCTTCCAGCCCGACCAACTGCCAGCGCTGCACCGCCTGTCCCTGATACTGGCCTTTTTTCACTTCGCTCAGATAACGGATAGTCAGGTTACGGATGGTTCCGGCCTCTTCGCCATATTCAACCTTGCTGTCCGACAGTACCGGGAACTGCATGCCTTCCAGCGCGCCGCCTTTTTGCGTCAGGTGCCCCATGCGGTAGCTGTTCATGCCCAGACGGATCGGCGTGCTGTCAGTCACCGGCGTGCCGTCGGCCATGCGCAGATCGCGGATGCGCTGCCCGACCGGTTGGCGCAGGTCGATTTTATAGGTCACGCCATCGAAGAAATCATTGGTGGAATATTTGGACGCACGGCGCTGCGGGTTGAAGCTGTAGGTGACATCGCCGTCCTGCAGCTGATTGAAGTAGCCCGCCGACCATTCCATGTACTTCTTCAATTCCTTGCCGCTGAGCTGATAAACCGTGATCTCACCGCCGGCATATTGGTAATTGAAGGCGATATCTTTGGCCGTGATGGTGCCGACGTTTAATTTTGGCCGGTCGTTATCAATCTGCAGCGCGATCACCTGCGCCTGCGGCGCATAGTAACGGCTGGCTTCCTGATACAGCTTGCTGATGCCGGTGTCCTGCACGTGCACCTGCGGGATCCCCTTCACGGCATCCGGCGGCACCAGATCCTGGCCGCTGAGCTGGGCAATAGGCCGGTTGGCATTGGCGCGCAAAATCTTGTGGTAAGGCTGATAAATCTCTTCCAGCTTTTTATCCGACGCGATGCCTTTGATCGGATAGGTATAGCTGTCTTTGTTGATCAGCACGTACTTGCCGTTGTGCTGCTCAAACTGCAAATCGATGCGCGAAAGCGCACGGCCATATTTGTCCGGTTCGGTGACGATCACGCCGTTAATCACTTCTTTATCGACTTTGACGTGCATATGCCCGGCGACGATCGCCGCCAGTTCCGGGTTCGCGCGGGCGATATCGCCAACGCCGGTGCCTGGGCGCTGGTTCTCGTTGTCGATGCCCATGTGCGCCACCAGCACAATCGCGTCCACTTCACCCTGAATTTGCTGAATGACCTGCTTCACCGCCTGCACCGGATCGGTAAAGTTCAGCCCTTTCACCCGGTCGGTGCCTTTGGCGAACTCTGCGGTCATCGGCGTATCCATGCCGATAATGCCGATTTTCACGCCCTGGCGTTCAATGATTTTATACGCCGGCAGGTAAGGTTTGCCGCTCTCCCACAGAATATTGCCGGCCAATGCCGTGCCCTTGAACTGGTTCAGTGAGGTGGAAAGCGGTTTGAGGCCGAAATCGAATTCATGATTGCCCATCACCCAGACGTCATAGTCCAGCGCGTTAAACCCGAGGATCATCGGGCTGGTTTTGTCGTTTTTAAAAGTCTCGACAAAGTTGCCCTGAATGGTGTCACCGGCATCGACCAGGATCACGTTCGGCTGCTTCGCACGAACCTGTTGCACCTGGGTGGCGATTTGGCTCAGGCTGCCGGCCAGGTTTTCGGTGTCGGTCGAATAATCCCAGGGCACAAAGGTGCCGTGCAGATCGGACGTGCCGAGGATGGTGATATTGACTGGTTCAGAAGCCATTGCAGAGGTACCCAGGCAAAGCAAAACAGCAAGGAGTGTCTTCTTCATTATCATCTAATTATAGGAAGGGGAACGAACAGGAATCATGCGATCTGGAACACAAGCTTGCCAGTAACTTTGCAAGGTAAAAAATAAAATTGGGAGGTGGATCAATGAATACCTCCCTATTTCGCCCTCTATACCCTAAATCATTGGCATTGTATTAAGGCGGCTTGTGGGGGCGCAGCATGCTGCGCCCAAATTAACGAGGATAGGGCATATAAATATCGAAACGATGGCTCTTGGTGGTCGAGGCCGCATGCGCAGGCACGTTAGCCAATGGCGGAGCGTAATCCGGCCGCTTGACCACCACGCGCTTGGTCGCCAGGCGGCGTGCCGGCTCCAGCAGACCATCGGCATCGTCGTCGCTGCCCACCAGCGACTGGAACACCCGCATCTCTTTCTTCACAAGCGCGCTTTTCTGCTTGTGCGGGTACATGGGATCCAGGTACACCACCTCGGGTGGTGAGTCGAGCTCGGCTAACGCCGTCAGGCTGGAGGCATGCAGCAGGGTCATGCGCTCGCGCAGCCACGGACCGATTTCCGCATCCTGATAGCCACGTTGCAGCCCATCGTCCAGCAAGGCGGCCACCACCGGATTACGCTCCAGCATCCGCACCCGGCAGCCCAGCGATGCCAGCCCAAAGGCATCGCGCCCCAGCCCGGCCGTGGCATCCACCACGTTTGGCCGATAGCTGCCCTTGATGCCGACCGCCTTCGCCACCGCTTCGCCACGCCCGCCGCCGAAGCGGCGCCGATGCGCCATAGTGCCGGAGATGAAATCGACGTAGATCGCCCCCAGCTTGGGTTCGTCACGCTTACGCAACTCCAGACGTTCCGGCGTCAGTACCAGCGCCATCGTCGCGTCGTCGTCCGAAACCAACTGCCAGCGTTCCGCCAGAATAGACAAGGCGCCGGGATCGGCGCCTTCTTCACACAATAAACACACGCTCACCGGTGGGGTTATCCTTTAATGCCGTAATGGCGCAGCATAGCATCCAGCTGCGGCTCACGGCCACGGAAGCGTTTGAACAGTTCCATCGGCTCTTCGGAACCGCCACGCGACAGAATGTTGTCGAGGAAGGATTTGCCGGTTTCGGCGTTGAAAATCCCCTCTTCTTCAAAGCGCGAATAGGCATCGGCCGACAGCACTTCTGCCCACAGATAGCTGTAATAACCCGCCGCGTAACCGCCGGCAAAGATATGGCTGAAAGCATGCGGGAAACGGCCCCAGCTTGGTGAAGGCACGACCGCCACACTCTTTTTCACTTCTGCCAGCGTTGGCAGGATCTGCGCACCTTTCTCTGGGCTGTATTCGGCGTGCATGCGGAAGTCGAACAGGCCAAACTCCAACTGGCGCAGGATGAACAGCGCCGCCTGATAGTTTTTCGCCGCCAGCAGCTTGTCCAGCATCTCTTTCGGCAGCGGTTCGCCGCTTTGATAATGGCCGGAGATAAATGCCAGTGCTTCCGGCTCCCAGCACCAGTTTTCCATAAACTGGCTTGGCAGTTCGACCGCATCCCATGGCACACCGCTAATCCCGGAAACACCGGCGGTATCGATTTGGGTCAGCATATGATGCAGACCGTGGCCGAACTCGTGGAACAGCGTGGTCACTTCGTTATGGGTGAACAGCGCCGGCTTGTCGCCCAGCGGGCGGTTGAAGTTACAGGTCAGGTAGGCAACCGGTTTTTGCAACTCGCCATTAGCCTTGCGCAGGCTGCCGACGCAGTCGTCCATCCAGGCGCCGCCACGTTTGTTTTCACGGGCATACAGGTCGAGGTAGAAGCTGCCGCGCAGCTCACCGTTAGCATCGAACAGATCGAAGAAACGCACCTCTGGATGCCAGGTATCCACATCTTTGCGTTCTTTGGCGGTGATGCCGTAAATGCGTTTGACCACTTCGAACAGCCCTTCCACTACGCGCTGTTCCGGGAAATAAGGGCGCAGTTGCTCGTCGCTGATCGAGAACAGGTGCTGTTTCTGCTTTTCGCCGTAATAGGTAATGTCCCAGGCTTCCAGCTCATCCACACCGTAATGCTGTTTGGCGAAGGCACGCAGCTGAGCCAGTTCCTGTTCGGCCTGTGGACGGGCGCGTTTGGCCAGATCGCTAAGGAAACCCAGTACCTGCTCTGGGTTTTCCGCCATTTTGGTCGCCAGTGACTTGTCGGCATAGCTGTCAAAGCCCAGCAGCTGGGCCAGTTCGTGGCGCAGCGCCAGCGTTTCCGCCATCACTTCACTGTTGTCCCATTTGCCGGCATTCGGCCCCTGATCGGAGGCGCGGGTGGCAAAAGCGCGATACATCTCTTCACGCAGCGCACGGTTATCGCCGTAGGTCAGCACCGGAAGATAGCTTGGCATATCCAGCGTCAGCAACCAGCCGTCCTGCTCTTTGGCCTGCGCCATCGCCTGGGCCTGAGCCAATGCACTTTCCGGCAGGCCGCTCAGCTCGGCTTGATCGGTGATCAGCTTGCTCCAGCCCATGGTAGCGTCGAGCACGTTGTTACTGTACGTAGAACCCAGCTCGGACAGGCGTGCCACGATCTCGCCGTAGCGACGCTGTTTTTCCGGCGACAGGCCAATACCCGACAGTTCGAAATCACGCAGCGCGTTTTCAACCGACTTGCGCTGCGGCGCGGTCAGTTGCGCAAAGGCTTCGCCCTCTTTCAGGCTGCGGTACGCCTGGTACAGCCCTTCGTGTTGCCCTACCCAGGTGCCGTACTCGGACAGCAACGGCAGCGCCTGCTCATAGGCGGCGCGCAGTTCCGGGCTGTTTTTCACCGAGTTCAGATGCCCCACCGGCGACCAGATGCGCGACAGGCGATCGTCAGACTCCGCCAGTGGCTGACACAGGTTATCCCAGGTAAATGGCCCCGGCTGCGCGACAACGCGCTCAACCGTAGCGCGGCAGTCATCCAGGGCGGATTGCACCGCGGGCACGATATCTTCTGGACGAATGGCGGAAAACGGCGGCAGGGAAAACGGGGTCAGCAACGGATTTGTCATAGGGCAGTCCTGATTAGCGTTGGGGCCCGCCACGACGGGCAGGCCTTAAAATGCGTATGAATATCTAACATGGAGCCAAGCAGCAGGAAAATCAATGGCCCGACGTTGATAGATAGTGCCTTAAACGGCACTCTGGCGGATCTTCGCGGCCAGCGCGGCCAGATGCTGGTCGTCGGCGCGCGCCGCGTCATGGGACGAAAGGTAGCCCTCATAGCGGTCGAAGAATTTCGCCGAGGTCGATTCGATAGGCTGCCACTGCTCCAGCGCAGCGGTACCGTGCATCGGGATCAGCTTGGCATGCACATGGTCGACGCCAAAACCTTCGAACACCATGCCGCAGCGTCCCACGTCGTCAAACGCCCGATCGAGCAACTGCGCCACTCGCTTGGTCGCCAACATCAGCTCGCTGAGCACCTCGTCCGGCAACGCAAAGGCGTAGCTCTCGTAGTGCGCCTTGGGGATCACTACGCTGAACCCCTCGGTATTCGGATAGATGGAAAGGAACGCCATATGACTCTCGTCCTCCCAAATTTTATGGCACGGCACTCTGCCCGCCACCATTTCGCAAAAGATGCAGCTCATCGTCCCCTCCTGAATGCCACGGCGAGCCAAAAGCCCGCCGTAAAAAGCCTTTCAGCAACATAGCGGATATTTTGCCTTTTGACTGCTATTCCCCCGCATTTCCTGCCCAAATAGCCGGGCGCCGTTGATGCCAGGGCGCTGCCCGCTCCAGTTGCCCTGCCAATTGCAGCAGCTGATCTTCACGGCCAAAACCGGCGACGAATTGCATGCCTATTGGCAGATTGTGTTGCGCATCATGCGCCAGCGGTACTGACATCGCCGGCACGCCGGCTACGTTAAACACTGGCGTGAACGGCGAATGGTCGAACAAGTGCGCGGTCCACTCCAGGCCACTCATGTCCGCCGTTCCGGTACCGTAGCGACCGATCCGCCAGGGCAAGTCGGGCATGGTCGGGGTCAACAGCAGATCGTACCGCTGGAAATAGGCGCCCACGGCACGAGTCACCCGGTTACGCACTTCAAGCGCCGCAACCATATCCACCGCCCTGGCGGCCAACCCGTAGCGGTAACAGGCCAAGGTTTCCGGCTCCAGCATGTCGGTTGAAATCGCTCGTCCGGTGGTTTGGCTCAGCCCCTCGACCCAACCGACCAGATTGGCACACCAGATCTGCGCATTGGCGAACACCAGTTCCTGCCAGCTGACGCCGATCGGCATCTCCGCCTCGGTGACCTGATGGCCCAGCTCGCTCAGCAGCACTGCGGTGTCGTTGGTGGCCTGAACGATTTGCGGATCGGTTTTCCCGCCATTCCAGGCCTGGGTCATTATGCCGATACGCAACCGACCAGGGTCTCGGGTGACCTGCGACAGCCAGCTATCTGCCTGCGGTGCCGTGTAATAAGGTTCACCGGGATGGGGGTGTTGTAGCGCATCCAGTAACGCGGCGCTGTCGCGTACCGTGCGACTCAGCCCCAACTGAACGCCAAAACCGTTGAACACTTCATCCATCGCCGGGCCATGTGATACCCGACCGCGCGTCGGTTTAAGGCCGAACAGCCCATTCGACGACGCAGGCACGCGAATAGAACCGGCGGCATCAGTGGCATGCGCCATAGGCACGACCCCGGCAGCAACCGCCGCACCGGCTCCGCCGCTGGAACCTCCGGCGCTGAAATCAGGGTTCCAGGGATTGCGCGTAGCACCGTACAACACCGCTTCGGTGGTGGTGCTGAACGCCATCTCCGGCGTGGTGGTTCTGCCAAAGGTCACCAACCCTGCGCGATGGATATTACTCATCAGATAGCTGTCTTCCTCGGCAATATGCCCCTGTGCCAACCGGCTCCCCAATTCAAGGCGCTTTCCGGCCATGCTGATGGCAATATCCTTGATCAGAAAGGGAACGCCCGACAGCGGGCCCCGCTTCTCCCACTGCGGCTGCAACCAATGTTCCACCACCGCATTGATCGCCGGGTTTACCGCCTCAACCGCAGCCCTCGCCGTCTGCTGCAGCTCTTGCGCACTGACCTCACCCCCCTGAACCAGTTCGGCCAATCCCAGCGCATCGTAGCTGACGTATTCGCTCAGTTTCATGGTTTTTTCCTTATCATCCGTTGCGGTTTCGCCGGGTTTTCCGACGTCCGTTCCACGGTAGGAGGATTGGCGTTATAGTTGAAATTGATAGATTTAATACGAGGAATAGTTATTAACAATTTAAAGCGGGTCGATCTCAACTTGCTGGTCACGCTGGAAGCGCTGCTCAGCGAACGCAACGTGACGCGGGCGGCGGCACGCCTCAATCTGAGCCAACCGTCGGTCAGCATTCAACTGGCCAAGCTGCGCGAGATTTACCATGATCCCCTGCTGCTGCCCGGCCCACGGGGTATGCTGCCCACGGCGCGCGCACTCGGCCTGTTGACGCCGCTGCGCCAGACGCTGGCCGACCTCGGCCGTCTGGTGGCGCCGGAACACCCGTTTGATCCGCTGCTGGCCGAAATGACCTGGCAACTGGCCGCCGCCGACGCCGCCGAATATGCCATTCTGCTGCCGATGCTGCCCAAACTGCGACAGGCGGCGCCCAAATCCCGCCTGGCGATCCGCGAGGCATCGCCGAAACACATGAGTCGCGATCTGGCAGACGGCGTGATCGACCTCGGTTTTTTGTCCCGGGAAGAAGCCCCCGCCGAGCTGCGCCATCGACAGTTGTTTCGCGAGCAGTACCTGCTGGTAGGCCGTCGTGACCATCCGTTGTTGCAAGGCCCCCCTTCGCTGGAGCAGTTTTGTCAGTTGGAGTTCGTGATGGTTTCGCAAGACGGCGGCGGTTTTCGCACCCTGATAGACACGCTGTTGGAAGCGCAGGGATTAGCGCGACGCGTCGTGATGTCGCTGCCGCACTTCCTGTTCATCCCCGCGCTGCTGGCAAGGTCCGATATGGTCGCGATGCTACCTTCGCGCATGCTGGGCGAACTGCTGGGCGACCTGCGCACCTGGCCGGCGCCGTTGGAAATCCCCGGTTATGACATGGTGATGGTATGGCATGAACGCTCGCACCGCGATCCGGCCCATAGCTGGCTGCGTGAGCAAGTGGTTGACGCCCTGGAGGGCTCGGCGACGCCACTATAAAACCTCAACCAGTTCAAACTGTTGAAACACCAGCCACATCTGGGGCGAAAAAGTGCCTTCACGCGTAAAAAAATCCTGGTGCCCTTGCCGCCAGAACGCCAGGCTTTTATCCCCCTCGCCCTCCTGTGCCGCCATCTCGGCCGTAACGTCGCAATAGCGAGTCAGCTTCAATGACAGGATCCTGATGACGCAGGCCGGTTCGCCGCGGCCGTCAAGCACAACGTTGTAATCCCCAACCCTGGGTTCTTGCTCTTGCTGATAAGAAAGATAAGAACAGCAGGTGGCGGTTTTCTGCCCTTCTAGCACCCGTTGCAGCAGCTCGTCTGCCAGCGCCGGGCTGTCGCCGAATGGCCAACGAGACGCGCCGGGATATTTAACCAAAATGGCCGCTTTAGTCATTGTCCTGCTCCTTGATAGAAGGTCTGAGGTAACGCATTTCACTTTTTCCCGCCCAGACAGTTTATACTGTGCAGAATATAAGCCTTTATTCTGTTCAGCAGGCTCCGTCGGGAGCACAAGGAATTACCACAAGCCATGTTAAGTTACCGCCACAGTTTCCACGCCGGCAACCACGCCGACGTGCTTAAGCACACCGTTCAAAGCCTGATCATCGAATCGCTGAAAGAAAAAGAGAAGCCGTTCCTGTACCTGGATACCCACTCCGGCGCAGGACGCTATCAGCTGAGCGGTGAATACGCCGAGCGCACCGGGGAATACCTGGAAGGCATCGGTCTGCTGTGGCAACGTGATGACCTGCCGCAAGAGCTGGCAGCCTACATGAGCGTAGTGCACAACTTTAACCGCACCGAAAGGTTGCGCTACTACCCAGGTTCGCCACTGATTGCCCGTCAACTGCTGCGTCCGCAGGATAAAATCCACCTGACCGAGCTGCACCCGAGCGACTTCCCGTTGCTGCGCAGTGAGTTCCAGAAGGACGAGCGTGCCAAGGTGCAACGCGCCGATGGCTACCAGCAGTTGAAATCCCAACTGCCGCCGCTGTCGCGCCGCGGGCTGATCCTGATGGACCCGCCTTACGAAATGAAAACCGATTACCAGGACGTGGTAAAAGGCCTGCAGGAAGGCTACAAGCGCTTTGCCACCGGCACCTACGCGCTGTGGTACCCGGTAGTGATGCGCCAGCAAATCAAGCGCATGCTGAAAGATCTGGAAGCCACCGGCATCCGCAATATTCTACAAATCGAACTGGCGGTAAGACCCGACAGCGACCAGCGTGGCATGACGGCCTCCGGCATGATTGTGATTAACCCGCCGTGGAAACTGGAACAGCAGATGAACAACGTGCTGCCGTGGCTGCACAAAACCCTGGTGCCGTCAGGCAACGGTCACCATTTGGTGAACTGGGTGGTGCCGGAATAAGCTTCCGGGGCGCGGCCTGCCGCGCCTTTACCCCACCTATCACAGCCATCGACGCAATCTTTGCGACAAACCTGCATCAGGCGTTAAACTCTTACGCTCTTCGATTCACACAATTCATGGAAATCCCAGATGACCAAACATTACGATTATCTAGCAATTGGCGGCGGCAGCGGCGGCATCGCATCGATCAACCGGGCAGCCATGTACGGCCAGAAATGCGCACTGATTGAAGCCAAAGAACTGGGCGGCACCTGCGTAAACGTGGGTTGTGTACCGAAAAAAGTTATGTGGCATGCGGCGCAAATCGCCGAGGCCATCCACCTGTACGGCCCGGATTACGGTTTCGATACCACCGTCAACGCGTTTGACTGGAAGAAGCTGGTCGCCAACCGCACCGCTTATATCGACCGCATCCATAATTCCTACGACAACGTGCTGGGTAAAAACAAAGTCGACGTGATCAAAGGCTTCGCACGCTTTATCGACGCCCACACGGTGGAAGTGAACGGTGAAAAAATCACCGCCGACCATATCCTGATCGCCACCGGTGGCCGTCCAAGCCACCCTGACATTCCGGGTGCAGAATACGGCATCGATTCAGACGGTTTCTTCGATCTGGACGCCATGCCAAAACGCGTTGCGGTGGTGGGTGCTGGCTATATCGCGGTAGAAATCGCCGGCGTGCTGAACGCGCTCGGGGCCGAAACCCACCTGTTCGTACGTAAACACGCGCCACTGCGGACTTTCGACCCTATGGTTGTCGAGACCCTGGTGGAAGTGATGAACACCGAAGGGCCAAGCTTGCACACGGAATCCGTGCCAAAAGCCATCGTCAAAAACGCCGACGGCAGCCTGACGTTGCAGCTGGAAAACGGCAAGGAATTCACCGTCGACAGCCTGGTGTGGGCCATTGGCCGCGAACCGGCGACCGATAACCTGAATCTGGCCGCTACCGGGGTGAAAACCAACGAAAAAGGCTACATCGACGTCGATAAATACCAAAACACCAACGTAAAAGGGATTTACGCGGTGGGCGACAACACCGGCGCCATCGAACTGACCCCGGTCGCCGTTGCCGCAGGCCGTCGCCTGTCAGAACGCCTGTTCAACAACAAGCCGGAAGAGCACCTGGATTACAGCAACATCGCCACCGTGGTGTTCAGCCACCCGCCGATCGGCACCATTGGCCTGACCGAACCGGAAGCGATTGAGAAATTCGGTGCGGACAACGTGAAAGTGTACAAATCTTCCTTCACCGCCATGTACAGCGCCGTGACGCAGCACCGCCAACCGTGCCGCATGAAGCTGGTCTGCGTGGGCAAAGAAGAGAAGATTGTCGGCCTGCACGGCATCGGTTTCGGCATGGACGAGATCCTGCAGGGCTTTGCCGTAGCCATTAAAATGGGCGCGACCAAGAAAGACTTCGACAACACCGTGGCGATCCACCCGACCGCCGCAGAAGAGTTTGTGACCATGCGCTAAATACCGTCACAGTACTGCATGGGTCATATGCTTAACCATATGACCCTTTTTTTAACTGCAGACTCAGCCATCAGCCGCGGGTATCCACCGTCACAGAGGCCGACAAGCCGCTGTCGATCTGCTCGGGATGGTCAAAGACAATTTTTACAGGCACACGCTGCACGATCTTGGTGAAATTCCCGGTAGCGTTATCGGGTGGCAATAACGCGAAGGTTGCCCC
This sequence comes from Serratia liquefaciens, assembly GCA_012719855.1. GTDB lineage: Bacteria > Pseudomonadota > Gammaproteobacteria > Enterobacterales > Enterobacteriaceae > Serratia > Serratia liquefaciens_A. The sequence continues at coordinate 23,735 of JAAXZN010000017.1, read as the reverse complement.
GGTGGCGGGTGAAACGCTATCGACTTTGGCGTAAAACGTTTTCCCCGGGTAAGCGTCAATGGAGACTTCTACCGGTAACCCTTTACGCATCCGCGCCTTTTGGGTTTCTTTGAAGTTGGCACTGATCCAAGGGGTTTTTCCGGACACAATACTGGCGATGGCTTGCCCCGCTTGCACCATCATTCCGACCTGCAGGCTGCGATTACTGATCACGCCGTCAATCGGCGCGACTATTCGTGTATAACTCAGCGTCAGCTTTGCTTGCTCTAGGTTAGCTTGAGCTTGTTCCACGTTAGCCCTGCCCTGTTCAATCTCGCTTTGTTGTACGTTAAGCTTATCGCTTTGCGTCCTCAGACTCGCTTGCGTCTGGGTGTATTTCGCCTCTGCCACCTTGTAACTGGACGTTGCATTATCCATATCACCTTGTGAAACATAATGTTTTTTATCAAGAATTTGAAAACGAAGGTATTGTTGGCGCGCGTACTGCAGACTGGCTGCCGCGGAACTTACGTCGCTACGGTATTCCTCTATGGTGCTTTTTTGCATCTGATAACTGGCTTGGGCATTGGTCAATGCAGCCTGGCTCTGCGCCAACGTCGCCGCCGCTTTTTGTACGGCGACAACAAACTCCCTGTCGTCCAACTGCGCCAACAAATCACCTTTTTTTACTCGATGGTTGTCCAGAATATTTGAATTAACCACCACAGCACTGATGCGAGCGCTGATATTGGTAATGTCAGTTTGTATATAGGCGTTGTCGGTGGTCTGGAAATAACGCCAATAAAGAAGCCAATAAAAAAAACCGGCCAGCACCACTATCAGGGCAAGTAATAAAGCTATTTTCCTAGTGTGTTTCATAGCTGATTCCAATAAGCTGAATGGCGTTCGAGCGCCATTCAGGTTTAAAAATGGGTCATCTTGGGTGCAATATTCACTTTTCTCGTTATCACATCCGTATCAATTGCTTGCCTAAGTGTTTGCCATTGAGCAAGTCAATAAATGCCTGGGGGGCATTTTCCAGTCCGTCGGCTATCGTCTCGCGGTATTTCAACTGACCTTTTTCTGCCGCATTCAATAAGAAGGTGTCCGACTCAAGGTAATCCTTGAACCATTCAGTCACCAGGAAGAAACGATTCACAGGAGCGTCGGGCAGGGAGGAGAAAAAGGCCGCAGGACTGGCTGCATCAACCTCAGTGCCCAGATTGTAATTAGCGGCATTCCCGCAGATGGGCACCCTGGCACCTTCATTCAGTAATTTGGCGACAAACAGCGAAATGCGCCCGCCAACGTTCTCAAAATAGATATCGATACCTTGTGGACACGCGGCGCGAAGATCGCGTTTGAGATCCGCAGTTTTATAGTTCAGGCAAGCATCGAAGCCCAACTCCTCAACTGCATAGCGACATTTTTCGTCGCTCCCAGCCAGTCCCACAACGCGACAGCCTGCCAGCTTGCCGAGTTGCCCCACTACCGAGCCCACCGACCCCGAGGCGGCAGAAACTACCAGCGTCTCACCCGGCTTAGGCTTCGCTATTTTGTTCAAACCAAAATAAGCCGAACGGCCAGGCGTCCCCACCACGCTGAGAAAAATAGTGGGAGACAATGTCGTTGGCGGCAAACGATGAACGGTAAAATTTTGCGCATCGCCAACATAATATTTCTGCCAACCGGAGAAGCTAAATACCCGATCACCAACGCTAAACAGAGGATTACGGGAGGCAACAATCTCACCAATAGTTTCCCCCTGGATCACCTCCCCTAACTTGATCGAACTAATATAACCGGTGCTCTTATTGAGCCTGGCGCGAGTATAAAGGTCTATCGATAACCACTTATTTTCGACCAGGAACTCGCCTGGATGTAATTCACCTACGGTGTCAGTTTCGACCCTGAAATTTTCCAGCGTTGCGGCCCCATCCGGGCGGCTATTTAATACGATCGATGTATTCTCAAACTGACTCATGTCGTTCCCCCTCTAAACTGCATATGAAATGATTTTCAGAGCCGGCAGCAATACTCGGCCAGGCGCGGTTAACGTCCTTTGGCGCGCAAATGGGATGTCCACCGGTATTTTGGCCAATAAAAACTGAACCACACCATCAGTAAGGTCAGCGGCCACCCACTCATAAAAATAATCGTATCGACAGGCAAGTCCTCCCTGTGCGATAGCGTATATACCCCGATAGCCTTCAGCAGAAACACCAGGATCCACGCCAGAGAAACTTCATGCCAAACCTTGGCATATTGTGGAGTGCCATAGGCTGGAATGCTTTTCAACATTGGCATCGCCTGCTCTGCCAGCGTGCGAACCATGGGTTTCCCTATCAGGGAATAGAATGCAAACACTATCACCACGGAGAGTGCACCACTCACCGAGAGAAATACGTTTTCTTTCTTGATGGCGAATGGAGCGTATCCATGCAAATAAACGTAGTGACTGAACCCTGACACCAGGATTAATGCAATCACCGACAAAGAACCGCTGCGTTTGGTCAGGAGCTCCACAGCGCCGGAATAGAGAGCCGTCACCAATAATGCAAGGCCCGCCCCCCCCCACCAGAAAGCAATGTTATAAAGCACGATAGGGGCAATAATGGTGATGCGCGCGTCGCGCGATAGCAGGTAATGCCAGACAGTCATCGATTTTTGACTCATCGTCCCCCCTCTTTTTTTGCATACAAACGAAAATCATGAGAAGAGAACAAGACGAGCAGCGCCGTTGCCAGCATCATTCCTCCCATGATCAGAAACAAATCGTTAAATGCCATAATCTCCGACTCACGAGCGATCCTTTTACCCAGCAACGCGAAAGCCGTACTTTTGACACTTATTGCATCGGCCGCCAAACCGCGTTCGATCAGAAGGCTTTTTATGTTGCTGAGATATCCCGTAAACGCATTGCTGCCTGAAACCAACGAGGTCTTGATGACATCAACATGGGTGTAAATTCGCGTGATGAAAAACGTGCTCAGGATAGCGGTGCCACAAGAACCGCCGAGGCTGCGAAAAATATTGATCAACACGGCAGAGGAAGCGCTGTCCTTTTGTTGGACATTTCGGGTGGCGAGGAGGGAGAGAGGCACCATGATAAAAGGTTGCCCTAATGCGCGGATCAACATAGACCACGCCATCTGCGGCCCGGCAAAATTGCCATCCATCGAACAATCCATAAATGCGCTGATGGCCAGGCCAACAAACCCAATGCAGATCAGATATTTGGGGTTATAGCGTTGAATGAGCCGAGGAATAAACGGCAGGATGATCAACTGAGGAAAGCCCATCCAGATCACAACCGTGCCGATTTCGGACGCATTGTAATCATGCACCATCGTCAGATAGTAAGGCACCAGGAACAACGTGCCATAGATAGCCACACCTAACATGGCGAAAATTACGATGGCGCACGAAAAGTTATAGTCACGAAACAGCCTTAGATTGATCAGCGGATGGGGGTGCGTAAGTTGGGAGTACATGAATATGATAAAGCTGATGCCAGAGGTTATCGCCAGCACGCAGATCATATTGGACTCCAGCCAGTTTTCCTCTCCCCCCTTTTCGAGAATGACCTCCAGCGCACCCAAGCACAGCATGACGGAAACAATGCCGACAAAATCCCCATGGCGAATGATGTTCCAGTTAATAGTCGGGTGTTTTAAAGCGTACTGAATCAGTCCCCACGACAGCAGGGCCGGAATGGCATTGATATAAAATATGGCGTGCCAGGAAAAATTATCGGTCAACCAGCCACCCAACGCGGGCCCCACCGCCGGCGCAAATGTGCCGATAATACTGAATAAGGACATACCTAAAGGCCGCTTTTCCATCGGCAGGATCTCGATAATCAAGCGAAATGAAATCGGGATCAGCGCACCGCCGCTGAACCCTTGCAACGCCCGAAATACAATCATGGAGCTCAGGTTCCAGGCGGCGGAACAGAGCAACGATGCCCCGAGAAAACCGGCAATACACCATAGAGCATAGCGCCCCGTGCCCAGCGCCTGGCAAAGCCAGCCGCAAAGCGGGATAGCTACAATTTCGGCGGTGAAATAAGAGGTCATCAGCCAAGAACTGTCGTTCAACGTCGCGGAAAGCGCTCCCTGGATCACTTTCATTGATGAGTTGGCAATTTGAATATCCAGGATGGCCATAAAGCCCCCTATCAACCCGCCGATAATGGCGCACCACTCACGACGGGATACTCCGCCCTTCTCGGCCGGGGTATCCCGTGCCACCGCAGTGGTACTCATGACAGCACCTTACATAACTGACTGGCTGTCTGACTGATTTGCGGGGTATTCATCATTGAAATGTGATTACCTGGTGCGTTTATGACCGTCAGTCCCCCTTTTGCCAGCAACGCCCAGCCGAGGCCAGGGGTCTCCTGCCGAAGGCGATCGGCCAGAATATCTTCGGCCTCTGCGACAACGATTTTGCCGGTATATTCTGCGCCCTGATAACCGTCTGTGGCGGAAATATGGGCCTGCAAGATCGTCAGGAAATGCTGAAAATGAAGGCTGCTGATGTTATCCGGTACCAGATTTGCTCGCTTGAATTCTTGCAGGAAGAGTGCAGAACGTTGCGTTTCAGACATCGCCGCCAATGCCGGGCCGGCAATCGCGAGTGAAATGCCGGTAAAGCGCTCGACCTTACGTGCAAAATAGGCCAGCCGTTCGTACTCATCCAACGGCATCGCACGATCAACCTTAACCTGGGGCGCTGGCTGGTCCAATACCAGCACCGTCGGCGTCGATCCAATGGCTGACTGCAGTTGTTGAGCCATTTCGAAAGCAATGGTCGCACCTAAAGACCAACCGCCCAAGACCAGATTCGGCCGTTGGACTATCTCTTGCGCCTGTAGCAGATAAAATGCAGCTAATGTTTTGATATCGTGGTTGTAGGCCTCATCTTTGCTGAAGTCAGCCACCTGCAAACCATACACCGGATACTCTGTCCCCAACTCGCGGGCCAGCGGGTAGTAACACAAGATGTTGCCACCTGCAGGATGAATCAGCAGCAAGGTTGGTTTACTTTCCACGTTCCCTGGATTAAGTAACACTAACGGTGATAACTCTCGGGGTTCTTTTTGCGTTAGCAGGGCCGCAAGCTGCCGGATGCTGCTGGATTCAAACAGCTCACCCAATGATAAAGAGCTGCCAAAATGCTGGTTTACCTCAATAATCAACTTCAATGCAGTGACTGAGTTTCCCCCCAGTTTGAAGAAATCATCTCGCGTATCCAACTGCTCGCGTTGCAGCACACGACAATAAATACCGTAGAGATGCTGTTCTATCGCGCCTTCCGGCTCCTTAGCCTGTTGAGACATATCAACGGAAGCGAAGGGCAGAGCCGCATAGTCGATTTTTCCGCTGGCCGTCAGCGGCAGCTTTTCCAACCATACCCATTGATCCGGCTGCATATAGTGAGGGAGTTGGTGTTGCAAAGCCGCCTGCACCTGAATGCATCCTTCCTTCATCACACCACAACAGTAAGCCACCAGCCGCGTTTCGCCTTCGCTTAGCGGCCATTGCTTGACGGCAGCTTGTTCAACGCCAGGCTGTTGCAGTATCACATGCTCTATTTCGCCCAGCTCCACACGGTAACCGCGTACTTTCACCTGGCGATCGAGCCGTCCCAAAAATTCAAGATTGCCATCCGATAACCAGCGCCCCTTGTCACCAGTACGGTAGAGACGTTCGCCAGCCAAAAAAGGGTGGGGAATAAAATGAAGACGATTTTGCGTTTCAAGCCCCACATAACCGGCGGTCAGGTGCGCTCCCCCCAGATAAATCTCGCCGGGCAGACCTATGGGGACTAGCTGTTGTTCAGGATCAAGCACTAACACATGGCTGTCCGCCAAAGGCTTGCCCACCGGTAAATAGTCACCAACGCCACAGTCAATAACGTCAGGGAGGGTATAGGTAGCAACACCGACGGTGCATTCAGTTGGCCCATAATGATTAACAACTCGGCAATTTTCCCGCCATTGGCGGACATGCTTGACCAACGAGAGCGGTACCCTTTCCCCTCCCAGAACCAACAAATTACGCGGCAGCAATGCGATTGCCTGTGGAGAGGTCAATAATGCCGCCAGATGCGTCGGCGTTATTTTCATGCAATCCAGCGGTTGATCGGCCAGATAAGAGAATAATGCCTGGGGATCGTTGAGCAGTTGGACACTGATCACCTCAAGCTGCCCCTGATTGATCAGCGCGGGGAACAACATGGTGTGTGCCAGATCGGTGGTGAAAGAAGAGAACATGCCATATCGTGCACCCACCGGTTGGTTGAGAACCGGGGTGATCGCCTGACAATATTGGCTCAGATGGCCATGGTTTACCCTGACGCCCTTGGGTTTTCCGGTACTGCCGGAGGTATAGATAATGTACGCGGGTGCATCCACAGATGCTTTCGATGAAGCGGGATTGCCGCTGGGTAGCGCATCGAATATCTGATCTATTGGGATTACAGGCCTTGAGATGTCGGGGGAATCCGCATCCACCAATATGAAGCGCACCGCAGAATCCTGCAAAATAAACTCGACCTGTTCCGCAGGCAGACCCGTATCGATGGGAACATAACATCCGCCCCCTTTCAATACGGCCAGCAGGGCCACGACGCTACGCTCGCTTTTTCCCATGAAGAGCGCGACAGGCTGCCCCGGCAATAGACCCTTCACCAGCAAATGGTGCGCTAAACGATTGGCTTGCTCATTGAGCTGTTGATAACTCAGTGTGCGACCGGCACAACGTACTGCCAGCAATTCAGGAGATTGAGCCGCCTGACGTTCAAATTGCTCATGAACAGCCTCGGGCACGTTATGGGGAGTAGGCTTGCATCCACTCAGCAACTGCAGGCGCTCCGCCCGGCTCACCAGCGACAAATCTTGCACCCTGAGTTGGGGGTGTTCGATGAAGGCTTCCAGCAGAGTTCGCAAATCGTTCAACATGCGCGTTATCGTGCCCCGATTAAACAAGTCAGGGTTGTAGTTCATGGTAAACAACAAGCTACCGCTGTCTTCCTCTATCCACAGATTCAAATCCAGTTTTGACACGCCGTAATCAACCTTGAGCGGCTTATAGGTGAACCCTGTGGTGTTATGGAAATGCGGAAATACCTGATAGGTGAGCGCGACCTGAAAAAGCGGGTTGACCTGCGGGTTACGCACATAGGCTATTTTGTCGAGAATATCATTGAGTGGGATCGCCTGATAAATCTGAGCCTGCTCACTCTCTTCACGAGCGCTTTTGACGATCTCCTGGAGCTTCGACACCGGGCTTACCATCAAACTCAGGGGCAACGTATTCATAAACAACCCCATCATGTTCTGTGTCTCGGGTTGATTACGGTTTGCGAAAGGCACGCCGATAACGATCTGTTGTTGTCCGCTATGCTTATGCAACAGGAGCGTATAAGCTGCCAGGATCACGTGGAACGGAGTGGCCCCCTGTTGCGCCGCATACGACTGAAGGCGCTGGATGAACCCCTGATCGAAATACTGACCAATCATACTGCCAGCCGTGCTCATCCTCGATGGCCGCGGGCGATCGGTCGCGATCTCAAGCGCTCCTCGCATGTCTTTAAGCTTATTTGCCCAATGCATCAGCCCTTGTTGGTAATCCGTGCTGGAATACCACTGCTGTTCGGCCAGTGCATAATCGGAGAATTGCAGGAAACCTTCGGTCTGCGGCATATCGCCATTAAGCACTCGGAAATAGATCTCCATAAATTCTTTGAAGAATAAATTAACCGTCCAACCATCGGAAATAATGTGATGAAAGGTCAGTAACAAGACATACTCATGATGATTGGTTTTAATTATTCGCCAATACGAAAGCGGCCCATGTGCCAAATCAAAATGCCGACGACCTTCCTCTCGCGCTACTTTTTCTATCCAAGCATCCCGTTCATCGTCAGGCATCGACGTAATGTCGTCATAGTGGAAATTAAGCAGGAGTTCATCGCTGACACACTGACACACCTCGTCGGTGACTACTTTGAACGTGGTGCGGAGAATGCTGTGCTTTTGCGTTAAGCAGGCCAGCGCTTTTTTAGCCACCACCGTGTCGATATCCTGTTCAACCCGACAAGTGATGGCATAAGGATTGTTATATGCTTTAGCATCATCAAGATATTGATCAAGCACCCAAAGGCTTTTTTGGGCACCGGTCACTGGAAAGTGCGTTCTGCCAGACTCACTGTTTTTCTTGATGATTTTACCGGATGCAGCGGCCCCCTGAGTTTTTCTCTCTCTGGCAATTTTTTTCAATTCATCCAGGCTCAGCGATTTGAGCATGGCGGTACTGATTTTAGTCATCATCGAATCCCGCTCTTGTCTGATTAAACATATTTGCCCAAGTGAATGCCCCCATGCACATGCCTGGGGGCGGCGGGATTATTCGCCTTGCAGCAACGCCTCCAGCTCCGCAAGTATCAGCTTCGATAGACCTTTAACCGTTTGATCTTGATAGAACAAATCGACACGAATATCGATTTCGAAAATACCCGAGACAGTCGAAACAACCTGAACCGCCAACAAAGAATTGCCGCCGAGCTCAGTGAAATTGTCGTTTACACCAATCCCCGAAATACCGAGGATCGACTGCCAGACCTTAACGATTTCTTTTTCTATTTCGTTTTCCGGCGCCACATACTCCACCGACAATGCGGGCCTGACATGGCCATCTGCTGCCGTCTCACTCACTTCTTCCTGCACAGTTTCCTCTTGCGCTGGGATTGACTCATGGATCAGTTGCCCAAGGTCGCTGGTGACAATCACCAGCTGTTCAAATTCCAGGTGAGAAAGTTGCCGCTTCAAGGCATCAAGCCCCTCGTAGAATAGAATGTCCTTGTCAGCCAGATTAACTTTTACCTCCGGTGTAGCCTCTTTATCGGCCTGTTCTACCACCTGGTTATCCTGGGTCATTTTGATCAACGTATAATTTTCCAGCGTCAATAACGGCATACCGGTATGCGACAAGAAGACAATATCCATCGTAATAGCGCTATCTTGCGGCTGATAAGGGCGTTTCAGCTTGATATGGGCATAGCAATCCGCAGCTAGCGGCGCATGGTAGGTTATTTTGCCGTAGCTGATCGGCAGGAAGTTATCTCTGGTGATATATGTCAGGCAGCGGATCGCCGTGGCATCGATTAAGGCCGGGTGATACGGGTAACGCACGAAATCATCGAGGAACTCAGGACCCATCACCTTATGCATCAGCCATTCGTTTTCCCCACGCAAGATCCCCTGGTGATTATCCCAGCGCGGGCTTAATGACAGGAAAATATCGCCGGTATTAGCATTGCCAAGTTCGCGATCCAGCGGTTCGTAAGGTAATTCCGTTGCGCAGCGTTCACGAATAGCATTGATTGAAATCGGCACTGTTTCTGGCTCTGCACTGGTACGCCCCACCGTACCCAACGCATGTTCCTGCCAGCCCAGCTCCAATACTCCGCGGCTTCTCAAACTGAATTTGTAGCCATTGCTCTCCGTGGTAACCAGCAGGTTCATCATACGTGGCCAGGCGTTGTGATAAATGACCGGCTTCGTCAGCAACAGGTTCTTAACCTGCAGCTTCTCTTGTGGCTTGAAGCGGCTCATCCATTCGTGCAACATCGAGAGTATGGTCGCCCCCACCAATGACGGTTGATGAGTCAAACGGTGTTCATCAATAACCCAATCCTTTTGCACCGCAAGATTAACCTGATAGACCTCTTGCAACCCTTCTCGGCCGACCAGGGTTAGCAGGTCGCCGACGACCTCTTCAAATACGGCGGACCTACTATTATTCTTCTTCTCCAACAACTGTTTGTTCCAGCGCACAGCCATACCAATATCGCCCCATTTTCCCCAGTTGAGGGACACGGTACGGCCCGAACGTTGTTGGTTGCGATAGTGAGCGAAAGCATCCATGAACGCATTGCCTGAGCAGTAATCAATGCGCGCCTCATCGCCAACGATAGAAGTGATGGAGGAAAACAGAATGAAGAAATCAGGCTGTTTGTCCTTAAGCAGGTCGTCCAATATCAGGCTGCCGATCACTTTTGGATCGAGCACAGCTGCGCAATCTTCGTCACTTTTCAGCGGGATAATTCCACCGCCGGCAATTCCTGCGGTATGGAATACACCATCAATACGAGCAAAAGTAGAGAGCATATCCCGCATACCTGCATAATCGCAGACATCGACCTGAGCAAGATGCACGGTATTTCCTCGTTCCTCCAATCGCAGTATCCCGGCGAGCTTCTCACTCATCGGATCGTCTACCGGATGTTGTTGCAACCAGGACTGCCATTCCTCACGGGGAGGCAACGCGGAACGGTATGTCAGAATCAAAGTGGTATTGCCAACCTCTGAAAGATAGCCGGCAACCAGCATGCCCAAGCCACCCAATCCGCCAGTAATCAGATAGACACCGCCCTCTTTCACCGCTGCAAACAGGCCTGTATCATCATGTTTCAGTTGAACAGCCTGGTAATCTTCCTCCCAGCGGTTACCTCCACGATAGGCCACCAGATTTCCGTGTGTATCAATGTGACTTTCGGCAATCAGTTGTTGAGCGATATCTTGAGGGACGGCGTAACCAAATAAATCCACATCTACCACATGACACTGTACTTCGGGATACTCGTGATAAAATACGCGGGCAGGCCCAATCACCAGCGCTTTTTGCGGCGAATACAGCTGTTCTTCTGTCACATTAAAAATGTTATTCGTCACGAACAGGAGATGCAGATTTTCCAACAGGTTCTCACTCACCAATGCCTGCTGTAAGTAGAGCGGACTGTAAAAGGCATTGACCTGCAACGCACGGCGACAACCAATAAATTGTGGTTCCACGTTATCAGCGGACAAGTTCCACAGGTTGATGATGCGAGTTGGACGTAATTCTCTTCCTTTGACACTTTTTAACAAGCGTACGTAATCTTCACTTTTCGCGGGATCAATCACATAGCAGTCATTGGCCAGATCTTCCTGATAGTGGTTCCCTCGCCAAACGGCCAGCACGTTATGCCCGGCTGCAACTAATTGTTTTTGTATATGTTCAGCGATCACCATGGCATCAACGAACAGTAACCAGCATTCTGTTGCCGAATCGGTAGACTCTCCCGCCATAAACCTGGCCGGAATGGTGCGCTTCCAGGTTGGCATGTAGAACCACTCAGCAATGTCAGCCTTTTTTCGTTTGCGGGCATTGAGGGATTTCGCATCTTGCGACGAGCCACCTTCGTGACCGTTCTGAAGCGCTGGCAATTTGAACGCCTTACGCTCAAAGGGGTAACCAGGTAACGGTAATCTGCGGCGATGTTCACCGCTGTAGAACTTGGTCCACGAAATTTCAACGCCGCTTGCCCACAAATTTCCTAACGTAGTGAGCAAGTATTCACCGGTTAAATCCACCTCTTTCGCGGTAGGTAGTGAAGAGTAGATCAGAGTTCCTTCATCCGCTTTGAAATGCTGCTTGGCGGAGGACTCCAAAGAACGACCCGGGCCAACCTCCAGGAAGATATACTCCTGATGCTCTTCAGACATCAACGTTTTGAATGCATGAGAGAACAGCACTGGATTGCGCACATGTTTAACCCAATAATCACTGTCCGTAGCCAGCGCATCGGTCATCCAATCGCCACTCACCGTCGAAACGAATGGGATTTGTGGGGCGTGCAATTCAATGCCGTCAATGACTTCTTTAAAGGCAGGTAAAACCGGCTCCATCATGTATGAATGGAAGCCGTGTGAAGTATCCAGATGCTTGCAGAAGATATTGCTGTCTTCCAATTGCTGTTGGAATATTTCTACCTCATCCAACTCCCCGGCCACCACACACAGACCCGGGTAATTCACCGCTGCGATTTCCAATTTGCCGCCCTGCAATCTACTACGTAGCGACTCTTCGTCCATCAACACCGCTAACATGGCTCCTGCAGGTAATGCTTGAACCAGCTTCCCGCGTAGCGCAACCGCACGTAGCGCATCTTCCAATGAAAATACGCCGGCAATACAGGCCGCTACATATTCACCAACGCTATGACCTATCATCGCATCAGGTTTTATGCCCCACGACATCCAAAGTTGCGCCAAGCTAAACTCCACGATAAATAACGCGGGCTGGGTAAACTGTGTTTCATGGATGCGCGATTTTCCTAAACCCTCCTCCCCCTGGAAAATAATCGATTGCAGGTTCACGCCCAAGATCGGATCCAGATAACGGCAACAGTGATCCATCACTTCGCTAAACACTGGGTAAGTGGTATACAGTTCACGCGCCATATTGACATACTGGTTACCCTGGCCCGGGAACATGAACACTACGGGTTTACGGCTCTTACCGGTGGTTGAAACGATGGAAGAGGGTTGGCTGAGTTTCTCCAGTAACCTTTCCCTGCTGTTACCCACCAGCACCGTGCTGTGTGCGAACTGCTGACGCCCCACCTGCAGGGTATAAGCAACATCCGCCAGGCTAACGTCCTTATTCTCGAACAGATAGTCATGCATGCGTTGTTTCATGGCATCCAACGCAGTTCGACTCTTGGCCGAAAAAGGCAGCATTATCAGCCCATCATGCCGATCGCTGTTCTCCCTTTGCGGCGGTGCTTCGAGAATAACGCAGGCATTGGTTCCGCCCACACCAAAAGAATTCACTAAAGCGCGGTGCGGTATTTCTGAAGTTTCCAGTTTGCTCAACTCGGTATTCATCACAAATGGGCTGGTTTCAAACTCGATATTGGGGTTTGGCGCAAGGTAATGCAGTGATGCGGGCAGTTCCCCGGTTTCCAATGCCAAAGACGCCTTGATGAGACTGGCCATTCCGGAGGCAGCATCCGTATGCCCAATATTGGTCTTTACCGATCCGAGACGACAATACTGCGTTTTATCGGTGAATGCTTTGAACGTCTGGCTCAGTGAGGTGAATTCAATGGGGTCACCCAATGCAGTGGCGGTGCCATGCGCTTCAACAAAACTGATAGTCTCAGGATCAACTTGCGCATTGGCGAAGGCCTGTCTGGCTACCGAGATCTGGCCTTCAATACTGGGTGCGGTATAGCCCGCTTTCAGATTTCCGTCATTATTAATCGCTCCGCCTTTCAGCACCGCGTAGATATGATCGCCATCGCGCAGCGCGTCATTCAAACGTTTTAATATCACCACGCCCGCCCCACGGCTAAATACGGTCCCGTTGGCACGAGAGTCAAAGGCGTAGCAACGGCCATCAGCTGACTCCATCCCCCCTTGCATATACTGATATCCGCGTCGTTCAGGCGTATCGAGTGAAACGCCGCCGGCAACAATCAAGTCACTTTCACCATTCAACAAACTGTTGATCCCCATAACCACGGCGACCATCGCGGTAGAACACGCGCTTTGCACATTGACGCTGGGGCCTTTCAAGTTCAGTTTGTAGGAGACGCGCGTTGTCACGTAATCCTTATCGTTATTGGTTACCACAGAGGCGCCACTGACGTATTTTTGCACCTCAGGGTGTGCATTCACTTTATTGAGGTGCCACGCGGTACCCGTACCGCCAAATACACCGACTTTTCCGGGATAGGTGGCCGGTACATAGCCGGCATCTTCAAAGGCATGCCAGCTGCACTCCAGGAAAACCCGATGCTGCGGATCCATGATCTCCGCATCGCGTGGCGTGATATCAAAGAAGTTAGCGTCAAAATACTCAGCGTTGCCCAAAATCCCTCTGCGACGAATATAATTTGGCGAGGCAATCATTTCCTCTTCAATTCCACTGGCCCGGAGTTCCTCTTCGGTAAAGGTGCTGATCGTTTCTACCCCATCCAGCAGGTTCTGCCAGAACATTACGGCATCTTCTGCACCAGGGAAACGTGCGGACATCCCCACAATGGCGATATCCTTATCTCGGGTCGTTGCTTGATTATTCATCTTCCTACCTCACCATGTGTAGCGTAATTGAAATGAATTACTTCTTTTTACCTAATATTTCCGCATGCTTTTCAACAATACGTTGACTCAGCATTTGTACTGTCGGGTACTGAAATAAATCCATAATTGAAACAGGTGTAGAAAATTTATCCTTTATTTCTCTATGCACTTTTGACATCAACAACGAGTTTCCTCCAGCATCAAAAAAGTTGTCCTTCGCTGAGAGATTTTTATTATTTAAAACCGACTTCCAAACCGATATTATTTTCGCCTCTACGTCAATATTCATCTTGGCTTTAATGTCACTCATATCTTCCTCATTTTTCTGTTCATAGGAGTGGAGATTAGACTTATCTACCTTGCCATTAGGGTGAACAGGCATTTTTCTCAAGGAAATAAACCTGGACGGCAACATGAAGAAAGGCAACGATTTTGCCAGGCAGTTTTTTAGCTCTTGGATATTGACCGACTGCTGATGTCGAGGGACATAAAACGCAGTTAATATGGGAATGTTCTTATCCGGCTGTATTTCAACAATAACGGCAGCATGGGATATCTGTGGCAATGCCTGCAGGTGCGTTTCAATCTCCGCCAATTCAATTCGATGTCCGCGTAATTTTATCTGGTCATCTATTCGGCCTATAAACGCCAGGACACTATCATCAAGCAACTTTACCCAATCACCGGTTCGGTACATTTTATTGCCACCCGCACCGTTAAAGGGGTTATCCACAAAACGCTCATCGGTCAATGTTTCGGCATGCAGATAACCTTTGGCCAGAATATCCCCTCCTAAATAGAGTTCACCACAGCAGCCAGTCGGAACAGGCCTAAGCTGTTCATCCAACACATAGGCACAAGCATGCGGGATCGGCCTGCCAATCGGCACCATACTTTCTCTTTCCCCAGGGCAACACGGCCAGTGACAAGCAAAAATGGTCGCTTCCGTTGGCCCATAAAGATTGTGAATCTGGCCGGAGAACTGCTGTCCCAAATCATCGACTAAACTTTGCGGCAGTGCTTCACCGCCAGAGAAGATATGCGTTAATGTGCCGCAACTCCCCACAACCCCGGCATCAACGATAATGCGTAGTGCCGTGGGAACAAATTGAGCTACGGTAACATGATGATTCTGGATAAAATTCGCCATCAGTGAGGGATCGTATTTCATTTCCTCAGCGATAAGCGCACAACTTGCACCAGCCATTAATGGCCAAAATATTTCCCAAACCGAGACGTCAAAACTGAAGCTGGATTGGTTCAATACCACATCATTCTGACGCAGATGAAACGCGGTCTGCATCCAGTCCAGGTAGCGTACGACCGTACGGTGGCTAACCATTACGCCTTTTGGAGTACCGGTGGAACCGGAGGTATACATGACATAGCAAAGATGATCGTCACTGACTTTCGGAAGCGTAAGCGTTACGGGGACGGTCAGATCCAGAGCGGTGATATCCAACCATTCGCACCGCTGAGCGTTTACATTCAATACCGCTTCCGGTGCAGTATCTGTAACGACCAGTTTCGTCTTCGCATGGCCAATCATGTATGCAAGGCGTCTTGCAGGGTAATAAGGATCCAATGGTAGATAGCAAGCACCAGCTTTTAATATTCCCAATAAGCTGATGACAAGATCTACGCCTTTATTTAAATATACACCGACAATATCACCAGGTTGGACACCTCAATTTATTAATTGAGCCGCTAAAGCATTCGTGTACTGGTCTAGTTGCCGATAAGTAAGTTTATGTTTATCACATCTTAACGCAATTGCATTTGGTGAGTTATTGCTTTGCCACTTAAATTTAGCATGAACAACATTCTCAGATGCCATGATCTGCCCCTCTAATTTTCATTAAAATATTTCGTTTCTTATTTAAAAAAACGGAAACTATCTTGGACCAACCATTGCAGTAAGTAATTCTATGTATTTTTCTGATAATATTTCTATCTGTTCAGCACTAAAAATATTTTTGTGATAATTGAATAAAATTCGCAATCTTTCTTCATCATTGACTGATAACATCAAATCAACCCTTGCCAAAGAACTTTCAATTGCAGAGACATGAAGTTCAATATTATCAATATTCACCGATGCCGGCATAGCGGTTAAATAGTTAAAGCATACGGGAACATAGAGTTTCTCGCTCCATCCCCTTGCACGAATATCATTACTCAAAAGCTCATAAGGCACCGCTTGATTATCTAAAATTGCATACATTCTCTTACGACATCGAGCCAATAGCACATCAATATTATCGTTTGGGGAAATCGGCTCATAATAAGTTACCCGATTGACAAAACACCCCAACAACTCAGTTTCTTCATAAAGCATACGGTTAGAAACCGGGACGCCAATCGGCACATGTCGATAACGCGTGCATGAGTTCAGCAACATATTAAATGCTGTCAACATGCAGACAAAAACGGTTGTTTGGCGGTTTTTAGAAAAATTTCTAAGCCGTTGCGTCAAATCCAGGGTTAGGGTAAAGCTTCGATTTTCACCTTCCTGATCCATCTGGGGCTGGAATTGGGATGCATCGACACCGCTGTTCACGTATTCCGCAAAGGTCTTCAGCCAAAACTGCCTTTCTTGCGGATAACGCGATGGTTGAATGATTTGTTGCTGCCATTGGCGGTAGTGCTGATAGCGTTTTCCTTGGCCAAGCCTGAAGCAGCGATCGCCAGCGCGATAGGCTCGTAGATAATGAACAAATTGCCGGAAGAACGCTCCTATTGAGTCATGATCAAAAACGGTATGATGCACCTGCACCAGCAAAACATGTTGCTCCTCTCCCAAAGCCAATAATTTGATGCAAATAAGCGGCACACGTTCAAGATCCATCTCCGGCGAACCGACGGACGCCAACAACAGCTCGTCATTTATCTCACCGGTGACTATGACTCCTTGGGGACAGCTTTGCTGCAAAATTTGAAGCGCAGATGAGGAATATTCCCCTTCTCGGCAAGTAATACTATCAAGGTCAAAGCGGCTGCGCAGAACCGGATTGTCCTCCAGAATCCGTTGGGTACACCATTCGAGGGCTTCATTATTTAACGGTCCGCGCCATGTTACGCGAAATGCAATCTGATAGGCCCGGGGGTCAGGGCTAATCTGAGCCAAGGTTAAGAAGTAACGTTGCTCACTGGAAAGAGAAGCCGATTCCAGTCCAATATCCAGGGAAACAGTATCTTCATCATTAACATAGTAAGGCACAATAAATGACAGCAGATGGGGTGTGGCGTTATTAAAAAATAGGGAGTAATCGATATCACTGAATACTCTACGCCGAATCATCTGTCGGGCCTGAATGACCTGTAGCGATCCCCCCCCTAAGTCAAAGAAGTTATCATCAGCCCCAAGCTCGCGAAACTTCAGGATATCCTGAAATATTTCAATGAGTTCCTGCTCGATTTCATTAGCGGCAGGGCGGTAAGAATAGCTCAGTTTCGGCCGAGTTGGGCAAGGTAAAGGCAGGCGTTGAAGATCCAATTTCCCATTAGGTAGTTTGGGCAATGTTTCGACGATAATAAAGTGTGACGGGATCATTGCTGCCGGTAGCTTTACACGCAAAAAGCTTCTTAATTCGTTTGTCGGAATAGCCGTGTCACGGCAGACCAAATATGCGATCAACTGCGCCGGCGCATCATTACCTTCACAGTGTGCACGCACCAAGGCATGACGGATTCTGTTGTCTTCACGTAAGGCGATTTCAATCTCTTCCGGATTAATACGTACGCCATTGATTTTGATTTGACGATCAATTCGCCCCAGATAAACAATGTCACCTTGCGAATCAAACTTACCTAGATCGCCGGTACGGTGGGCACGGAAGCAGATATTCTCACTTTTATAGGTGAAAAAACGCTGCTGGGTCAGGCTATCTTGATTGATATAACCCCGAGCGATCCCTTCGCCGACAATACATATTTCACCACTGTTGCCAGGCTCAACTGGCGTCAAACTTTCATCAACAATGATGATTTTGCTACCGCGTAATGCTTTACCCAAGGTGACAGCTTGCTGTTTCTCTAACCGGGCAAAAGAGCCATTAGCCGTCGCTTCCGTAGGGCCATAGAGATTATACAACTTGGCCTCGGGGCATTGTTCAAAGGTGAGTTCTTTTAGATCAAAAGGCACTGGCTCACCTGAAAGGAATACGATTTTTGGTAAATTAAATTGGCTGCCGACGTCGCGGTAATAACGCAACAATTCGTCCCATACCGTCGGCACGCAATAAATGGCACCTTGCGGATGTTGTTGATACCAGGACAACAATGCCTCAGGCTCCTGCAAACTATCGGCGGGCAAGATATGCAACGTGTCCCCACGAAGTAAAGGGGCATAAAGTTGAGTGACCGCTGCGGCAAAGCTCAAAGTTGATGTCAGGGGCAATACCGCCTGAGTTTCGGGCCAGAGTTCTTGATTAAACCAATTCAGATAATAACTCAGGTTACAGTGTTCTATGGCTACGCCTTTTGGTACCCCGGTAGAGCCAGAGGTATACAGCACATAAGCAAGGTCCGTTTCGCAAACGGCAGGTAGACGAATAGGAACAGCCAAATCTGGATAGCAGATATCTTCCAGCGCCAGTGTTGAAGGGAATAATTTTTCAATTCCAGATTTTTCGATGATAGAACGCGTTGTTAGCAGTAAAAAAACAGAAGCATCATCGAGGATTTTAATAATCCTCTCATTCGGCTGAAAGCGAGAAAGGGGAATGTAGGTACAACCCGCCTTCAGAATTGCTAACAACACTACGGGCATCATCAAGCCGGGTTCTAAATAAACGGCAACTCTCCCCCGTGGGTTCATGGGATACACCGATAACAAGTAGCCTGCTAATAAATTGGATTGATGTTCTAATTGGCCATAACTCAAGGTGTTACCGCAGAAAGTAACGGCAATCTTATCCGGCCAATGGGCTGACCATGCTGAAATAGTTTCAAAAATAGGTTTTCTGCAATTCATGGCGATTCCTTCCATATTTCTTCAACTAAATCTCCACACAAATATGGGGAAATTCAGGTGAACACCCTATGTCTATTTTTTACTCAATATGATCCCCTGACCAAAAAAATTAGCCAAAAAGTATTATTAGATTTTTTAATAATTAATTCGTCGTTGCGACGTACGGTGAAGCACACGAGACCGTTTAGCCCAGTAGTATTTATCACACACTGGTAAAAACTCGATTAACCTTGCATGTTAAATAATATGGTGATTAAAAAGCGCTCTTTGACGCGATAGATATTAACGGTTAGCAATTAGTTAACAATGGTAATCCTATAGGTATAATTCTCAAAGATAAAAATGATTCCAAGTGTAAATCATCATACTTTCCACAAACACAAAAACGATCTATAAATGAACAACTTGAATTTATCATAATGTTTTTGTTGATAAATAATTAAATTAAATTTAAGAAATTATTTGTTACATATAGATATTTTGAGTTAGTTTATCTTGTCTTAACTAAGTAGTAACTTAAACGAAATTAAACAAGTTGGCATCTATGTCGTTATCGCGAAAATATTTTTATAAATAGAAATCTGTGACTTAGTTTACATTTTATAAAATTCACAATAAATTATACCTTTTGTAAATATTACAAACATAAAGATTACAATTCAAGCATTCGCAGATTGCTCATAAAACAACCGCACTCGTAAATTAAACCCTTATTCAACTGAAATAATATAATTTTATATTCCGACACTACTATTTGACACATTAACGCTGCGGGAATACGTAAGGTGCTTACCATCGACATGTTTGCAGATACGTATCTGTTGCTAATGAACTTTTCCGTAGGCGGCCCAAGCTTCCTGCCATAGGCTTCGATAACAGTAAGTAATAGCAGGCTAACGTTTCTCTTGACCCCAAACACAGGGCCCTGAACTTTAGTATGGCTATACGGATAGCATCTAAAATCCTGGGTAGCCTCCCGTCTTTACAGGGAACGTCCATCGACCACGCCTCTTTTCACCCCCCTTACCTTTTCCTTCGACACAAACCTTCATTTTCTGCCATTATTTTGCCTGATCGAATAGGCGGAGCTCATGCAAGCATCCGCGACTCTGGAGAACATTGATGCTGTTCAATCTGTTTAAAAACACCCTGTGGGCATTTTTTGCGCTGGCAATTCTTCAATCCAGCGCGCTAAGTTTTACCCTGGAAGTCGCGGGAAACATCGAAAACACCACCGACCCGGTAAAGAAAAGCTATCTGTTTACCGATAAACAACTGTTGGCCATGCCGGTGCGCAGCATCACCACCTCTACCTCGTGGACGCCGCAAAGAAAGTTCGAAGGGATTGGCGTGGCGGACATTCTGGCGCGAGTCGGCGCGAAAGGCAGCACGCTGACATTTTATGCGCTGAACGATTATTACATCGACGTGCCGCTGTCCGATGTCGAAAAATACAACATGATTTTGGCTTACAAAATGGACGGCGTCATGCTGAAGATCAGAAACTTCGGCCCGCTGTTTTTGGTTTATCCGAGGGATGCCGCCGGGCCTGAGTTAAATTCGCCGCTCTACAACTCGCGCTTCATCTGGCAAGTGGACAGGATCGTAATTAAATGAAGCTCACAGGGTTTAAAAGCGGCAGCAGGCTGGCGATCCCGGCTATTTTTGCCGCACTGTTTCTGGTTGCCTCTACGGTGACGCTGTATTACTACAGCGCGACCCTGTCGAAAAAAGGGTTGTATGCCATCGCCGGCACGCAGGAAAACTACTCCTGGTCGATCGCCAAATTCTCGATCAAGCTGGCCGAGTTTGACACGCTGGTCGAACAGCTGAAAAACGCACCGCAGGTGGATAGCGAAGATCTTCGGCTCAGGTTTGAAATCCTTTATTCGCGTTTTTACGTGCTGGAAACGGTCTCCGAATCCACCCAGCCGCTGTATGCCGAACCGGGTTATCCCGAAGTGGTCACGCACATGCGCGAGAAAATGGATCAGATTGATCGTTTGCTGAACGACCCGAAAATTGATTTCTCTCTGATTTCGCAGGCGATGAAGCAAATCAAGCCCTATGCGATTGAAATGGCCAACCTGACCGATCATGCCGAAGTGAAGCAGCGCACCGCCGCCTACGAAGACTATATCGAGAAACGCCACATCATTTTCTATGGTCTGGTGATCGTGATGTTTTCAGTGATCGCGCTGATCGCCATCACGCTGATTGTGCTGCGTCAGCAGCGCCTGACCATCCGGCAGCAGGCCAAGGCCATTGAGGCGGAAAAAGCCACCCGCACCAAAAATGCCTTTCTGGGCGCCATCGGCCACGAGCTACGCACCTCGCTACAGAGCATCATGTCCGCCATTGATGTGCTGGTGAATACCCAGGTGTCGGCCGAGCACGCGGACACTTTCCAACGGCTGGAAACCGCCGCACAGCAAATTGAAAGTCAGATGAAAGACCTGACCGATTATGCCCATCTCGACAGCGGTATGATGGAACTGCGCATCGCCCCCTTCGACGCCCAGCAGCTGGTCGAGGAAACGGCGAATGAAATCAAAACGCTGCGCCAGAAAGATCGGGTCACTTTGCTGTGTGAAGTGGAATGCGGCCACCTGCAGATACATTCCGATCCGCTGCGTATCCGCCAAATTATCGTCAACCTGCTGACCAATGCGTTCAAATACACCGAAAGCGGGACCATCACCCTGCACAGCTGTTTGCGCAGCCAGGCTACCGGCAGTTCGCTGATTATTGAGGTTACCGATACCGGTATTGGCATTGAAAAAGGAATGCTGGATCAGATATTCCGGCCTTTCACCCAGCTTGATCAGTCGCATACCCGGCAATATGGCGGCGTCGGCATGGGGTTGGCGATTGTGCACGGGCTGGTGACGCTGCTCAATGGCACCATTACCGTCTACAGCGAGCTCAAAAAAGGCAGCACCTTTATCGTCAGCATTCCGGTCGAAGTCAGCAACGAGGAGGAGTTGGGCGAAATGCCGCTCCACCCGCATGGTTTGCCGCAGAAGCAGCAGCATATTTTGGTCGTCGATGACAATAAATCGGTGAGTGACGCCTTCTCGGCGCTGCTGGACAAGCTCGGCTATCAGCATGAGCTGTGCAATTCGTCTGAAAGAGCGCTGCAAAAATTGCTGCGGCGTCCTTACGACGCGTTGCTGTTGGATCTGCAAATGCCGGGAATCGATGGGGCCGCACTGGCTAAAAAACTGCGTGACCAACGTGGGCCCAATCGGCATATCCCGATTATCGGCATCAGCGCCTACACCCCTGAGCAATTGTCTGTCGAACAGCGGGCGCTGTTCGACAACTATTTAATGAAACCGGTTCGGCTGGACGCCTTGTCATCCGCACTGGCTTCACGGCTCGCCGCTAAAGGTTGAAGCACCGCAGCAGTGCGGCTTCGATGACGTGGAGCCGCACGGGTTTTTCATAAGGGCCTAGCACATCATAGTCACGCATCGCCCTGGCGATTTCAGACTCGCGCTGGTCGGTCCCCAACTGACCGGTCAGCACCAAAACCGGCGCATCCGGGTTATCCGAGGCGCGGATGGTTTCAATACAGCGATCTGCCGTTTCCTGACCGATCAGCCAGTCGACCACGTAACCATCGAACAGGCTTTGCTGCAGTGCCTGACAAAAGCTGCTGACGTCGTAGAACGCCACGGCATGGAAACCGCGCCCGTTTAGGTATTTGGTCAACTCATCGGCCGCCAGGTGCGAATCGTCGAGCACCGCAATGCTCAAACGTTCGTCTTCGACGGCGGCAGGGCGAACCTCTATCAGTTCGACGCAATAACGTTGCCCCTGCGGCGCATCATCCGCGCGATAAATGCCCCATTGCCCAGCCTGCTGCAATGCGACATATTCCGCTGTACGCCCGCCAATCAGCTCATGACCGATATAACCGACGCAGGCTAATTCCACCCCGCCCACGTAAAAGATGGCATCACGTGCAATAGTTTGCGCGGAAACGTCATGTTCAGCACCGGTATCTACGATCGCAGCCGGCGTTTCCCCTAATGCCGCCGCGACGTCGTTAATCTGCTCCAGAGTCCAGGGGCTTTGCCCTTTCAGCTTGCGATGCGCATGCGAAAAGCTCAGATCCAGAATACGGCTGAGCTCCTTGGCATGCTGCCGCTTACCAATCCCATAATGGACAAACAGTTCCCTGACCCGGTTTGCAATCGACTGTGAATCGAATTTCTGATGATTGTTATCCATTTTTTCCTTCGATTTTTTTTGCTGTTTTTTCAGTCGTTTTCATACTTGCCGTGCAAAAAAGCGATCGAAAACTGGTATATGGTACAATGTATTATCTAAACATTGCTTGACATACCACATTATATAGTCAAACATGGTATCAGAAGAGACACACAGCAACACCACAATAAAAATATAACAATAGTGAAATCGCATCACCAATAATCACAATAACACCAGGGAAAGCTCATTTTCGGTTGCCGTACTGAGAGAATGTATGCAACAGACCCTCACCGAAACTTGAGCCGTAGCGCTAATCTGTTTTACCCGCATTTGAACCGAGATCCGCAAGGGTCTCGGTTTTTTCTTGCCTTATTTTTGCCGCAGCCCAAGCGGGTTCCGCTGTTACCTGCCGAAAAAAATAGGGCCAGCAAGCTGACCCTAAGGTTTAAATTCCGAAAGTGAAATGCGTTAGATCAGAACTTCCAGGTAAAACCGGCGTTAACGCTGTTGTCCTGGTAGTTTTGCGACAGCAGCCCGCCATAGCCCAGCGACAGCGTGGCGTTCTTGTTCACCGCCACTTCCGCACTGGCTTTCAGCACCGCACCGTCACGCGACGCCGACACGCTGTTCACCACGAACGGT
>JAAXZN010000016.1 GCA_012719855.1 Serratia liquefaciens | reverse complement strand
GTATATTTGGTTGATATTCATCAGCCACTTGGCATATTCAAGCTATTTGTTAGCGCAACCCAGCTACCTGGAATGTTAGATGAGTTTGCTATTGGTGTCCTTCTTGCGCGACTGATAACCTCCGATTTAGGTATGAAACTTGTTTCCAACAGAAAGTATTCTACTATCTCTTTAATGCTGATTGCTGTTGTAATGACGGTTGTGGCTATGTTGGTCTACCTGAAGTATTCATCTTTCTGGGATTACCCGTTGATGGTTGTTTTTTTCCGCACTTTGCTGGCGGCGGCTTTTGGTATGATAGTGCTAACTCTTTGCTCACTTAAAATTACACCAATCCTTAAAAGGTTGCTCTATCCGCTGTATTATTGCGGTACGATTTCCTATGGTATTTATTTGTGGCACCTGCCGACATTACTTTCGATTAAAAAACTGGACTGGTTAACTAACGGACAGTCACTAACATTGGTCTTAGTATTGACACTATTGATGGCTTCATTATCTTGGCATTTCTTCGAAAAACATTTTATAAAAAAATAAATATAAGCCTATATAACTCATGGGGATATATGTTTGGGCTGGAGCTTGCTGTTACTCAGAGTGACACCAAGTCTCGGGTGGGTGGTGTTGAGTGCTCCATTATGTGGCCTATCGCACCAATCACTACCCACGCGGCTCAATCCTGAGTTAACATGTGTGCCACATCACAAAACCTGTTGGCCACAGTTGTTAACAGGGTCATCCTCAGACAGGAGTTCTTCAATGTCCAAGCAACAAATCGGCGTTGTCGGCATGGCGGTAATGGGCCGCAATCTGGCACTGAACATCGAAAGCCGTGGTTACACCGTTTCGATCTTTAACCGTTCAGGCGATAAAACTGATGAAGTTATTGCCGAGAATCCAGGTAAAAACCTGGTGCCGCACTACACCGTCGAAGAGTTCGTTGAATCGCTGGAAAAACCACGCCGCATCTTGCTGATGGTGAAAGCGGGTGAAGCGACTGACAAGACCATTGCTTCCCTGACTCCGCACCTGGATAAAGGTGACATTCTGATCGACGGTGGCAACACCTACTATCAGGACACCATCCGTCGTAACCGCGAACTGTCTGATCAAGGCTTCAACTTCATCGGTACCGGTGTTTCCGGTGGTGAAGAGGGCGCGCTGAAAGGGCCTTCAATCATGCCTGGCGGCCAGAAAGAAGCTTACGAGCTGGTGGCGCCAATCCTGGAGAAAATCGCTGCGGTAGCGGAAGGCGAGCCTTGCGTGACCTACATCGGTGCTGATGGTGCCGGTCACTATGTGAAGATGGTGCACAACGGCATCGAATACGGCGACATGCAGCTGATCGCAGAAGCCTATTCCCTGTTGAAGCAGGCGCTGAACCTGAGCAATGAAGAACTGGCTGACACCTTTGCCGAGTGGAACAAAGGCGAACTGAACAGCTACCTGATCGACATCACCAAAGATATCTTCACCAAGAAAGATGAAGAAGGTAAATACCTGGTTGATGTGATCCTGGACGAAGCTGCCAACAAAGGCACCGGCAAATGGACCAGCCAGAGCTCTCTGGATCTGGGCGAGCCGCTGTCATTGATCACCGAATCGGTGTTTGCGCGTTACCTGTCCTCACTGAAAGACCAGCGCGTTGCCGCATCTAAAGTGTTGACCGGTCCTAAAGTGACGCCAGTCAGCGGTGACAAAGCTGAATTTATTGAGAAAGTGCGCCGCGCGTTGTACCTGGGCAAAATCGTTTCTTATGCGCAGGGCTTCTCTCAGTTGAAAGCGGCTTCCAAAGAAAACAACTGGGATCTGCACTACGGCGACATTGCCAAGATCTTCCGCGCCGGCTGCATCATCCGTGCACAGTTCCTGCAGAAAATCACCGACGCTTATGCGCAGGACGCGGATATCGCTAACCTGTTGCTGGCACCTTACTTCAAGCAGATTGCTGACGAATATCAGCAAGCGCTGCGTGACGTGGTGTCCTACGCGGTGCAAAACGGCATCCCTACGCCGACCTTCTCTGCGGCTATCTCTTACTACGACAGCTACCGCTCAGCGGTTCTGCCTGCCAACCTGATCCAGGCGCAGCGTGACTACTTCGGTGCTCACACCTACAAACGTATCGATAAAGAAGGCGTGTTCCATACCGAATGGATGGAATAATCCCAACGTTTGAAGCATAAAAAAAGCCGCCGAGGTTAACGCCCGGCGGCTTTTTTATTGCCTGCAAAGCAAGACTATTTCTGATGGCGTTCGCGCAGCCGACCAATCACCTTACTCAAATCCAGATCCTGATCCTGCAGCAGCACCAGCAGGTGATAAATCAGATCGGAGGCTTCGTTGGTCAGCTCTTCGCGATCGTTCACCGTCGCGGCCAATGCGGTTTCCACGCCTTCTTCACCGACTTTCTGTGCGATGCGCTTGGTGCCGCTGGCGTACAGGCTGGCGGTGTAAGAGCTGTCGGGGCTGGCGTTTTTGCGTTCCGCCAGCAGTTGCTCCAACTGATACAGAAAACCCCAATCGCTGGCGGCCGGGTGGAAGCAACTGGTATTGCCTAGATGGCAGGTCGGGCCGATCGGATTGACCAAAATCAACAGGGTATCGTTGTCGCAGTCCGGGGTGATGCTGACCACGTTAAGGAAGTGGCCAGAGCTTTCGCCCTTGGTCCACAGGCGCTGCTTGGTGCGAGAGAAGAAGGTGACCTTGCCGCTTTGTTCGGTAGCGGTCAGCGCTTCCTGGTTCATGTAGCCGAGCATCAGCACTTCGCCGGAGACGGCATGCTGGACAATCGCCGGCAGCAGGTGGTCAGTTTTTTCCCAGTCGAGCTGGTTTCTTTGTTGTTCTGTTAACACAGGCGGATCTCCACACCTTGGGTGGCAAGGAACTTTTTCAGTTCGCCGATATTGATGATTTGCTTGTGGAACACCGACGCGGCCAGGGCGCCGTCAACGTCCGCATCGCGGAATGCTTCCAGAAAGTGTTCCATGGTGCCCGCGCCGCCGGAGGCGATCAAGGGCACTTTGCACACCTCACGAACCTTTCGCAGCTGTTCCAAATCGTAACCGTTGCGTACGCCATCCTGGTTCATCATGTTCAACACAATCTCGCCGGCACCGCGTTTTTGCACTTCCTTAACCCAATCCAATGTTTCCCATTGGGTGACGCGGGTGCGGCTTTCGTCGCCGGTATATTGGTTAACGTGATACTTGCCGGTTGAGGCTTCGAACCAGGTATCGATACCCACCACGATGCACTGCACGCCGAAGCGATCGGCCAGACGGCTGATCAGATCAGGGTCGGCCAGCGCCGGAGAGTTGATGGAAATCTTGTCGGCGCCGAAAGAGAGGATCTGGCTGGCATCTTCCGGGCTTTTGATCCCGCCGGCGACGCAGAAGGGGATATCAATCACCTCCGCCACCCGCGATACCCAGCTTTTGTCCACCACCCGGCCATCGCTTGAGGCGGTGATATCATAGAACACCAGTTCGTCCGCGCCTTCCTGCGCATAACGCTGCGCCAGCGGTACGATGTCACCGATGATTTCATGGTTGCGGAACTGCACGCCTTTCACTACTTGCCCGTCTTTGACATCCAGGCATGGGATTATCCGTTTTGCCAGCATGCGATCGCCTCCTCAACGCTAAACTTACCTTCCAGCAGGGCTCGCCCCACAATCACTCCGTCAACGCCGCTGCCACGCAACTGGGCGATATCGTCCAGGCTGCCGATGCCGCCGGACGCCTGGAAGGCGATCTGCGGATAGCGCTGGCTGATCTCCTGGTACAGCGCCACGTTGGAACCGGCCAGCGTGCCATCGCGGGAAATATCGGTGCACAGCACGTGCTTCAGGCCGTAGGGCAGGAACTGCTCTATCACCTGTTCCAGGGTGGCGTCCGAGTTCTCTTGCCAGCCGCTGATCGCCACGCGCTTGGTGCCGTCGGCGCCGATACGCACGTCCAGCGCCAGCACCATGGCCTCTGCGCCATAGCGTTCGAACCAACCCTGTACCAATTGCGGTTGTTTCACCGCCGTAGAGCCGATGACCACGCGGGTCGCTCCGGCTTCCAGCAGGGCAGAAACGTCTTGTTCATTGCGAATACCGCCGCCAACCTGTACCGGCACGTTAACCCCGGCGAGTAGCTTACGCAGCAACGGGATCTGGCGTGCAGCCGGATCTTTGGCCCCGGTCAGATCGACCAGATGCAATACCTGCGCGCCCTGTTGTTGATAGTCCTGCAGGCGTGAGCGCGGATCGTTACCGTAGTCGCGCTGTTGGCCGTAATCACCCTGATGCAAACGCACCACGTTGCCGTCGATCAAATCCAAAGCTGGAATAATCATGCTGCCTACATCTCCAGAAAGTTTTTCAACAGTTGCGCCCCGGCTGCTCCAGAACGTTCTGGATGAAACTGCACGCCGAAGAAGTTGTCTTTTTGCACGGCGGCGGTGAAGGGCTCGCCGTAGTTCGCCTGGGCGATGGTGCTTGGGCATATCGGCATCGCATAGCTGTGAACGAAGTAGAAGTAGGCACCGTCTTCGATGCCGCGGAACAGATGGTGACCGGCCTGTGCCGACACCTGATTCCAGCCCATGTGCGGGAGCGGCAGACCGAAGTCGGTCATCTGGGTGACCGGCGTTTCGATAATGCCCAGCGTGTCGATACCGCCGTTCTCTTCGCTGCTTTTTGCCAGCAACTGCATGCCGAGGCAAATGCCCAGCACCGGCTGAGTGCAGGCTTTGATCAAATCGATCAACTCGCGTTGCTTCAACTGATCCATGGCCGCCTGTGCTGTGCCAACGCCCGGCAGGAAAAGCTTATCGGCGCGCAACACGATCTCCGGGTCACGGCTTACCTCAGGCTGGTAACCCAATCGCTGCACCGCGTAGGTGACGGAAGAGAGGTTGGCGCAGCCGGTGTCCAAAATCACCACGTTCATCACAACACTCCTTTCGAGCTCGGGAGGGTGTTGCCCTCAACGCGGATCGCCTGGCGTAGCGTGCGGCCAAACACCTTGAACAGGCTTTCGACGCGGTGATGGTCGTTTTTGCCCTTGGTTTTCAGGTGAAGCGTGCAACCCATGGTGTAAGACAGCGAGCGGAAGAAGTGCTCGACCATTTCGGTGCTCAGATCGCCGACGCGCTGATAGTTGAACTCCGCCTTGTATTCCAGGTGCGGACGGCCGGAGATATCCAGCGCGCAGCGCGCCAGGCACTCGTCCATTGGCAGCACAAAACCGAAGCGCGCGATGCCGCGTTTGTCGCCCAGCGCCTTGTTCAGGGCTTCGCCCAACGCCAGGCCGGTGTCTTCTACCGTGTGGTGATCGTCGATATAGAGATCGCCCTTCACGTTGATATCCATGCGGAAGCCGCCGTGGGTGGCGATCTGATCCAGCATGTGATCGAAGAAACCCACGCCGGTTTTGATCTTGCTGCCGCCTTCGCGATCCAGCCAGACGTTAACGTCAATCTGGGTTTCTTTGGTGGCGCGGTTAACCTGCGCATGACGATCGCGCTGGGTCAGTTGGCGGGTGATTTCTTTCCAGCCCAGGGTATCGCGCTGATAGCGTAACCCCTGAATGCCCATGTTCTCTGCCAGTTGAACGTCGGTGGGACGATCGCCGATCACGTAGCTGTGAGCGGTATCCATCACGCCGGGCTCCAGATAGCCTTTGACCAGTGCGGTCTTGGGTTTGCGGCAGTCGCAGTTGTCCGCCGGCAGGTGCGGGCAGATCAGGATATCTTCAAAGTGAATGCCCTGTGAGCTGAGGATCTGCATCATCAGGTCATGCGGCGGATCGAAGGTTTCCTGCGGGAAACTGGCGGTGCCCAGGCCATCCTGATTGGTGATCATCACCAGTTGGTAACCTGCCTGCTGCAATTCAAGCAGGCAAGGGATGACGTCCGGCTCCAGCGCCAGCTTGTCCAGGCGATCAACCTGGAAGTCTTCCGGGGGTTCAGCAATCAGCGTGCCGTCACGGTCAATAAAGAGGAATTTCTGGCTCACATTGGCTCCTGGCGAGTCTCGGTTGCACCGGGCAGGGCAGACAGCGCGTCAACCACGCGCTGACATTCGTCACGGGTGCCGATGGTGATGCGCAGGCAGCCGGACAACCCAGGTTGTTTATTTTGGTCTCGTAAGATAATGCCCTGATCCCATAAGGTTTTAAACACATTACTGGAAGCAGTGAAACGAGCCAGCAGGTAATTGCTGTCGCTGGCGAAAACCTGCTCAACGCAGGCGCAATTTTGCAGCGCCTGCTGCAGCCAGCTGCGGTTGGCGGCAATCTCGGTAACGCGCTGACGCATCACCCGGATCCCCTCGGTGCTGAGCGCCTGAGCAGCGATATCGGCGACTGGGGTAGAGAGCGGATAGGGGGCGATCACCTTCAGCAGCAGGGCGATCAAGTCTTCGTTACCCAGGGTAAAACCACAACGCAGGCCGGCCAGTGCGAAGGCTTTTGACAGGGTGCGCAGGACTGCCAGGTGTGGATAATCGCTCAACCAGGCGGCCACGCTGGCCTGCGGGCAGAATTCGATATAGGCCTCGTCAACCGCGACGATCGCCTTGCCTTTGGCCATCTCCAGCAGGGCGCGCAGATCGTTGGGGTCGATCAGGTTGCCGGTTGGGTTGTTTGGGCTGCAGACGTAGATCAGTTTCACGTTATCCAGGCTGTCGGCAATGGCAGCTAAATCCAATTGCCAGTCCCGTTTGGCCGCCACGGTGCGACGCTCCACGCCAAAGGTTTCAGCGCTGACGGCGTACATGCCGTAAGTCGGCGGACAGAACAGAATGGCGTCTTTGCCCGGCTCGCAGAAGGCGCGGATCAGCAGCTCGATGCCTTCGTCGGCTCCACGGCTGACCAGCACCTGTTCCTTTTTAACCCCGGCGTAATCGGCGTAGCGCTCGATCACCCGCGCCGGCTGGCACTCCGGATAGCGGTTAAAGGTTTGAGCGGTCAGTTGGAATTCCGGGGCGATCGGGTATTCGTTGGCGTTCAGCCACACATCGCCATTGCCCCCCAGACGGCGAGCCGATTGATAAGGGGTCAGCTCGCGAACGTTGGCGCGCGCCAGGTCTTCAATGCTCATGCTTGCTCCTTAAGCGCGGCAACGCGCAGGGTGACGGCGTTTTTGTGGGCAATCAACTGCTCGGCGGCGGCCAGGGTTTCAATGGTGGCGGCCAGGTTCATAAAGCCTTGCGGCGTCAGTTCCTGCACCGTCATGCGTTTTTGGAAATCCGCCAGGCCCAGGCTGGAGCAGGTCGCGGTATAACCGTAGGTCGGCAATACGTGGTTGGTGCCGGACGCATAGTCACCGGCGGACTCTGGCGACCAGTCACCGAGAAACACTGAACCGGCGCTGGTGATGCTGTCGACCAGGGCGCGGGCATCGCGGGTCTGAATGATCAGGTGTTCCGGACCATACTGATTGCTGATAGTCACGCATTCGGCCAAGTCTTTGGCGACGATCAGTCGGCTGCTGGCCAGCGCCTGACGAGCGGTTTCGGCTCGAGGCAGCTGCGCCAGTTGCTGCTCTACCGCTTCGGCGACCGCCTGTGCCATAACGGCGTCCGGCGTCAGCAGGATCACCTGCGAGTCAGGGCCGTGCTCCGCCTGCGACAACAAATCAGAAGCAACAAACGCCGGTGTCGCACCGGCATCGGCAATCACCAATACCTCTGAAGGGCCGGCCGGCATATCGATCGCTGCGCCGTCCAGCCGTTGGCTGATTTGGCGCTTGGCTTCGGTGACAAAGGCATTGCCCGGCCCGAAGATCTTCGCCACGCGCGGCACGGAATCGGTGCCGAACGCCATAGCGGCAATGGCCTGCGCGCCCCCGACCTGAAACACTTCCTTTACCCCGCACAGCTGCGCGGCATAGAGAATTTCATCGGCAATCGGCGGCGGTGAACACAGCACCACGCGGCGGCAACCGGCGATACGCGCCGGCATTGCCAGCATCAGCACGGTAGAAAAAAGCGGCGCGGAGCCACCGGGAATATACAGCCCGACCGAGTCGATCGGGCGGGTGACCTGTTGGCAACGCACGCCCGGCTGGGTTTCCACATCGACCGGCGGCAGCTGTTGCGCATTGTGGAAGGTTTCCACATTGGCTACGGCCACGGCCATGGCCTGTTTGATCTCATCACCCAGACGAGCGCTGGCGGCGGCGATCTGGTCGGCGGTGACGCGCAGCGCGCCAACTTCGGTTTTATCAAATTTGGCGCTGTAATCGCGCAGCGCCTGATCACCGTTGGCCTTCACGTTGTCGAGGATCTCGCTCACCGTGCGGGTGATGCTGTCCGAGGCGGAGATCGCCGGGCGCATCAACAGTGCCGCGCGCTGCTCGGCGCTGCAGTCTGCCCAATTGATCGGAGTATTGAAAGTCGACATGGCGTTACTCCATCATCTTCTCAATTGGCAACACCAGAATCGAACTGGCACCGAGCGCTTTCAGTTTTTCCATGGTTTCCCAGAACAGGGTTTCACTGCTGACCATGTGCATTGCCACGCGGTTTTGCGCGCCGGCCAGTGGCAGAATGGTTGGGCGTTCCGCGCCCGGCAGCAGCGCAACGATTTCGTCCAGGCGTTCGCTCGGCGCGTGCAGCATGATGTACTTGGATTCACGTGCCTGGATCACGCCCTGAATACGGGTCATCAGGCGGTCGATCAATTGCTGTTTGGCTTCCGGCATTTCGCCGTCACGTTGGATCAGGCAGGCTTTCGAGCGGTAAATCACTTCCACTTCGCGCAGGCCGTTGGCTTCCAGCGTGGCACCGGTGGAGACCAGGTCACAGATGGCGTCGGCCAGACCGGCACGCGGTGCCACTTCCACCGAACCGTTCAACAGGCAGGATTTGAAGCGCACCCCTTGTTTATCAAGATATTGCTTCAGCAGGTGCGGATAAGAGGTGGCGATGCGGGCGTCTTGCAGGCTTTGCGGGCCGGTGTACTCCGTGTCGAGCGAAGTAGCCAGCGACAGGCGGCAACCGCCGAAGTCCAGGCGGCGCAGGGTGAAGTAACGGGGATCTTCGCCCTGAGCGCGGCGGGTGAGCAGCTCTTCTTCCAGCACGTTCTCACCGATAATGCCCAGGTCGACCACGCCGTCCATCACCAGGCCTGGGATATCGTCATCACGGACGCGCAGGATATCAATCGGCATATTCTCCGCGAAGGCAATCAGGCGCTGTTGTTGCAGGTTGATTTTAATGCCGCAGCGCGCCAGCAGCTCCTGGGATTCATCACTCAGGCGGCCCGATTTCTGCATTGCTATCCGTAAACGTGTTTTGTCCAGCATGGTAACCTCTGTTTAATCTGTAATTTTATGAATTTATTTTAAAAATTATTTTTTCTGTCTGTCCGGAGCCAAAAAAAAACCCTCGGAAGAAATCTTCCGAGGGCTCTCTCTTGCATTCTGCGCGCCACTGGAAGATTAAAAAACCGTCTTCCAGCACACATCGCCTGAAAGACTAGTCAGGATGATGGTGATGATGGTGGCTGAACTGAATGCGTGTCATGGTGTTTTCTCTGTATAAAGTCGCTACAAACTCAATTGCTAATTAACCTAAACTATCCGCCGTCTGTCACGCAACCCTTTTTTACGGTCATAAATTTAATTTATTGAAACAGGTTGAGTTATTAGCTGGACGCGACTTTACCTAAGCTTAAACTGGGTGGATTGTATCACTTCACGCAGTGGCGTAGCCTTAATGGTCAAAGCGCTGCGATCTTCAAGAGAGGAAGATGATGAAAAAGGTAGCCATTATTGGTTTGGGCTGGCTGGGCATGCCGTTGGCCCTGTCGCTGATGAGCCGTGGGTTTGACGTCGTCGGCAGTAAAACGACGCCGGATGGCGTTGAGGCCGCGCGGATGAGCGGTATTGAATGCTATCAGTTGGAAATGACGCCGGAGCTGATTTGCGAACCGGAAGATCTGGAGTCTTTGCTGCGCGTCGATGCGCTGGTGGTGACGCTGCCCGCGCGCCGCACCGTTGAAGGCAGCGAGAACTATTTCAATGCGGTACGCATGCTGGTGGACAGCGCGATGGCTTTCGGCGTACCGCGGATCCTGTTTACCAGTTCGACCTCGGTATACGGTGAAACTACCGGTACGGTACGCGAGGATTCGCCACTGCAGCCGGTTTCGCCTTCGGGGCGGGTGCTGGTGGAACTGGAGCGCTGGCTGCATGAATTGCCGAACACGTCGGTGGATATCTTGCGGTTGGCTGGACTGGTGGGGGGGGATCGCCACCCCGGCCGTTTCCTGGCCGGCAAGGTCGATGTGAAGGGCGGTTCGCAAGGGGTGAATCTGGTGCATCAGGATGATGTGATCGCCGCGATTCAACTGTTGCTGAAGCTGCCGAAAGGCGGTCACGTTTATAACCTTTGCGCCCCGGCCCATCCCACCAAGCGTGAATTTTACCCGGCGCTGGCCGAACAGCTGCATCTGGCACCGCCGCAGTTCGCCGTTGAGGCAGAGCAGGGAGGGCGTCTGGTGGACGGTAGCCGCATCTGCAATGAGCTGGGGTTCGAATATCAGTACCCCGATCCGGCGCGCATGCCGGTCAATTAATTGCTCTGTCTGGCCCCGCGCCTGCGGGGTTTTTTGTCTGTGGCTCTCGCGCCAATCCGCTCAAATCCTCTATCAGCGCCAACAGGGCTTCCTTCGGCGCCCCGGGCCGGGTCACCAGGCTCAGCGGTGCCTGGTAGGAGAGCACCAGCCCGCCTAACTGCCTCAGTGCCCCCTGTTCTACCCAGCGTGCGGCGTAATGGGTTGGCAGATAACCGAGATATTCGCCACTGAGCACCAGATGGGCGACTCCTTCCATATGGTGGGCGACGGCAGCGAGGTTTAACGGCGCCAACGGGCAGAGTTGCTGCGCCAACAGATAACCGCGCTTGACCCAACGGGCATTTTCAATTTGTTCGCGGCTCGGTTGCTCTGCGGTAAACAGCGGGTGATCGCTGCTGCAATAGACCGCCTGCGTTTCGCTTATCCAGGGTTGATACTGCAATGCTTCCAACTGCTGGCCAAAATAACCGATGCCCAAATCGAGCTGCTGATTCAGCAGCCCCTGTTCTATTTCACCGGGGGCGCAAATTCGGCACTGCAACTCCACGTCCTGATGGCGACGTTGAAACTGTTTGATCGCACGGCTGAAGGGGTTGCCCGGCAGCGACACCAGATTATCCACCAGTCCGATTTGCAGATCGCCGGTCAGCAGACCGTTCAGCGACTGGCTGACCCGGGTGAAGTCGCGTGCGGCGTTAAACAGGGTGCGGCAGGCGATCAATATGCGCTCCCCTTTGGGCGTGAGCATAAAGCCGGATCGCCCTCGCTGGCACAGACGAAACCCCAGCCGGGTCTCCAGCGTCGCAAGATGGGTGCTGATGGTCGACTGATTCATCAACAGCGGCTCCTGGGCGGCGCTGACGCCATGGGCCTCCGCGACGGCGACGAACACCCGCAGCAGCCGCAGATCGATGTCGCTTAGATTAGTGAGCATCTTTTCCTCCGCAAAACTTCCCTTGTTAACCGATTGGTAACATCCATGGCGTCAGCCTGATGGGCCAAAATCACTCTTTTTATGTCACAGATTACAAATAAAACCAACGGTTCAATGTGTTACCAAACATCGGTGTTTTCAATGCTTACATCACAAAGATGGAATGGTAGCTCTGTCGGGCATCGGGGTAGCCTGTATTTGTTATCTAAATGTTGAAATTAAATCATGCCTGAACGAGGAAAACACATGCTCAATCAACCCCAAAGTGGCAACGACATGCCGCGGTTTGCCGGTATCCCTACCATGATGCGCCTGCCCGTTGCCGAAAATGCGCGCGGTCTGGATGCGGCCTTCGTTGGCATTCCTCTTGATATTGGCACTTCAAACCGCAGCGGCACGCGCTATGGGCCACGGCAGATCCGTCAGGAGTCGGTGATGATCCGTCCGTACAACATGGGCACCGGCGCTGCCCCTTTCGAACGGTTGCAGGTTGCCGATCTGGGGGATGTCGCCATCAATCCCTACAGTCTGGCGGACAGCGTTCGACGCATCGAACTGGCCTATAGCGACATTCTGGCCCATGGCTGCATCCCGCTGACGCTGGGAGGCGATCACACGCTGACGTTGCCGATCCTGCGTGCCACCGCCGGCCGTTATGGCCCGGTCGGTTTAATCCATGTAGATGCGCATTCAGACACCAATGAGGAGATGTTTGGCGAGCAACTGGCGCACGGCACCACTTTCCGTCGCGCTTTTGAAGAGGGGCTGTTGGCACCGCAACGGGTTGTGCAGATTGGGCTGCGGGGCAGCGGCTATGCAGCCGCTGATTTTGACTGGTCGCGCCGACAGGGATTCCGCGTGGTGCAGGCGGAAGAGTGCTGGCATCGCTCTTTAGCGCCGCTGATGGCTGAAGTGCGCGAGCAGATGGGCAATGCGCCAGTTTATCTCAGCTTCGATATCGATGGTCTGGATCCGGCGTTTGCTCCGGGTACCGGCACGCCGGAAGTTGGCGGGCTGTCGGTGTGGCAGGGCCTGGAGATTGTCCGAGGATGCCGGGGGTTGAATCTGATCGGCGCCGACGTGGTAGAGGTTTCACCGCCTTACGATCGTTCCGGTAATACCGCGTTGCTGGCGGCCAACCTGCTGTTTGAAATGCTGTGCGTGCTGCCTGGGCGATAAGGCACCGTCATACCTGACCGGCGGAGCCGTTGCGCCTGGATCCAATAACAATAATAAGCATGCGGAGTGACTCATGAATCTCGATCTGCTGGTAGTAGTGTTTTACTTTTTGGTGATAGGAGCGGTGGGTTGGTTAGGCGTGCGCCGGGCGACGACCAAAGAGGATTATCTGGTTGCCGGGCGTAATCTGGGGCCCTGTTTGTATCTGGGTACCTTGTCTGCGGTGGTGCTGGGCGGGGCATCAACCATCGGCAGCGTCAAACTGGGTTATACCTACGGCATCTCTGGCGTGTGGCTTTGCGGTGCGTTGGGGGCGGGCATTGTGGTGCTGAGCCTGGTGTTGGCAAAGCCGTTGCTTAAGCTAAAGCTCTACACCGTCAGCCAGGTGCTGTCGCGACGTTATCACCCGGCGGCCAGGGTCACCAGCGGCGCCATTATGTTGGCCTACGATCTGATGGTGGCGGTGACGTCGATCATTGCCATCGGCAGCGTGATGCAGGTGATGTTTGACTTGTCGTTTACCGTTTCAATTTTGCTCGGTGGCGGTTTGGTGGTGCTGTATTCAACGTTGGGCGGCATGTGGTCACTGACGCTGACCGACATTATCCAGTTTATCATCATGACCGTCGGCATGATGCTGGTGCTGATGCCGATGAGCATCGTCAAAGCCGGGGGCTGGGCAGCGTTCAGCAGCCAACTGCCGGAAAGCTACTACCGGCTATCATCCATCGGGCTGGACACTATCGCGGTGTTCTTCCTGATCTACTTCTTCGGCATTTTGATTGGTCAGGACATCTGGCAGCGGGTATTTACCGCCCGCAGCAGCACCATTGCTCGCTATGCCGGGTTAGGCGCCGGGGTGTATTGCGTGCTGTATGGCGTGGCCGGCGCGTTGATCGGCATGGCCGGCAAGCTGGTGCTGCCGCAGCTGGCTAATACCGACGGGGCTTTTGCCGCCATTGCGCAGGCGGTGCTGCCGCCGGGCGTCAGCGGGTTGGTGGCCGCCGCCGCACTGGCTGCGCTGATGTCTACCGCCAGCGCCTGCCTGTTGGCGTCATCGACCATTGCGCTGGAGGACGTATTGCCGGCGATCCGTAAGCGCCCCTCGGGCGGGCTGGCAGCCGGACGATTCACTACGCTGATCATGGGTTGCATCATGCTGGGGTTGGCGTTTGTAGTTCGGGACGTGATGGCCGCGCTCACGCTGGCTTATAACCTGCTGGTGGGCGGCATGCTGATCCCGCTGATCGGCGCGATTTTCTGGCAACGGGCCACCAGCACCGGCGCGATCGCCAGCATGCTGACCGGCAGCCTGAGCGTTTTGGGGCTGATGTATTATCAGGGTATTGAAGCCAACAGCCCAATCTACGGCGGCTTGCTGGCGGGCGGCGCGGCCTTCGTAATGGGCAGCTTATTGACCCGGCCAAGCCCGCAGCCGCAGGTGCAGGCCGAGTAACCGGTCACCAGGGGCTGCCATGCGCAGCCCCATTATCGTTTACAGCCAGCCGGATCGCTTCAGTTTCTGGTACAGGAAGAAGCAGCCGACGACGGTGATCCCCAGCGTGGTGTGGTAGGCCCAGGGGAACTTCAGCTCCGGCATATCGGCGAAGTTCATGCCATACAGGCTGAATATCACCGTAGGGATCGCCAGGATCGCCCCCCAACCGGCCAGGCGTTTCACCACTTCATTCTGTTTTACGGTGACCAGCGCCAAATTGACGTGCATCGCGTTGGTCAGCATTTCGCGCATATCATCGATATTGCTGACCACCTGATGCGCATGGTCCTGAACATCGCGTACGTAAGCGCGCAGCTCTTTCGGGATCACTTCCTCATGCAGGCGGATCAGCTGATTGCAGATTTCGTCCATCGGCATCGCGGCATTGCGCAGCGCCAGCAGGTGCCGCCGCAGGGTATAGACGTTCTCGATGGCGGCCTGATCAAACTCTGATTTGAACATATTGGCTTCGATACCTTCGATGGTCGATTCGAACTTCGCCACCACGGTACGGTAGTTATCCACCACAAAATCCAATACCGAATACAAGGCAAAACCCGGGCCGCGGCACATTTGCTTGCGGTTCTCTTCGGCCTTGGCACGGATCGGGGCGTAGCTCGGCGATTCGCCGTGGCGTACCGTGATCAGGAAGTTTTTACCCACGAAGAAGTGCGTTTCGCCGTACTCAATTTCGTCATTGCCCCATTGCGCGGTTTTGACCACGATAAACAGCGAGTCACCGTAGGCTTCAAGTTTCGGTCGCTGGTGGGCGCACAACGCATCCTCAATCGCCAGATCGTGCAGCCCGAACTCCTCCTGCACTTTGCGCATAAAGGCGTCTTCCGGCTGCCACAGCCCGAGCCAGACGAAGGTATCCGGCTGTTTGACCACCTCGCTGATATCATCAATGGTCACTTCGCCCAGCCGTTCACCGGCTTTGTATGCCACGCAATTCACAACCATGGTTGCGGTTTCCATCAGGTCACCTGCTATTCAATAAGGGTTTTGGTGAGAAAGTAACATTCATGTTCCACCGGGTAATTCTGCAGCGTCATCTGCAGCTGATAACCCAGTTTTTCGTAGAACGGCCGCGCCTGAAAACTAAAGGTATCCAAACGAACATAGCGGCAACCGCGCGCTTTCGCCTCCTGTTCCGCCGCCAGCAACACTTTGCGACCCAGGCCGCTGCCGCGTTGCGAATCCGCTACCCACAGCCATTCAACGCTCAGCCAGTTGCCCCAGGTCTCGCCGGTCAGGCCAGCGACCACCTGGCCGGCGGTGTCCCGGGCGTAAACGCCAACTGGTTTACGTTGGCTGGGATCCACATAGGGGCTGTTATGGGCTCGCAGCCCCTGACGGATAGCGTCGAGGGTGTCTTCATTGAGCGTCTCGGTTACGGTGATGTTCATCTTTCCTCCTTGGTGAACCCTTAACTTAAGCACAGTCTGCTCAAAAGGCAACACGTTGAAATTTAAAACAAACGTCAAAATCAGCCTGCTGGGCTACACTGAGTAGGTTGTTTTTTGTCCAGGAGGACGCTATGCACCGATTGACTATGATGGCCGCTTTGCTGTTGTTCAGCGGCTTGCTGCACGCCGCACCGACGGTAACGCAATTGCAGGACAAGCTGGAACACCCGTGGTCACTGGCATTTTTGCCCGGTGAACAGGGAATGTTAATCACCGAACGGCCGGGGCGTTTACGGCTGTGGCAGATGGGCCAGGGGCTTTCGGCGCCCATCGTTGGTGTGCCGCAAGTGTATGCCCAAGGCCAGGGCGGTTTGCTGGAAGTGTTGCTGGCGCCAGATTTTTCCACCAGCCGGCGCGTTTATCTCAGCTTCGCCGAAGTGGGTGATGACGGCAAGGCCGGGACGGCGGTAGGCTATGGGCAGCTCAGTACCGACAACCAACGCCTGGAGAATTTCAAGGTGATCTTCCGCCAGCAACCCAAGCTGTCGGTCGGCAATCATTTTGGGGGCAAGCTGGCGTTTGATCGTCAGGGGAATTTGTTTATCGCGCTGGGGGAGAATAACCAGCGGCCGACGGCACAGGATCTGGACAAGTTACAGGGTAAAATGGTGCGCTTAACCGCCGACGGCGCGGTGCCGCCGGATAATCCTTTTGTCGGCCAGGCCGGCAAGCGGCCGGAAATTTGGTCCTACGGCCACCGCAATCCTCAGGGGCTGGCGTTGAATCCGTGGAGCGGGGTGATGTGGGAGAACGAACACGGTCCACGCGATGGCGACGAGGTCAATATTCCGCAGGCAGGGAAAAACTACGGCTGGCCGATAGCCACCTATGGCATCAATTACTCCGGGCTGGCGATCCCGGAGGCAAAAGGACAGAAGGTCGCCGGTACTGAACAGCCCCTGCATTATTGGCCGGTGTCACCGGGTATCAGCGGCATGGCATTCTATGATTCGCCTCGTTTTCCTGCCTGGAAGCATTCGCTGTTTATTGGCGCACTGGCCCAGGAAGCGCTGATCCGCCTGACGCTGCAGGGGGACAAAGTGGTCTCTGAAGAAAGGCTGCTGGAGGATCGTGGAGAACGCATTCGTGAAGTGCGGGTCGGGCCTGACGGCTACCTTTATCTGTTAACCGATGCAAGCAACGGCAAGCTGCTGCGGGTGGGGCTCTAGGCGAAAATTGCGCCCCAGTGGATGCGGGGCGCAGGAAACTCAGGTTAATTCGCTCATCACGCCGCGCTGATAGGCCGGGCGTTCGCTTAGTTGCTTATACCAGCGCTCCATGTTTGGGCGCGGCTGGCGCTTGATCGGCATGGAGAACCAGGCGTAGGCGAAACTGCCCAGCGGGATATCGCCGATGCCGAAGTCTTCACCGGAAAGGTAAGGCTGACGGCCCAGGGTGTCTTCCACAATGTCGAAATGCTTTTCCAATGTGGCGATTGCCGCTTCGATCTTCGCCATATCGCGCAGTTCCGGCTTGGTGCGTACCATCCCCCAGAACAACACGCTAAAGTGACTGACAATGGTGGCGGTGGTCCAGTCCATCCATTTTTCGGCACTGGCGCGTGCCTGCAGATCCTGCGGGTAGAATGGTTCGCTACCAAACTTCGCGGCCAGATAGCGCACTATGGTGTTGGACTCCCACAGCACAAAGTCATCGTCTTGCAGCAGCGGCACCAGGCCATTCGGGTTCAATGAACGGTAGAGCTCGTCGTTCACCTTGCCGAATGCGCCACCGGCGTTGATATGGCTGTAACTCAGCTCCAATTCTGCGGCGCACCACAGCACTTTCCTGACGTTGTTCGAATTTTCACGACCCCAAATGGTCAGCATAGAACGCCTCTTTTACGTGGGTTAATCAACCTAACTAATTATTCCTACTCCACAATTCAGCGCTTGTCACACTGGAAGGCATTTTTTGCCGACGTGGGCGACACATTCAGCGCTCCCAGCGGCAGATCTCCCAACCGTGCTCCAGCGCCAGCGCGTTGAGCTCGCTGTCGGGGTTGATCACCGTGGCGCTGTCGACATATTCCAGCATCGCTTTGTCGTTCAGGGAGTCGCTGTAACCGTGGCTGTGCTCGAAGCTCAGTTCCGGATGTTCAGCCAACCACTTTTTCAGGCGGATAACCTTGCCCTGTTGGTAGGTCATGGTGCCGTAGGTGTTGCCGGTGAAGCGCCCGTCTTGCACTTCGACGCCAATGGCCAGCGCGCCGTCGGCGCCAAGCTGGGCGGCAATCGGCGCCACCAGGTGCTCGCCCGTGGCGGAAATGACCAGAATGCAGTCGCCGCGCTCGCGGTGCCACAGCAGCCGTTCACGGGCGGCAGGGTAGACTCGCGGCAGAATATCGCGGCGAATATAACGCTGCACCCAGCCGGCCACCGTCTCGGTACTCAGGCCGGCCAGCGGTGCCAACGTGGCCTGCATATAGTCCTCCATGGACAGCTTGCCCTGATAATAGTGCTGCATCAGTTGTTGTTCCTGCTGTTCCAGTTCCGCCGGTGCAAACCCTTCAGTAACCAACCAACGCATCCATAGGCTGGCGCTGTCTTCATCAATCAGGGTTTCGTCCAGGTCGAACAAGGCTAAATCCATCAGTATTTCTCCGGCAGGCAGGGAGGGGGAATGGGCTGTTTATAGAATAGCGGATAGCGTTAGTCGCCAGCCAGTGGCGACGACGAAATTGCGCAGAGCATAAGTAACATTGATGACAGTTTTGCGACACTTTGTTGAAGGTTTGCATAACTTAGAACGCAACAATATTGGCTCGGGCCTTTGTCCTGATGGTAACTATAGGGGCAATACGCTGGCCATCCAGGAGTTGAAGATGCTGATAATTCGCCTTTATACCGGCCCGATTTTTGTTGGGGATGAAGAGGAACAGGATGATGACACCACCACTGACGCTGAAGAGGCTGCCGCTGCTGGATCTTTCGCAGCTTGATGGCGACGCCGGGCAGCGGCAGGCGTTTCTTGACGGTTTGCGTATTGCGGCGCGTGACGTCGGCTTTTTTTATTTGCGCGGCCACGGCGTTGATAGTGACCTGAATGCGCAGCTGCAACGGCTGGCGAGGCAGTTTTTCGCCCTGCCGGAAGCCGACAAACTGGCGGTGCAGATGGTGCATTCGCCGCATTTTCGCGGCTATAACCGTGCGGCGGCAGAATTGACCCGCGGCCAGCCGGACTGGCGCGAACAGTTTGATATCGGTGCAGAGCGGGCGGCGCTGCAGCTGGCTGAAGACACTCCACGCTGGGCGCGTTTGCAAGGGCCGAATCAATGGCCGGAGGCATTGCCCGAGTTGAAACCGCTGCTATTGCAATGGCAACAGGCGATGACCGCGATGTCGCTGCGGCTGTTGCGCGCTTTTGCACAGTCGCTTTCACTGCCGGAACAAGCGTTTGATTCGCTCTACGGCGACAAACCCAATGAACATATCAAACTGATCCGCTATCCAGGGCGTGAAGCGACCGCCAGCGGGCAAGGGGTGGGCGCCCATAAAGACTCCGGTTTTCTCAGCTTTCTGCTGCAGGATCGGCAAAAAGGCCTGCAGGTTGAAGTCGACGAGGGGCGCTGGGTTGGCGCCGAACCGCTTGAGGATACCTTTGTGGTCAACATTGGCGAATTGCTGGAGTTGGCGACCAATGGCTATTTGCGCGCCACCGTGCACCGTGTGGAGACGCCACCGGCAGGGAGCGACAGGTTGTCGATTGCTTTCTTTCTGGGCGCGCGACTGGACGCGGTGGTGCCCTTGTATCAGCTTCCGGAGCCTCTGGCGGCAGAGGCGCAAGGGCCGGCCAGCGATCCGCACAATCCGCTGTTACGCGATGTGGGCTTTAACTACCTGAAAGGACGCATCCGTTCCCATCCGGACGTGGCACAGCGTTATTACCAGGACGTCGTTGCTTAAGGGCAGCGGCGCCGCATATGGCGCCCAATGGGGTGAGTCGGGTCGAACATGTTCGACCCGATTGTTTTGAATTACTCTGCCAGCGCCTGCTGCAGATCGGCGATCAAATCTTCCGCATCCTCAATCCCTACCGACAGGCGCAGCAATTGCGGTGTGATGCCGGTTTTCAGCCGCTGTTCCAGCGGGATAGAAGCATGAGTCATGCTGAACGGCTGACTGATCAGGCTTTCCACGCCACCCAGACTTTCGGCCAGGGTAAACAGACGTGAACGTTTGATTACCCGGCGCGCATAGGCGTCGTCGCCTTTCAACCGAACTGAAATCATGCCGCCGAAGCTGCTCATCTGCTTTGTCGCCAGCGCGTGCTGCGGATGGCTCGGCAGGCCAGGGTAGTAGACCTCTTCTACCTGAGGTTGGCCTTCCAGCCACTGGGCAATATGCAAGGCGCTATTGCTGTGGCGCTCCATGCGCAGCGCTAACGTGCGGATACCGCGCAGCGTCAGGAAGCTGCTGAACGGATCGAGAATGCCGCCCACCGCGTTTTGCAGGAACCCAAGCTGTTCGGCCAGCTCTGGGTTATTTCCCACCGCAGCAACCCCGGCGACAACGTCGGAGTGGCCGTTGAGGTATTTGGTGGCAGAATGCACTACCACATCAAAGCCGAGATCCAGTGGACGCTGGATATAAGGCGAGGCAAAGGTGTTGTCCGCGACGCTGATTAAACCGTGTTTTTTAGCGATGGTAGCGATGGCGCTCAGATCCGCCAATTTCAGCAGCGGGTTGGTCGGCGTTTCCACCCAGATCATTTTGGTGTCGGGTTCAATCGCCTGTTCCAGTGCGGCCAGGTCCGCCGGTGAAACATAGGTGACGCGCAGGCCGGCAGTGCGGCTGCGTACCTTCTCCAGCAGGCGATAGGTGCCGCCGTACAGATCGTCGACCGCCACCAGATG
The DNA here is from genome assembly GCA_012719855.1 of Serratia liquefaciens. Taxonomy (GTDB): domain Bacteria; phylum Pseudomonadota; class Gammaproteobacteria; order Enterobacterales; family Enterobacteriaceae; genus Serratia; species Serratia liquefaciens_A. The sequence goes on along the minus strand of JAAXZN010000016.1, from coordinate 16,072 downwards.
GCTGCCCTGATCAAGCAACTCCAGCACGGTTGAACAGGCCGCCAGGCCAGAGGCAAAGGCGTAGCCGCGGCTGCCGCCCTCCAGTTCGGCGATGGCGCTCTCCAATGCGGTGCGCGTTGGGTTGGCGCTGCGTGAATATTCATAACCGGTATGCTCTCCCGGCGCCGGTTGGGCGTAGGTGGAGGTGGCATAAATGGCCGGCATTACCGCACCGGTGGCATCCGGCGTGTAACCGGCATGAACGGTCAACGTATCAAACTTGGCCATACAATCATTCCTTATTAACGTAATTTTTGGCGCCAGGCGTTAAGCACGTCTGTGCGGGTAATCAAACCGAGGAAACGCTCACCGTCGAGGACCACCGCTACGTGGCCGTGATTGAAGGTGGCAAGTAAATCCTGATAGCTGGCTTCTTTTTGCAGCGTATTGACCGAATGGGTCATGGCGCGGGCGGCCGGCAGACTGAAGTGGCTGGCGTCCGCCTGAACGGCATTGAGCAGATCCCACTCGTCGATCAGGCCGACGACCCGGTCGCCTTCCAGCACCGGCAGCTGCGAGATGTCATACAGCCGCATACGGGCATGAACGATAGCCAGCGTATCTTCCGGCGTGACCGAAACGGCGGCCCCCTCGTCATGACGGTAGGCGATCAAATCGCGTAAATCCTGATGCTGCGGCTTGCTCAGCAGGCCTTGTTCCAGCATCCAGTGGTCGTTATACATTTTAGACAGGTATTTGTTGCCGCTGTCGCAGACGAAGGTGACCACGCGTTTCGGCTCTGTCTGCGCCTGGCAATAGCGCAGTGCTGCCGCCAACAGGGTGCCGGTGGACGAACCTGCCAACACGCCTTCTTTGCGCAGCAGATCGCGCGCGGTGGTGAAGGCTTCGGCATCGCCGATACGGTAGGCATTGCGTACCTGGTTAAAGTCGCTCAGCGGCGGAATGAAATCTTCGCCGATCCCTTCCACCAGCCAACTGCCGGCCTCGCCGATCTGGCCGTTATCAAGATAGTCAGCCAGGATCGAACCGGCCGGATCCGCCAACACGAACTCGGTTTGCGGCGAGACTTCGGCAAAATAGTGGCTCAGACCGCCGAGCGTGCCACCGGAACCGACACCGACCACGATGGCATCGATCTGATGCTCCATCTGTTGCCACAGTTCCGGTGCGGTGGTGCGGGTATGGGCCGCCGGGTTGGCCGGGTTGTTAAACTGATCGATATAAAACGCCCCGGGGATTTCGTCGGCCAGACGTTTGGCGTAATCCTGATAGTAAGCCGGGTGCCCCTTGCCCACGTCGGAGCGGGTCAGCACCACTTCTACCCCCAGGGCGCGCAGATGGAAAATCTTCTCGCGGCTCATCTTGTCCGGTACCACCAGCAACAGCTTATAACCCTTCAAAGCCGCCACCAGCGCCAGGCCCAGGCCGGTGTTGCCGGCGGTGGCTTCAATGATGGTGCCGCCGGGCTGCAGGCTGCCGTCGCGTTCCGCCTGCTCGATCATCGACAGCGCCACGCGGTCTTTGATGGAGCCGCCGGGGTTTTGATTCTCAAGCTTGACGAACAGGCGGCAGGGGCCGGTATCGAACTGAGTCAGTTCCAGCATCGGGGTATTGCCGATCATATCGATGACGGAATGCGGTATTGCCATGAGGATCTCCAGAATAATTCGGTTTAAAGGCCGTTATCTGGATGATAGCGCTGTCAATAAGCCCATTAAAAAGAACAAATAACCACTCGATATGCCTTTTTGGAATATATTAATTCAATTTGGACGTATGGAGGCATGGATGTTCAGCGGTGCAGATGTTCAGCCGTGTAGCCGTGAGCCGTTTAAAAAAACGACGCGCCGTCGGCTTTTCATCCAATTTGCGCGTAACAGCGTACAGTTATGTAAAAATGCTGAAAATTCACGCTAAACCCTGCAAAAATAAGATGAATCTAATAAACTCACAGCAAGGGCATTTTCGGTGCGCCGCTCAACCCGTCATGGGGCCGCAGGGAGTTTGCGGTTGGCAGGCGCGTACCGGGCCACTCTCGCTGGTTGGCTGAAAACGTGAATATGTTTGAAAGTTAACGCTATTTCAATAATTTGAATGGACACTCTGGCGACGTCATGATGAAAAAAAACTTTTCCACCACCCTGAAAAAATTAACCTTTAGCGTCAGCATCCTGTTGTTGGCTGCGCCTGTCGTACAGGCGGCGGAAGCCCCGGCGGCCCCGCAGGTTGATGCCAAGGCTTTTGTGCTGATGGATTACAACAGCGGCAAAATTCTGACGGAGGGCAATGCCGATACCCGGCTCGATCCCGCCAGCCTGACCAAAATCATGTCCAGCTACGTGATTGGCCAGGCGATCAAGGCCGGCAAGATCAAGCCGGAAGACATGGTCACCGTAGGTAAAGACGCCTGGGCCACCGGTAACCCGGCGCTGCGCGGCTCCTCTCTGATGTTTATCAAACCGGGCGACCAGGTGCCGGTGATGGAACTGAACAAAGGCATCGTCATTCAGTCGGGTAACGACGCCAGCATCGCGCTGGCCGATTACGTCGCGGGCAGCCAGGATTCGTTTGTCGGCCTGATGAACAACTACGCCAAATCGCTGGGTTTGCAGAACACCCATTTCCTGACGGTGCACGGGCTGGATGCGGAAGGGCAGTACAGCACCGCGCGTGATATGGCGCTGCTGAGTCAGGCGCTGATCCGCGACGTGCCGGATGAATATGCGCTGCATAAAGAAAAAGAGTTCACCTTCAACAAGATCCGTCAGGTTAACCGCAACCGTCTGTTGTGGAGCTCCAACCTGAACGTTGACGGCATTAAAACCGGTTACACCGGCGGCGCCGGTCATAACCTGGTGGCCTCTGCCACCGACGGCCCGATGCGCCTGATCTCGGTGGTGCTGGGTGCTCCGAGCGATCGCATCCGCTTTAGCGAAAGTGAAAAGCTGCTGACCTGGGGCTTCCGCTTCTACGAAACCGCCACCCCTATCAAAACCGACAAGCCGTTTGTTACCCAGAAAGTGTGGTTTGGCGACGTTGGCGAGGTGCCGTTGGGCGTAGCGAAAGACGCGGCGGTCACTATCCCGAAAGGGCAGATGAAAAACCTGAAGGCCAGTTACAAGCTGAACCAGCCGACGCTGGAAGCGCCATTGGCAAAAAATCAGGTAGTTGGCACCATAGATTTCCAGCTTGACGGCAAAACCATCGAGCAATATCCGCTGGTGGCAATGCAAGAGGTGAAAGAAGGGAACTTCTTCAGCCGCATCTGGGACATGGTGATGATGAAACTGACCCAGTGGTTCGGCAGCGTGTTCGGTTAACTCTGCTGGCAGCAAGCGTAATGAAGAGGGCGCAAAGATTGCGCCCTCATTTTTTATCAGTTACAGGCGACGACCTTGATCGCCAGACCGCCCTGCGACGTCTCGCGGTATTTGGCGTTCATGTCCTTGCCCGTCTCATACATGGTTTCAATCACCTTATCCAGGCACACCCGCGGCTCGCTGGTGCGGCGCAGCGCCATACGTGCGGCATTGACCGCTTTCACCGCGGAAATCGCGTTACGTTCGATACAGGGCACCTGAACCTGGCCCGCCAAGGGATCGCAGGTCAGCCCGAGGTGGTGCTCCATGGCGATCTCCGCCGCGATGCAAACCTGAGCCGGGCTGCCGCCCATCAATTCTGCCAGACCGGCCGCCGCCATGGAGCAGGCGACGCCCACTTCCCCCTGACAGCCCACTTCGGCGCCCGAAATAGAGGCGTTCATCTTATACAGTGCGCCAATGACGCCGGAGGTCAGGAAGTAACGGCTATAGGAATTAGGGTTCACCGGGCGAATAAACTGGTCGTAATAGGCCAGCACCGCCGGGATGATGCCGCAGGCACCGTTGGTTGGGGCGGTCACCACGCGGCCACCGGCGGCGTTTTCTTCATTCACGGCGAAGGCGAACATATTGATCCAATCAACCACGTTCATCGGATCGATGTTGTTCTTGTCGCCGGTCACCAGAATACGGCGCAGAGCTGCGGCGCGGCGCTGAACCTTCATTGGGCCTGGCAGCAGGCCTTCGGTGTTCATGCCGCGTTCAATACCGGCGCGCATCACTTGCCAGACCTCGGCGAAGTGCGCGTCGATCTCGGCCTTGCTGTGCAAAGCCAGCTCGTTTTGCATCACCAGACCGGACAGCGAAAGACCGGCGTCCTTGCAGTGCTGCTGCAAATCGCGCGCCGAGCTGAACGGGAAGGGCACCTGAACCGGATTGGCCTCCGACAGGCCAAAATGTTCCTCATCGACGATAAAACCGCCGCCGGTGGAGTAATAGGTTTTGCTGTGCAGCAGACGTTCGTCGGCGAAGGCGCTAATACGCATGCCGTTTTCATGCAGCGGCAGATTATTGCTGTGGAAGTTCATGCTGGTTTGCAGCGGAAAATCCACTTCGTGATGACCCTTGGCCATCAGCAGGCGACCGCGTTGCTCAACGTCGCGGATAAAACCGGCGATACTGTCGATATCCACGTCGTGTGGCAGGTTACCCGCCAGGCCCATGATGATAGCGATATCCGTGTGGTGCCCTTTGCCGGTCAGAGACAGTGAACCGTAGACGTCCACCACGACGCGGGTGGTATCCATCAACTGCTGGCTGGCGATCAACTCATCGGTGAACAGCTTGCCGGCTTTCATCGGACCGACGGTGTGGGAGCTGGATGGACCAATACCAATTTTAAAAATATCGAAAACGCTGACCATGGTCTCGCCTCCTTCTTCAGGTGTTAGGCGTTAATGCAGGAAAGGGGGCCGTGCAGAGAAGCCGGCGCACAGGGCGCCGGCCGGGCTGGATTAGAAGCTGTACAGGATTGCGGAGATGGCGATCAGGCCCATCACTACCACGAACACGTTGCTGATGTGGCCGCTGTACTTGCGCATGGCAGGCACTTTACGGATAGCGTACATCGGCATCAGGAACAGCAGCATGGCGATGATTGGACCACCCAGGTTCTCGATCATGCCGAGGATGCTTGGGTTCAGGGTCGCAACAATCCAGGTAGTCACCAGCATGAAGATGGCGGTGATGCGGTTCAGCTTGTTGGTGCTGATGGTTTTACCGCGGCTCTTCATCGATTTGGCGATCAGACCGTTAAAGCCTTCACGTGCGCCCAGATAGTGGCCCAGGAACGATTTGGTGATGGCGATAAAGGCGATAACCGGTGCGATGTAGGCGATCATCGGGTTGTTAAAGTGGTTGGCCAGGTAGGACAGAATGGAGATGTTCTGCGCCTTGGCTTCCGCCAGGTTTTCCGGTGACAGGCTCAGCACGCAGCTGAACACGAAGAACATAACGGTCAACACCATCATGATGTGAGCGAAGCCCAGAATGCGAGAACATTTCTTCTCGGCTTCTTCCTGGCCGTATTCTTCACGTTTGGCTACCGCAAAGGCGGAGATGATCGGCGAATGGTTGAAGGAGAACACCATGACCGGGATCGCCAGCCACAGGGTGATGATCAGGCCGTGGCCCATACCGGTGCCGGCGCCAGACAGGGAAACGTTGTCGAAGATGGCAGTGGTCCAGTTAGGGATCAGGTACAGGGCCAGCAGCATCAGCACGCCTACAAACGGGAACACCAGGATGCTCATGGTCTTCACGATAGCTTGCTCACCGAAACGTACGATGGTCATCAGGCCCACTATCAGGATCAGCGACAGAATGGCGCGCGGTGGCGACGTCATGCCCAATTGGTGAGTAATGAAGCTGTCGACGGTGTTGGTGATCGCCACGCTGTAAACCAGCAGGATTGGGTAGATGGCGAAGAAGTAGAGCAGGGTGATCAGCTTACCGGCGCCGATACCAAAGTGCTCTTCAACCACTTCGGTGATGTCTTCACCGGCGTTTTTACCGGAGAGCACGAAACGGCACAGGCCACGGTGGGCGAAGAAGGTCATCGGGAAAGCAATGATGGCCATGATGATCAGGGGAATCAAACCACCGATACCGGCGTTGATTGGCAGGAACAAAACGCCTGCGCCGATCGCGGTGCCGTACAGGCCCAACATCCACATGGTGTCGGTTTTACGCCAGGTACTGGTAGAGCCAGAAGCCGCAGAGGCAATGGTGCCGGTCTGTGTAGTGTCCATAAATATCTCCGAAGTGAACACGTTAATTTAAAATTAAAGGCAAAACTTAAGGTTAAAACCGAATGTCGCAACAGCAGATGGCGGCATCGGTAAGAATCAGGTGTTGCTTGCGGGGATAATTGGCGTCCCCCTGGTTGTTTATTATGCTAATTACCGTTGGCCTGCGTGGCGGGTAATTAATCAAGTGATGTTCAACCCCCGAAGGGACTCACATCGATACTGCTGCCGGAAGGTCATGGCCTGCCGATTTTCGTTGGCGGCAAGATAACGATTTACAGTAGAAACAACCGTGATCATGCTCTCAAATGCGTAATGTGTGCGGCTAATTGCTTTTTTATTGGTTTTTCATGCATATGTTGCGCGCTTGTGTAAGATTTCATGCTGAGAACGCTCTCATGGATGTTTCAGGATTTATCCGGTGTGAATAATCTGTAACCAGATAAAACGCTGCCGTTGTCAGCAAGCCGAGCAATATATTTTAAGCGTGGGTTTGGATCTAGCTAAAAACCCGGAATAAGCGGTTTTAGTGACGTAGATCACATTGTGATTTTAAGTGAATTTATTCTTATCCAATTGTTTTATTTGAATTTATTTAAAATATCCCGCTAATAACGAAGGTAAACTATTTAACTGGATAGCGGATAAAAATGCTTAACCATTCATCATATAAATGAACCGAATTGGTTATATTTAAACCGCACTGGTTACGTAATTGTTGATATTTATCTTGTGGATGTTACTGCGATTTATCATATAAAACCCCGCAGAGACTGGGAGTGAAAGTAATATTGTGTAGGATTTATCCGTGCTAAAGGAATAAGCCTGAAGAACTGTTGCAATTTATTAACCTGAGATTGGCTGTGGATAAAGAGATTTGCGCATCAATCGAAGGTTATTTGTTCAATTTTTGCAGAGGAAAGGGAGCCAGGGGAAGGGCACCGTCGGCTGGAACCGACGGTAAAACTCAGCTTAAAAACGAATGGCGATCGCGTTTTCACTGAAAAAGTCCGCAAACTGCGGCTCGGGCTGACGATCGGTAATCACCCGGTCAAACTGCGTCAGCGGGCCTATACAGGCGGGTTTGGTTTTACCGAACTTGCTGTGATCGGCAACCAGGATTTTTTGTTGTGACATGGCCATTGCCCGGTGCTTCATTTCCAGCTCATCAAAATTAAAGCAGGTGGCGCCGTGCTGCAGGCTCAGACCGGCGGCGGAGATAAAGGCGATATTCGGACAGATATGATCCAGCTCGTTGTGCTGGCCGACAGCGGTGAAAATATAGTTGTTCGGCTTGAACTCGCCGCCGCACAGGATCACTTTGCAGTTCGGTTTGTCCTGGAGCGCCAGAAAGGTATTTAGCGAGTGGCATACCGCGGTGAACACCAGATCGTCGGCAATGGCATCGATGATCGCCGGGGTTGTGGTGCCGCAGTCGAAAAATACGGTGTCGTTTTCGTTGATCAACGCAGCGGCCAGCAGGCCGATACGACGCTTTTCCGTGACCTGTTTGGCTTTTTGATCGGAAACAAAATAGTTGGTGACGCCATTGCTGCGGGGATCGGCGACCACATAGCCGCCCAACAGCACCACGGCGGCTGGCTCCGCGCTGAGATCGCGGCGGATCGTCATTTCCGAAACGCCCAACAGTACGGCGGCTTCTTTTAAATGGATCTTGTCAGAGCGTTTTAACGCCTGGACTAACCGGTTGATTCGTTCTTCGCGCCGAGTTTCCATCTGTCTTCCCACAGGGTTAAGAGCCATTCTCCAGGGCCGAACACACAAATGCGGGGTAATAGTTGACCAGCCTAAGGCTGGACATATTACCCCGCATCAGATTATCACGGCGCGCGCCCGGTACTGAGGCGCCTCAGGTTATCAGTAGCTGCCGGCGGCAGCCTGATCACCGGAAACGATTGCTACGCCAGAGCTGGTGCCGATACGAGTAGCGCCTGCTTTGATCATCTTCTCGGCGGTTGCGCGATCGCGCACGGCGCCGGATGCTTTAACCCCCATCTCACTGCCTACCGTTGCACGCATCAGTTTGACGTGCTCTTCACGAGCACCACCGGTGCTGAAGCCAGTAGAGGTTTTAACGAAGGCCACATCGAGTTCGCGACACATTTCACAAACCTGAACGATCTGCGCATCGCTGAGCAGGCAGGTTTCCAATATTACCTTCAACGGGATCGCCGCGCAAACCTCGCGCACGGCGGCGATGTCGGCTTTGACTTGATCCAGCAGGCCGCTTTTCAGCCAACCCACGTTGATCACCATGTCAATTTCCTGCGCGCCGGCCGCAATCGCCGCTTTGGCTTCGAAAGCTTTGGCTACGGTCAGGCCAGCCCCCAGAGGGAAGCCGATCACCGAACAGATTTTCACTTCGCTTTCCTGCAGCAGATGCGCAGCCAGCGGCACGTAGCCGGAATTGACGCAAACGGCGTAGAAGTTGTGCTGTTGCGCTTCTTCACAGAGTTTGGCGATTTGCTCTTCGGTGGCATCCATCGCCAGCAGGGTGTGGTCGACATAGCGGGCGTAATCAATGTTTTCAGTCGTCATTTCGATTCCTTGTTGAGGTTTGATCAAAGCATAATGTGAATAATGTTAGAATAATAACATTCATCTGACGGTTAGGATAGCGTGATTTTTAAAAATGAAGCACAGATCATCGTTTTTAGGCTGTGTGGTGTATAACATTGGAAGTGATGATATGTTATTTAAGTAACATTTTGGTGCTGAATGCAGGTTTGGCCTGCGAGAACACCCAGGGGAAAAACTATGGATATGCTAATAAATCTGGTGCCGCAGCGGTTTGGGGCACAACCGGATGAAGTTTTCCGCAATGCGGATTTTGTGGTTACCGCTGTTCATTGTGCTCAGGCAGGACCGATGCTGATGCTGGAGAATCGTCGTGGCTCGCTGCGGGTATTGCCCTTCCATGGCCTGACGATTTGGGATGCCGATTTTGATGGCTACTCGCTGAAGTCGGGCCGTCGTAGCGTCAAAGCGGCCCGTTGCCATCCTCAGAGCGGCATGGCTTTTCATTCACCTTGGCCGCATCAGGACGACTCGCTATTAGACATACGGCATGTAGGCCTGCAGATTGAGGGCAATACCCTGACGCTGCACGGCAGTGGGGAACTGGCGGATCGGCAGTGCAGGCTGCGCCCGGCGGTGAGCTTGACGGCGGACAGCGCACAATTCTCTATTGGTATGCAAATCACTAATCTCGCCGAGGCGTCTCTGCCGCTGAACTATGTCTGCCAACTGAACTATGGCTGCATCCCTGCGGCGGTTTTCCGGCAGAATTTGCCGGCACCGCCCCTGACGCCAGACGGGGGTATCGCCGATCAGGGCGTGTTGTGTTCGGACGATTTATCGCTGTATGTCGATCAGGCCGAGTTTTTTATGCTGGCGTCAGAGGGAAGGCGATATGTCACGCGTTTTTCGACCGAACAATTCAGCTACGGTCTGCGTCCTATCACACAGCAGGGAAATCAGCGTTTGTTTCGGTTTATACAACCGGCCACCGCGGGCTTGCAGACGGGTAATAGAAGGCAGGCAATGGTCATAGAGGCAGGAAAAACGCGAGAGTTTTGCGTAACGACCGGGGTGGTGTGAAACAGGGGCGGAGCCGCCCCTGTCTGAAGAGAGATTACTCTTTAACCCACCCTTTACGGATCGGGAAGGCGAACAGGAAACGGTACAGGCGCGTCAGTTTAGCGGCAATGATGTCGCCGAACAGGTTCCACACCAGTTGGGCAAACAGGCAGCCCACCAGGCCGAGCAGGAAGCCGCCCACCATATCCAGCGGCCAATGTACGCCCAGATAAACCCGTGACCAGGCGATGCCCGCCGCGACGACCAACAGTAAAATACCTGACCAGACGCGATGCCAGAACAGGAAAGCCAGTGCGAAGGTGAAGATGGCGGTACCGTGGTCACTGGGGAACGAACTGTCCGGCGCATGCGCCAGGAAGGTGTACCCCACACCGGCGACGAATGGCCGTTCGTGCGGCAGCAGCATACCGATAGTGGCAGCAGAAAGCAGGGCAAACAGCAGAGCAATTGTCGTCTTGGCCACCACTTCACGTTGCGACACCAATTGATTCTGCGGCCCCCACAACCATAGCCCGATAATCAGCATCGGCACGATGGCGATCAGATCGCGCGCCAAAAAGGTGGCGACATCGATTAATCCTTCGGGGGACGCCGGGGTCGCGTTGATCCAGGCGAAAAGAAGATAATTCAACTGCTCTATCATAGTTACCTCGTCTTGCGGCGGCTAAAACCGCTCACTATCGAATAAACAGCCAGTTGGCTGAGCCAAACCCACCAACCTGCCCACAGGTTATGGGTAAGAAAATGTGCACCGCGCATCACCTGACCAAAGCCCATCAGCATGCCGAGCACAATGCCGCCGAACCAGCACCAGTAAGCCAGGCGCGGGCGTTGCGGATAAAACAGGAAAAACAGCGCCATCACGGCAAAGCCGCTGGAGGCATGGCCGCCAGGGAAGCACCGCCCGGGGCCGGGTTCTGCCGGTATTGCCCCAAACAGGGGGTAGGACATCGCCTTGCCGCCGTATTCGATCAAATCCCATGGGCAAGAATGCGCGCTGGTGGCTTTCAGCACGCCGACCACCAGGGGACCTATGCCGATCAGCAGCATGGTGATGATCATGCGTGGGTTACGGCGATAAATGCCCCAAAACAGCGCCAGCACCGCACCGGTAATCACGCCGATTTTCAACAAGCGGTGGTTTATCAAGTCCAGCCAGGGGTCGTTCTGCCACGGAAAATGCCCGCTGGTGGCATCGAACCAGAAATTGCTGATGGCCCAGTCCAGCTGTTCATTGCGCGACAGCCAGAGGAACAGCAACCCACTGACTATCAATCCAAAAACCTGCCAACGGTAAAAGGAAGCCGGCAGGGAGTAAAGGGCGTTAGTCTGAATTTGGGGTGCTGTTGAGGATTGATTTAGTGAAGGTTTTGGATTCACGCGGGGCTCAGATTCAATGACAGTAATAGAGAGCCCCACTGTAATAATTCTGTCTTAAGAAAACCTTAATGCCAGGGCAAGCCTGCTGCGAGAAAGGAATAGGCGGGCTATCGGCTTTCAGTTAAGGTAATCGTTTGCTTTTTATTGGGAAGATGTGGCGATGACAAAAAAATTGAATCTTGTGCTGGTGGCGGTGTGTGGCGCGTTTTTCTCTCCTCTGACGATGGCGCAGCAGGGCGTTGTCCCCGGACCGATTGTGGTTCAGGGCGCGATGCCGGTGGAGGCGGAACGTTTCGCCCAACGCCTGGACAACCCGCGTGAAGAACAAATTGGCGGCTGGCGCTTCTGGCGCGGCACCGTGGACGGTTATCCTGTGGTGGTGTCGGAAACGCTGAAAGGCATGTCTAACGCGGCGGCGGCTACGGCGATTGCCGCGACCCAGTTCCGCCCGGTGGCGATCATCAATCAGGGGACTGCCGGCGGCCACGATCCTGCGCTGAAAGTGTATGACATCGTGCTGGGAAAATATTCGGTCAGCCTGGGCGCGTTTAAAACGCCGAAAAAAGCACCGGGCGAAGGCAGTGATTCACGGCAGTGGCAACCGATGGATTTACTGGCTTCGAAAGGCAGCGCCGGTGAGGATAAAAATCCCCATACGATCCGCCAATTCCCGGCAGACGCTAAACTGTTGGCGGTAGCGGAGAGCGTTAAGAGCAGCTACGCTCAGGGCAAGGTGGTTGAAGGGGTGATTGGTTCCGCCGACGTCTGGAACAGCGAACTGGATCGCATTCGTCACTTCCGCGAAAACTATCATACCTCGGTAGAGGAGATGGAAACGGCTTCCGCCGCTCAGATAGCCGCGGCTTTCAACATTCCTTTTGTCGGCATTCGAGTACTGTCCAACAATATTACCAACCAGGGTAAATACGATCCGCAGACCGGGCTGGCGTGCCAGGATTATGTTTATCAGGTGGTGAAGGCTTATATCGCCAAAAACGCATCTCGCTGATTGCTTGTCCTGATTTATGGTCGGCATTCTGGTTGTTGTTGCTGACCATTGTCCATTGTGAAGAAGATTAAACTACTGGCGGGCTTGTCGGGAGTGTATTAGCTTATGGGCGAAGCATTTAATCATTGTAGGGATAAAACATGAACAAGGCATCCGTCGTATTTTCCGGCCTGCTGATGGCCATTTCCGCCAGCGCTATTGCTGCCACATCCGCTGAAGACACCGATATCAGCAAACAGCCGCTGGAAAAGGTTGCGCCTTACCCTAAAGCGGAAAAGGGCATGAATCGTCAGGTAATTTACCTGCCGAAACAGGAACACGAAGAGAACTTCAAGGTTGAACTGCTGATCGGCAAAACGCTGGAAGTGGACTGTAACCGCCATATGATCGGTGGCACGCTGGAAAGCAAAACCCTTTCCGGCTGGGGCTACGATTACCTGGTGCTGGAAAAACTGTCCGAACCGGCTTCTACCATGATGGGCTGTCCAGATAATACCAAACAGCAGAAGTTTATTGCTGCCAATCTGGGCGACGCGTCCATGCAGCGTTACAACAGCCGCTTGCCAATTGTGGTTTACGTGCCAAAAGACGTGGAGGTGAAATACCGCGTGTGGAAAGCCGAAGATACCGTGAGCAAGGCCGAGCAGAAATAATATCGATGCGTGCTAATCATTAGCACAGCTAAGCGATTGGTGAATATGAGCCCGTTTTGGGGAGTGCATTGCGCCGTTGGCCATTGCCCCCCGGCGGGCTTTTTTTTGTTTATTGCAGCCTGGCCATTGCGCCCAAACTTCTCGCCAATGCCGTGGACGGGATGGTGGCGTGGGGCGGGAATATATCCCTTCAAGACATGTCAAAATGGGTAAGCTGCTCGCAAACGCTTTGAGTTAACCAGTATTCTTCGGATGAATGAGGAAGTGGTTTGTATTCCGCCTGTCATAGTTTAGGCACCAAAGGAGTCAATGGTTTTGCCGGGCCTGGGCACCGATTCATTTTATTTCAGGCAATAAAAAACCCGATAGTCTTGAACCTAAAAAGGCGGGACTAACGGGCTCCACAAAATGGGGACATCAAAGAAAAGCAGTGGCACTAATTCAGACTACCCCCGGCAAGGAAAGTTCTCGCCGGGGATAAAAATTTCAAAATATTTTTGCCACTGATTCATCTTCGTTGCTTATCGTTTAACCGAGGATCCCCGGCCACAACACCACAATCAGAGAACCTGCCAGGGTTAACAATACGTTAGCGATAGCGTAGGTACCGGCATAGCCCAAGGCCGGGATGTTGCTGCGTGCGGTGTCGCTGATAATCTCCATCGCTGGCGCACAGGTACGGGCCCCCATAATTGCGCCAAACAGCAAGGCTCGGTTCATGCGCAGCACGTAGGCGCCGAACAGGAAGCAGATCACCACCGGTACCAGGCTGACGATTAGCCCGGCGATCAGCATCTGGCCGCCAACGGCACCCAGGCTGTGGCCAATACCGGCACCGGCGCTCAGGCCGACACCGGCCATAAACACCATCAGACCGAACTCTTTCACCATATTCAGTGCGCCCTGTGGAATGTAGCCAAAGGTCGGGTGGTTGGCACGCAGGAAGCCGAGCATGATGCCGGACATCAACAGGCCGGCAGCGTTGCCGATGCCAAACGAGAAATTGCTGAACTGGATGGTGATCTGGCCAATCAACAGCCCGATGATAAAGAAGGCGCAGAATGCCAACAGGTCGGTGACCTGACTGTGGATCGAGATAAAGCCGATCTTCTCCGCCACGCTTTTCACCCGGCGGGCATCCCCACTGACCTGCAGCACATCGCCTTTGTTGAGCACGATGCTGTCGTCGATAGGCATTTCAATCTGGCTGCGGATCACTCGGTTGAGGAAGCAGCCGTGATCGGTCAGCTTCAACTGGCTCAGGCGCTTGTTCACCGCATTGCTGTTCTTGACCACAATCTCTTCGGTGACGATGCGCATGTCCAACAGATCGCGGTCGAAAACCTCTTTGCCGTTGCGGAAGCTGGGATCCAGTCGCGCATGGGCATCAGGGTAGCCAACCAGTGAAATCTCATCGCCCACCTGCAGCACCGCATCGCCGTCCGGGTTCGCCAAAATGCCGTTGCGGCGGATGCGTTCGATATAGCAGCCGGTCTGGCGATAGATGCCCAGCTCGCGCAGGTTTTTGCCATCGGCCCAGGCCACCAGCTCAGGCCCCACGCGGTAGGCGCGGATAACCGGCAGATAAACCTTGCGCTGGCTGTCCGTGTCCAGGCCGCGTTCGCGGGCAATTTGCTGAGCGGAGGTGGAGAGATCCTGGTGTTGCAGCTTGGGCAGGTAACGCGCGCCGAAAATCAGACTCACCAGGCCAATCAGGTAGGTCAGGGCATAGCCGAGGCTCAGATGATCCTGTGCCGCCAGCAGCGCCGGGCCGTTGGTGATGGTATTGCGCAGCGTATCGCCGGCACCCACCAGGACCGGGGTCGAGGTCATGGATCCGGCGAGCATGCCGGCGGTCAGGCCAATATCCCAATGGAAAAGTTTGCCGAGACCGATGGCGATCACCATCGCGGAACCGACCATCACCAGCGCCAGCATCAGGTAGTTTTTGCCGTCGCGGAAAAATATCGAGAAAAAGTTGGGCCCGGCTTCCACGCCAACGCAGAAAATAAACAGCATAAAGCCGAGATTCAGCGCTTCGGTGTTAATGGCGAAATGTTGCTGGCCGAGCAGCAGCGAAACCACCAAAACGCCAATGGAATTACCGAGTTGAACGGAGCCCAGACGGACTTTACCGAGGCACAGCCCCAGTGCGAGTACCACGAACAGTAACAGGATGTAGTTACCGTTTAACAAACTAGCGACGTTTATGTTCACGGAGGATAACTTATTGTTTACCAGTAAGTGCTTGATATAGATAACTATAAGATATAAATTCAGTCAAAAAGCGACGTCATAAATAACTAACCAGCGGAAGGCGATTCGAACCATCGATCGGCGGCGTTTATTCTAGTCGCTATGGCGCGTGACAGCCAGCATAAAGCTGAGTTCCTGCGCCGCCGAACGCATTTATACCCGTTGTATTTCAAGCCGCAACGCCATTTTTTGCTTTCAGTAAGGTGTTCTGCCCTAAGGGCACCGCCTTCGGGGGCAAGGGCACACGGCTTGAAATGACCGGGGTAGCTCTCTTTTAGTAGCCAAGGAAAAAGTTCAGTTCAGCGTTGCCGTTTTACGGCAAGGCGTCACCGGCTTTGTGACACGGCTGATTTCTACGGTGTGGTAACAGGTTAAAAGGGAGAGATCGTATGGCGAACGAACGGTATTGGTGGGGTATTTTAAGCTGTTTCCTGCTGTTCAGCCTGGTGTATCTCGGGCAACAGAGCGGGGTCTTTGGCAGTACTGATCATGAGCATCGGGGGGAAACCGGCCTGCTGTTGTTTGTGATACCCGGCGTGGTCGCCAGCTATCTGTCGAGCAAAAAACGTATTATCTGCCCGTTACTGGGCGCGCTCTATGCTCTGCCGCTGTGCCTGATTATCCGCCATTTTTGGTTAACACCGTCTTACTCGTTCTGGCAGGAATTGGCTTATGCCACCAGCGCGGTATTCTGGTGCATGTTTGGCGCGCTGCTGGCGCTGTTTATCGGCGGCTTGTTGCAGGCGTATCTGCAATGTCACCGCCGTGAGCGGCAGTAAAAATCCACCTCTTGAAGAGGTGGCTTTACACGGGGCTCCCTAGAAGGGAGCCTTGTCCGTTTTAATCCTGTAACAACTCCATTTGCTGTTCGTATTCTTGGTCCTTATTATCCTGATACCTCACATAACGCCTGATAATTTCTTCGTTCACTCCAACAGTGTCTGCAAAGTAACCCCTTGCCCAAAAGTGATTCCCCCACAGCTTCTTTCGTATATGGGGGAATTTATTGTAAAGACGGATAGCGCT
>JAAXZN010000015.1 GCA_012719855.1 Serratia liquefaciens | reverse complement strand
TTGATGAGATCGTGAGTGATTTCCCAGCCCGTGGGTATTTGTGCCGTTCGGGATAACCCAGAACCTAAAAGAACAGCAAAAACCCCTTTATTTTCGTGAACGGAGAAAGCGAGCTGGGTGAGTGGATCGGTGCTTAAGAGCGTCATTGTGGTTACTCTCCGATAGGCTAGATTTATAACAATCATTACGTTACATTTTTTAACCTAACTTTCAAATCCTCATTTCTGTGTGTTTGCTGCTTTTCCACTTTTCCCGGCTCACCCTGTGCTTTTTCCTTACAGGAGTGAATGATGAAACCTGCTTGCCTGGTTCTTTCCATATTGCTGGTATCCACTCAGGCCACGGCATCTATTGTAGATTTTTATCCTTCAGGAATTTACTCACCAAATCAGCAATCTGTTCATTATTTAAATCGGAGAATGGGAAGTGGGTATTACCTTTTATCCCTACTTCAGGTAGATGCGTCACCGTAACATCCCCTCCATGCTTGTTCACCGCGTCACGCCATTCACGAGCCATTGCCAGACGTACGCGCCAGCTGTCCTGCGCGGGCATGGCGACAGGTTTATCCGGAATGTTATCGCCGTAAATAATCAGAATCGGGATTTTGGTCAGTGCCATAAACTGCGCCATCGGCACAGGCTCACCCTTCAGCGTGTCGAACGCGCTTGGCATAGGGTCTGGGAGTTCTTTTTCCGGGAAGACAAAGCTGCTGCCAGGCTCAAAGGCGACAATGGCTTTGACCTTGTCGTTTTTCATCGCCGTGTACCAGCCTGGTCCGCCACCCTGAGAGTGGGTGAAGAGGATAGCGGGGCCGGATTTATCCACGACGGCGGACATCGCATCAGAGATCACATTGATATCAAACGGCCCGGTGTTCGGGGTCATCTGACGGAAATACTGATTCAGCGCTTCTTTGTCGTGAGAAAACTGAACACCTTTAAAATACTCTGGCCACACGCCAACTCGGAACTGGTTAAACCACATTTGTTCATCCGGTTTAGGCGTAACAGTACCTTCTACAGTCGTGCGCCCAGCGCTGCCCCGTCGTGGCTGATCGACAAGATAGGTTGAGAACCCGCGACGCAGGAATATGTTCTGGAACCCTTCGCGTCCATCCGGGGTACTTTCCCAAGTACGGGAGAACTGACCTGCACCGTGCAGCATGACGATAGGGTATTTATGCGGATTCTCGGGGATTTGGTAGAACACAGACGCATGATCGCCATGGTAGGTTTGGCCAGCAGAGTCCAACGGCTTTTTCGCATCAAATGTTCCTGGGGCGGTGATGATGGTACCACCAGCAGAAAAGCTTCCTTGTTCCTGAATAACCAGCGGCTCGGCATAGACCGACTGAGCCACCAGACCACCCGCCATTACGCAGATGGCCAGCGTTTTTAAGATTGTCTTCAAGATTACATCCTCTGTTATGTTTGCCGTTCAATCATATCTGAGTTGTCAGCGTTAATTATTTAGCACCCCTGATTGCCCTTATTGGGCATACTCATGAATGCGGACGATTAACTGCGTAATGTCTCTAACCAACTGGTGACCGTTTCAGTGGTTCTTCGCTCCTGGTCGCATTCAATGACCAGCGGTTTTTCCCGACGTGCAGTCGGGGCAAGACGGGTAAGGATGTCGTCGCTGTCTCCTTTACCGTAGCCACCGTGAGTAATGAAGGGGATGATTAACTTGCCCGCAAGGTTGTGGCTGCTGAGAAATGTTTGCACTACAGGCGGCACGCTGGTCCCCCAGATCGGAAAGCCTAAATACAGGGTCTCGTAGAGTGAGGTATCTGCGACGCTATTTTTCAATGCGGGTTTTACTCCCCGCTCACGCTCATTTTTCGCCTGTTCAACGGTCTGAAAATAGTCTTCCGGATAAGGCGTAGCCGGTTCGATTTCAAACAGATCGGTATTCAGGCTGCGGTGAATGACGCCCGCAATCACCCGTGTATTTCCGCTGCGGGAAAAGTACGCCACCAGAACACGGCTTTTACCCTGCACGTTTGCGGTTCCGGTCGCAGCTGAGGCAAAAGAAACGTTCGCCAGCGTCAGCCCGGCAAGTGCGGTGATTAACATTCTGCGGTTGGGATCATGCTCCATAATCCACTCCTAATTGTTTGCGAGCGCCTGCTGCAGCGCCTTTTCAGCTCGCGTTGCTGCATCACTTTCGCCATGTTCACGCAGAACCTGTGCCAGCTGGCGCAGCTGCGACGCCGTCAGGCCGACCCGCATGCTTGCTCGCGTATGCGACAGCAGTTGTGATTCGACGCCCGGCGTGGCCGCTAATGCGCCAACCGTTGCCAGCTCGCGGCTTTGCCAGCCGAGGTTATCACGGGCGAAAATGTCGCCGAAAAGGTGCGTTTGCAGGAACTGGTTAATCACCGGGGCAAAATCAAACAGTGGGCCCTGGACGGGAGCGCCTGAGATTTTTGTCTGGTTTGCGGTACCGACACGGCGAAGTTCATCTCCGACAGGGATCGGGGCAACCGGTTCTTTACCCTCAACGTCTTTGATACCACGTTGTTTACGTTCTTCGACGACCTTCATCAGTTCACTAAGCGCATTCAGGCTACGGGGGAAGCCCGTATAGGCATAAAGCTGGACGAGAATCTCTTTGGTTTCGTTTATCGTGAGTCCTGCATCAAGTCCCTGATTCAGGGCTGCATTCAGCTTATCCATCTGACTGCTGGCCATCGATGCCGCAATCACAGGGATGGCCTGTTGGCGGGCTGACAGCGTATCTGAAACGGTTTGTTCGTGGTTCATTTCTGAGGCTCCTTTATTGACGGGCGCAGCATGTGCCGCGAGACCAGAACCAAAGGTCAGCAGTACTGCTGCCGCTAATGCTTTAATGGGCGTGGTATTGTTCATCTGTCACTAACTCCTTCCAGTTAACGCTTTTGCCATCCACAATCCCGGTTATCGCCAGATGCGTCATCGCGCTGCCGGGTGCCGCCCCGTGCCAGTGTTTGACGCCCGCCGGGCAAGAGACAACATCACCGGCGCGGATAACCTGCACCGGCAGGCCTTCTTGTTGGGTCAGCCCGATACCCGATGTCACAATCAGCCGCTGACCTGCCGGATGCGTATGCCAGGCGGAGCGGGCACCGGGTTCAAAGGTGACATAAGCCCCGGAAACATTGATGTCGTTATCCGGTTTGAAGAGAGGATCAACCCGGACGCGACCGGTAAAGTTCTCTGCTGGCCCATACACCGCGTTCTGACTTCCTGCGGGGGCGATATGGACAGCGGGATTTTGCTCCGCTGCCGAGGATGAAAATGTGCAGAGGGGCAGTAACAGCCCGAGGTAACGTAAATGTCCGATCATGCAAAGCGTCCTTATCAATAAAGAGGGGATTGCCTGCGATGATTCTATCGAGAGGGCGATGACGTCAGGCTGACGCCCCCCTGACAATTCTGTCAGTTAAACCGGGCCCCGGCTCAGCGCCGGATTGAGCGTTGCCCGCCGCTTTATCCGCTTGTATCGCAAAGGTGAGGCCAAATGTATTGATGCCATCTTCACTACGCGCAAAGACATCTCCCCGGTGCATAATGGCGACGGCACGCACGATCGACAGGCCCAGCCCATGATGGGTATCACTCCTGGCCCGGGAGGTGTCAACGCGATAGAACCGCTCGAAAAGCCGGTGTAAGTGCTCTGGTGCTATTGGGTCGCCAGGGTTTGAAACTTCAACACAGGCCTGATGATCTTTTTCGCTTAACCGCACCATTACCCTGCTGTTGGAGGGTGAATGTCTTGCGCTGTTTTCCAGTAAATTAGCCAGTGAGCGGTGGAACAGTCGCCGGTCGATGCGCGCGGTGACATCGCCCTCAACATCCAGAGAGAGCTGTTTTTCAGCAAAAGAGGGTTCGACATACTCCGCTGTTTTCAGGGTTTCTTCACGCAGGGACACCTGCGTAAGCTGGGAAGCATGTTCACCCGCGTGAGCATGAGACAGGAACAGCATGTCGTTAACAATAGACGTCATGCGTTCAAGTTCTTCCAGATTGGAACCCAATAATTCCTCCAGTTCATCATGCGAGCGTCGGCGCGAGAGACCCAGTTGCGTCTGACCGATAAGGTTTGTCAGCGGGGTACGGAGTTCATGCGCAACATCGGCGTTAAAGCTTTCGAGCTGTCGCCAGGCGACCTCTTGCCGTTCCAGCACGCCATTAAAAGATGATGCTAACTGCTGTAATTCGTCAGGTAATGCTTCGGTATTCAGGCGCTGACCATGGTCCCCAGGAGCGAGTTGCCGGGCCTGTTTACTGAGCGCCCCAACGGGACGAAGACCGATCCTTGAAACGACGTATCCCAGTAAGGCGACAATCACGACGCCCAGTGCAGTAATGATCAGCAGTGTACGCGTGAACGCATCGAGCGTGCCCATGTACGGCGTGGAGTCGATGGCAACCACATAGCGCAGCTCAGGTCTTTCACCGTTGGCAGGGATGGTTTTCACTAACAGGAACAGCGAGCATGCGCCTTCCGATGCGCCGGGCACTTTATTAAAGCCTTCCTGCAAAGAAGACCACTGAACACCCACCGGTGGCGTTCCCCCCATGCTAAAACGCGGGTTATCGCTCACTATCCAGTAGCGAACGCGCTCACCTTCAGAATTGGTTAACACAGTGAATTTATTGGCCAGGGTAGACCAGCCGTCTGCCGAGGTTCGTGCGGTGATCCACGGACTCATTAATGATTCCCGGAACAGCAGTTCGTTATGCATCTGCTTTTGCAAAGAGTCATGTAAGGAGCTTCTGAGCAGGATGCCGATAACGGATACAATCAGCAGCGCGGAAAAGGCAAACATCAGCGCCAGATGAACGGAGATGGAACGCTTAGGCATGCTTATCCCCTTCATTTATTCGGACCGGACTTCGAGGACATACCCCATGCCACGGACGGTATGCAGTAGTTTGATATCGAACGGGGCATCCACTTTGGCTCGCAGACGTTTAATGGCGACTTCAACCACATTGGCATCGCTGTCAAAATTCATATCCCATATCTGCTCAGCAATCATCATCTTTGACAGAATCTCACCCTGATGACGGGACATAAGACTCAGCAGGGAAAACTCTTTTGCGGTCAGTTCCAGTCGCGTTCCGGCGCGAAAAACGCGGCGAGCCAGTAAGTCGAGGTGCAGATCGTGAATTTGCAACTGGGTGATGTCAGCCCCATCCGTAGCGCGGCGGCGCACCAGTGCCTGAATGCGCGCCACCAGCTCAATAAGCGAAAAGGGTTTGGGAAGATAATCATCCGCGCCAAGGCGCAGCCCTTTGACGCGCTCGTCGACCGATCCCCGTGCAGAGAGCATCAGCACCGGCGTCTGTTTGACAGCCCGCACCCCCTCAAGAACCCGGTAGCCATCCATCCCCGGCAGCATGACATCCAGGATTATCGCGTCGTAGTCGAACTCCAGCGCGTAATGAAGACCTTCAGCGCCATCTGCAGAAACATCTACCGTAAATCCGGACTCACTCAACGCACGGTTGAGATAAGTTGACGTTTTTTCTTCATCTTCGACTAACAACAGGCGCATAACGGGACTTCCTCTTAACTTTTCATCGGTGCTTCAACATCGGAATAAACCTGCACGGCATCCGGCAGACGTTGACCCTGGATAGTGATGGCATCCAGTGAGCGGGTAAGCTCGGTCATTTCTGCCGCAGTCAGCGACACGCCGGTAGCCGCTGTGTTTTGCAGCATATGGTCTTTATTGGTGGTGCCAGGGATGGGAACAATCCAGGGTTTACGGGCCAGGAGCCATGCCAGCGCAATCTGCCCCGGCGTGGCATTTTTTCTTATCGCCCAGGTTTTTAGCAGCTCAACGAGTTGTAAGTTGTGTGGGAGATTGTCGGGTGAAAATCGCGTTTCTATAGCACGTATATCACCGGCAGCGAACCGGGTATTCTCATCAATCCAGCCCGTTAAAAACTGCACACCGAGTGGACTCCATGGCACAAAGCCAATGCCCAGCTCTCCACATAGCGGAAGTACCTGCTTTTCAGGGCCGCGCCAGAGCATGGAGTATTCACTTTGTACGGCAGTAACGGGTAATGCCGCATGGGCGCGTCTCAGCGTATTGATACCCATTTCAGACAGCCCCCAGTGCAGGACTTTCCCTTGATCCATCAAATCGTTCACCACACCGGCGACATCTTCGATCGGGATCTGCGGGTCAACCCGGTGCTGATACAGTAAATCGATACGATCGGTACGCAGGCGTTTGAGCATGTTTTCGACGACCTGCCTGATATGCTCCGGTCTGCTGTTGAGACCCGGCAGTCGCTTACCTGTCTGCTGGTCAATGTTCCAGCCAAACTTAGTGGCGATAACGATTTTGTCCCTGAACGGGGCGACGCCTTCCCCGAGAATTTTTTCGACTTCAAACGGGCCGTAGGCTTCAGCAGCGTCGAAGAACGTTACCCCTTCATCAAAGGCCCGGTGGATAACATTGACCATCTCGGGACGCCAGGGAACAGAGGTGTCGTATTTGCGACTCATGTTCTGCACGCCCAGACCGACGGCAGAAACTTCCAGCTTGCCGAGTTTACGCTTGCCCGGAGCAGCATTGCGTTGGCTGGGTTGTCTGGATGAATCGACCTGAGAGGATTGGCTCGCCGCTGATACGTGGGGAATCAGCGAGGCGGCGGCAATACCGGCCCCGGCGACTAATAGCTTGCGCCGCTCTGGCATTGTTGGGGCATTCTGGCTTTTCATTGATCGCTCCATTTCTCAGAAAATTGAACATGAATCTCATTTAAGCGAGACCATTCTGCCTTTGGATTGCCAACATAAAGCTGACGGCTACCTGACAGCGCTGTCAGAAATGCTTTCCCATCCCAGCCTGTTTCCTGACAAAAATGTTATTTCCCTGTCACGATGCTGACAGCCCTCTCCGCCTAATCTGAGCCTGCAAATTTGATTCCGCGAGCCTGCGTAACCAGGCCGACACTCATCGGGAGGGACCATGAAATTCACGCTTATCAGTGCAATGCTACTCACGGCAATGGCCGGAGTGACCTCAGTCAATGCGGCTGATTACAAAAAAAATCCATTCACACTCGTCTATGACGGTGCCATTACTGAAAACGTCAAAGGCAAGGTCAATATTCATCCTGTGAAATACGATCTGCATGGCATCCAGATTGCGGCGAATGTCTATACCCCTGCTGACTACGATCCCGCCAAAAAATATCCTGCGGTGGTGGTTGCACATCCTAATGGCGGCGTAAAAGAGCAGGTCGCGGGTTTGTATGCCCAGCGTCTCGCAGAGCAGGGCTACATCACGATTACCGCCGATGCGGCTTATCAGGGCGCCAGCGGTGGTATGCCTCGCAGCGTGGATAAACCGGCTAACCGTATTGAAGATGTTCACGGCATGGCTGACTACATCAGCCAGTATCCGGGGGTTGATACTTCACGCCTCGGTCTGCTGGGCATTTGCGGTGGCGGCGGTTATTCACTCGTTGCGACCGAAACTGACAAGCGGTTCAAATCGATAGCCACCATCAGCATGTTTAATTCAGGCCTTGTGCGCCGCAACGGTATGCAGGATTCACAGCTGGATACTATCCAGCAGCGTCTTCAACAGGCTTCTGACGCGCGTGCTCAGGAAGCCGCCGGAGGAGAAGTGCTTTACTCCGGCGATGCCAACCTGACTGATGAACAGATTGCTAAATTACCTTTTGCCTTGTATCGCCAGGGCTACGAGTACTACTGGAAAACCCACGCACACCCGAACTCCACGTTTAAATACACCACCAGCAGCCTGTTAGATTTGATGAGCTTTGACGTAACGGACCATATCAATCTCATCAATAAACCGCTGCTGATGATTGCTGGCACAAAAGCGGATACGCTCTATATGACTGAAGATGCGTTCGCGAAAGCCACCGGTACGAAGGACAAAGAACTGTTTCTGATCGAGGGCGCTACCCATATCGAGACGTATTGGGTACCTAAATACGTAGACCAGGCAATGCAAAAGCTGGATGTCTTCTTCGATAAGAATATTTAATGCGCATCTGTCGATACCCGGCGGGTATCGACTTATCCAGAATTTATCGTTCAGATTAACGGAGTCGGGATGAAAGATAATTACGCCTGGTTAATAGCCACTATGAATGAAATTCATAAAATCATTCGGGCAGGGGATAGTTGTTTTTGACTTGAACAGTCAATGCCATCAAGGCGCTGGCTGCCGTAAACACCGCAATTATCCAGCCCATCGTCCATGGCGTACCGTCACTGAACAGGGCGAGAAGCAGTGACGAGATAATGCCACTTCCGTATTGTAATGCTCCCATTAGCGCTGACGCTGAGCCTGCAACATTAGGAACGGCGTCAAGGGCGCAAGCCGTGGATGTCGCAGCGATGATGCCATTCATAGAGAAGAACACGAACACCGCGCCGACAATCACGGTAATTCCACCCACTCCCAAGCCGGTTGTGACCGCCAGCACTATTGCTGCAATAGTGGCGATGAATACGGCATTCCTGAGCAACGCTTCCAGTGGATAGCGGTGAACCAGACGTCTGTTGACCATGCTCACTGCCATTAATCCCACAATGTTTACTGCAAACAGCCAACCGTAGTGCTGCGGATCTACGCCGAAGTACGTGATGTACACAAACGGAGAGCCCGTGATAAAGGCGTAGGCTGCAACGTAATAGAAAGTCAGGCATAGCGTAAAACGCATGTATTTGGCGTTGGTTAGCAAAGCATAGTAGTTGTGAAAGGCTTTGCTTACGGAGGTTTGCGAGCGTTTTTCAGCAGGTAATGTCTCCGCTAACCAGAATAAAGACATCAGCATTAATGTTCCGATAATCGCCAGCAGCCAGAAAATGGCGTGCCACGAGGTGACTTTAATCATCTGCCCGCCGATCAGGGGCCCGGCAATCGGCGCGATGGCCATGATTATCATCAGTGTCGAAAGCATTTGTGCTGCACGAGTGCGGCTAAACAGGTCACGGATCATTGCTCGAGCCAACATCGGCCCGGTACAGGCACCTAACGCCTGAAAAACACGCCAGAAGATAATTTGCACGATATCTGTTGATAATGCGCAGCCCACCGAGCCGATGATGAACAGGCCTAAACCGATGAACAATGGAAGTCGACGCCCATAACGATCGCTAATCGGTCCCCAAATCAGTTGTGCAATGCAAAAGCCGATAAGGAATCCTGTGATTGTCAGCTCTGCATCACCCTGTAAATCTTTCGCCATGACCGGCATAGCAGGAAGATAGATGTCGGTTGATAAAGAGGTAACAGCCATTAGGGCGCTGAGAATGAGTAGAAACGAGAGGCCGGTTTTTTTAGCTGTAGCCGACTGTGTACGTGCCTGTTGAGTAAGCATGGTGATCCGTTGGACATGAAGAGATAAGGGGCATGTTAACGGGTTTGTTCATGCGGATAATCACAGGCGGGAGGATAGGGACTATGAATGGTATTCATTAATTTCTAGAATTGCCTACTAAGTAATTACTCTCTTACATAGATGCCTCAAGAAAGATTAATACTGACTACAACCAAAAGAACGCTCTTCACGGCTGTAGGATTTGGTTCTCTCTTTAGCGAAGTAACTCAAGCGAAACGTCAGTTGATCATAAACCTCGCTGCAACCGGGGGAGTTAATATCCAGGTAATAAAGTGGATTATCGGGAAAGTGGGCTAACGTCCAGTGCTCTGGGCGGTGACTAAGCTTTAAAGCACTTAACCAGGCCTCTCGTATCAGAGACGCCAGGCCCGTCCCGTCTTCTTTGTAACTCCCCAACCCATTGAAAGTGTCGTTATTCACGAACAGCACCAGGTGGTAATGCGATTTCTGATTAATCTCACCCACCTCCCGAACCCAGGCATCGCGAAGGTGGCATGAATATGTTCGTTTACCCTGCTTCAACTTACTTCTGTAGCGCGCTGCAATCTTTGCATCAAGGGATTCATTGAAACGAGATATCAGACCCTGTCGGTTAATGAGAATATCGTCAGGAAGACGCAGGTCTACCCGAACTGCCATCGTTCGTGCGTGCTCTGCAGTCGCGTTATTTATAACGCGTAGAATGCGCTGCAGGTAAGTGGTGTTGAATGGTGCGTGCCGTCTATCGAGGCAGATATTGTCAAACATATAATTTTCCTTGGGTATTGAATTACGGGCAGGGCAAAGCCTTACCCGCAATGGGCTGTTAAAGGGATTAAGGATTTAAAGGGTGGTAATACCAGCCATTAAGGCTGTCGTGTATGAGTAACCGTATAGGGCGAGGTATTGAGATAATATTGCTTATATATCAGTTTGTTAATTAATATTACCAACCCGTCATGGACTACGAATGACCAGTCCACCAGCACCAGGGTCCGGATGATGGAAAGTGATTGATTTTTACTCCGAAGTTATATGCCCCATATAATAAAGTTCTGGTGCACCGACAAAAATCAGGAGTGACTGATTCCTTTGAATGAATTCAGGTCTCCCGGCGGTATATCTCTTTTCTGCATTGAAGGCTGCGTTTCTCGCCACAACATGACAGACCGCACATCGTGCAATGCCACCGGGGGAATGGCCGGAGACAATCATGTCAAGGGGCTCGCATTCCCCAGTCCTCACATCGGTCTAGTGGCACGAATATAATTTTCAGTCAGTGTCTTCAGCCCTCGATATGATTTCTGTTTTTCTGACATCCATTGCTTCAGAGTGTCAGGAAGCGGTAAGTGCAGCGAATACCATTCATCCAAATCCCGGCCTGCAACCAGTTCACACCAGCACAGTAGTGTCAGCGTTTGTCGAAAGCCCGGTTGCGTATGCAGCCGGAATAACATCTGTAATTGTTCCGCCAGTCTGCTTTTTCCAAGGCGGTAACATTCACTGAGCAACACGCCAGGTAACAGAGAATAGTCAGTACGTTTGTTCAGTCGGGGGATAACAGCACACTCTTCCTCCTGGGATGTTTGAGTGACCTGTAACAGACACTGTGGGACGACAATTTCACCACCCGACGACCGGCACGATGTAATCGCAAGCTTGTGCCAGTGCTCTATTTCCTGCTGGCACAAACCATGGAACAAATTGATGCGGGTAAAATCATTGAGCCAGGTTTGGTAATGGTTAAGTAATGGGATGTTTTTCATAGGTGATTTTCCTTGATTCTTAAATTTCAGGCAGCCGTAAGCCTCCGCAGAGAGCGGATAAACAGTCTGCTAGTCAGGAAGGTTGATTGATTAATAAGGTTAGGAGTTTAGTTGCGGGAATCATCAATACGTTTCTGTAGCCAGGCTTCCACTTCACTCTGTAGCCAGCGAGAGCTGCGTCCCAGCTTTATCGGTTTGGGGAATGTTCCGTCTTTGATGAGCTTAAACATCCACTTATCTGTCATCTGCAGTAGTTTGGTAATAAACGCCATATCGACAAGTTGGTCTTCAAGAAGGGATAGTTTAGTTGTCATGGTTTGATTCTCCGGTAGCTAAAAAGAAACCGGCTACGGGTTTATTGATGCTGCCCGCTCCGGCATAGCAACCGGTGGTGCTGTAAAAAATCGTTCTATTATTTGGCCTTTCTGGGGCGGCCTTGTCTGGCTGGTTCAGGAACCTCATTACATCCCCAAATCAGACAACCATTCTTCTGGGATTCTTTCGTCAGATAACTGGCAATACGTCTCAGACTATTAACATCTTCGTCGTTGTCATAATCAACGACGTTATTGATATCGTCCTGGTAGCAGTCCTTCGGTTTGCAACGTTCGTATTTCCCTTCATCGTTCGTTATCTTCAGCCACCATTCACCAGTCTGTTGAATAAACGGAAATGACTTCTGATGCTTCTGCCCTTTGAGATAAAAAATGGCATGAGCATGGATAGCATGTGTCTTTGTCCATTCCAGCACCCAGAAACAACCGCAGAGTTGAGGCATTAGAATCACCGCTTGAGTTAACTCCCGGAGGTCATCCTGTATTTCAAATGAGGAATTACGAATGAATCTGTTGGTACCCCGCTGGTAATCAAAATCCATTCGAAAGGCCAGTATTTTGGAGTGACAGTTTAGGATCTGATTCAGATGATGATTAATCATGTTCAAGAGAAAATCATTGGGGGTGATTTTTTTAAAATGTGGGTAGTACCTTTGCATTATTTTGTTCCTTTGGGTGAGTGCAAAGGAACAGTGGGAACTGTTTTTTTTAATATTACGGAAGGGAATACCAGCCTGGCTGGTTTTAATTTACTACGGTTAGCTATGTACCATTCCTTGATGGAATGGTTGCTATGTACTGTGATCTACTTCCCTATAATACCAATTAACCTTAATTATCAAATTCGCACATAATTTACATTGCACGAACCCCGCAATAAACCATAAGCATCATCTCAGGACCGACTGTGATTTTCTGACCCATTCGACAAAATGGTGTCCACCAAATTAGTAGTGGTAACTAATGATCCTGCCCGCAGCAGCTGGTATGCCAGGCGTCTGCGACATCATCAGCTAAACCGGCGACACCAGTTCCGTCTGGACTGCGATGCTGCAGTTCGTCAGGTTTTCATGGAGGCAAAACAGCGGTGTGTTCGTCATCTGTACAAAGACCACTTCCGATGGGCACGGGCAAACACCATATAGACAAACTGATCTTGGTGCTGGGAAGGTTTAATAGTCATTGTTGGATTCTCCGGTAACTAAATGGTAGCCGGAGTCTGTGATGATTGTTTTGATGTCCCTTCCGGCATAGGTACCGGTGTTCATGCAAAAAAAGTGGTGATGATCGTTTTGCGGCTTCGTGTTTTTTCTTGGCACGCTGTTAAAGCCACTTCGTTATGCGTCAGACTCACTAACCCATCACATGCGCAGCGTAAGAAAGAGATATCGTCTAACATTTTTCCTGTCTGGCGATATGCATGATTGCCTTGATATGACATCGGTTGGTATATTCATCACATAACTTGTTCGTAACCTATTGATTTTTATTTTTACACCTTTTTAATAGCCTACGATTTTTCTACGTTTTTATTTTGTTTTTTACGTAATTTAAATTCAATTTTTACTCGTTTTAACTGTTGTTTTTTTATGTTTACCATACGTAAAATAATCACAATCAACCGACATGGCTGTAGAGAAAATGAACGAAAACGAAAGCAGAAAAAAGCTCGCAGAAGAAAGCCGCACATGGGAAAAAGAGCGTTTCGAAAAAGAACGCATCAAGCTCAAAAAGCAATATGCAGAAAAGCGTGCGTTGTTAAAAAATAAGCTAAAGTGGCTGGATAAAGAGCCTCGGGCAGCATTTTTTTATTTTTTTTACCTGGCTCTATATTTTGAAAAAATCAAAAGCGAGTGGTCCATACCGAAAGCCGAAAGCTATGTTGATCCGTTTTCAGTAAAGGCTCTCGGTACAGATGAATTTAACCTAACCATGAGTAAAACATCAGGTCATCAAGGGGCTGGGGTGGCCTCATTAGGAGTGATGACATCTGACTTCAATTTTGAGGCTCCTGAAAAAAAAACTGAGCCAGAGAAGTCAGAACCGCAAGATGAATCGATATTGTCAGACTCAACTGCACAAGATAATTTGGACGAAACATTAGATAAAATACTCGGGCAGCCTGCTACTTCTACGTTAAAAAACAGACCTGCCAATGGTGTTTTCTTCCCGAGTTTTGTTGCAAATGCAAAGGGGGTTGAAAATATTACCGGATGCATTACGGAGATATTTTTAGATTTAGATATGCGAATCATTCTCGGACTGACAAAAAAAATAAATGACGCCTGGTCTAAAGTCTACGCAGATTTTTCTGATGCTTTTCTTTGGATGGATATTAAAAATGAAGAGCAATGTGTGTGGGCATGGGAAACAATGAAAAATAAAGGTGTTTCGCCTCCACTTAACCCTCTTAACAATTACCAGCGCTGGCATTTTATCTGCGCAACCTTTGATTTATGGAATGGCTGGACAAATGTACAACTTGAAGAATTAAAGAAGAACCGTAAAAAGGTAAGTCAGCAATTTCTTGAGTTAAATGAGTCACCTCATGCACCTCAGAAACATAAGAAAGTGCTGATAACAGAGCTTGAAAAAGCCTGGAAGCAGCAACTCAGAAGGAAGAAGTCTAAAACCAGCATCAATGCTATGAAATTACCTGCTAAATCAAAAAAACAGCTTGTTAAATTATCGAGTATTTATGGTGTGTCGGAAATGGAAGTGATGGTAAATCTAATTGATTATGAATACGCTGAAATTATAAAGAACGATAAAAATTGAAGTTTTCGATTAGTTCAATCTTTATCATCCTGAATTTGTAAACTACACAATACCCTCTCATTCCAAATAATTTCAGACAGATATTATCTCTGTGAATCGCCCCGTTCCTTCACTGGATCGGGGTTTTCTTTTCCTGTCTGAGAAAGTGCCATGAATAAAAGTGAAGGACAACAGTCTCTGCAGCATACGCTCTCTGGTCTGCCCCAATGGGTTTCTGAGCGAATTCTGCAGCAGATAAATCAACTAGCCCGCTATGAGCCAGTAATCGGGATCATGGGTAAAACAGGTGCTGGTAAATCAAGCCTGTGCAATGCTCTGTTTGCCGGAAGCATCTCACCGGTTAGCGACGTGGCGGCCTGTACCCGAGAACCGCTGCGTTTCCGCTTGCAGATTGGTGATCGCTTTATGACACTGGTGGATTTGCCAGGCGTAGGTGAAAGCAAGCTGCGAGATACGGAATATGCGGCACTCTACCACCAGCAGTTACCGAAACTTGACCTGGTGCTGTGGTTGATTAAGGCCGATGACCGGGCTCTGGCCGTGGATGAGTACTTTTATCGCAAGGTGATCGGCGAGGCACACCGGCAAAGAGTGTTGTTTGTTGTCAGCCAGGTCGACAAGATTGAACCGACAGGCAGCTCTAGTGACGGATTATCTGTTGACCAGAAGCGCAGTATTAGCCATAAAGTTTGTGCCTTGCATGAGTTGTTCCAGCCTGTTCATCCTATATGTGCGATTTCGGTGCGCACAAAGTGGGGGCTCAGAGTGATGGCTGAACGCATGATCCGCAGCCTTCCTCGTAAGGCCAGTAGCCCTGTTGTGGTGCAACTCCAGCCTTCTTTTCGTACCGATGAAGTCAACAAAAAAGCCCGTGATGATTTTGGTGAAACCGTAGGTACAGTACTGGATACGGTACTTAACCTGCCGTTTGTCCCAACCCCGGTTCGTACCCTTATTCAGGCTGTACGCGACACCGTGGTATCGGTTGCCTGTGCCGTCTGGAATTTCTTCTTCTGAATATTTAGCCCCTTACATCGTTGTTCTCTGAGCCCTGTCGCGATTGTGCGGTAGGGCTTTTTTGTCTTTCTTTTTCCATCATGAGGAGTCTCTTATGACCCGTCTAATTTCGCGCTTTGGCGCAGCAAATATTATCCGTCGTGACCGTCCGTTAACCCATGAAGAGCTGTATCGCACGGTGCCCAGTGTCTTCAGCGAAGACAAACATGCTTCACGAAGTGAAAAATACACTTACATCCCAACCATCACCCTGCTCAATAGTCTGCAACTTGAAGGCTTTCAGCCGTTCTTTGCCTGTCAGACCCGGGTTCGTGACCCGGAGCGTCGTGAGCATACCAAACACATGTTACGCCTGCGCCGTGAGGGCCAGATTACTGGTAAGCAGGTGCCGGAAATCATTCTGCTGAATTCCCACGATGGCTCCAGTTCGTACCAGATGCTGCCGGGATTATTTCGTGAGGTTTGCCAGAATGGGCTGATTTGCGGTGAGACCTTTGGTGAGGTACGCGTTCCGCATAAAGGAGACGTGGTGAGCCAGGTGATTGAGGGGGCGTATGAGGTACTGGGGATTTTTGACCGAGTGGAAGAAAAACGAGATGCCATGCAGTCGCTGATGCTTCCACCACCAGCCCGACAGGCACTGGCGAAAGCGGCGATTACTTACCGCTTTGGTGAAGACCACCAGCCAGTAACACCTTCGCAGGTACTGACGCCAAGGCGCTACGAAGATTACAGCGATGACCTGTGGACCACCTATCAGCGCATTCAGGAGAACCTTATTAAGGGCGGGCTAAGTGGTCGTAGTGCAAAAGGTGGACGAACCCATACCCGCGCTGTACGCGGTATCGACGGCGACGTGAAGCTTAATCGTGCCCTGTGGGTGATGGCGGAAACCCTGCTTGAGCAACTGTAACGGAGAGAATTGTACTCTCCATAACCCAGGTATTGTTATCGCTGCGTTAATAATGGACACAACCTGTCCGTTACCCTTCAATGGGATTGTTTGTAAAACAGTCTAATACTTCTGTAGACCGCGTCCGTTCTCGCATAATGCAGATGCAAAAAATAGTTCCCGCAGTGTCCATTCCCTGTCCACCCCCCTCTGTAAAGTAATCACATTAATTTCAGTTAGTTAATCCTTCACGGAGAATGTTCCATGACACAGGCAGAACGTCGCCATGACCGGCTGGCGGTCAGACTGTCACTCATCATCGGTCGCCTGGTGGCGGGCGAAACTCTGAGCGTGGTGAAGCTTGCCGTCGAGTTCGGAGTGTCGGTTCGCACTCTGCGGCGGGATTTTCGTGAGCGGCTCATGTACCTGGACCTGGAATATCGTCAGGGCCTCTGTCGCCTGCGTACCGGGGGCAGCGGTGCGCAGGGTGAGCTGGATGTGCTGACTTTTGCTCACCGCACCGGGCTCGCTGATGTCTTTCCGGGCTTTGACCGCAGACTGGTCAGTGCCCTGCTGGCGTCGGATGATGCACCCTGTCTGGTGTGGCAACTACCACACGGGGTGAGTCCTTCCGGCTCACTGGTGTTTTACCGACTGGTAACCGCGATTACCTCCCGCCAGCGGGTGACGCTGCTGGCCGAGGGGCAACGCTGTGAGGGCCTGGCTCCGTACCGGCTGATTTCGCAGTCAGGTTGCTGGTATCTGACCGGTGAGTTTCGGGGACATATCACGGTCCATCCGCTGACAGATATTCACGCCGTCACAGTGCTGAACACCACTTTTACACCCAGAAAAACCATCAGCCAGTTGACCAGTCAGCCTGCTTTCATTCACGCACTTCCTCACTTTAGTTTCATTCGCGAAGCCCTGTTACTGACCTCTCCTGACAGAAGCTCAGCGGGCAGTGCTGCTTAATCAACCTCCGGCCTTTGCCGGTATTTCAGAGATAAGGAGAATCATGAACTGGCATTACGAGAAAAATGGTATCCGTCACGACGGTGTCACCGAAGAAGAAATGACGGAGCGTGTTAAACGCGGTGAGCTTACCGCCTCCGCACTGGTATGGAAGCCAGGGATGACAGACTGGCAGCCCTTATCCTCCACCCCGCTGACGGCCGCGCTGGCGCAGTGCATCACACCACCAGCACTGCCGGGGCACCGCATTCCGGGTGGTGTGGTCTGGACACTGGCTTTTGCCCCGTTCATTGGCTACGCGCTTGAACTGTGGACGGCGGGACTGAGTGGTATGGCTTTTGAGGAGGCGTATGACGCCGTTTCGGGTGGACAGTACTGGTTTATTACATTGCTGCTCAATATCGCTCTCGGCTACCTGGATGAAAGACGCCTGCGTAAAGCAGGAGTGGACACGGCAGCCTTCGGAAAAATGGCATGGCTGGTGCCGTTCTATCTGTGGCGACGGGCAAAATCACTGGGGCAGAAACCGGCTTATTTCTGGGTCTGGCTTGTCATGCTGCTCCTTACGCTGGTGGCGTGACATATTCCCACCGGCCTTCAACCGGTGGTTTCTCTTTTAAGGAAATTATCATGAAACAACTGTTCAGAACTCTACTGATAACTGGCAGTCTCCTGACCTGTGCCACAGTACAGGCTGCGCCTTATAACCGGGTATTACCCGCTGCGGTGAATAACAATAGTGGCAATATTTTCTGGTGCGACGCGCACCGTCAGGTCACAGGAAAGTGTGAAGCCATGTTTGCTGACCGTAAAGGTGGAATGGTGACTGTGCGTTCTGCGCCGAAGAAAGACTGTGAGGGTGGCCTGTGGGGCTGGATCACTATCATGCACGATGAGGCGTCGAAAGGCTTCACCATTACCCCGGACCAGAAATTCGGTGTCACCGTGAAAGACCTGTGTCGTCCCGGAACTATTGCCACCTTCATGCCTAACCATAAAAAGCCGGATTACGACGACCTTGTTGTGCTGTACCAGGGTAAAGAACTGTTCCGCTATAAACGCTTTTAATCATGCCATGACTGGCACCAACAAAATCTGCCGCAACCATGCGCCAATGATGATTCAGGGATTAAACCATGTTCAAGATGATTACTTCATTATCCGCCATTGTGTTGTCTCTTACCGCTTTCGCCGCCAGCGCAGCGCAGTTACCCGAACACCTGATGGATAAAGACAACCCGGGCGAGTCGTACTGGTGTCAGGGAAACGATATCAATAGCTCCGTCTGCTCGCTTACCGATATCAGTGACGACCATAAATTTGCTTTAATTCAGGACTGGCCGGGCACTGCCTGTGCTGATAATAATTTTGGTGTTATCGACCTGGTACATGAGACCGGCATTAATGTGCCCTACGATGGTGGTGACTGTCAGGGTGATGTGAAGGCCAGTTTCGTGCGTCGTGCGAAGGATAACACCCTGTATGTGAAGATTGTCCGGGGCAGCAAAACTTTGCTGATGTACAAAGTTAAAACCGGATACTGACACCACCATTAATACAACATAGGCCCAGCCCCTGTTGCTCACGCAATAGGGGCTTTTTGCATTCAATCGCAATACCGTTTTCTGTCTTTAGTCTCACCCGCTTTATAGCGGCATTTATTCATTACTTCACGCCAGCCCTAACCAGCTGGCTTTTTTATTACGGAGAAAAACCATGACCACACAAACTGATACCGCTTACGAACCGGTTAGTGATTCACAAATGACTAACGTTATTACGGTAAGCCCGGTATCCGATGAACAACGTCTGGGCTTCTGGCCGCAGTACTTCGGGCGTATTCCGCAGTGGATACTTATCGAGTCCCGTATCTTCGCCTGGATGGAACGTTTCTGCGAAGACTACAGCGGCGGCATCTGGCATTTCCATACACTCAGCAACGGTGGTGCCTTTATGGCACCCGAAACTGAGAATGATGAGAAATGGACATTGTTCAACAACATGAACGGCAATGGCGCAGAAATGAGTGCGGAAGCCGCAGGCATTGCTGTGTGTCTGATTGAGTACAGCCATCACGCCTGTCGTACGGAGTGCGATGCCATGACAGAGCAGTATTACCGACTGCGAGATTACGCTCTGCAGCACCCTGAATCCCATGCCATTCTTGCCATCATTGATTAAGGAGTTTTGTCATGGAGAAACAATTGACTCTCTTTACACCGGAACTGCCATTGGCCTCACTGCGCACCATTAAACGTGCCCTGAGTCTGCTTGACCACCATCTACGAGAGCCTGGGGTGACTTTCACCTCCACACAGGCGGCTCGCGACTGGCTCAGGCTGAAGATGGGAACCCTTGAGCGCGAGGAATTTATCGTGCTGTACCTCAATAACCAGAACCAGTTGCTTGCCCATGAAACGCTGTTCACCGGTACCCTCAGTCACACCGAAGTCCACCCCCGCGAGGTGGTAAAACGCGCCCTGTACTTTAACGCAGCGGCGGTGATATTTGCCCATAACCACCCGTCCGGGGAAGTGACTCCGAGCCAGGCAGACAAGGCCATAACCCAGCGACTAGTACAGGCGTTGATGCTGGTTGAGATCCGGGTCCCAGACCACTTGATTGTCGGTGGCAGGCAGATATTCTCCTTCGCGGAACATGGTCTTCTTTAACAGGAATAAAATGATGAACAAAGACGCTACCCAAACCTGGGGGCTTAAACGAGATATCACACCGTGTTTCGGAGCCCGACTGGTGCAGGAAGGTCATCGCCTGCATTTTCTGGCTGACCGGGCAGGATTCACCGGCTCATTCAGTGAGGTGCAGACCCTACAACTGGATGAAGCCTTCCCGCATTTTGTCGCACATCTGGAGTTGATGCTGCTCTCCTGTGAGCTGAATCCCCGGTACGCGCACTGCGTCACGCTGTACCGTAACGGGTTGACCTGTGAAGCCGATACGCTGGGCAGTTATGGGTATGTGTATATCGCAATTTATCCCACAAATCAGGTTAAAGACTGATCCTTAGCATCATCTCAGCTTTGTAAGCCATCCAATCTTCCGTTCCTTTATTTAAGAGACTCAACATATGCAAATCTCAACTGTACCGGCCACGGTGCCGGTTTCGTCACGCCTGTCGCCCATGCAGGTCTGGCAGCAATTGTTAACGTATCTGCTAGAGCACCATTACGGCCTGACGCTCAACGACACACCATTCCATGATGGTGCGGCTATCGAGGAACATATCAATGCGGGCATCACTCTTGCAGATGCTATTAATTTCCTAGTGGAAAAGTACGAACTGGTTCGGATCGATCGCAAGGGTTTTACATGGCAGGAACAAACGCCATACCTAACTACCATTGATATCATGAGAGCCCGTCGCGCGCTTAGTAACCTTAATCGTAACTAGTCTAGTGCAACTGCATCGCTACTTTTGCATATGCATGCATTTTGTTATCATCTTGCTATCTGCTGATTTATCGATATTAGGATCTGGTTGCATTTAAAGCATCCGTGCTTTGGGGGTATGATTGGGGGTATAAAACAACTTATAACTTAAAAAGTTGTTTATTTTTAGTTTGTTGTGTTGTCTGTTCTATTCCCTTCACCCGCTCCAAACACCATTCTGGCAGCATCTTCATTTACTCCAAATTCGAACCCGCTAGCTTTCTGCGTGACAATATCTTTCTACGGATAAATTTTTTTACTTCCTGCTGGATAGTTTGAAGATTGAATTTGGCCGAGGTGTTTTCAGCCGGTAAGCCAGAATCGCTTTTTTGCAAATCTGTCAGATTCATCCTTGGGGTTTTGCTTTGTTGCGTAAGCGATTTTATGCGTAGCTTGGACACTGGCCTGACTCCGGTATCTCCCCGCTTGATTTTGACCTCGGCATGCTGTGTTAGGTTACCCTCGTCGGTTAAGGGCTCTTGATGTTTTCCGCTGGTCGGTTCATTTGTATCCCCGCTATGAGGGTTATTAGGCGACAGTTTGCCATCTTGCATGGAGTGCAAAATAGCAGGGATATTGGAAATGTCGATCATCCTCAAAAGTGATGGCAGCAGCGCCAGTAGCAATAGCAGCATGCTGAGTAAACCAAGCAGGGTTGCGCGGTTTAGTATCATTTTGCGGTTTCCTTTCGGTGCGCAGTTGCTGAGTTATCGATTACCCGTAATTTATTGTTGGTCGGGCAATCGACAATCCTGATAAGGCACGCTGTAAACCGAATAGAGAAAAACGCATTTATTTCCATCGTTAGTCTGCCTTTGAAGAAAAGACGCTTGAAAATAAGGATGAATTTCCCTGTGAGAGGGTTACATCAGAACATGTCGCCCAACGTCCTTTAAACCGCCACACAACAACCAAAAATGCAGTTCGGCATTGCGTTTGAAATTCAGCTTTCGCATTGCGTTACGTTTATGCTGGCTGATGGTCTTTTCACTGAGATTCAGTTTTCGTGAAATCGAAATGTTGGGCAGGCCTAAAGAAAGATAATGAATGACTTCATACTCTCTGGTAGAGAACCTGGCGAATCGGGATGCGTTATTAAAATCACAGCGATTTCTTTTATTTTTAATAATTTTGGAGAAAACAACGCGCTCAACGGTTTCAAATAGAGCCTCGACACTTTTATTGCGCGAGATATAAGTGAATTTCTTTCGGCTGGCGCTGTTGGCAACCGGCATTGAACCTCGTTCTTCCTCAATCAAGAAAACCAATGGGCAGCACGCCTTCGCTTGCGAATACAGATAATGAGGCAGGGTGCTTTCGCTTGGATTGGCTGCCAGAAAGATGATGTCGGCCGTCCGGTATTCGAAGGTGTTTTCGGTGAAGCGCACATTCACATTTTTTGAGTGGAAGTAGATCTCCAGTGCCTGCTGGATGCCATGCATGAAGTAGCGATTTTTATCCGATAAAAATACGGTTATAGATTCTCTGAACATAAGCTTCCCTAGCAGTAAAATGTCATTCCTCATATCAGCATTCACCAGGGTTATCATTGGTTCACATAGGGAGTAGTAGCTATGAATGATAAGCCTGAATTATGCTTTATTGAACGATAATAGCGTGAATTATGGTTAGTATGGATATGAATTTTAATTACACTAAAAAAACGGAGTTTTTATCTTTTTTTTGTTTTCCTATCGCTAGTTGGGCTCGAAAAGGTTTTTCTTGTAATACAAAGTTAGAGTTTTATTTGTTGAGGTGTATTTAATAAATTGTTCTTTTTTTGTTGTGCATTTTTATCTGTTATCGGCGGTGATTATTATTGAACAGACGAAAGTCATTATCCCAACTTTTTACTGAGCCAGGCAGATTACTATCTTTAATGAGTCCTACGGCGGCGGCTACTTGTAGGGATTACCAACAAATACTCGTTCGTGGCACTTCTGGATAAGCACGATCGCTCAAGGGGGCAAGATCATAACGGGTCAGATTATCGCAAAGGGGGAATGGATGCCCTTCAATATTCCCTTTGTTTTCATCTATCTCTATCCAGGACAGGCCTGGAGCGGCTCCAACATTTTATGTCGCAAGCACGCCATTTCTGTTTTTGCAGGCTAAAAAATTAAAAAAATAAGGATTAAATTCTGAAAGAATGGCTTTGTATCGATTTTACTCATCCGGAGTCGTTGAATGTATTACAAACTTGATACTTTCACTCGTACTTAACCATATGAAGTTATTTCATTTTTAAGCTGATAAATATCTTGCCATACTCTGCCTCAATATAGGACCGGCGATAATACTCGCCACTTATGGAAAGGGAGCAATATCCGAATGAATAAAATGCAAATAACTGCCTGTGCGTTGGCCGTGCTGGCAATCACATCCTTACCTTCATTGGCAAAAAACATAGAGGTAAAGGTTGCAGGTACCATTACGCCATCGGGCTGCACGCCAACTCTATCCGGTGGCGGTAGCGTTGATTACGGTACGATGGCATCTGATACTTTGACGTTGGACGCTTACACTCTGTTGGATCGAAAAACTTTGGATTTAACCATTACTTGCGACGCGCCGGTGAAGTTGGCGCTGGAGACAAAGAATGGTCGCCCAAATACGCTGGCTGGCGTTGATACTGAAGATACGATATCGGGTGCAGGTCTCTCTCCGGTAGATGGTGGGGATATTAAGGGAGCAGTAGTTGTTGGCCTTGGGCTCAGTGGCAAGGCACGTATAGGGGGATATGGGCTCGGTATAATGTCGGCGATGGCCGATAGCAAGACTATCGAATTAATAAGCCGAGATGGAAGTTCAGGGGAATGGAACAACAAGGATACTAGCATCTATAGCATTGGTGTTAAACGTCAATTGTCGTGGGGGATAAGAGGTAGTAAAGACCCCGCACCCTTCCAAAACATAACTCTAAACTTATATGTGCAAGCCTATATAAACAAGGCTTCGGAATTGGATCTGACTAAACCGGTAGTCTTGGATGGTTTGAGCACTATCGAACTGATATACCTGTAAGGCAGATTTACCAACCCGGCATTAGTTTCCTGAAAGGGATTTTTCACCAGACTGATTATTAATGATTTTACTATTTAAATCGTTTGTTGGGTTAATCTGCCTGTGCAAATTAACTTTGCAATGGATTGGTGGTGCTTTTTATTAATTGACTGGTCTGCAATATGTATTTCCGAGATTAAGAAAGGAATCATTTTATGATAAAAAGTACGCAAATAAACCTCTGTATATTGGCCCTGTTGGCAACGGCGGCTTTGCCTGCTTTGGCGGCAAGTATAGAAGTAAAAGTGATAGGGACCATTACGCCTGCGGCCTGTACGCCAATGGTCTCCGGTGGTGGCACTATTGATTACGGAACAATTAAAGCAGGGTCGCTGTCGCTGGACGAATTTACTGCTTTGGATGAGAAGCAGTTGGATCTTTCCATCAGTTGTGCAGCCCCAGCGAAAGTGGCTCTAAAAGCCACTAATAACCGTTCAAATACCGTGGCGGGGGCCACTACTGATGGTGCCGGGGGCGCAACTTTGGTTAACGTTTTTGGCAAAACTAATTTGCCTGTTGTGGGTTTGGGGATTGATGGCACTCATCGTATAGGGGGGTATGTCATCAAAGTGGAAAGTGGGACTGCAGATGGCAAGGCCGTCGACACAATCCATAATAACGTTGGAGAGACAACCTGGACAAAAAGCGGGGATGGGGCTTTATATAACGACAGCGCTGTTCGCCAGGTATCCTGGGCTACGACTGGAACCACTGACCCTGTCGCCTTCCAAAAACTCACCGGTAAAGTCACGGTGCAAGCTTATATCAATAAAGCCTCCGAATTGGACTTGACTAAACCGGTGACATTAAACGGGTCGTCCACTATCGAGCTGGTTTACCTATAGCACCTTTTAGCCGAGCGTGTGCGCCCGGCGGTTGTCCCTTTGGCCGCTGTATTGAATAGATCTTCAGCAGTGGCCCTTTTTAATTTGAATGGTGAAAAATAATGACCCTCTCCTCCCTGTTTAATATTGGGGCGGCCGCGTTATTGCTGCTGTCTGCCTGTAGTCATGCGACCGGTATGGTACCGGAGACCTCGGTTGTGGTGGTCGAACAGGATGACGGCGAAGGTGCCATCAATATTAAAAATACCGACGGTTTCCCGGTATTGTTATTGACCACGCTGGAAAATATCAAAGATGACCCCGAAACCCTGCTGAGTATTACGCCCCCGGTGGCGCGCGTTGAATCAGGTAAAACCCAACGCGTACGTTTTATTCTGACCAGCAAAACGCCGCTGACAACTGAACGTCTGATACGTGTCATTTTTGAAGGTGTACCACCGCAGCAAAAAGGCAAAAATGAAGTACGCATGACTGTACGCCAAAACCTGCCGGTAATTATTCGTCCTGCAGGATTGGAAAGAGATCCGGCCCCCTGGAAGCGGCTGAACTGGAAGCAAAGCGGCGACAGTTTAACGGTCAGCAACCCGTCACCGTACGTAGTCCGTCTTGGTCAGGGTGTACGAACCCTGCCGGACAATACCCTCTGGATGCTGCCCAACAGCTATGTGTTGCCGGGGCAAACATTGACCATTACGCCTGACGGCGGCAAGAAAACCGGCGTTGCGCGACAGGTCCGTATCTCTCCGGCTACCACCTGGGGCTACACGGTAAACAGTTATGATGCTGAGCTAAACCATTGACGATGGTGCTGATGCGGTATGAGGATCAGGCTAGCAGATGGCCGGCACTTTCAACCCTGTCATTGGCTCTGACGGCCGCGTTGGTCATGACTTCGTCAGCGTTGGCCGCTGTGCAGGCGCCGTATTCGGGCGATATTGAGTTCGATCAGCAGGCGATGATGGCGCGTGGCATTGATCCCAAGCTTGCCGAGTGGTTTCGCCAGGCGCCGCGCTTTTTACCCGGAGAGTCCACCGTGAGCTTAACGGTGAATGGCAACGCCCGCGGTAAAGTCAAAGTTCATTTTGATCAGAACGGAAAACTCTGTGCCGATGAGGGCTTTCAGAAAAAGGCCGGCCTGATGTCCCCACCCGGCTTCAGCAAGGATACCGCCTGTTATGATCTGAAAACGGCCTGGCCGCAAACGGAACTGAACCTCGAACCGGGTGAGGCTCGGGTTGATTTGGTGATCCCGGCGCAGGCTCTGAGCGTACCCGATAAGCAGGAAGGCAACTGGAACCACGGCGGCTTTGCCGGCATGCTGAATTACGACGCGCAATATATGGACTCTGCCGGCGCCACTGCGGGCCTGAATTTTATGCAATTGGGTACCGAAGCGGGTTTTAACATCAGCGATTGGATCGTTCGTAGCCGACAGACTTTTTCTCGTTTTAACGGCAAAGATCAAATGCAGCATCAGGCCGCCTATTCACAGCGTACTTTTGCGGGGATTAAAAAGGTTCTTCAAGTTGGGCAGATTAGCTTATCCAACTCGATGTTTGGTACTGGCCAGGTGTTGGGGTTTCAGATGTTCCCGGAGGCCGCCCTGCAGGGTGACCGAGGTGGTGCGGGGTTGGTTGAAGGCATTGCCGATAGCCAATCGGTGGTGGAAGTACGCCAATCCGGCATGTTGGTCTACAGCACCACGGTACCCGCCGGGCCCTTTCGGCTGCAGGGATTTTCACTGCTAAATACCCGTTCAGATTTGGCCGTGATGCTAACCGGCAGCAATGGTGAGACGCGCCAGTTTTCCGTCCCTGCCTCCACCCTGTTGTTGAACGGGGCTGCGGTTGCGCCGGGGATGTCATTTGGCGTTGGTAAGCTTGATCAACAAGGCAGCAGCGAAGCTCCGCTACTCGGGACTCTGGCCACGGGGTGGGGACTGACCCCGTTCACTACGCTTAACGCCGGGCTGCTTGGATCTTCCCCCTATCGCGCAGGTGCCGTGGGGCTGGATAGTCAGCTGTTCAACGCGACTGTTCTTTCTGTACAAACTGTTGCCGCACAGGATGATACGCACGGCAATACGGGGGTAGCGGCTACTGCCACGTTGACTCATAAGCTTACGGAGCGTATTGGGGTTAGCGTCAATGCCGTTCAACAAACATCCGGCTATCGCGATTTGAGTGACGCGTTGCAAACCGATGGGCAGGATCCCGCCGGCCGTAGCCGAAACCAGTTCGGCGGTGGCATAAGCTGGTCGCAGGCCAGTTTGGGCAACCTGTCTTTGTCCTGGTCTCGCAGCAGCACCTTTGCTGGAGATGCTACAAATTATGTACGTGGCGGCTGGAGCACACAGTTTGAACGCGCTTACTTCAGCGCTAGCCTGGAGCACAATACCGGCAGCCGCAACAGCGATGCGGAAACTCGCTTGTATATCACGGTCAATATCCCCTTTGGCGGCAGCCGTAGCATCAGCAGCTACCTTAATAACAGCTCGCATAGCGGCAGTCGCGGCGGCATGCGTTACAGCGATCGCGACCATCAGGACTGGGGATGGAGCCTTTCCAGCGAGCGTGATTTTCGCATTCAGCGCACATCCGGTACCGGCAGCATCGACAGCGTTACCCCATTCAGTCAGCTCAGCGGCAGCATCAGCCAAGATTCGGGCAATTACACTTCCTGGTCAGCGCGAGCCTCTGGGGCGATTGTGGCTCACCATCGCGGTATTACATTTTCTCCTTATCAGGTCAATGATACTTTCGGTATCGCCAAGGTGGGGGAGGAGGCCGGCGTGCGGTTGGACACCTCGGCAGGCCCGGTCTGGACGGATGGGCGCGGTTATGCCGTTTTACCCTCTCTGGCTGGGTATAAACGCTCCGCTGTTCAGGTCGACACCCGCAGCCTGGCGAAAAACGTCGATATCGGCAACGCATGGCAGGAGGCCGAGGCTGCGCGGGGATCTATCAACTATATCGATTTTTCCGTGATACGGACCCGGAGGGTATTGGTAGATGTGAAAGATGCCGAGAACAACCCTCTACCCTATGGCGCCAGTGTGTTTGATGCGGCCGGCAATTTTGTCACCGTGGTGGGCAGCAAGGGGAGCGTATTTATTTCTGATGCGGCTGGAGCCAGCAAGCTGGACGTACAGGTTTTCGGTAAAACGATATGTTCATTTTCGCTCTCATTGCCGGAAAAGGCCGACGCCAGTGGCCTGTATGAAACCGCCAATGCCATATGTCGCTGACAGGAGATATCATGAGAAAAATTTTAACATTGTTGATCATGGGGTTAGTAATGAGTCAGTTGGCGGTTGCGGCCATCGGTACCAGTATCACCGAAGCGCAATCATTTTTACCTTTACCGATGTACAAGACCTGCAGCTTGTCCGCAAGCACACCAGTCATTGACTACGGCACCCAATCACGTTGGCAACTGCAGGATGTGGCGGGCAGCAATGCGGTGACGCCGGGCAAACGCACGCTGATACTCAATGTAGTCTGTCCTTATAGACAGGTGATGCGCCTGACGCTACGAGGCGATCGTGCCGCTAATGGCAATTTACGGTACGGCGAACAGGGCAGCGTGAATATCCGGCTGCTGGATTTTCAACTTGATGGACAGAGCGTGCAGGTTGCGTTCTCGTCACAGCCAGGAGTGATCGATGGTGCATCCGAATCCAGCCTGTTGCTGCAGCCCGACAAGGTCTTTACCATTGTGCAAAATGGTCAGTTGGTTGAAGGGCAAATTTTTAATGCACGCGTTGAGATTGAGCCTGTACTGCCGGAGAGTGCTGCCCGTGTCACTTCGCGCCAGGCAAACGAGGCCCACCTGATGTTGGAGATGGACTGATTTTCCTGAGCAGCCCAATGCTTAAAAATTACAGCTTATCAACCGGAGTAAGCAAAGGCAGGCCGGAAAAGTAGGCACTAATGTTTTCGTAAACCAGATCCGACATTGCCTTGCGGGTGCTCTGCGTGGCACTGCCCATGTGAGGAGTGATCACCACATTATCGCGTTGCAGCAGCGCTGCTGGCACGTTCGGTTCATCGCAGAACACGTCCAACCCCGC
This sequence comes from Serratia liquefaciens, assembly GCA_012719855.1. Taxonomy (GTDB): domain Bacteria; phylum Pseudomonadota; class Gammaproteobacteria; order Enterobacterales; family Enterobacteriaceae; genus Serratia; species Serratia liquefaciens_A. Next base: position 75,120 of record JAAXZN010000015.1, on the reverse strand, counting down.
ACCGGCAATCAACTTATGTTCAATGGCGTGCACCAAAGCAACCTCATCAACGACCGAGCCGCGGGCGATATTGATTAAAATCCCCGCGGGGCCCAGAGCCTGTAATACCGCGGCATTGACCAGGGCTCGGCTGTTCTCTCCCCCTGAGGTGCACACCACCAGGAAATCGCAGTGTGTCGCCAGTGCTTGTGGTGTTGCACAGTACTCTTCCGCAAAGTCTGCGTGCCGCGTACGGCTGTAATAATACACCGACATATTGAACGCTGAAGCACGCTGGGCGATAGCCCGGCCAATACGGTCCAGGCCGAGAATGCCGAGCCGGCTACCGCTGACCTTGTTTGTCCAGGGGTAGCTTTGGCTGGCCCAGTCACCGCGTTCGATAAAGCGCTGCGCGCCGACAATTTGGCGGGAGCAGGCTAGCATCAATCCAAAGGCTAAATCGGCAACGTCGTCGGTCAGTACGTTTGGCGTATTGCTGATCTGAATATTACGTTTGTAGGCGGCTTGAGCATCCACCCGTTCATATCCCACGCCAAAAACGGCGATCAATTGCAGGTTGGGATAGCGCGCCATAGCAGTGTCGTCTAATGGAGTTTCACCGTTGATTAATAAAACGCGAACCTGAGGTATCAGTTCAGCCTGTTGCTCTGTGGTGAGTTGGGCGTAATTGAATAAGGTGAAGTGTTGGTGCAGGCGCTGGGTCAATTGCATAGGCACCGGTGCTATCTGCAAAATAACGTTTTCCATACTTTCTCCTTAGTGTCCTACCGTATCTTGGTGTATTGGCAGTTTGGTGATGTGCTTCCGGCGCCCAATTTGCAAACCGATAATTCCCCCTAATACCAAGGCAATTGCCACCATAATTAAGGCGGCATCATAGCTGTTGGTCATATCTTTAATTCGGCCAATAACCGGTGGTAGCGCCAGCCCAACGATATTGGCCACGGCATTGATCAGCGCAATGGAAGCCGCTGCCGCTACGCCGGACACCGTTTCCGTCGTCACAGCCCAGAAAATGGGGATGATTGCCCAGTTCAACGCAATGGTGAATACCAATAGAACATAGGCCAATGCCAGATTGGTGGTGAATATGGCCCCCAGTAGCAACAGTCCGGAAAGGATTAGCGGTAGCCCCAGGGGTAAGGCGCGGGCTCGGTGGGTGTCGGAATAGTGGCCGTTAAAGTACATAAACAGACAGGCGAACAAAAACGGGACGGCGGAAAGTAAGGTAATGATGAAATTGCTTTGCTCGCTGACCACGCCTTTGATGATCAATGGCAGGAACAAGCCGATGCCGATGGTGCCGAAGGCTTGTAATAACCACATAAGGCTCAGCAGCCATACTTTGCGGTTTTTGAAGGCGGCTTGCCAATGATGCTCTTGCTGCGCTGGTGTTTGCCTGGCTTCTTGCGTGAGTACGCCTGCCAACCAGGCGCGCTGTTGGGGCTCCAGCCATTTGGCGTCTTCCGGTTTGTTGTCCAGGTAGAAATAGACTGTGATGCCCAACAACACCGCCGGAGCACCTTCCAACAGGAATAACCAGCGCCAGCCGGCGATATTCAGCACATCATTCATCTGCAGAATAGCGCCGGAAATCGGTAAGCCAATGAGTGAGGCGAGCGCTGCGCCGATATAAAACATCGACATGGCGCGGGCGCGATCGCTGCGAGGATACCAGCAGGAAAGGTAATAAATAATCCCGGGGGTAAAACCAGCCTCCGCCACCCCAAGCAGAAAGCGCATGATATAGAGCTGCAGCGGCGTTTGCACCAGGCTCATGCCCATGGCAATGATGCCCCAGGTGACCATTATTCGGGCGATCCAGATTTTCGCCCCTACGCGGGTAAGAATAATATTGCTGGGAATTTCAAACAGGATGTAGGAGACGAAGAAGATGCCGGCCGCAATGCCATACATTTCTGCAGTTAATGCCAAATCGGCATTCATTTGTAATGCGGCTACGGAAATATTAGCTCGGTCTATATATGCAATTAAATAAAGCAGCATGATGAATGGAATAAGTCTTAAGTTCATTTTCTTTATGGTTGAATGATGAAGGTTATTATCCATTTTATCTGACCTGTATGAAATTAAATTAGAGTGAGTTTTTTATCGTTATTTGTTTTTGTGGATGATTTATCAGGACCTGATTTATCACAATTGCATCACTGATGCTATGGTTATATGTTTTTTGATAAAATAAAAAACATATGTTTTTTGAATTGTTTTTTGTTGGTCGCTTTGTTTTTTAATTAATTGAATTTATTTGTTTTTTATTTTTGTTGCTGGGCTGATGACTATTTTATGGGTTTGAGTAAGCATGTTGTTTAATGGGGCATTAAATTAAGCGTAACGTTTATGCTGTTGTTTTAATTGTTAATTTAATTATCGCTATAAATGATTTGTTTTTCTTTTTTCTTGGGGGGCGATAAATAAAAGGAAGTAATCAACCAATGATTAACTTCCTTGATGCCTTGACCAAAAGTTGCATCGGCAGCGCCGAGCTATTTTTTGTTTTGCTGCTACAGCATATGCAACTGCAGGATCAACTGCGCAATAGCCTGTTTGAAATCCTGCAGATCGCCGGTGAGATTAATTTTCCCCTGATTTAGCCGTGTTTCCAGCCTTGTCGCCTGCGTGGCCAGTATATGGCAATTAAGCGCCCCCAGATCCAATGCCAGGTGGCGCACAATCAGCGCTTGTTGCGCGGCAGATCGGCTGGCGGCCAACTGATGCAGCCCATGCTCCAGATTGCCCAGCATCATACCCATGACCACTCTGGCCTTTTCTTCTGAGCCATAACGCTTATTCAAAGAGGCCATGTCTAGAGTGAAAAAATGATTTGGGTTGGTTGCACCGAACGTCGTTGCGGCAACCGTTCTTGGCGTGATAAATCGGGTGAGAATTTCCTTCAGCCCTTTAATATCAATGGGTTTTGTTAAATAAGCGTCCATGCCGGCAGCAAGGCACTGATCTTCTTGTTCTTCCAGTACGCCCGCCGTGAGTGCGACAATTTTCAGTCTTGCGCTGTTTGTCGTTGCCTCTTTCTTGCGTATCCGGCGACTTAATTCCAGACCGTCTATATAGGGCATATGGCAGTCGACAATCGCCAGGCCATAGCGGGTAGTTTCTATTGCCTGCAAAGCCTGTTGGCCATCCTCAACGATATCGAAGCAATAGCCCAGGATTTGCAGCTGATGTTTGATCAGTTCCCGGCTGATAGGGTGGTCTTCGGCGACCAATATCAGGCTTCCGTTCGCCAAGGCATGTTCGCGGTTCTGGGTGATATCTGGCGCCTCTTCTACTGTGGGTTCATAGACGTTGACGGCCTGTTTTTTTTGCTCGATTAACAAAGTAGTGCAGATTTTTTTAACCCTCTCCCACGATAATGGCGTGACGTTGAGGATATGCGGATCGGTTGAATTGTCCGGCAGCGGTTTTTCAGTCAATACGATCATGTTGTCTCTGGTGGCGGCAGGTATCGCAAGAGTGGACAACATGGTTTCCTCTATAAACAGCAAATCGCAGCCGGTCATGATAAGCGACGGCGTCTGCGTACCTGACAGGCAGGTGACGGTGACGCCTAATGCCAACAGCATCTCCCGCAGGTTCTGGCCGATAACGACGTCATCGCACCAAAGGGTAGCTCGAGTACCCAACAGCTCCGGCAACGCGGCTGACGGTGTGTAGACGTCGAAGTGGACATCGAAACTGAGGGTGGTGCCTTCGCCCGGCTCACTGAGCATGGTGAGTTTTCCGTTCATCTGTTGCGCCAGGCCTTTGGAGATAGCCAACCCTAAGCCGGTGCCGCCAAAACGGCGGGTGGTGGAAGCCTCTGCCTGTTGAAAAGGTTGGAACAATTGCTGCTGCATATCCGCAGGGATGCCGATACCGGTATCAACCACGCTGAAGCGCAAAAACTGCCGGCCTTTCTGTTCGCCGAGTAAAACCAACCGCAGCGTAATGTTGCCCGCATGGGTAAATTTCAGCGAGTTACTGAGAAAGTTCATTAAAATTTGGCGCAGCCTGACCGGGTCGAACAACAGCTTTTGGGCGACTCTGCTATCCAGATACAGATGCAGTGACAGGCTCTTTTTCAACGCTTGCAGGTTCAGGGTTTGCATCATTTCCGACAGGAATACCCGGATATCCATCGCCAGGTTTTCCAGTGAGACCTGGCCCGCCTCCAGCTTGGAGAAATCAAGAATATCGTCAATCACCTGGGTCAAATGCTGCGCAGAACTTTGTACTGTAACCAGCATTCTGTTTTGTTCATCGTCCAGTCGGGTTCTTTCCAGCAGCTCCAGCCAGCCAAGAATGCCGTGTACCGGGGTGCGTATCTCATGGCTCATGGTCGCCAGGAAAGTCGCTTTTGCACGGGCTGCGGCCTCCGCCTTGGTTTTTGCTTCGAGCAGCATGCGTTCCTGGTGGCGGGATTGAGTGATATCTTCAAAATAACCGCCCCATAGCACATCCCCGTTGCTCTCACGTTTACCCTTGCCTGAATTGACACGGATCCAGCACTGATTGTTTTTGACCTGCATGCGGAATTCGTTCTGGAAGGGGGCCAGCGTGCCCTGCATGCGAACCAAATTCTCTTTCAGCATGGACATATCTTCGGCATTCACCCGTTGCTGGAAACTTTCATGATCCGCCATCATGGTTTCGGCAGATAAGCCGAAGGTGGCTTCTGCGGCACCCGCCACGTAGGTAAAATGTATATCGCCATTTACCGAAAGGCAGACTTGAAACACGGTAACCGGCAGCGATTCGGTCACGTCGGTCAGCAGGGCTTCTGAGATTAACGCTCGTTCTTCAGAACGGCGGATGTCCGTGACGTCGACCAATACGGTAACGCTGCCGCCAGGCCCCCCGTCAACGCTAAAGAAGGGTTTGAGCCAGAACAACCCCTCCCGCATTTCCCCTTTGGCATTGGCATAGCGCAGTGGACGGTGGATGCCTTCCTCGGCCGACAGAGCCGCGCGGTTTTCCGGCTCGCGCTCCAGCGAGACGATGGCATCGATGTAGCCGCATTCTTCTGGAGTTTTACCCAGCATATGCGCGGATGCATGACCGGTCAGTTTCTCAAAGGCGCTGTTGACCGCGATATAACGATCGTGGTGGTCCTTGCCCAATACCGGGAACGGGATGGTTTCCAACAGAGCATGCTGGAAGCTGAGCTGGTCTGCTAAGGTCATCTGGGCGCGGATCCTGCGGCTGGTCTCCTTACGCAAACGCCAATAGGCGATGATAAGCAGTGCCATGATAAAGCCGACGGCCAATATGGCGGGCAGGATTTTCCTGATGATAACCAGAAGATCGACGTCTTCCTGGAACGTGATCGGGAACCAGGCGCTGCGGATCTGCTCTTTGCGATCGGTGCTGATATTTGCCAGAGCCTGGTTGATCAGCGGGATGACATAGGCGTACTTTTTGGTGACCGCCACCGCCAGTTCGGCATAGTAACCGGTCGGTGCCGCGACCTTTAATATGTTGGGGTATTGCTCGGTAATAATGCGATCGGTGACCACCAGATTGCCGATGTAAGCATCTACCTGGCGGTCGGCCAACAGCTGCAGACCTTGTTCTGCAGTATCGGTATGAATCAGAGTCAGCTCCGGGTTTTTACGCAGTAGCGTTGGGATGGGCTCTGCGTCCTCGGATATCGCTACCCGCGCCTTGCCAAGGCTTTCGATACCTTCGATATTGCTGGTTTCTTTGCGCGTAGCGATCATCAGCGGAAAGCGTGCGTAAGGTTGACTGAAGGCTAAAAACTGCATGCGCTCTGCGGTTGGCGGCAAACCGGGGACCAGATCGATTTCGCCTTCCTTGATCATTTTCATTAATTCATTCAGTGAACGAACCCTGACACGTTCAGATTTAAGCTGCAGCTGGCGGCGTATCAGATCGAAATAGTCTTCGACCAGGCCGCTGGGTTCACCATGCTGATTGCGAAAAGAGAACGGCGGATAGGATTCCAGGTTGCTGACCTGCAGGTGTGGCAATTGATTCAGTAAAGTAATCTGATCGGGAGAAAGGTTGATGCGTTCCGTTTTTGGCAATCGGGCAGGGAAGGGAGCGACCCATTTTTCAAATAACGCCTGTTGTTCACGCCAGCCAATGTCGGTAATGGCTACATCGAATGCGTTGGCCAGTAACGGGTTTTCCCGTGGAAAGGCGAATCTTAGCGTTTGCAGTGGTAAATAGGCATTGCCCACAGTTCTGAAAGCTTCGCTTTTGTTAAGGGCAATATGGTAGCGGATAGTGTAGCGATTGCCGATGAATGCATCGGTTTCGCCTTGCTCGACGCTGAGCAGAGCTGCGGTCTGGTTGACGAATTCATGCAGCCTGATGGCGGGATAAACCTCCGGGATCAGCTCGGCTTCGGGCGAACCGTTGACTACGGCAACCGATGCCTTGGCGAGGTCTGAATGATCCAGAATGTGGCGATTGTCGCGGGCGCTGACAATAATCAGATCGTTCTCGCCGTAAGGCTGGCTGTAGCGCAGATATTTGGCACCTGAGAACGTGGGGGACATATTCATGACCACATCGATTTCGCCGTGCCTCAGCGCCTGCATCATATCGAGACGATTTTGATACTCTTTAACCTTTAGCGTTAATTTTAATCGACTGGCGACTTCGTTGAGTACGTCCGGCGCAAAACCGGTTAATTGGTTTTTAACCTTATCTTCCAGTGGAGGCAATCCGCCTTCATAGGTGCCAACCCGCAATTCCGGGTGAGATCTGATCCACTCTTTTTCTTCCATTGTCAACTCTGCGGCGTGAAGTGCCGGCATGACCAGGGTAAAGAGGGTTAATGCGAACCAGCATATAAGGCCGACTAAATTATTTTTAAGCGTTATAAAGAACATATCGGCTTATACCTTGTTTAAAAACTACTCATTGATCTGCAGTTGTTTCATGTGGAATGGGCTGGTATTAATTTTTAGGTCAACCAAGTGTAAATTAGCACTAATTGATAATTTTAAAATCAGGAAAAGGTTATGTGCCAAAGCTGTTGAGCCTTAATAAGTTACGAATACTGTAGGGATATTTCCAAATAGAGGTATAGACATTATGGCTGGAAGGCGTTGAGATAGGTTATAGAGACGCTTTCTTTTAACCTATCGGAACACGCTTTCAATTTTGTAAGGGAATCCTGATTTTTTTGTAATCATTTGCGTTATATTGTGTAATGTTTCCCTTACACATATTCCGTGGCGGGTGAATGTACTTTTCCCAACGGCATAGGCGCGAAATTCGCAATAATGATATGATCTGTTTAACAACAAATAATGAGCGGTTATGGCAGGTAACATCAATAAAAACAGAAGGTAAGTGAGAGTCCTCTATGGTGGTGATCATGAGGGTATAGTATGATTCATTGCTACGATTAATGGTTTTTATGGCTTAATATAAAATAATCTTAGCCATTCATGCGATTGTGAACAACGTATCATTGAGCCAGGTTTTGATTATTCATTATCATCTTTTTGAGCTTTCCAGGGCAGCAGTAAATCGACAAAAATAATGAGGTAGTGACCGATGAAGAGTGTTTTGGTTGTTGACGACCATCCTGTCACACGTTTTGCCATTAAAGTGTTGTTGGAAAAAGAAGGCCTCAAGGTAATTAGTGAAACGGGTGATGGTTTTGAGGCGCTATCATTAATTGAAAAACACAAGCCGGACCTGGTTATCGTTGATATCGACATTCACTCTATCAGCGGTATTGAGCTGGTTCAGCGTTTGCGCAAGCGCCAGTTTAGCGGGGGTATCCTGATGTTGTCGGGAAAAGATGAACCTTACTATATTAAAAATTGCGTAAGCGCCGGAGCCGATGGTTTTATCAGTAAGGCAAATAACCTATGCGATCTTCACAGCGCTGTGGTGGCAATTAGCGCTGGCTATGGCTATTTCCCTTTAAAACAGGCAAGACAACAAATTTTGCAGCCCGATGAAGATAACCAAAAAAATGCAATTGCTTCGCTTTCGGCAAAAGAGTTGCAGGTATTACGTTATTTGGCAAAAGGCATGCGATTGGTCGATATTGGTTTGCAGATGAATATAAGTGATAAGACGGTAGGGACCTATAAAAGAAGAGTTATGGCCAAGTTGGACCTTAATAGCATGATGGAAACCTATGAGTTTTGCATGAAAAATAATTTGGATTAAATAACCTGGGCGAAAAATACGCAAAAAACAATATAGGGAAGAATGTAATGGATGACTTTCAGCTGTCATTATCTGCACATGTGGATATCAACCGACTTTTTCAGGTTGCTGGCAACGACATTTCTTTTATTAAAACGCTACTTTATAAAGCTAACGAAGAAAATATAAAGGAAATTGCCCTGGCCCAAACCTTGGCAAAGCAGGGCGATCGGGTTGGGGTTGCCAAAACGGTTCATCGATTAAAAGGCTCCGCGCAAACCATCTGTGCGAAAGAGATTGCGGCGGCCTGTCTGGCCTTCGAGAACCGAGGGTTGGAAGATATGCACCCTGATAAAATCTATAGCGGTTTGAAAATAATAGAATTAATGATATTTTCTTTGAATGACTGTTTAATCCATCTGCGTTAGTTTGAGCATAATGATGAGGTAATAACAGAGCATTTAAACGCGCACGCCCGGTTATGTCATCTTTACCTTACGAGAGGTGTGGTTATTGCTCTCGCTATAACCGTCAATCGCGTTGCGGTGCCGAGCTGAATTCTCATTTTTATCCGCTATCTCCAGCGCAATAATACCCTGACAGGATGAAATAAATGTCACCAGGAGGGTTTTATGACACGCGATAGCATTGTTCAGGCGCGAATTGACACGAACTTAAAACAACGCGCAGAAGCGGTATTCAAAGAGATGGGCATGACCGTTTCTGAAGGCATTCGGATGTTCCTTGGCCGCATAGTGAAAGAGGGAGCCATGCCGGAAGAACTGCTCAATGGCAGTAGCGCTAACCGCGAACAACCTTGCTACCAGGCTTATAATGATATTCTGTCCCAGTTGGAATATCCTGAAACCCAGCGTAACTATTCTCAATATAAATCAGAAAAACTAGGGAATATGTTGAATACCGATAATCGCAGTTAGGCTATTCATTTCTCTATAATAAAATGAATACTTTCGCACTCTGCTCAGCGGTTTCGACCGCTGAGACATATCACTGACTTTATACAGAAAACCTTCTTGGTTGCTATTTTTAGGAAACGGCAATTAAAATCCCCAGAATGGCGATCAGCACAATCCAAAACCACTTAGAGGTTTTTTCAGGCTTCCATTCTTCACCATACTCTACCCGATAACCCTGCTTACGCTGTTTGTCATCCATTTCATTCCCTGAGCATCAAGATCCATAAATATCCCTGGTCGCATTTTAAGATGAATCCTAACGACGTTGAATTTAAACTGCATTTTTAGGTAAAAATCCTAACGGTAAGTGCGGGAAAGTGGTAAAAAACACCGTCAAAAAGAGCGATAAATGAGCTTGTTGTTGTGGTCTGCCTGGGGGTACTGCCGGGGAGGAAATTGCCGATTAATACGCTTAGGGTTGGTATCAATGATAAAAGCCCTGACCGTTGCAGCCAGGGCTTTTAAGGTACTTTTGACTTCAAATTTAACATTAATAGGCTTAATTTTTTACTGCTGAAGTTCTACACTAAATGTACAGGTTAATCATAGATAATATTGGGTTAACAAAAACCTCCCCTATATTTATCAGTTTAAACTCAGCGCCAACCTAAATAGTACAGGTATGGCATCTCAACTCGTACATCTCCCCTCGCGATATCTATTCTTTGATGCATAGCCTCACTTCTATTGCGATCTGCTTTCACTGTCTTACTCATTGATCGCAAACAAAAAACAGTTCTATCATGGCCTTACATCATCGCGTTTTGGTACACACCCTGCGATTGTCGGTACTTATGACGTGGCCTTAAAGCTTCATCGAACAAGACTGTAACTTTTCTCAGCATCGATGGCCCATACTAAAAAAACTTCGTGGCCTTTATCGCAAAATAAATTAATAACAACTTACTTAACACTTCTACTATTAACAGCTGCTATCATTACGCTGCTGTTGATTACCAATCTACGGGTTTATCAAACAGTGTCAATACTGTTTTTAATGACATGTCTTTATTAACAGTGCTTATGAAATACCCGCGAGGCCTTATTTTTCTGTATTTAAAGCCTATTTTCATTGGTGTCCATCCGCTCAGGGGAAATATTACGGCGAAATTCCTTTTTCTGAGCGGAAAGGGGAACGATGTTATGGGCCGTTTGCACCCTATCAGGCTTTGGTGACGAACCGCGCCAGCCGTTGGTGCAACTGGCTGTTCTCTTTACGTAACTGCTCAATCTCTTCGAGCAATGTCAGGGTGACAGCAATGCCCGGCCAGTCCAGCGCCAGTTCATGGTGCAATTGCTGAGCGCGATGGAAAGTGATCAAGGCGCGATCGTCAAAGATCCACTCTTCCGTTGCCGGGTTGCGCGGCTCTATAACGCCCAAGCCGACAATCTCCGTTAGCTCATCCTCAGTCACACCGGTATGCAGACAAAACTCGGTAATGGTGAAAGTTACTTTTAGGTTAGCCATTTTGCTTACTCCACTCTTTGCGCGGATCAAAGCTCGCCTGGGTTTCCGCCAGCTGTTGCCACAGCGCAGCACTCTTTTCGTCCGGCTTCGGCGGCATCATGACCTTGATCACGGCATACAAATCGCCGGTTTCCTTTTTGCCGACCAAGCCTTTTCCCTTAACGCGCAGGCGCTGCCCGGTTTGGCTGCCGGCAGGGATGGTCAACAAAATGCTGTCTTTCAGAGTAGGAACCGGCACCTTGGCACCGAGTGCAGCTTCCCAGGGGGAAATCGGCAGCACAATTTCCAGATCGTGGCCTACCACGTCGAATAATGGGTGCGGAGCAATGCGGATGATAAGGTAGAGATCGCCGTTTGCGCCGCCGTCACTGCCCGGTCCGCCCTGACCCTTAAGGCGAATGCGTTCGCCATCGCCTACGCCGGCAGGGATTTTCACATTAAGGGTTTTGGGGATTTCCTGCTCCACCATGCCAAAGGCGTTGTAGACCGGCAGGCTGTAGCGAATAGTGCGAGCTTGCTCGGCCACCGTTTCTTCCAGGAATACGGCCACTTCCATTTCAATATCTTGCCCACGCATGGCGCGGCTTTGGCGCTGACGCTGGCCGCGCGCATGTTCGCCGAACATGGAGGAAAAGATATCGGAAAAATCTTCGGCATTATTTGCATTTGCGTGAGCATGCTGGGTTTGGCGGCCGAAGTTCGGATCATTGCGATGTTGGCGGAGTTGATCATATTCAGCGCGGCGCTCGTCGTCTTTCAGCACCTCGTAGGCTTCGGCCACTTCTTTAAACTGCGCCTCGGCATTTTTTTCCGTACTGACATCTGGATGATACTTTCGCGCCAGCCGGCGGTAGGCGGTTTTTATCGCCTTGAGGTCATCTGATGGTTTGACCCCTAAAATGGTATAATAGTCCTTGAATTCCATAGCGTTATCATCTCATTTCAATCTTTCGTCAGGGGAAGTAACTGAACCTGTTTTGCGTGCAACCTGATTAATATTAAGGCACTTGGCCGCCGATGTATCGGGGTAATTGTCGGCAGCGCAACGGAAAAGCGGAGCCGAGTGGCCCCGCCTGAGATCACGAGCGTTTCAGCTGCCGGGCAACCTGGAACAGCCCAAAAGAGCTGAACAGCATTTCAATACCGACAATGGTGGTGACCAACACGACGGAGGTCATCGGATCGGCACTGAACAGCATCCAGGCAATGATCAGATCCAAAATACCAATCACGTATTGCAGCCAGCTGCCGCTGACTTCACGGAGCTTATTGCCGGCTATCAGTCGAACAATGCCGCCCAGAGCGAACAATGCGGCAAGATAGACCGCCATGGCGAAAATGCCTACCGCCGGGTTGGTGATAAACACGTAGCCAATAATAAGATAAGCCACCCCCAGCAAAATACCGCCGATCAGCGGCCAGGTATTTTGCACTCGGTTAGCCAACATGCCGAAAATGAGACCGAAACCACTCAGCAGCAAGAAAATGCCCATGACCATACTGAGCGCGGCACCGGAAGCGAAGGGGCTGAACAGGCAAAAAATGCCGCCTAATAAGAGCAATATTGAGATGATTAACAGCGGGGTACGTTGTTTCTTTAAGCTTTGTTCATCGATAATCAGCGAGCGACGTGGACCCATATTTAACATGACGCATCTCCTTAACTGTTTGGATATCCTGTATTGTTTTTCCCTGGTAATTATAATACCTGCCGCCGAACGCGGGAGGATAATTGTGCGTAATCGTTGTTTCTTATCGGATAAGTCTTTTGGAACCGTCACACTCCCAGCGAAAAATCCTCGACGATAAAATCAATCAATGCCCTGACGGCGGGCGGCAGCCCCTGACGTGACGGATAAAGCGCGACAATTTTTCGCGGTTCCAACTGCCAATCATTCAGCAGCGTTGTCAGGGTGCCATCGAGCATTTCCTGACGGACCAGCTCCAGTGGCAGGCAGCCGATACCTCTTCCGCTGAGGATGGCCTCTTTGATTAATCTGATGTCGTCGCAAACCAGGCAGGATTCGTTGCTTATCTTGACTTCCCTGCCTTCTTTACTGAATGTCCATGCCGATTGAAGGTGGGAGGACAACCAGCCAACGGTGGGCATTCCGTACAGGTCTGTCGGTTTTTTTATTTGGTTTGGCTTAACCCGGCCTGAGGGATTCAGCATAAAAGAGGGGGAAACAGAGGCAATTCGCCGCATGACCAGGTTGCTGCTTTTGGATCCTTTCCCCATACATTGAAATGAAATGTCGTACCCTTCTGCAATGATATCCACGTCACGATTAAATATTTTCACATGAAGTAACACGTCAGGGTATTTCAGCATAAATCTCGCCAAGGTTTTTGACAGACCGAGATCCATAAGAATGTTGGGGCAAGTCATTCTTATTTTACCCGTGGGTTGATCGCTTTTGTTATTGATCAGGCTTTCGGCTTTTTCTGCTGCGGCGATCATTTGCACACAATGTTGGTAATATTCTTTTCCTATTTCGGTGATCATGATGTTTCGGGTTGATCGTTGTATCAGCCTGACATTAAGGCGTTGCTCAAGTGCGGATATTTTTCTGGAGAGCGTGGACTTAGGTATACCAAATTTCTTACTTGCGGCAAGAAAACCACCGCATTCAATGACCTTGGCAAACATAAACATTTCATTGAAATCTATCATAAATACTACCTTCCCATTGGTGAAACACTGATTTCCAATAATCGAACTGTTTGCCGGTTTGATTCATTGCTAGGTTAAATATGACGCCTTCATTCATTGACGGATGCTATATCGATGGTAGGCCGCTAACAATCGGAAATTGATGATAAAAGGAATTGTAAATGACTTTTAAATACAATAGGTTGGATAAGGAACAGGCTGCGGTACTGTTAGTTGATCATCAGACCGGATTATTATCTTTAGTGCGGGATCAGGACCCGGATAAATTTAAAAACAACGTGTTAGCCTTGGCGGATTTAGCCAAGTATTTCAACTTGCCCACGGTGTTAACCACCAGCTTTGAAAATGGCCCTAACGGTCCTTTGGTTCCTGAGTTGAAACAAACCTTCCCCAATGCACCCTATATCGCGCGCCCAGGCAATATCAACGCCTGGGATAACGATGATTTTGTCAAAGCAGTAAAGGCAACCGGCCGCAAGCAGTTAATCATTGCCGGGGTGGTGACCGAGGTTTGCGTGGCATTCCCTGCGTTATCGGCGTTAGAAGAGGGGTATGAAGTGTTTGTGATCACTGACGCCTCCGGAACCTTTAATCCAATCACGCGTGATGCAGCCTGGGATCGCATGTCAAGTGCGGGTGCTCAACTGCTGAGTGGGTTCGGCGCAGCCTGCGAGCTTCACCGCGACTGGCGCAACGACATTGAAGGGCTGGGGGCTTTGTTCTCCAATCATATTCCCGATTACCGGAACTTAATGACCAGTTTTAGCCTTTTGACCTCAGGAAAGTAGCCACTCTCCGACCACTAGACGTTTCAGGATGATTAAGTGAGGATCTATGAGCGTTCCAGCCAATTTTAATAACCAGCGTCCGGTGATTAATCCGACCGATGCCGTGATGTTGTTAATTGATCATCAAAGCGGTTTATTTCAAACCATCGGCGATATGCCGATGCCCGATCTGCGTCGCCATGCGACAGCACTGGCCAAGATTGCCACCCTGGCCAATATGCCGGTCATTACCACGGCTTCGGTGCCACAGGGGCCAAACGGGCCACTGATCCCAGAAATCCATGCAAACGCACCGCATGCGCAATATGTGGCACGCACCGGGCAGATTAATGCCTGGGACAATGCTGATTTCGTACAGGCGGTAAAGGCCACCGGGAAAAAGCAGCTGATTATTGCCGGCACTATTACCAGCGTTTGTATGGCATTCCCGGCCATTAGCGCGATTGCCGATGGTTATCAGGTGTTTGTCGTGGTTGATGCGTCCGGCACCTACTCAAAAATGGCGCAAGAAATTACGCTGGCCCGGGTGGTTCAGGCCGGTGCGGTACCGATGGATACCGGGGCCGTGGCATCAGAAATTCAACAAACGTGGAATCGAGAAGATGCAGCGCAGTGGGCCGAGGTTTACACCTTGATTTTCCCATCCTATCAATTACTTATCGAGAGTTACAATAAGGCTCAGGACGTCATCACTCATCACGAGACGTTGGACTCTCAGAAATAAAATCCGTGTGGGCTTCCAGGGCAGTTCAATGCCATGGGGCCCTTGTCTTGTGCTTTCGATCATTCGGGCTGTGAATCAGGTCAGTTACGGGCGTTTCACCGGCCCGCTCATGAGTAAAACAAGGGTGTAAAAGCCACGCCGTTGCTTGCTGGGGGTAACCACTGCTGTCCAGACTGCCAGGAGGTAAAAGAGCGAATTACCGAAGGTTTTTCATGGCATACGTGCCAGAATATAAAAAACCACGCCGCTCTGCTGACTGAGACAATAGATATCTGATATGGACCGTTCCCGCTTATTGAAGTTTCTGCTGCCCTACCTGTGGCCTAAAGAGAACCCCAGGCTGCGTTATTACCTGGTGATCGCCTTTGTTTTTATGGTGGTTTCCAAGGTCAGTATCACGCTGGTGCCGCTGGCTTATAAAGCCATGGTTGATGCCTTGAGCGGCGAAACCGCCCAAATGCTGGCGATCCCCATTGGCTTGATCCTGGCCTATGGTGTGGCGCGCGTCGGGGGCGCGTTATTTGAAGAGTTGCGTAACGTGATGTTCGTGCACGTTAGCCAGAATGCGACCCGGTTGCTGGGATTGCGCGTATTTAGACAGTTGCATGCGCTGAGCCTGCGTTTTCACCTGGAACGGCAGACCGGCGGGCTGTCGCTGTCGATCGAACGCGGCACTCAGGCAGTGGCGACGGTGCTTTCGCGGCTGCTGTTCTCCATTTTCCCCATCCTGTTTGAAATCACCCTGGTTTCGGTGATCATGTGGCACTTGTTAAACGGTTGGTTTGCGCTGGCGATTTTGGTGACGGTGGGCTGTTATATCCTGTTCACCGTGATGGCCGTCAGTTGGCGAACCCGTTTCAGGCGTGAGCTCAACCGGGCCAACGCCGATACCAACAGCAAATCGCTCGACAGCTTGCTGAATTACGAGACGGTCAAATACTTCGGTAACGAGGATTTTGAGGCTGACCGGTTCAATATGTCGCGCCGCCTGTATGAATATGCCGCCATCAAAAACCAGTTCAGTTTTACTGCCATCAACCTCGGACAAACGGCCATTATTTCCATCGGATTGATCGTGATGATGGCGATGGCAGCGCAGGGCATTGTGCAGGGGCGGATGACGGTCGGTGACTTTGTGTTGGTGAATGCCTATCTGCTGCAGCTTTATCAGCCGCTGAATTTCTTCGGGTTCATTTATGCCGAAGTCAGGCAGGCGCTGATCGACATGGAGAACATGTTCGATCTGCTGCAGGAAGAGCAGGAAATTGTCGACAGGCCAGATGCGACAGCGTTGCAATTGCGCGCAGGTGAGGTGAGTTTTGACTCGGTCAGCTTTGGCTATGATGAGCGTCGGCCGATCCTGAAAAACGTCAGTTTCACCATCCCGGCCGGCAACACGGTGGCAGTCGTCGGCGCTTCGGGGGCCGGTAAATCCACGCTATCCCGGCTGCTGTTTCGTTTCTACGACGTGAACGGCGGCGCCGTCTCGATTGACGGCCAGGATATCCGCGGCCTGAAGCAGGCCAGCCTGCGCGCGGCCATCGGCATCGTGCCGCAGGACACCGTGTTGTTCAACGATACGTTGGGCTACAACATCGGTTACGGCAAAACCGGTTCGAGTCAGGAAGAGATCGAGCGCGCGGCTCGGCTGGCGCATATTCACGAGTTTATCATCAGCCTGCCCGACGGGTATGAAACACGGGTGGGCGAGCGCGGGCTCAAGCTGTCGGGTGGGGAAAAGCAACGGGTGGCGATTGCTCGCACTATCCTGAAAAATCCGGCGATCCTGGTGTTCGACGAGGCAACCAGTGCTCTGGATACCCAGACCGAGCGCGAAATTCAGGCGCATCTGCGTGAGGTGAGCCGCGACCATACCACATTGGTGATCGCGCACCGTCTGTCGACGGTGGTGGATGCCGATGAAATCATCGTGCTGGAGGCCGGTGAGATCGTTGAGCGTGGGCGGCATGACGCCTTGCTGGCTGCCAGCGGCCGCTATGCTGCAATGTGGCAAAACCAATATAGCGAAGAGCAGCAGTCCTGAAAGTATTGCCCCAGGTGATAGCCCAGGCCTGGGGCTCGGAAGTTAAAGATCGCCAGTCAGGTATTGTGCCACGCCCTTGCCGAAGCTCCAGTCACCCTTGCTGTTGGTGGTAATGGACACCATTAAGTCATCGCCTTCAATCCCGCAGCTTTCTTTCAGCTCACGGCAAAGCTCGGCATAAAACCGTTGTTTTTGCTCTTCGGCTCGCGGGCTGGTAATCACCCGAACCACCACCAGATCTCGGGTACGGGTCAGGTTAAGGCCGGTATCTTCAATCACCATGTGCTTAGCCTTGTTTTCATGAACAATATGGTAGCGATCGCGAGTGGGAACCTCAAAGGCGCTGAGGACGGCACGGTGGGCTGCATCAAGCAATTGTTGCAGTTCGGCGTCGCTGCGGCCTTCGATTACATCAAAGATAACTAATGGCATAGTAATAATCCTGTCAGTGAGTTAATGGTTTTTTCTGTGCGCAGGGCAGCGTTTTGACATCGCCTTTGAGCATGTATCTTAGCCAAGCACCGGAACGGGAAGAAGCGCTATACTTGAACTCATTGTTTATATAAATGAACAGTCGACGATGAAAAATCCCAAAATAGAAACCCTGTGGACCCATTTGCATTGGCTTACCGTGTTGGCCGAGCAGGGCAGTTATACCCGGGCGGCGGAGCGGTTGGACGTCAGCAAAGCGGCCATGAGCCAAAAAATCAAAGAGATTGAAATGCTGGCCGGGGTGCCGTTGGTACAGCGGACCACCCGCAGCGTTAGGCTGACCGAGGCCGGATTGAGGCTGGTCGAGGAGCTGCGCCAGCCTTTCGAGCAGATTAAGCAGAGCTTTTCCGGCATTTGCGATTCTGCCGGGCCGCTGCGCGGTTCGGTGCGGGTCACGGCGCCGGTGGCTTTTGCCCGCCAGCAACTGGTGCCGCGCATTACCGGCTTTCTCCGCGCTAATCCTGAGGTGCGGGTGCAGCTTGAGGTTTCGGATCGGCTGGTATCCCTGGCTACCGAGGGTTTTGATTTGGCGATCCGTCACAGTGACAGCCTGCCCGACACCCATGTCGCCTGGCGGTTGTGCTCAACCGAAACCCTGGCGGTGGCGTCGGCAGACTACGTAAAACGCCACGGCATGCCGACGTCACCGGCGGAGCTGCAACGGCATCAGTGCCTTTACTACCCCCGCGGCACCGAACAACCGGGCTGGAGCTTCGTGGTTAAACACGCGCAGCAGGGCAAAGCAGAAAAGATCCGCGTGCCGGTCAGCGGCCCTTTTGCCACCAATAACAGCGAATCGATACGCGATGCGGCGGTAGAAGGGTTGGGTATTGCCTTGCTGCCGGACTTCAGCGCGCAGCAGGCGTTGGCGGACGGTCGATTGATTGAGGTACTGCCGGCCTGGCGGCCGATAGGCGCTTTTGCCGACAGTCTTTATGTGGTTCGCCCCTATGCGCCCCAGGTATCGCGAGCAGTGACGGAGTTCAGCCGTTATTTGCGTGGTGCCTTTACAGAAGGGTTTACCGCCGGCTGAACGGCACATTGGGCTCTTGTGCGGTGCCGCGCATCAATGGCTGCGGCAAACCATCAAGCATTTCTTTTTGCGGCGAGAGTAACCAGGCGGCTTTACTCGCCGTCGCGCGGTCGGTGGTGAACATATTCCAGCACCGTACCGTCGGGCAGGCGGGCATTGAAACAGGCACCGGTCGGGACTTCCACCGGACCGAAAAATATTTCTGCTCCGGCGTCCAGCAGGCGTTGATGATAGGGATAAATATCATCGACCAACAGCGTGCCGACGGTAGAGCGGAAGGGCTGCAAATTCTCTGGCGACCCTTCCAGGATCAAAAAGGGGCCGACGGCTGCCAACACCAGGCTGTGCTGAGGAAAATCAAAACGCATGTCTGCCTGCACTCCCTGCAGCTGTTCATAAAAGGCGATGGTGCGGTCTATTTCGCCTTCGCCGACATAGACCCGGATCAAAACCCTCGGCTCTTTCAACGTTGAAGAGTCCGCGGTCTTGCGCCAAAAACCGGCTTCGGTGAGTTTTGTCGTCATCGGTGATGCCTTGAAAGAAAGGGCCAGGCCACCATCATGCACCCGTTATCCGGCAACCATCAGACTGAATCGGCATAAGTTAGCATGGGGCGATTTATGAGTGGCGTTGCCCGTTTAAACCGCAGGTGACAACGGGCAATTACGGCTCATGGCTGGCGAGAGCACCGTCGCCACGGTGGGTGCAACGGCCATCATGCTGGCGGCTTCAGGAGCCGCCAGGGGAGGGTGTCAGCCGCGTCCGTGGACCAAAGATCCGGCGCCAATTTCAGCAATGGTTTTGGCTCCGGTGAGCGTCATGGCAACGCGCATCTCTTTATCCAACAGCTCCAGCAGGTTAGCGACACCGGCCTGACCGGCGGCGGCCAGCGCGTAAACGAAGGCGCGCCCCAGCAGTACGCTGTCAGCCCCCAGAGCGATCATTCGCACCACGTCCAATCCGCTGCGGATGCCGGAGTCGGCCAGCAACGTAATGTCGCCTTTTACCGCATCGGCGATCGCCGGCATGGCGCGTGCGGTCGAGAGCACGCCGTCCAACTGACGGCCGCCGTGGTTGGAGACGATGATGCCGTCGGCACCGAATCGCACCGCATCCTTGGCGTCTTCGGGATCCAGAATGCCTTTAATGATCATCGGCCCTTCCCAGAATTCGCGGATCCACTCCAGATCTTTCCAGGAGATGGAAGGATCGAAGTTGGCCCCCAGCCAGCCGATATAGTCTTCGAGACTGGTCGGTTTACCGCGATAGGCTGACACATTGCCCAGATCGTGCGGTTTCCCCAGCAGGCCAACGTCCCAGGCCCATTGCGGGTGAGTAAACGCCTGCAGCACGCGGCGCAGGGAAGCGTTGGGGCCGCTCATACCGGAATGGGCGTCGCGATAGCGCGCGCCGGGGACCGGCATATCAACGGTGAACACCAGCGTTTTCACCCCGGCCGCTTTGGCACGCTCGAGCGCATTACGCATAAAGCCACGGTCCTTCAGCACGTACAGCTGGAACCACATGGGCCGATCGATGGCCGGCGCGACTTCCTCAATCGGGCATACCGAAACCGTAGACAGCGTAAAGGGAATGCCTTTCTGCGCCGCGGCCCGAGCCGCCTGTACTTCGCCGCGACGGGCATACATGCCGGTTAACCCGACCGGACCCAGTATCACCGGCATCGCCAGCTTTTCGCCGAACAGGTGGGTTTCCAGACTCAGGTCTGACATATTGCGCAGCACGCGCTGGCGCAGGGCGATATCGGCCAGATCTTCGGTATTGCGCTTGAGCGTATGCTCCGCGTAGGCCCCGCCGTCAATATAGTGGAACAAAAAGGGCGGAAGCTTGGCTTGCGCGGCAGCCCGATAGTCGGTTGAGGCGGAGATGATCATGTTTTTTTACCTTCTTTCGATAACGTGCTTTGGATCAGAGAGCCAGGATCTGGGCCATGACGGCGGCGATCCCTCCGTACGCCAGCATCGGCAGCACGGTCTTTCTGATGATTTTTCCTTCGGCGTTGCCGATCCCGAGGATCGAACAGACGGCGATAATATTGTTCAGGCACACCATATTGCCCATGGCGCCCCCGACGGATTGCAGCGCCAGCGTCAGGTTGACGTTTAGCCCGCTGCTCAGGGCGATCGACTGTTGGATGCCGCCGAACGTCAGGTTGGAAACGGTATTCGAGCCAGAGAAGAACGACCCCAGCGCGCCCAGGAAAGAAGAGAACAGCAGCCAGCTTTCCCCCGTCAGCGCCGCCAGCGCTTTACCAATCAGGATCACCGGCGCGTCGTTTTCCCCCTGCATCATCAGGTTGACCATCACCAGGGCACCCAACAGGGCGATAAAGGGCCTGGCTATCCGTTGACCGGTTTCGCTGAACATCTGTTTGACCTGGTGACGGTTCAGCCGAAACAGCGGAATGCACAGCAGCACTACCAGCAGAAAGGGGATCAGCGCGGGCACGTACAGCGTCTTGTAGCTGGCGGCGGCCGAGGTGCCGAGCACCTGTTGCAGCTCGATAATCAGGGCGTCGCTGACGCGCAGTTCCCCCAGCCAACCGAGATTCCCTTGCCACAGCGGCGCCGTACTGTTGAGCAGCGCTTTGATGCCCAATTGGTGGATGCGGGTCACTATCAGGATAGCAATCAGCAGCAGGGTCGGCGTCATGGCTTTGAGCACCTGCATAAAGGGCACCGGCTGGGCGTTTTCCTGTTGTTTTTCTACGCGAGCCAGGCCGATGCCGGCGCGGGCCAGCAACACCGACACCGCCAGGCCAATGGCGCCGCCGACCAGCGCCGGAAACTCATAATTCACCTGGGCCAGCAGCAGATAGGGCAGGGTACAGCTCAGGACGCTAAGCAGAATAAAAGGCAAATTGCGGCGAATGTCCCACCAGGAAACGATAAAACGCAACGCCAGCAGCGGGATCACGAACCCGGCGACAAAATGGATCAGCGCGGTCTGGCGCCCAATTTCCAACATGCTGGCGTCCGACAGGCCCAGATTGGCAAAGCCAAACCAGGTGGGGGTGCCCACGGCGCCGAAGGAGACGGGCACCGAGTTCATCACCAACGTCAGCAGGGCGACCCGCAGTGGGTTAAAGCCGAGCCCCACCAGAATGGGGGCCGCGATAGCCGCCGGCGTGCCGAAGCCGCTGGCGCCTTCTATCATGAACGCGAATGCCCAACCGATGATCATCAACTGTGCCACGGGATTGGGGCTGATATTCTCCAACCAGCGGCGTACCACGTTTTCCGCCCCGCTGATCTGCATCAGTTTGTTCAGCAAAATCGCACCGGCGATGATGGTGATAGGGGTTAAGACCGCCACCAGCGCAGTGACGATATTGGCATGCAACAGCAGGGGAGCATTGTCGAACCACAGTAGCTGCACGGCATATACGACGATAGCCGTCAGCGGCAGAGCGAGGTAAGAGGGAACGCCATTCCGTTTGGTCATCATCCAAATCAGCAGGACGATGGGCGCAACGCTGAAAAAAAGGGACATAAGATCCTCTTCGGTTATTATTTTTATTTTCGCGGAGATGTAGCTAAATGGTTAATTGCCGCAACATTTTTATTCTAATCACAACATTGGAGGCGGTGCTATACGGCAATTTTTTAACATCGAAAAGCGTCAGCGTGATGATTACAAAATGGGATTATTGGTACATGAAGGGGTAAGGAATATTGATTTAAAAATCAAGGAATTGGTTATTTAATTAAAGCGGAGATGGGGATGGATCACATTAATTAGGCGTTAATTCACCATAGATTATATCTAAAAATGCTGTAATCCCGCGCCGGCATCCTGCGGCTGAAAGGAAGGATATTGTGATCGGCCTCAAAAATAATGGCTGATATTTTGATAGTCCGCGATGATATGTTCGATCAGTAACCGGGTTTTTAGCGGTAAATTGCGGGTATAAGGGTAGACCGCATAAACGCCTAATACCTTGCCACAGTGGCCGGACAAAACTTCTACCAGCGTGCCTTCCTGCAAATCCTCGAACACCATGCAACGTGGCACCATGGCGATGCCATAACCGCCGATCGCCGCCTTGCGGATGGCCCGCGCGTTATTGGCGGACAAATTGCCTTTGACCTGCAGCTCATAAATCTCGCTGCCGCCCGGTGGCTTCATCAGCCAGTTGTCGGTACCACTTTCCTGATAGGTATAGGTCAGGCAGTTATGTTTGAGCAGGTCGTCGGCCGAATGGGGTTCGGCGTGCTGCTGCAGGTAACCGGGCGAGCAGACTATCACCCAACGGGAGTCAAGAATGTGGCGTGCGATGAGGCTTGAATCTGGCAGGGTGCCGGTGCGGATCGCCAGATCTATCCCTTCGTTGACCAGATCGGCAAAGCGATTCTCCAGCCGCATCTCCACCTTCAGGTTCGGATGCCGCGCACAGAATTCCGCCACGCTCTCGCTGAGCAGCAGCTCGCCCGAAATGGTCGGCACCGACATGCGGATAACGCCGGTCAATTCGTCGCTGTTTTCGCTGACGAGGTTCAGCGCATCCTGAATTTTGGCGCTGATCTCTTTGGCCTGGCGATACAGGCTGCGGCCATTTTCCGTCAGCGTCAGGCTGCGTGTGGTGCGATAAAGCAGGCGTGCACCTAGGGATTTCTCCAGGCGTCCAATACGCTTGCTGACCACCGAACTGGTGATACCGGCCGTTTCCGCGGCTTTGCTGAAAGAACCGCAATCAACAATTAAGGCGAACAGGATCAAATCGTTGGCATATTCATGTGTAGGCAGCATCAGTCTTGGTTTTCCTTGTCCCAGATCTCCAGCCAGTGTAAATCCTCTCGGGCAGGAATCAATCGTCGACGACAATATGAGAATTGTTATTGATATCACTTTTTGGCCGCTTACAATGCCTGCCATCTCAATATTTCAGGGTAAGGGTTTTTCATGGAGTTGCTACGGGTGGTTTACCGCCAATATCGCTGGCCGTTTGTGGCGGTAATGGCGTTGACCATGGCCAGCGCGGCATTGGGTATCGGCATCATTGCCTTTATCAACCTGCGGCTGATGACGGCGGCGGGCGATCCGCTGGCGGTATTGCCGGAGTTTCTCGGGTTGCTGGCATTGCTGATGGCTGTGACGCTGGGTTCGCAGTTGGCGCTGACCACCCTGGGCCACCACTTTGTGTTCCGGCTACGGGGTCAACTGGTGAAACGGATCCTGGATACCCCTATTGAGCGGATTGAACAGTTGGGCAGTGCTGCGCTGTTGGCGAGCCTGGCCAGCGACATTCGCAATATTACCCTGGCTTTTGTGCGTTTGCCCGAACTGGTGCAGGGGGTGATATTGACGTTGGGATCTGCGGCCTATCTGGGCTGGCTGTCGCCGCAGATGCTGGCGGTGACGGCCATCTGGGTCGCGGTAACGGTGTTTGGCAGCGGCTGTCTGGTATCGCGGGTCTATCGTCACCTGACCAACGTGCGTGAATCCGAAGAGCAACTCTATCAGCACTATCAGTCAGCCATTGACGGCCGTAAAGAGCTGGCGTTGAACCGCGATCGTGCCAAAGCGCTGTTTCGCCAGGCCTACCAGTCGGATGCCGAAGAGTATCGTTATCATATTATTCGTGCCGATACCTTTCATCTTAGCGCGGTGAACTGGTCGAATATCATGATGCTGGGCGCGATAGGCCTGGTGTTCTATATGGCCAACAGCCTAGGCTGGGCCGATACTGCCGTGGCGGCGACCTATTCACTGACGCTGCTGTTCCTGCGCACGCCGTTACTGCAGGCGGTGGGGGCATTCCCTACGCTTATCAGCGCAGAAGTGGCCTTCAACAAGGTCAAATCCTTACGGCTCGCCGACTATCAAGAGCAATTTCCTGCGGTAGCGGCCAAAGCCTGGCAAACATTGGAGCTGCGTGGGGTGATGTTCCACTATGGCGCGACGGAAGAAAAGGCAGGGTTCGCCGTGGGCCCGCTGAATTTGACGCTGCGCCGCGGCGAATTGGTGTTCCTGATTGGTGGCAATGGCAGCGGAAAATCGACGCTGGCCATGCTGCTGACCGGGCTGTATCAGCCGGTCAGTGGGCAGATATTGCTGGACGGCATTGCGCAGAACCCGGCGGATATGCACCAATATCGCCGGTTGTTTTCCGCTATTTTCACCGATTTTCATCCGTTCCAGCATTTGCAGGGGCCTGATGGCGGGCAGCCGGATGCTGAACTGGTGGAAAGCTGGCTTCATCGCCTGAACATGAAAAACAAGCTGGAGTTTGACGGTCTTCGGGTGACCAATCCTCAGTTGTCCCAGGGGCAACGCAAGCGTCTGGCACTGTTGCTGGCGGTGGCCGAAGGGCGGGATATTCTGCTATTGGACGAATGGGCGGCGGATCAGGATCCGCAATTTAGGCGCATCTTCTACCGCGAATTGCTGCCGCAGCTGCGTGCGTTGGGCAAAACGGTGTTTGCCATTAGTCATGACGATCACTATTTCGAACATGCGGACCGCCTGTTGCAAATGCGCGATGGGCACCTTAGCGAATTGACCGGCAGCGAGCGTGAACTCGCCAGTAAAGACTCGGTTTCACATCTTGACTGATTAATGTCACTCGGGCGGCGCTCGTTGCCCGAGCCATCCCTCCCGTTAAAATCCCTTTCAAAAACTCAATTAACCATAAGCTAACCAGGGTCTTGGTCGATCGTGCGATTAATTTAGTTTTTTAATGGTTTTTTATTTCATAAAAGCTCGTATTACCCATTGCTTTGTTCTGGTTGTCAGTATCATAAAAAACGGCCAAGGGCCCTCAGCGAGGTTCATTTTTGTACGGCCAGAACCCGCGCTCTCAGGGGGTTCTCCACCTCTTTGCGTGAGTCCCTCTTACGGGTTAGCACATATTTTTATAATTTCCATAGGAACAAACTACTTTATTGATCGTTTAAATAGATCAATAATCAATTATCGATTAGTTTAATCTATTGGATGGAGCGACTGTGATAGGCAAGGATGACGCGGATATCAAACGTAAAGCTTGGCTGTGCGTATTTATCGGCTGCGGGGTATTTTGGTTGGCCGTCGCCGCCGTGATTTATTGGCTGTTTATTTAGGAAGTAGGGTGATGGATAAAAAACGCGTAAAGCGCACGGGGGGCGACCGGGATGAAAGTCCGGCCAAAATCCCCCCTTCATGGCAGTTGACGAGCGAGCAACGGGATTTTATCAACGATCTCTGGCAGGACGATGCCGGGGACCCAGGGCCGGAACACCCCGTTCCACCTGAGATTAACGAATAACCCGATTGCGCCCGGCTAACATGCCAAACAGCATTTGCAGCAGTGTCAGGCACAGCAGAACGATCAGTGGCAATCGCCAACCCTGAGTCAGATCGTGTAACAAACCGAACAGCGTGGGTCCCAGCGCCGCCAACAGATAGCCGACCGATTGCGCCATGCCCGACAGCTGCGTGGCCTGATGATGATGGCTGCTGCGCAGGCCAAAGAACGACAGCGCCAGCACCAAAGACCCCCCCGCCCCCAGTCCGGCAAAAATCAACCACACCAGAGAGTAACCCGGCAGCAGCAGCAGACCGGCGACGCCGATAAAAATCAGCAGAGAACTGCATAGCGCGATGGCGCGCTGATCGCGGGCGCGCGGCAGAATAAACACCATGACAAAGTTGGCGACGATCGCCACCACCTGGTAAATAAACAGCTCAAAACCAGCCTGTTGCGGTGACGTACCGTGGCTGGCGGCAAAGGTGCTGAACCAACCGATAATGGTGTAGAAGGTGATGGATTGCAGGCCCATAAACAGCGCCACCTGCCAACCAAGTGCACTGCCCCAGGGGGAACGTGACGGTGCTGGTTGAACCGACGCTGCGTTACCGGCCGTCGGGGCCGATGAGCGGCGCAGCTGCGGCAGCCAGACAATCAGCGCCAACAGCGCCGGCAGGCTCCAGCACAGCAGGGAAAAACGCCAGCCTTGGTCATGCAACGTCGCCAGCGGTACCGCCAGACCGGAGGCGGTGGCCGCCACCAGCGACATCACCGCGGCATAGCCAGCAATCATGGCGGCGGCGCGTTCTGGAAAGTCCCGCTTTACCAGCGTGGGCAACACCACGTTGGCAAACGCGATGGCGGCGCCGATCAACACGCTGCCCAGCCACAGCATGCCGGATTGCGGCATCGAACGCAGCACAATACCAAGCACCAGCAGCAGTAACGCCATGCCCAGCGTACGCTCAATGCCGATGCGTTTGGCCAGGCCGGGCGTGACCGGCGACAGCACGGCAAACAGGATCAGCGGCAGTGAATTAAGCAGACCGGCCGAGGTGGCGGAAAGCATCAACTGCTGCTGGATCTGTTCCAGCAGCGGCCCCACGCTGGTCAGCGCGGCACGCAGGTTGGCAGCGACCAGCATAATGCCGGCGACCAGTAACAAGGGATGACGTAAACGGCTGCGTTTTGTCGCAGCAGGCGTTGGGGTTATAGCGGGTTGTGGCATGAGTTCCTCGCACCAGGGCATGCAGTCAATCAATTCTGCACGGCATGATGCGTTGATTGACGTTAACGCTTACGTAGCGGCAGGGAACCGCTATCTGCGCGCAAGTGTAGGGAAGAACCCCTGGCCTGACAAGGGGCCGAGTAAGCGGTGCGCAAGCCTTTCCCTTATCGCATGCGGCACGCCGAATAGGCATAATTACGATTATGTGATCCCGATCACCCGACGAACTAAAAGTCGGCCAACCTGGCCGTTGCGCGGGCGCTTTCGTTCTGCGCACTGCGGCAGGCTTCTCACCCCGGCTACCGCGCTCGCCCTGACATTTCATTTTGCCTTTCGCTGCGGCAATTAATTTTCACTTCATTTCGATTCGAAAGGTTTTTAGCCACTTTTTCTGCTAAAACAGCGCTGTAACCGCGATCACAATTTCATTGCTTTCGCTTTGCTGTAATGCCTGCGCAGTAGAGCGAAAGCCATCTTCTCCCCGGCCTGGCCGGAAACCTGAGGACCGCAGCTCATGCCAGTGAATACCGCAAAGCGCCGTGAACACATTATCGATCTGTTATGCGAACACGGCAGCGTTCGCGTGGAGCAGCTCAGCAAACAGTTTGCCGTATCCACGGTGACGATCCGCAACGATCTGCGCTTTCTGGAACGAAAAGGGTGTGCGCTACGGGCCTATGGCGGCGCAATGCTCAATCAGCAATTTGCCTTCGATCGTCCACTGCATGACAAAGGACGGCTGAACCGCGATGTGAAGTCGCAGATCGCAAGCGTAGCGGCAAGCTATGTGCGTGATGGCGACGCGCTGATCCTCGATTCCGGTTCCACCACCACCCAGATAGTGCCGTTCCTGAAAGGACGACGCGATCTGGTGGTGATGACCAATGCGCTGAACATTGCCTATGAGCTTTCCAGTAATGATGGGGTGGAGGTGATGGTGTTGGGCGGCAGCGTGCGCCGTAATTCTTACTCGCTCTACGGTCCGGCTGCCGAGCAGCAATTGCGCCAGTACCGCTTCGACAAACTGTTTTTGGGCGTCGACGGTTTCGATCTGGTTGCCGGTATCACCACGCCTCACCCTGGAGAGGCGCACCTCAACCGCGTGATGTGCGAGGTGGCGCGCGAGATTATCGCCGTGGCGGATGCCAGCAAGTTTGGTCGCAAGAGCTTTTGCATGATTCGCGAAGCAGGACAAATTCATAGGCTGATTACCGACAGCCTTCTTCCGGACGATTACGAGCGGGCGTTAACCGAGTTGGGCGTGGAGGTAGTCATCGCCGATCGGTAGTACGGCGCCTGCGTGGGGGATTCATGCAGCAGTTATTACAGCTTGTTAAGCAGCACAAGGCCGGTAAACCGGTTGGGATCTTTTCCGTTTGTTCCGCTCACCCCTGGGTGCTGAAAGCAGCCCTGCGGCAGGCCAAAATGCGCGGTACGCCGGTACTGGTTGAGGCCACCTCGAATCAGGTCAATCAGTTTGGCGGCTACACCGGCCAGACGGCGGAACAGTTCCGCGATGCCCTATGGCGATTGGCGGACGAGGAAGGGTTGGCACGCGATCGTTTGTGGCTGGGGGGCGATCATCTCGGCCCCAACGCCTGGCAGGATCGGCCGGCAGAAGAAGCAATGCAGTTGGCGGAAACGCTGATCGACGATTATGTTCGCGCCGGTTTTCGCAAAATCCACCTCGATTGCTCCATGTCTTGCGCCGGCGATCCCTTTCCTTTAAATGATGAAACTGTTGCTGCCCGTGCGGCACGTTTATGCGCTGTTGCGGAACGCGTCTGGCGGCAAATCGGCGGTGAGCCGCCGGTGTATGTGATCGGGACCGAAGTGCCGGTGCCGGGCGGCGCGCAGGAGGCGCTGGAAGGTATGCAGGTCACTACGCCACGGGCGGTGCAGCAAACGCTCGAAATCCATCGCCTGGCCTGGCAGCAAGCGGAACTGGTCGATGCCTGGACGCGAACCATTGCGCTGGTGGTGCAGCCGGGCGTGGAGTTTGATCATCACAGCGTGGAGCACTATCAACCGCAACGGGCCCATGAGCTGAGCCGCTTTATAGAGCGGCAGCCGGGCATGGTGTACGAGGCGCACTCGACGGATTACCAACCGCCGCAGGCCTATCGACAGCTGGTGGGCGATCACTTTGCCATCCTGAAAGTCGGCCCGGCGCTGACCTTCGCACTGCGCGAAGCGCTGTTCGCACTGGATCATATTGAACGTGAATGGCTTGGCGAACATCAGTCGGCGCAGCTGTGCGCCACGCTGGAACAGGTCATGCGTGAGCAGCCGCAGCAGTGGAGCCGCTACTACCATGGCAACCCTCATCAACAGTATCTCGACCGCCACTACAGCCTGAGCGATCGGGTACGTTACTACTGGCCGCAGCCGCAGGTGCAGCAGGCGGTGGATGGCCTGATGGACAACCTGCGTCGTCACCCGGTGCCGTTGGCGCTGTTGAGCCAGTACCTGCCAGATCAGGCCCGCGCGCTGAATGCCGGAGAACTGAGCCGGGATCCGCAGGATTGGGTGATGCACAAGGTGACGCAGGTACTCGACGACTACCATGCCGCCTGCTATCCGGAGGTGCAGTGAGATGCCGAATATCTTAATGACCCGTATCGATAACCGACTGGTTCACGGCCAGGTTGGCGTCACCTGGACCAACACCCTGGGCGCAAATCTGGTGGTGGTGGCCAACGATGAGGCGGCAGCCGATCCTGTGCAGCAGAACCTGATGGATATGGTGGTGGCGGAAGGGGTGCAGACGCGCTACTTCACGCTGCAAAAGACCATCGACGTGATCCACAAGGCGGCGGATCGACAGAAGATCTTTTTGGTATGCAAAACACCGCAGGATGTCTTGCGGTTGGTGCAGGGCGGGGTACCGATCCGCTTCGTGAACGTCGGCAACATGCATTTTGCCGAGGGGAAGCGGCAGGTACATAAAACGGTCTCGCTGGATGAAAGCGACGTCGCCGCCTTTCGCGAGCTGGCGGCGCTTGGCGTCGAATGTGAGGTACGCCGGGTGCCGGATGAAGCGGGTGAGGCGGTCGGCAAACTGCTGTTTTGAGTTCGGGGGAAATCATGTTGACTGATGCGTTATTGATTGCACTGTTGGCCGGTCTGGCGGGGGTCGATCTGTTTGACGGCCTGACCCACTTTCACCGTCCGGTGGTGTTGGGGCCGCTGGTCGGTCTGATCCTGGGGGATGTTTACACCGGCCTGTTGGTGGGCGGCACGCTGGAACTGGTGTGGATGGGCATGGTGCCCCTGGCGGGTGCCCAGCCGCCAAACGTGGTGATTGGCGGGGTGATCGGCACGGCGTTTGCCATCCTGACCAAGGCCGATCCCAAGGTGGCGATCGGCGTGGCCGTGCCGTTTTCTATCGCGGTGCAGGGCTGCATTACGCTGCTGTTTACCCTGTTTTCACCGATGATGCACCGCTGCGATCGGATGGTGAAAGAGTTGAACTGGCGCGGCATCGAACGGGTGAATTATCTCGGCATAAGCATCCTGTTCGCGTTCTATTTTGTGGTGGCTTTTTTGCCGATTTATTTCGGCGCCGATGCGGCCAGCGCCATGGTGAAAAAAGCACCGACCTGGCTGCTGGACGGCCTGGCGGTGGCGGGCGGCATGATGCCGGCGATCGGTTTCTCGCTGTTGATGAAAGTGATGATGAAAAAAACCTACGTGGCTTACTTCATCCTCGGCTTTATTTCCGTCACCTTCCTGAAACTGCCGATCCTGGCGGTGGCGCTGGGGGCACTGGCGATCGCACTGATCGATTTCTTTAACAGCCAACGATCCGGGGCGGACACGCCCAAACCGTCCGTACAACAGGAGGATGCTGAAGATGGCATTTAATGATTCCGACGATCTGCTGGCGCAAAAAGCGGAGCAGCGCATGGCGCAGGCCCTGGCGACCAGCCAGGTAGACCAGGACGACTATATCGACAGCGAGCCGGCCGAGGCGCTGACCCGTGGCGATATCAACCGCATGGCCTGGCGCTCCTTGCTGCTGCAGGCGTCTTTTAACTATGAACGCATGCAGGCCGGTGGCTGGCTTTATCAGTTGATCCCGGGGTTGCGCAAGATCCATCGCAATCCGCAGGATCTGGCCAATTCGATGAAGATGCACATGGAGTTTATCAACGTGCACCCATTCGACGTCACCTTCCTGTCCGGGCTGGTGCTGGCGATGGAGCAGAACAAGGAGAAAATCTCCACCATCCGTGCGGTAAAAGTGGCGCTGATGGGGCCGCTGGGCGGCATTGGTGACGCGCTGTTCTGGCTAACGTTGTTACCTATCTGCG
Source organism: Serratia liquefaciens (assembly GCA_012719855.1). Lineage (GTDB taxonomy): Bacteria > Pseudomonadota > Gammaproteobacteria > Enterobacterales > Enterobacteriaceae > Serratia > Serratia liquefaciens_A. Next base: position 43,973 of record JAAXZN010000015.1, on the reverse strand, counting down.
CCGGGATCGGCGCCTCGTTGGCGCTGGAAGGCAGCCTGTTCGGGCCGATCGTCTTCCTGCTGCTGTTTAACGTTTTTCACTTCGGCTTGCGGTTCGGGCTGGCGCACTATGGCTATCAGGCCGGCACCAGCGCCCTGGCGCTGCTGAAAACCCATACCCGGCGAATATCACACGCCGCTTCGATTGTCGGCATGACGGTGATCGGGGCGCTGGTGGCTTCCTATGTCCATCTTTCCACCCCGCTGGTGATGCACGCCGGCAAGGCCAGCGTGGCGCTGCAGACCGACGTGCTGGACAAGCTGATGCCCAACTTGCTGCCGCTGTGCTTTACGCTGCTGATCTTCTTCCTGATGAAGCGGGGCTTCTCGCCGGTGAAACTGATTGGCGTGACGGTGGTGATCGGGGTGGTCGGCAAATTTATCGGTTTACTGTGAGGAACGGGCTATGCCAGGCATTGTCATTACCGGCCACGGCGGCTTTGCCAGTGGCCTGCTGCAGGCGGTGGAACAGGTGGTGGGGCCGCAGCAAAATTGCGTCGCGGTCAATTTCCCGGAGCAGATGAGCACCGCTCAGTTAAGGATTGCCCTTAACGCGGCGCTGGCCGAAGTGGCCCAGACGGACGGCGTGGTGTTTCTCACCGATATGCTCGGGGGGTCACCGTTCCGCTGCGCCAGCGAACTGGCGGACGAGCGCGGTGACTGTGAAGTGTTGACCGGGGTAAACATGCAGCTGGCAGCGGAAATGATGCTGGAACGCGATGGGCTGAGCCTGGATGAGTTTCGCGAAGTGGCGTTGGCGTGCGGCAAGCGCGGGCTGACCAGCCTGTGGCACGAAAGGCGTCGGGTGAAATGCGAGGACGTTCAGGCCGACGGCATCTGAGTAAAGCCGGGCGCAACCGTACAGGCTGCGCCCGGACACTTAGCCGGCAACGGGCAAGGGGCTGAGTGCCATGCGTGCCGGTTGGCTTTCTTCCGCGCGGCTAAAGCGCCAGCAGCTCTGATGGTATTTCGCCACGCTGTTGCGGTGCGCCACGCTAACCAGCGTCACGTCCGGCAGTTCATCCACCAACAGGCAGTACATCAGTTGCTCGGTTTCGTCATCCAGCGCGCTGGTGGCTTCGTCGAGGAACAAAATGTCCGGGCGAGTCAGGATCGCACGGGCGAAGGCCAATCGCTGTTGTTCCCCTGGAGACAAGCGCTGGCTCCAGTTGGCGCTGGTATCCAGCCAGCGCTGAAGGTGTTTAAGGCGGCAGTTCTCCAGGACTTTCAGCAGTTGCTCATCGCTGTAATCGGCGGCGAGATGCGGATAGCTGAGCGCCTCTCGCAGCGTACCGATCGGAATATAACTGCGTTGCGGCAGGAATAACGTACTGCTGGCGGCGTCGAGCCCAATCGCTCCGGAACCGTACGGCCAGATACCGGCAATGGCGCGCAACAGGGTTGATTTACCGCAGCCTGAGGGGCCAACGATCAGCACGCGGTCACCACGTTTGAGCGTCATTGAGGTCGGCTCCAGCAAGCGTTGGCCATCCGGCAGTTGCAGACTGAGGCGGTCCAGGGACATCGGCTGTTCATTTTCCTGCTGCAATTGAATGCCGCGCTGCTGATGGTGTACCTGATCTACGGCGGCGTTAAAACCGGCGAGGCGGTTAACGCAGGCTTTCCAGGTGGCCAGATCGGTGAAGGCGTCGATAAACCAGGACAGCGCCCCCTGCACTTGCCCAAAAGCGGAGGCAATCTGCATCATCCCCCCCATTTCAATGGCGCCGGAAAAATAGCGTGGTGCAGCTACCAGCAACGGAAAGACAATGGCGAATTGGCTGTAAAAATTGGAGGCAATATTGAGCCGCCGGGTGATGCGCATGATTGACCACCAGTTGGCACGGATGGCTTCAAAGCGCCCACCCAGCTGTTGTGCTTCATGCGGCTCGCCGTGATACAGCGCGATGGCATCATTATTTTCACGGATGCGGATCAGGCCGAAACGGAAGTTCGCTTCATAGCGTTCCTGATTAAAACCCAATTGTACCAAGGGCTTGCCGACACCCCAGATCAGCAGGGATCCCAGCCCGGCGTACAACAGGGCGAACCACACCATATAGCCGGGCAGGGTGATGGCATGCTGGCTGATGACAAAGGTAATGGGGCCGCTGACGTGCCAGAGAATGGCGATAAAAGAAAACAGCGTCACCAGACTGGACAGCAGCCCGAGCGAAAGCGACAGCGTGTATTGGGTCAGCACGTTGAGATCCTCGGCGATACGCTGGTCCGGGTTGTCGACGATTTGCTGCTGTTCGGTATGGTAATACGCCTGATGCGCCAGCCATTTGCCCATGAATTTTTCGGTCATCCAGCGCCGCCAGTGCATTTGCAGGCCCTGAGTCAGGTAAATTTTAAACACCGCCAGCACGATGAAAATCAGCGCCAGATAGGTAAAGCGCCACAGCTGCGCCTTGAATACCGGGTAATTTTTATTTTGCAGCGCGTCGTAAAACACCTGGTTCCACTGGTTGATCAGCACGCTGATGTACACCAACCCCAGCGATAAGGCGATGATGGCGATCAGCATCGCCCAGGCCCGAAGTTTCTCTTCCGAGACCCAGAAAGGTTTGATCAGTTGCCAGACGGCGTGTTTGGGTGTGGGGGTAGCGTTCATGGACTCTCGCAGGTTTTGTCTTTTTTTCAGCATGGGCCGGGGACAGGTAACAAACAAACCCTGACTGTAAGCAGTTTTGACGCCGCTAACCGTTTGAAATATTGCGGCTGAATCGTCAGGGGTGATGCCGTGGCGGTTGGCGGTTATACTGGCGCCGAAATTGGGTTCGTTTACTGCGGAAAGGATAAGTGATGAAGGCGTGGGTTCCCCTGCTGTTGGCCTATGGTGCGCTTGCCAGCGACCGGGCAATGGCGCAGATTGACGAGCCGGATATTGATGCCGATTGTCACAAGGTCGCCAGTTATGCCGAGTTGGGTAAAAATGCCTACCAGCGTGGCGATTACCCGCGCGCCGCCGATATTTTCCGCGATCAGGCCGCCTGGAGTGAGTTTTGCGGTTTGGACCGTCAGGCAACCGCCACCGCCTATAACAACGTGGCGCTGGCACTGATGCACGCCGGCGAGCTGCTTAAGGCGCGTGCCTATTTGGCTCTGGCGCCGCAGGACAGTAAATCCCAGCATAATCTCAAGCTGTTGCAGGAGCGGCTGGCGAAGCGAGCGCCGCTCACCGGGCCGGGCGGAGTCTATTGGCAATATGCCGGGCGCGGCGTCTGGAACGAGGTGGAGGTCAAGCCGCAAGATGAACGCTGGCTGATCAGTTACTCCGGCTATTACATGCCGCAGATGGGTCTGTATTACGGGCCGAATATGGGAGAGTTCGCTCAGACGTTGGCGATAGAGCAGGGCAAGGCGGTGTACCGTCAGCGGGAACCGGAAGACGCGATGACCTGCGATGTGGCGATGCAATTCACCCGCGACGGCCTGGATATGCATACCAAGGGCGATTGCGGTTTCGGTTTTAACGTGCGTGCGGAAGGGCACTTTGTGCGGGTTGAATAATCAGCTCCGGGCATCCAATACGTTGAACACCCGGCAGCCGTAACAGCGATTACGCCCAGGTGGCGGCGCCGCTCAATAACTCTTTCCAGGCCTCAACGTTGCCAAGATAGTTGCCCGCCGGGATCTGGCGCAGCTGGCCTTCGCTGTCTTGCAGAGCGAAAGTTGGGAACCCCTGGCCCTGAACCTTGGCAAGCAGCGCCCGGCTTTGCGCGATGTGCTGCGCGGTTGGCGCTCCGGCGTTAAACCGCATTTCGGCGATAAACGGAGCAGAGGGCAAGCCCAACTCTTTCGCCAGGGCTTCCAGCACCGGCGTGTCGGCGATACGGCGGCCTTCCTGATAATGCGCCTCCTGAATGCGGTGCAGCATATCCAGCCCGCGTCCCGCCAGCGCCTGTGCCGCCAGTATGGCGGTAATCGGCGGCTCAGAGTCCATCACTGCCGTGGTATCACGCAGCAATCCATTGAAATAAGCTTCGCCAAAGGGTTGGCCGGTTAACTCCGCAATGCGCTTGTCATGCGGGATCACATAATTGCGCCATTCATCCGTGATTTGACGGCGGTTGTTGCCGGTCATCATGCCGCCGGCGTGCAGGGCGACGGTCAACCCTGGAATGGTTTTGGCCGCTTTCACCAGTGGGGCTGCGCCATAACACCAGCCACACAGCGGATCGAAAATGTAATGCAGAGTCGAGCCAGTCATGTTTATTCCTCGTTTTACCCGCCGGCCAGGTGGCGGGCGGGTAGCGATAAGGCCTTAGCCTGTGTGTATCGGCGCGCTTATTGCGGCCACTTCATTTCGCCTTTCAGCACTTTGGCGCTCAGTTCCAGGCTCGATTCGTCTTTCAGGTTCGGGTAATGCTTTTTCATTGCTGCCACCAGCTCCGCAGAGTCTTTGGCTTTCGGCAGCTCAGCTTCCAGCGTGGTCAGGTAGTTCTGGGTAAAGGTCACGGATTTCAGCGTCTGGTCTGCGCCCGGCAGGAAATGGCCAGGAACCACGACTTTCGGTTTCAGCGCCTTGATGCCTTCCAGCGTTTGCTGCCAGTGCGCGCGGGATTCAACGGTCTGGTTATCGGCAATCCACGGATGGATATTGTCACCGGCGACCGGCACACCGCCGACTACCGCTTTCAGCGCTGGGATCCACACGTAGGTACGTTCCGGCGTCGGGCCGGTCAGGCCTTTCACTTCCACTTTCTGGCCGTCTACGGTGAAGCTGTCACCCTGCAACGCCTGAGGCACCACCACCGCTTTCGGTGCATTGTCCTTCAGGATAGGGCCCCAGTACGCCACTTTGCCGTCTTTGGTGGCGTTGATTTCTTCGATGGTACCTGGTGACGCGATGATTTTAGCTTCCGGGAACGCCGCTTTAATGACGTCCAGACCAAAATAGAAATCCGGATCCGAATGGCTGATGTAAACGGTGGTCAGCTTCTTGCCGGTCGCTTTGATCTTGTTCACCAGCGCTTCGGCGTCGTTGCGTTGGAACTGGGCGTCGATCAGCGCGACTTCGTTTTTACCGCTGATGATTTCGGAGGACACCGGGAACACGCTTTTCTCACCTGGGTTATACACTTCCATCGTCAGGGTATTGGCGGCGGTGGCGTAGGTGCTTACGGTGGCGATGCCGGCAAAAGCCAGGGTCAACAATGATTTCTTAAACATGGGCAGAGGTCCTTGGGGTGCGATTAATGTTGTACAGATGTTAGGTTGCATAAAGCGATAGAAAAACCGGATAATGAGCAATTATTCATTGCGTAAATCGGACGAATCATGGATCGCATTACCGCAGCTGAGGTTTTTATCACCATCGTTGACCGTGGCAGCATGATTGCCGCTGCGGAAACGTTGGAAATGTCGCGGGCGATGGTGACGCGCTACCTGGCTCAGATGGAGCAATGGGCCGGCGCGCGTTTGCTGCATCGCACTACCCGTAAGCTTAGTCTGACTGACGCCGGTGAGCGTACTCTGGAACGGTGTCGACAGATGCTGGCGCTGGCGGGTGAGATTGATTTGGTCGAAGGTGAGCAGAGCGATGAACTGCGCGGCCTGTTACGTATTACCTGTTCGCAGTCGCTGGGCCAGACGGCGCTGGTAGGCGCGGTGGCGCAGTACCTGAAACGTCATCCGCAGGTTGCGGTGGATCTGCAAATGAATAATCGCACGGTAAATCTGGTGGAGGAGCGTATCGATCTGGCGCTGCGTATCACCAATGAGCTGGATCCCAATCTGATCGCCCGGCCGTTGTCTTCCTGCGCCTCCGTGGTCTGCGCTTCCCCGGCCTATCTGGCGGCGCACGGCACCCCGCGCCACCCGCAGGATTTGGCGCTGCATAACTGCCTGACCTACTCCTACTTCGGTAAAAGCCTGTGGCATTTTGACCTTCAGGGGGTGAAATCGGCGGTCGCGGTCAGCGGCAACCTGAGCGCCAATGAGTCGGTGGTGTTGATGGCGGGCACAGTGCAGGGAGCCGGCATCTCCATGCAGCCTTACTACTCGGCGGCCCCGTTGCTGGCCAGTGGCGAATTGATTGAACTGCTGCCGGACTATCGGCCGCAGTCGATGGGGATTTACGGTATTTATACCTCACGCCGCCAGATGCCGGCGACGTTGCGGACGATGTTGGACTTCTTGGTGGAGTGGTTTGCCAGGGATCCGGACTGGCAGGCAACGCTGCGCTGATGGCGTTAACACACCAGCAACATTTTCACACATTTTTCATCATCAGCGCATTCAACCAGTTAGCGGGCCAGGCATGGCTTTTTGTGCGCAGCGACCGTTTTGCCACTGGTTTTTACGCGGTGTGGCGTGCTATTTCTGTAACGTGAAAAGCGTGAATAAGACTTAATAATTATAGGGTTAAGCAGTTAGCCCCGCTCTTTTAACACCCTCTCTGACCCTTTTTCGCGGGCAGCCTGCCGGGCTGCCCGTCAATTTTATGTGTTTTTACCGGCCCCGCGAGCCTGACACCGGGGCTTTGTTGACTGGGAGCTTTCCGCATGCCTGTTTCTCTGCTCGCACTGGCATTAAGTGCATTCGCTATCGGCACCACCGAGTTTGTGATCATGGGGCTGCTGCCAGAAGTGGCGGGAGATCTGCAGGTCTCCATTCCTTCTGCCGGTTGGTTGATCAGCGGCTATGCCCTTGGCGTGGCTATCGGTGCACCCATCATGGCCTTGCTGACCGCCAAGCTGCCGCGCAAAAAAACGCTGTTGCTGCTGATGGTGATTTTCATCTTCGGCAATATTATGTGCGCCCTGGGGTACAGCTATGACTTCCTGATGCTGGCGCGCATTATCACCGCTTTGTGCCACGGCGCCTTCTTCGGCATCGGCGCGGTCGTTGCGGCCAATCTGGTGCCGCCAAACCGCCGGGCTTCGGCGGTGGCGTTGATGTTTACCGGTCTGACGCTGGCGAACGTGCTCGGCGTCCCGCTAGGCACGGCTTTGGGTCAGGCGCTGGGGTGGCGTTCGACGTTTTGGGCGGTGGCGGTGATTGGCGTGTTCTCTCTGCTGGCGCTGTACAGCAAGCTGCCCAGCGTGAAGGATGAGGCACCGACCGATCTGAAAAAAGAGCTGGCGGCGCTGCGTGGCGGCGGTATTTGGTTGTCGTTGCTGATGACCGTGGCCTTTGCCGCATCGATGTTCGCGCTGTTTACCTATATAGCCCCGCTGTTAACCGAGGTGACCGGCGTTTCCTCCCATGGCGTCAGTTGGACGCTGCTGCTGATGGGCGTTGGCCTGACGCTGGGCAATATCCTGGGCGGGCGTCTGGCGGACTGGCGCTTGCCGTTGACGCTGACCTGCACTTTCCTGGTGATCGCCTGCTTTGCGGCCTTGTTCAGCTGGACCAGCCATTCGATGGTGCCGGCAGAAATTACCCTGTTCCTGTGGGCCGCCGCGGCATTCGCCGCCGTGCCGGCGCTGCAAATCAACGTGGTGACCTACGGTAAAAAGGCCCCCAACCTGGTGTCTACGCTGAACATTGCCGCATTCAACGTCGGCAATGCCATCGGCGCCTGGGTCGGTGGCGTGGTGATCGCTCAGGGGCTGGGCTTGACCAGCGTGCCGCTGGCGGCAGCGGGGATCGCGCTGCTCGGGCTGGTGCTGTGTCTGGTGACGTTTAGCCGCGCCAAGCGGCCGGCTAGCGCGTAATCACGGCGGCCAGACGGGCGGGCAGCGTTTGTGCCTGCTGCTGCAAATGTTGAGTAAAGGCCGTGACCAGCGCCGACGACGGGCGGTGCAGCGGCCGGATCAGGCTAACGGTAAAGGGCACGTCAATGCTGAACGGCCGCACGTGCACGCCGTTGTTGGCGTAGTCCAGCGCCGTTAGCGGATTGACTATCGATACCCCCACGCCCGCTTTTACCATGGCGCAGACCGACGCTGCACTGTGGGTTTCCATCACCAGGCGGCGGTCAACGCCTTCCTCACTGAACAGTGAATCCAGCAGTTGGCGATAGCTGTCGGTGTTCGACAGGCTGATAAAGTTTTGCCCGGCAAAATCCTGCGGCGTCAGCCGCTTTTTCGCCAGCAGCGGATGCCCGGCCGGCAAGACACACACCTCGTTCAGCGTCATCAAGGTCATTCGCTCGGTGCCCGCCGGGGTCAGGGTATTTTCCGTCAGGCCCAAATCGTGGCGCTGCGCCGATAACCACTCTTCCAGCAGCGGCGACTCCTGCGGTATCACGCTGAAGCTGACTTCCGGATAGCGATCGATAAAGGGTTTGCACACCGCCGGCAGCAGCGATTGTGAAAATACCGGCAGGCAGGCAATCGAAAGCTGCGCCTGCTGAAACTGGCGGATACCGGCGGCGGCATTGACGATACGATCCAAACCGTAATAGGAACGTTGAACCTCTTCTAACAACCGCAGGCCCTGCACCGTGGGGGATAACCGCCCGCGCACCCGTTCGAACAACTGCAGTTGGATCAGTTTCTCGAAGCGCGCCAGCTCGCGGCTGACGGTGGGCTGCGATGTTTGCAGCAGCGCGGCGGCTTCGGTCAGGTTGCCGGTTGTCATCACCGCATAGAAAATTTCAATCTGGCGCAGGGTTATCGCGTGCATCGGGCTACTCCATCATGAGCAAATCCATATCATAGATGAATAGACTATGGCTAAATAGATATTTTCCACCCGAGAAAGAGTGCGGCACTATTGATGCCATACCATTTTCGAACCGGGAACATCACTATGCCACGAGCACTGAACGACACTTCTACCGCTCTTAACGCCGCTAACCTGTTGGCTTTGCCACAGCGCTTTGGTTGCCCGGTATGGGCCTATGACGCCGCAATCATCAGTGAGCGTATCAGCCAACTGCGTCATTTTGACGTGATCCGTTTTGCCCAGAAGGCCTGCTCGAATATTCATATTTTGCGCCTGATGCGTGAACAGGGCGTCAAGGTGGATTCGGTGTCGTTAGGCGAGATTGAACGTGCGTTGCAGGCCGGTTTTCAACCGGGTGCCGAACCCAGCGAAATCGTGTTTACCGCCGATGTGCTGGATCATGCGACTCTGGCGCGCGTCAGCGAATTGAAAATCCCGGTCAACGTCGGTTCTATCGACATGCTGGAACAGCTGGGGCAGGTCTCTGCCGGGCATCCGGTGTGGCTGCGCATCAACCCAGGCTTCGGTCACGGTCACAGCCAGAAAACCAATACCGGCGGCGAGAACAGCAAGCACGGTATTTGGTATGCCGATTTACCGCAGGCGGTGGAAAAAATTCAGCAATACGGTCTGAAGCTGATTGGCGTGCATATGCATATCGGTTCGGGCGTGGATTACCAGCATTTGGAACGAGTTTGCGATGCCATGGTGCAACAGGTGATCGACCTCGGCCAGGACATCAGTGCGATTTCTGCCGGAGGCGGCCTGTCGATCCCCTATCAGTACGGCGAAGAGGCGATTGATACCGAACACTATTTTGGCCTGTGGAACAGCGCCCGCGAGCGTATTGCCGCACATTTGGGTCATCCGGTGAAGCTGGAGATCGAACCGGGTCGTTTCCTGATGGCGGAAGCTGGTGTGCTGGTCGCCGAGGTACGTGCAGTGAAAGACATGGGCAGCCGGCACTTTGTGCTGGTGGATGCCGGTTTTAATGATTTGATGCGCCCGGCGATGTACGGCAGCTATCACCACATATCCCTGCTGCCGGCTGACGGTCGCGATACCGCACACCAGCCACTGCGTGAAACCGTGATTGCCGGACCGCTGTGCGAATCCGGAGACGTCTTTACCCAGCAGGCCGGTGGCGGTATTGAAACCCGCGAGCTGCCACCGGTTCAGGTCGGCGATTATCTGGTGTTCCATGACACCGGTGCTTATGGCGCATCTATGTCTTCAAATTACAACAGCCGCCCGCTGCTGCCGGAGGTGCTGTTTGAGAACGGCGAGCCTCGTTTGATCCGCCGCCGCCAAACTATTGAAGAGCTGATTGCGTTGGAACTGATCTGATGCTTTTGGGCGCAGTTCAGTGCTGCGCCCATTTTACAGCGTCATCCGCCGATGCTGACCGTTGGGCAGTTGGACCTCCAGCGAAAGTGTGCCGCCCATGGCTTCGATATAGCGCTTCAGTGAAGAGAGTTTAATTTCGCTACCACGCTTTTCCAGATTGGCGACCGAAGGCTGGCTGATGCCCAATCGTTTCGCCAGTTCCACCTGGGACACCGCCAGTTCTTCCCGCAGCATTGCTAGCCGCAGTTCAAAAATTTCTTTGTCTGCTTTTTGCCTCGCTGCTTTAACTACGGCGGGGTCAAGCTTTTCGATCAGGTTTGCTAAAGGCTTAGCCATATGGGTTACCTCTGGGTTGCCAAATAATGTGAAAACTCACTGGCAGCGATGGGCAACAGTCGCTGATAGAAGCGTTTGTCGCCAGTTTTATCGCCGCCGCAAAGCAGGACCGCTTGTCGTTGTGGGTCGAAGGCGAAGAAAACCCGAAACGGCCGACCGCGATGCTGAATACGTAACTCTTTCAGATGCTGTATTTGGTTTTTGTGATTCAGCGTGTCGGCATGAGGACGCGCCAACAAGGGGCCGAATTCCTGCAGTTTGAATATTCCTACCAGCACGCTTTTTTGTTGATCGCTGTTTAATGATAAAAACCAGTTGTCGAATCGCTTGACGGTTACGACCTGCCACATGTTACGCTCCAAATATAGCCTTAATGCTATATAGCGTAAAGGCTATTGTGGTGACAATATGCGGCTAAGTGGCAGGCAAGGGAAATCGTAGTGGAGGATATGCGGCGCGGCGCGCAATCAGCGACAGCGCCTGTGGGATCAGTCGGCGTAAGGCCCGGGGAGCACCGATTCACGCAGCCGCAGTTCGCCGGTGAACGGGGTGAGTGGCTGTGTGTCTTCCCCATTGATCAGACGAAAAGCCTGGCTGATGGCGGCTTCGATCATGACGTCGATGGGCAGATAAACGGTGGACAGCGCAGGCTGCAAATAGGCGGCGCTGGGCTCGTCGTCAAAGCCGAACAGTGAGACATCCTGCGGCAGGCGTTTGCCCGCATCGTGCAGCGCCTTCATCGCGCCGACCGCCATGTCGTCGTTGCAGGCGAACAGCGCGCTGAAATCGATATTCTCGGCCAGCAAACGCCGGGTGCCCTGATATCCGCTTTGCACGCTGCTGTCACCGTAGGCCACGCGGGCGTCATTGAAGGCAATATGGTGCTGCTCCAATGCTTGTTGATAACCCGCCAGCCGCGCCTGTGCGGTGGGCGTGGCGATGGGGCCGGTTATGCAGGCGATGTCGCGATGCCCCTGCCGAATCAGATAATCCACCGCATGGAAGGCCGCCTTTTGCTGTTCGAAGAACACGCAGCGTGCGCGCGCCTGTGGCAGATCCCGGTTGATCACCATGATCGGCACCGGCAGGCTGTCCAGCAGCTTCATCAGTGCAGTTTCTGACATGAAACGGGTATACAGGATAATGGCGTCACAGCGGCGATCCGCCAGCAGCTGTACCGCCTGCAGTTCATCTTCCGGCGTGTCGTGGCCGTCGGTCACAATCAGGTGTTTGCCGCTGGCCTCGATCAGCTTGGCTGCGCGGCGAAGCAGGCGCCCGAAGTAGGGGCCGTCGAAATTGGAAACCACCAGCCCAATGCTGTTGGAGCTTTTGTTTGCCAGCGACTGGGCGAGGAAGTTCGGGCGGTAACCCAAATCGTCCATGGCCTTGAACACCGCATCGCGGGTGCTCTTTTTCACCTGGCCGGTGCCATTTAACACGCGTGAAACCGTGGCTTTGGATACCCCCGCGCGAATGGAAACATCCAACATGGTGATCATCAGTGGCTTACCCCTTTCAACATCCGCTGTGGCAAATAACGCTCAGTCTAGCATAGGCTTATCCCTTGGCTGCGTGGGATTTTTCCGCCGGGATTGTGTTGTGGCGCAACGTCCGTAGACTGATCCCAGGCAACGGAACAGGAGGGAAGACATGATTGAAATTGAGCTTCTGACGGATTATCCGCAGCATCGCGGTCAGGTGATTGACTGGCTGTGGCGGGCATTCGGCAGCGAAAACAGCCGCGCCTTTTTTGCCAGCGTGGTGGACAGCGGAATGCACGGGGCAGATTTGCCCATCACCTTTATCGCCCTGCAAGGCGACAAATTGGTCGGTACCGTCGGCTTATGGCGTTGTGATCTGATCAGTCGTCAGGATTTGACGCCCTGGCTGGCGGCGCTGTATGTCGATGAAAGCCAGCGCGGCAGCGGTCTGGGCCTGCGGTTGCAGCAGCATGTGCAAGACTTTGGCCGGCGCGCCGGTTTCAGCGAGCTTTATCTGTACAGCGATTTCAGCGGTTATTACGAGCGCCACGGTTGGCGCTACATCGGTGATGCGCTTGATTACCCCGACCGCTCGGTGCGGCTGTATCACCGGGCGTTGATCTAGTTCTGCTCGTAAACGTTATTGATGCTGGCCACCGAATGGCGGCGCACCAGCGTCGGGCTGAACATGTTGGTGATCTCCGGCAGCGGCTGGTTGTTGGCCAGCGCCAGCGCCAGTTCGGCCGCCTGGGTTGCCATCGCCACCACCGGATAGCGGATGGTGGTCAGGCGTGGGCGCAGGTAGCGTGAAATCAGCACGTCATCAAAACCAATCAGCGACATCTGGCCCGGTACATCCACACTGTTGTCGCTGAGCACCGAAAGGGCGCCGGCGGCCATCGAGTCGTTGTAGCAGGTGACCGCGGTGAAGTTTTTACCGCGGCCGAGCAGCTCGGTCATCGCCTGTTCGCCGCCAATCTCGTCTGGCTCGCCGTAGGCAATCAGTCTTTCATCTACCGCAATGCCATGCTCCTGCAACGCATCGAGATAGCCCTGCAGGCGGTCCGCCGCGTCGGAAATCTGGTGGGTGGAGCAGATGATGGCAATACGCTGATGCCCCTGTTGGATCAGGTGGCGGGTCGCCAGCCAGGCACCGTAGCGATCGTCGAGCGCCACGCAGCGTGATTCAAAGCCGGGCAGAGTGCGGTTAATCAGCACCATGCCCGGGATCTGCTGCATCCACCCGCTTAACTCACGGTCGGTCAACTTTTTGGCATGTACCACCAGTGCGGCACAACGGTGGCGTACCAGCTGTTCAATCGCCTGACGCTCTTTTTCTGCCTCGTGGTAACCGTTGCCAATCAGCAGGAAATTGTGGGTGGCGTAGGCCACCTGTTCCACGGCCTTGACCATGGCACCAAAGAAAGGATCGGACACGTCGGAAACGATCAGCCCGAGCGTTTCGGTCGATTGTTGTGCCAGCGCGCGGGCATTGGCGTTTGGGTGATACTGCAGTTGTTCCATCGCGGCCAGCACGGCGGTGCGTGAGCCTTCGCTGGCCTTGGGAGAATTGTTTATTACGCGGGATACCGTGGCCACGGAAACACCCGCCAGCCTGGCAACATCCTTTATGGTAGCCATATCTGTCATACATCCTGGGTAATCGCTTACATCCCTCAGTCTTGCGGAAAAAGCTCGGGGCTGCAAGCGTCGGCGATCGTAACTTGTGGCGGCTGTTGCAGATATGGGCAATTTACCCTGAGCTTAGACCTGCGCCGCTCAGTGATAGAGCCATTTGTGCTTTGGCGCAGCGCGCCGGCTAATGCTATTTTTGTGCATCCATTCTTGGCTGAGAACACCATGTCGATTAAACGCTATCCGCAACTCGCTCACTGGGGCGCGTACACCGCCGTAGTTGAAGACGGCAGGCTTATCCGTTGCGAGCCGTTCGCCGGCGATCCGGATCCTTCCCCGATGCTCGACTCCATCGCGCCGATGGCCTATTCCGACAAACGCATCCGCAAGCCGTCCGTGCGCCGCTCCTGGCTGCAAAAGCGTGAAGGCAGTGACCGCACGTTGCGCGGCCGGGAAGATTTTGTCGAAGTGGATTGGGAGCTGGCGCTCGACCTGGTGGCGGAAGAAAACCGGCGCGTACGCGATCGCTACGGTCCCTCCGGCCTGTTTACCGGCTCCTATGGCTGGTCGTCTGCCGGGCGATTGCACCATGCCCGTTCGCTGGTGCGGCGTTTTTATTTCGGCGGCGGCGGCGGTGTCGATCAGTTGGGTAACTACAGCTGGGGGGCGGCCCAGTTTTTCCTGCCGTATGTGATCGGCACTTTCACCCCATTGACCGGGCGTGTCACCAGCTGGCCCAGCGTGGTTGAGCACTGCGAGCTGTTTGTGGCCTTCGGCGGTCTGGCGTTGAAAAATGCCCAGGTATCTTCCGGCGGTGCGGCGGAGCACTCGCTCAAACCCTGGCTGCAAAAACTGGTGCAAAAAGGCACTCCGGTGATCAACATCAGCCCGATGCGTGATGACTGCCCGGAGTTTGTTAATGCCGAATGGATCCCGATTCGCCCGAATACCGACGTGGCGCTGATGCTGGCGCTGGCGTATGAAATCCAGCGTCGTGGCGCTCAGGATGAAGCCTTCCTCTATAGCCACTGCACCGGCTACAGCCAGTTGGCGGACTATCTGCGCGGCACCGACGACGGCGTAGCGAAAACGCCCGAATGGGCCAGTGCCATCACCGGCATTCCGGCGGCGCGCATCGGTTTGCTGGCGCAGCAATTGATCGGCGTGCGCAGTTTTATCACCTGTTCCTATTCGGTTCAGCGCGCACACCGCGGTGAACAACCCTACTGGATGATGATTGCACTGTCGGCGATGCTCGGTCAGGTGGGGCTGCCGGGGGGCGGTTTCTCCTTTGGACACGGTTCGATGAACGGCGTCGGCAACCCGCGGGTGGATACGCCGGGGCCGATGATGCCGGTTGGCACCAACCCTTGCGGGCTGGCCATCCCGGTGGCGCGTATCTGCGACATGCTGTTGCAGCCCGGCGGCTCTTATCAGTTCCGTGGCGAGACGCACCAATATCCGGATATTCATTTGGTGCACTGGGCCGGCGGCAACCCGTTCCATCATCACCAGCAACTCAACCGGCTGGTGGAAGGGTGGCAGAAGCCGGATACGGTGATTGTGCAGGATATCTGGTGGACGCCGGCGGCCAGGATGGCAGATATCGTGCTGCCGGTGACCACCTCGCTGGAGCGTAACGATATCGGCGGTTCATCGCGCGATCGCTACGTATTGGCGATGCATCAGGCCATTGCGCCACAGCATCAGGCGCGTAACGATTTTGATATTTTCGCCGATTTGGCGGAGCGGCTCGGTTACCGTGAGCAGTTCACCGAAAACCGCGACGAGCGGGCCTGGATCCAATCTATCTATCAACAATGCGGGCAGGCGCAGGCGGGTACCGGCGTGGAATGGCCCGAGTTCGAGGATTTCTGGCGCAAAGGCTACGTTGAGCTGCCGGCGCCGGCGAAAGAATTCGTGTTCTTTGACGATTTTCGCGCCGATCCCCAAGCCAACCCGCTGCAAACGCCGAGCGGCAAGATCGAGTTGTTCAGCGAGAAAATCGCCGGCTATCGCTATGCCGATTTTGCCCCACATCCGCAGTGGCAGCCGCCGGTGGAATGGTTGGGGGCACCGCAGGCCAAAGAGTGGCCGCTGCACCTGATTTCCATCCAGCCGAGCGACCGCCTGCATAGCCAAATGGATCCGGCGCCGCTGGCGCAAGGCAATAAAACCGCCGGGCGAGAAACGCTGTATATGCACCCGGATGATGCGGCAGAGCGCGGCATTGAAGCGGGGGCGGAGGTGCAGGTCAGCAACGCACGCGGCAGTTGTCTGGCTGGCGTCGCGATCACCGACGGCGTTACCCGGGGTGTGGTGCTGATGGCAACCGGTGCCTGGTTTGATCCGGGTTTTGGTGCCGAGCGCCTGCAGGTGGAACAATCCGGCAACCCGAACGTGTTAACGCTGGATATCGGGACCTCACCCTTGACCCAGGGACCGAACGCGATGAGCTGCCTGGTCGAGGTGAGCGTACGCTAAACATCCAGCCCCACGGCTAGGCGAGCTCGTGGTGGCTTGAACGGCCTTGGGGATACACCGCTGGTTACACTTTGCGCCCTAATGTTTCGATTGGCCGCTGGCTGGCTTTCGGCTCAACGGGGTAAATTAAACGTCCCAGAGGTATTGATTGGTGAGTTTCAGCAACTTGTTTGTTGAGCCCATATTAATTTGCACCAACCTACGCAGATGCGTAGGTTTTTTTTTGCCCGTTCCCCCTCCGTCCCGCCTGCGCATAATCCGATTTTGTATTTTTATTCCGCAGGACTATTTACATTTCATTGAGTTATTTCAGTACATCGCGGGAAATTTACAGCTGGTTGCATTTAGAGCAAAACTCTTGCGATTGATCGGTAGTTTCTTAATCGCCACCTCTCTAGAGTAGGTGATCCCAGAGGTATTGATTGGTGAGAAATCAGCATACTCTGTATGTTGAAGCCATTTTCAATTGCACCAACCTACGCGGATGCGTAGGTTTTTTTTTGCCTGCCATATAGTATTCTTTTCCCTACAACCATTTACGCTCATCTTGGGCAAAGGGAGAAGGGCATGATCTTTTCAATGCTGCGGGGGTTATTCCGCCTGCTGTACCGGGTACGCGTTGAGGGCGACGCCCGGCATTTCGACCAGAAAAAGCTGCTGATTACGCCCAATCACATCTCCTTCCTCGACGGTGTTCTGTTGGCGCTGTTTTTGCCGATCAAACCGGTGTTTGCCGTCTACGCCAGCATTGGCGATCGTTGGTTTATGCGCTGGTTGCGGCCCTATATCGATTTCGTTTCGCTCGATCCCACCAAGCCTATGGCCATCAAACAGTTGGTGCGCATGGTCGAACAAGGGCGGCCCATCGTAGTGTTCCCCGAAGGGCGCATTACCGTGACCGGCTCACTGATGAAAATTTATGACGGCGCCGCGTTTATTGCCGCCAAATCGGGGGCGACCCTGGTGCCCATACGGCTTGATGGCGCCGAGTTCAGCCCTTTCGGGCGTATGGCCGGGGTATTCAAGATCCGTTGGTTCCCGCAGATCAGCATCCGTATTTTACCGCCGACGTCATTGCCTATGCCGGTCGCGCCACGCGCCCGAGAACGCCGCATGTTGGCCGGCGATCGCTTGCACCAGATCATGATGAAGGCGCGTATGGATACTCGCGAGCCACAGACCCTGTTCCGCGCTTTGCTGGCGGCACAGCACCGTTATGGTCGGCACAAGCCGTGCATCGAGGATATTAACTTCAAGGAAGACAGCTACCAGACGCTGATCAAAAAAGCGCTGGGCGTCAGCCGGATCCTGCAACGTTTTACCGCCGAGGGCGAACATGTCGGCATGCTATTGCCGAACGCTACCATCACCGCCGCGGCGATTTTTGGCGCATCGCTGCGCAACCGTATCCCGGCGATGCTCAACTACACCGCGGGTTCCAACGGCCTGAAAAGCGCCATGCTCGCCGTCAGTCTTAAAACCATCGTCACCTCACGCCAGTTCCTGGAAAAAGGCAAGCTGACACATTTGCCGCAGCAGGTACCTGAGGCCAACTGGGTGTATCTGGAGGATCTGAAAGATACTGTCACCCTGGCGGACAAGCTGTGGATCCTGCGTCATCTGTTCCAGCCGGCGCGAGCCATGCTGCCGCAGCAGCCTGACGATGCGGCACTGATCTTGTTCACCTCGGGTTCGGAGGGCAACCCGAAGGGCGTGGTGCACTCCCACTCCAGCCTGCTGGCCAACGTTGAGCAGATCCGTACCATTGCCGACTTCACCCCGCGCGACCGTTTTATGTCGTCGCTGCCGCTGTTCCATTCGTTTGGTTTGACGGTCGGGCTGCTGACCCCGTTGATGACCGGCAGCCGCATCTTCCTCTACCCCAGCCCGCTGCATTACCGCGTGGTGCCGGAGCTGGTGTATGACCGTAACTGCACCGTGCTGTTCGGCACGGCCACTTTTCTCAATAACTATGCGCGTTTCGCCCATCCGTATGACTTTGCCCGGTTGCGCTATGTGGTAGCCGGTGCGGAAAAGCTGGCGGACAGCACCAAACAGATTTATCAGGACAAATACGGTATTCGCATTCTGGAAGGCTATGGCGTAACCGAATGTGCGCCGGTGGTGTCAATCAACGTGCCGCTGGCGGCCAAGGTCGGTACCGTCGGGCGTATCATGCCGAATATGGAAGCGCGTTTAATGAAAGTGCCGGGTATTGAGAACGGAGGGCGCCTGCAGCTGCGTGGGCCGAATATCATGAAAGGCTATCTGCGGGTGGAGCGTCCGGGCGAGCTGGAGCCGCCGGCGGCAGAGGATGAACAGGGTAACCTGCAGCCGGGCTGGTACGATACCGGCGATATCGTCACGCTGGACGAGCAGGGCTACTGTGTGATCCGCGGTCGGGTGAAGCGCTTTGCCAAACTGGCGGGCGAAATGGTCTCGCTGGAAAGCGTGGAGCTGGTGGCACAGCGGGTGTCGCCGGATGGGCTGCACGCCGCCACGGTGAAAAGTGACAGCAGTAAGGGCGAGGCACTGGTCCTGTTCACTACCGATGCAAGCGTAACCCGCGAAGCCTTGCTGCGGGCAGCGCGTGAATTGGGCAGCCCTGAGCTGGCGGTACCGCGTGATATTCGCCTGTTGAAAACGCTGCCGGTGCTGGGCAGCGGCAAACCGGATTTTGTGACCCTGCGTAAAATGGCTGAACAGCCGGAGACTGTCTGATGAACCCGTCGTTGAACACTGATTCACCCTTGCTTTCGCGCAGCATGATTGCGGTCATTTGCGCTCAGTTTCTCTCTGCGTTCGGCGACAATGCGTTGCTGTTCGCTACGCTGGCGCTGATCAAACAACAGCTTTATCCCGACTGGAGCCAGCCGATTCTGCAGATGGCGTTCGTGGCCACCTATATCATTCTCGCGCCTTTTGTCGGCCAGATTGCCGACAGCTTTGCGAAAGGGCGGGTGATGATGGTGGCCAACGGTTTGAAGCTGGCCGGCGCATTGGTGATCTGTTTCGGGCTGGATCCGTTCCTCGGCTATAGCCTGGTGGGCGTGGGTGCCGCAGCTTATTCACCGGCTAAATATGGGATTTTGGGTGAGATCACCAGCGGTGAGAAACTGGTCAAGGCCAACGGCCTGATGGAGGCCTCCACCATCGCGGCGATCCTGCTGGGCTCGGTGGCTGGCGGCATCCTGGCAGACTGGCACGTGGTCGCGGCACTGGCGGTATGTGCGCTGGTTTACGCAGCGGCGGTGATCGCCAACCTGTATATTCCGCGCCTGCCTGCGGCACATCTGGCGGTGTCATGGACGCCAGGTGCCATGACTCGCGCTTTCTTCAACGCCTGTGTGGTGCTGTGGCGCGACGGGCAAACCCGCTTCTCATTGATTGGTACCAGCCTGTTTTGGGGGGCAGGGGTCACGCTGCGCTTCCTGTTGGTGCTGTGGGTGCCGGTGGCGCTGGGTATCGCCGATAACGCCACGCCGACGTTGCTCAATGCCATGGTGGCGGTAGGGATTGTGCTTGGTGCCGGTGCCGCAGCTCGCTTCGTTACGCTTGAGACCGTGAAACGCTGTATGCCGGCCGGGATCTTGATCGGCGTAGCGGTGGCGATATTCGCGCTGCAAACCACCCTGCTTAGCGCTTATGCGGTACTGCTGATTATCGGCGTCTTGGGCGGCTTCTTTGTGGTGCCGTTGAATGCGTTGTTGCAAGAACGAGGCAAAAAATCGGTGGGGGCAGGCAACGCGATCGCGGTGCAAAACCTTGGCGAGAACACCGCCATGCTGTTGATGCTCGGGCTCTATTCGCTGGCGGTAAAAGTCAGCGTGCCGGTAGTGGGCGTGGGGATCGGTTTCGGTGTGGTTTTCGCACTGGCGATCGGCGCACTGTGGTTGTCGCAGAGACGGGCAAAATAATCAGGGGCGCTTTAGGCGCCCCTGATGACTTAGGGTGCAGGGATGGTAAAGCGGGTATGGATCTCTTCCAGCCCTTGAAGCACGTCTTCATTCAACACCAGGTCGAAACTGTCGATGTTGATTTTCAGCTGTTCCAGCGTGGTGGCGCCCAGCAGGGTGCTGGCAACGAAGGGTTGCTGGCGTACAAAGGCCAGGGCCATCTGCGAGGGATCCAGTCCGTGTTTTTTGGCTAATGCGACGTATTCGGCAATCGCCAACTGTGTTTGCGGGGCCGAATAACGATTAAAGCGGCTAAACAGCGTATTTCGTGCACCGGCCGGTTTGGTGCCGTTCAAATACTTGCCGCTCAGGGTGCCGAACGCCAGGCTGGAATAGGCCAACAGTTCGACGCCTTCGTGCTGGCTGATCTCCGCCAGAGCAATCTCAAAACTGCGGTTCAACAGGCTGTAGGGGTTCTGAATTGAGACGATGCGCGGCAGCTCGTGTTTTTCAGCCAGCTGCAGGTAACGCATCACGCCCCAAGGGGTTTCGTTAGACACCCCGATATAACGAATTTTACCGGCACGCACCTGTTCGGTAAGCGCTTCCAGCGTTTCAAGCAGGGTGACGGTAGCCTTTTCGTCGGTGTACTGATAGTTGAGCTTACCGAAGAAGTTGGTCGCGCGCTGCGGCCAATGCAACTGGTAGAGATCGAGATAATCGGTATTGAGGCGTTTCAGGCTGGCGTCCAGAGCGGCACGGATATTTTTGCGATCCAGCGCCTGCTGCGGGCGGATACTGCTGTCTGTCCCGCGCACCGGCCCGGCGATTTTGCTGGCCAGCACCAGTTTCTCACGGTTGCCGCGTGCCTTGATCCAACTGCCGATGTACTGCTCGGTCAGCCCCTGGGTTTCAGGACGCGGCGGTACCGGGTACATCTCTGCGGTATCAATCAGGTTGATGCCAGCGGCTAATGCATAGTCGAGTTGCGCGTGGGCATCGGCTTCACTGTTCTGTTCGCCAAAGGTCATGGTGCCCAGTCCCAGCACGCTCACTTCTAAAGAACTGTGGGGAATACGGTGGTATTGCATTAACGGCCTTCCTTTCGTGTTAGCGCTTACGGGCTATACACCCGGTAAAACAGGAGCCAAACAATCTGCAAGGCGGTGGTATCGCCTTTGCCGACTATAACCAAGCCGAGAAGATGGGGGAAGTGGATTCAGTGCGGGGAGGGCTATCGCGTTACACGGGGGCGATAGCCGATCGGGAAACTAGCGTTCGATGACCTGTGAAACCTGATCGCCGTTGATCTGGCGATGGTTGCCTTTTTCGTCTTTATAGCTGATCAGGCCGGTATCTTGGTCAATCTCTGGCTTGCCCTGAGTCAGGATCATATTGCCGTCTTTGGTCGCCATCACGTAATCGCTGGAGCATCCCGCCAACCCGGCGGCCATCACCAACGCAGACACTGCCATTACCCACTTTTTCATCCTGCGGATCCTCAGTTATGTATGCAAAAAGAAGCTTCTTTCAAGATTAGCAAACTATAGACGCGTCGTGTTTCGGATAAGTCCTTATCTCTGTAAGAGAAAGTGACATTGAAACTGTGCGGGGGAAACAAAAATATTAACGGGAGCGGCTTACGCTCGCTCCCGTTGGGGGATTACTCAGAGGCGGGTTTTTTCTTGCTGCGCATCAGGTTGAGCGCTTCTACCGACATCGAGAAGAACATCGCAAAGTAGATGTAGCCTTTAGGTACATGCACCTGGAAGCTTTCCAGCATCAGGGTGAAGCCCACCAGGATCAAGAATGCCAGCGCCAGCATTTTCACCGAAGGATGACGGTTAACAAACTCGCCAATCGGTCGGGCGGCGAACATCATGACGCCCACGGCAATCACTACTGCTGCCATCATGATAAACAGATGATCGGACAGGCCTACCGCGGTGATCACCGAATCCAGGCTGAAAATGATATCCAGCAGCATGATCTGCACGATGGCGCCGAAGAAGCCGTGCACTTTTGTGTGGTGCTCTTCGTCCGACCCTTCGATAGTTTCATGGATCTCTTTACTGGCTTTCCAAATCAGGAACAGCCCACCCAGCAACAGGATCAGATCGCGAGCCGAAACGCTGTGGTCCATAACGCTAAACAGCGGATGGGTCAGACGGATCACCCAGGCAATAGAGGCCAACAGCCCCAGGCGCATTAACATTGCGCCGGCCAACCCGATGCGACGCGCCTTGTTCTGCTGGGCTTTCGGCAGTTTAGACACCACCAGGGAAAGGAAAATAATGTTATCAATACCCAGAATGATCTCAAGAATGGTCAGCGTACCTAACGCTAACCAGGCATTGGGATCCATAATCCATTCGAACATTGCCAAGCCACACCTTAATAAAAAGCAAAGGCTGAATTATACGCGTTTATTGATACGGCGACACTGTTAGCTAAACACAGCCTAAACAAAAGCGATCAGATTAAGAAATGTCTTGCCAGCAGCGCGGCGGTGAAGCTTTTTTTCAGATAGAAACCGCGCGGCAAAGTGAGGATCGGCTGGCCCTGCTCGCCGATGGCTTCGGTCAGGGCTTTGCTGTTGGCCGCCTTGGGGCGCAGTTGCAGCACTTCGCCGTGCCGTGCGGTGATCCGTTCTACATGGCCGAGCACGATCAAATCCATCAGCTCTTCCCAGTCGCGGCGCAGCATCTCTTCTTCTTCCGCATTGGGGCTCCATAATAGCGGCGAGCCTATGCGCCGCTGCGCCAGCGGGATTTGCCGCTCGCCTTCCACCGGGATCCACAGCACCCGCGCCAGCTTGTGGCGTACGTGGCTGCTGGCCCAGGTGACGCCGCTGTTGCCGGTCAGGGGGGCTACGCAGACGAAAGTGGTTTCCAGCGGCTTGCCGGCGGCGTCTATCGGGATGGTTTTCAGCTCGATGCCCAACTCGGGAAAATCCTGTTCCGGTTTGCTGCCGGCCATGGCGCCAAGATACTGCTCCAGCAGCATGCCAACCCATCCTTTATCCCGCTTCAGGTCGTTGGGAATAGGCAACTGCGCGCGTGTCGCCAGTTCTCCCAGCTGACAGCCGGCAAGCTGCTGCGCCCGCTCAAACAGCTGCTGTTCATTTTCGGGAGGAGGGGGCAGAGGAGATAAAAACGCCATAATGCGAACCTGTTAGATTTGGTTGAAAAACGTACTGTATTTGTACACAGCGAACCTGGGTGGGCAAGGTCTGGGGAAAAGAATAATAGTAGCATGATTTTCCATGACTTTTTTCCCGCTACATGACCGGGGAAAAATTCAGGGTGACGCTTGTGCACCTGAAGCCACCGACAATAAACAGGATCTTACACCTATTTATCCACAGATTTATGGGATAACCCAAATTTTTACCGATCACTGGTTCGATTTACAGCCTTGACGCAGGGGGTTTTTTGCGAAATTGTCCGTTTTGTGCGTAACTCATACGGATAATCTGTGGATAAAAACGACGTTGGTGGATCTTTCGCCAGGGTAAGATCCTAAACGGATATAGATCACATTTTTGCTCTGTATAGGGTTGTTGATAAATAACTAACTTAATGTTTTTAATCGTGTAATTTTGTTTTTGTTTTTATGGCGATTTTGAGTTCACCAGAGTTTTACCGGCTTATCCCTTGAGTTCTACACACACCTATCCACAGAAAAAGTGAATAAAACCGCGTGTAAACGGCTTCACATGTTTATAACTTTGCCATTATCTGTGAGTTATCCCAATGTTATCCGGTCTGCGGTGCCGCAAAGCAGTGGTTTACCGCCTGTAGCTTGTGTGAAACAATCAGGGTATCTATGCGAATTTAAGCTTATCGAGGTAGTCCGGTGATCGATGATGATGGCTACCGCCCGAATGTTGGTATCGTAATCTGTAATCGTCAGGGGCAAGTCCTGTGGGCTCGCCGTTACGGTCAACACTCCTGGCAGTTTCCCCAAGGGGGGATCAACCCTGGTGAAACCGCAGAACAGGCCATGTACCGTGAGCTGTTCGAAGAAGTGGGGCTGAGCAAAAAGGATGTGCGTATCCTGGCCTCAACCCGCAACTGGTTGCGCTATAAATTGCCAAAACGTTTGGTGCGTTGGGACACAAAGCCGGTTTGTATCGGCCAAAAGCAGAAATGGTTTCTGTTGCAGTTAATGTGCAATGACGCTGATATCAATATGCAACGCAGCAGCACGCCGGAGTTTGACGGCTGGCGCTGGGTGAGTTTTTGGTATCCGGTGCGCCAGGTGGTGTCGTTCAAACGCGACGTTTACCGCCGGGTGATGAAAGAATTCGCCGTCACCGTGATGCCGATGCAGGAGCAGGCAGCACAGCGGCAGACCCCCGCTTATCGCCGGAAGAGAGGTTAAGTTAAGCCGACTATGCTCACGCGCTTGCGAGAAATTGTTGAGAAGGTGGCCGCGGCGGCCAGCCTGACAGATGCGCTGGATCTTTTGGTTAATGAGACCTGTCTGGCAATGGATACGGAAGTCTGCTCCATCTATCTGGCAGACAATGACCGCCGCTGTTATTACCTGATGGCGACACGCGGGTTAAAAAAACCGCGTGGGCGCACTATCGCACTGGCCTTTGATGAAGGCATCGTCGGCCTGGTTGGGCGCCGTGCGGAGCCGATTAACCTGGCGGATGCGCAGAGCCACCCCAGCTTCAAATATATTCCCCAGGTGAAGGAGGATCGGTTCCGATCCTTCCTTGGCGTGCCGATCATTCATCGTCGTCAACTTTTGGGCGTATTGGTGGTTCAGCAGCGTGAGCTGCGCCAGTTCGACGAAAGCGAAGAGTCTTTTATGGTGACGCTGGCCACGCAAATGGCCGGTATCCTTTCCCAATCGCAGCTTAACGCTCTTTTTGGCCAGTATCGCCAGACGCGCATTCGTGCGCTGGCGGCATCGCCAGGCGTGGCGGTGGCTGAAGGTTGGCAAGACAGCAGTCAGCCGTCACTCGATCAGGTTTACAAGGCCTCAACGCTCGATACCGCCAGCGAACGTGAACGCCTGACCCAGGCGCTGGAAGAAGCCGGGGCGGAGTTCCGCCGTTTCAGCAAGCGCTTTGCCGCAAGTTCGCAAAAAGAGAGCGCGGCGATTTTCGATCTTTACTCTCACCTGTTGAACGACGCCCGTCTCAAGCGCGAACTTTTCGCCGAGATCGATGCTGGCTCGGTAGCCGAATGGGCGGTGAAACAGGTGATCGAAGTCTTTGCCGCCCAGTTCGCCAGCCTGCAAGACACCTACATGCGCGAGCGCGCCAGCGATCTGCGCGCGCTTGGCCAGCGCCTTTTATTTCACCTCGACGATACCACTCAGGGCGCAACCCAGTGGCCGGCGCGTTTTGTGCTGGTGGCCGATGAACTGACCGCTACCTTGTTGGCCGAAATGCCACAGGAAAGGCTGGTAGGCGTGGTAGTCCGCGACGGTGCCGCCAACTCGCATGCGGCCATTTTGGTGCGCGCGATGGGCGTGCCGACGGTGATGGGGGCCGATATTCAACCCGCATTGCTCAGCCAGCGCCTGCTGATTGTCGATGGCTATCGCGGCGAACTGCTGGTTGATCCGGAACCGGTGCTGGTGCAGGAATACCAGCGGCTGATCAGCGAAGAGCTGGAATTAAGCCGATTGGCGGAAGACGACGTCGAACAGCCGGCCCAGCTCAAAAGCGGCGAGCGAGTGCAGGTGATGCTCAACGCCGGTCTTAGCCCGGAACACGAGCAATTGCTGGGGGGGCGCGTCGATGGCGTCGGCCTCTATCGTACCGAAATTCCTTTTATGCTGCAGAGTGGCTTCCCTTCCGAAGAGGAACAGGTCGCTCAATATCAGGGCATGTTGCAGCTCTATCCGAACAAGCCGGTGACGCTGCGCACGCTGGATATCGGTGCCGATAAGCAACTGCCTTATATGCCCATCAGCGAAGAGAACCCCTGTCTGGGCTGGCGCGGTATCCGCATTACCCTGGATCAGCCGGAAATCTTCCTGATCCAGGTGCGCGCCATGCTGCGTGCCAATGCCGGTACCGGCAACCTGGGCATTTTGCTGCCGATGATCACCAGTCTGGAAGAGATCGACGAGGCCCGACGCCTGATCGACCGCGCCGGGCGGGAAGTGGAAGAGGTGTTGGGGTATGAAATTCCGAAACCCAAACTTGGCGTAATGCTGGAAGTGCCCTCGATGATCTTCCTGATCCCGCATCTGGCCGGGCGGGTGGAATTTATTTCGGTCGGCACCAACGACCTGACCCAGTACCTGTTGGCGGTGGATCGCAACAATACCCGAGTGGCGTCGCTCTACGACAGCCTGCATCCTTCCATGCTGCAGGTGCTAAAGATGATTGTCGTTCAGGCCCAGGCCGTCGGGCTGCCGGTGGGGTTGTGCGGTGAACTGGCCGGCGATCCCATGGGGGCTTTGCTGCTGGTGGGCATGGGCTACCGCAATCTGAGCATGAACGGACGTAGCGTGGCGCGTATCAAGTATCTGCTGCGGCATATTGAGCTTTCCGATGCCGAAGTGCTGGCTCAGCGGGTTCTCAGTGCCCAAATGACCACCGAAGTGCGCCATCAGGTGGCGGCGTTTATGGAGCGGCGCGGCATGGGCGGGTTGATCCGCGGCGGCAAATAACGCCGCAGGCTGACTGATTTTTTTACAGAACTTTTCCCAGCAGTCCAGTCCGGAGACGCTTAAGCTTATGCTATTATCCGCCTCCTCACTGTGTTGAAAGCAACGGAAAAAGTGCTCCTGCTGCGTTTCACCGCGTTTGGCACCTGCCGCCCCCGGATGGGGAAGAATAATAGACATGTTGTGGTGATAGATGACCAATAGCTATCTGGCGTTTCCTAAATTTGATCCGGTGATTTTCTCTATCGGCCCGGTCTCTCTGCATTGGTACGGTCTGATGTACCTGGTTGGCTTCGTTTTTGCCATGTGGCTGGCGGTGCGCCGAGCCAACAAACCGGGCAGCTGCTGGACCAAGGATGAAGTAGAGAACCTGCTGTATGCCGGTTTCCTCGGTGTGTTCATCGGTGGTCGCGTGGGCTATGTGTTGTTCTACAACCTGCCGCTGTTCCTGGATAATCCGCTCTATCTGTTCAAAGTCTGGGATGGCGGTATGTCGTTCCACGGCGGCCTGATGGGGGTTATTCTGGTGATGTTCTGGTTCGCTCGCCGTACCAAACGCACCTTCTTCCAAGTTTCTGATTTTATTGCCCCGCTGATCCCCTTCGGCCTGGGCGCCGGCCGCTTGGGCAACTTTATCAACGGCGAACTCTGGGGCCGTGTTACCACCGATACCCCATGGGCGATGTTGTTCCCAAGTTCACGAGCGGAAGACGTAGCGCTTGCCGCCGCCGATCCGCAGCTGCTGCCGATCCTGAATCAATACGGCGTGCTGCCGCGCCACCCGTCCCAGCTGTATGAACTGCTGCTTGAAGGCGTGGTGCTGTTTATCATTCTGAACCTGTTTATCCGCAAACCGCGGCCGATGGGCGCCGTCTCCGGCCTGTTCCTGATTGGTTATGGCATCTTCCGCATTATCGTCGAAGCTTTCCGCCAGCCGGATGCCCAGCTCGGCCTGTTCGACGGCGTAATCAGCATGGGGCAGATCCTGTCCGTTCCTATGGTGGTGGCCGGTATTATTATGATGATTTGGGCGTATCGTCGTCGCCCGCAGCAACAACTGTCGTGAGGAACAAATGAAACAGTATCTGGATTTGATGAACAAAGTGCTCGCCGAGGGCACCCCTAAAGCCGACCGTACCGGCACTGGCACGCTGTCGATTTTCGGCCACCAGATGCGTTTCAATTTGCAGGAAGGCTTCCCGTTGGTGACCACCAAAAAATGTCACCTGCGTTCGATCATCCATGAACTGTTGTGGTTCCTGAACGGTGACACCAACGTGGCTTACCTGAAGGAAAACAAGGTCAGCATCTGGGACGAGTGGGCCGACGAAAACGGCGACCTTGGCCCGGTATACGGTAAACAGTGGCGTGCCTGGGGAGCCGCAGACGGCCGTCAGATCGACCAGTTGACCACGGTGCTGAACCAGTTGAAACAGGATCCGGATTCACGCCGCATCATAGTCTCGGCCTGGAACGTGGGTGAGTTGGATCAGATGGCGCTGGCACCATGCCATGCGTTCTTCCAGTTCTATGTGGCGGACGGCAAATTGTCATGCCAACTGTACCAGCGTTCGTGCGATGTGTTCCTCGGCCTGCCGTTCAACATTGCCAGCTACGCGCTGTTGGTGCATATGATGGCGCAGCAATGCGATCTGGAAGTGGGTGATTTCGTCTGGACCGGCGGTGATACCCACCTGTACAGCAACCATATGGAACAAACCCAGCTGCAGCTGACGCGTGAACCGCGTGCCTTGCCGAAGCTGGTGATCAAACGCAAACCGGCATCGCTGTTCGATTACCGTTTCGAAGATTTTGAAATCGAAGGGTACGATCCGCACCCTCCAATCAAGGCACCGGTTGCCATCTGACTTTTCCCGCATAGGTTATCCCCGAGGGCGCACAGGTTGCGCCCTTATCTTTTCCTGCCGTTCCCTCTCTGCGTACTGCATCGCATTTTGTTGTGCTTGTTCATCTGTTGCATAGAAAGCCTGTGCGGTGCGCTTCAGGGCCGAAAAGTCCCCCTTTATCCTGTTACGCGCCTGATTACACTGGCCGGCATGAACAACGAGATGAATTTTAACCCCGATGGCCAGCGCGGCATGACGCTGATAGAACTGCTGGTGGTGATTACCCTGGCGGGTCTGCTGACGGGCTGGGGCGTCAGCCACTGGCGTCATTATCAGCAGGCTTTGCGGTTGGAACACACCGCACAACAACTGTTGGCTTTTCTCAACCGGTTGCAGGCTGATGCCAATTGGCACAACCGCACGGCGCTGCTGGGGATTAAACCCGGAACGGCCTGGTGTATCGGCGAAGGTCAAAGGCCTGCAAATTGCGCTGCACTCGACGATGACATCTTCAAGCCGCACTACCCTGATCTGCGGCTGGCGGGCCATACCCAAAAAGAGATGGGGTTTTATGGCCTGCGCAATAACGCGCAGGCGGGGCATATGGTGCTCAGCAACGGTGCAGGCAGCCTGAGATTGGTGCTGTCTGCCAAGGGGCGGCTGCGGCTGTGCAGTGAAGGGATGAGCATAAGGGGGATTGCGCTATGTCAGCCTTAGAGCGGGGTTTTACGCTGCCGGAGGTCATGCTGGCATTGACGTTTGGCAGCCTGATTACGCTTGCTGCTGCCAAAACCTATCCGGTGTTGCGCCAGCACAGTGTCGATGTCGGCAGGCACTACCGGCTGGAATCGGTATTGCGGCAGTTGGCCTTTGGCATTGAGAAAGATCTGCGTCGAGCCGGTTTCTGCGCCGGGCAGTGCCGTGGGCAACCGATACTGATTAGCCACCTTCCCGGAGAAGCGGCGGGCAGTTGCGTGATAGTCGCCTATGACATCAGCCGTAATGGTCGTTGGGAGGATTCCGGCGCTGATGCCGACTATTTCGGTTATCGCCTGCGTCAGGGAATGTTGGAAGGGCAGCGGGGTGTGAACCATTGCCGGGGCGGTGGCTGGGAACGTTTGCTCGATAACGATGAAGTGCGCATCGAAGCCTTCAGCATTGAAACGCATCTGGGCGACAGCGGTAAAACCTGGGCTGCGCTGGCGCTGAGTGGCCGTTCGAAAGCGGACGACGGCATACGTCGCAGCCTGGTCTGGGCGGTCAATATGGCCTCGCTGCCATGAGCGCCGGCGCAGAGCGGGGCGGCAGTACTCTGGCGGCCGTGATGATGCTGTTGGTGATGGGGCTGATGCTGTTGAATGCCCAGCACCGGCAACTGGATAGCGCTTTGCTGCTGGCGACCGACGAGAAGCGCTATTTACGGGCTTACAATCAGGCCGCTTCGGCGCTCAGCTGGGGTGTGGCCCAGACCTGGCCTCGCGGGCAATTGAGCGTCAGTGGCTGGTGGTGCCGGCAAGCTGATGCGCTACGCGCCTGTGCAAAATTATCCTCCCAGGCGGACATTGTTCTGGTGCGTGGTGAAGCACCGATGAATGGCGCAGAGCCTTTGCGGTTATATCAACGGACCAAACCTGAGGGCGCAACCGGAGAGATTGCGCTCAGGGCAGAAACCGGCGGATGGCTGGATTTTTGCCCTGAAAAAAAGCAGGCGGACTGTGAGGATTAACCCAACGGATGCCTCTGACGCGACCTTATGGCGTCAGCGGGGCTTCAGTTTGCCGGAGGTCCTGGTTGCCGCGTTGCTGTTCGCGGTGTCGCTGCTGGGGTTGTTACAGTATCATCAGGTGCTGTTGCAGTCGTTCCAGCGTCAGTGGCAGTATCGACAGGCGTGGTCGTTGGCGCATCAGCATCTGGAAGTGTTCGCCGCTTCCGGGCGTACGGATGCCGGGCTACCGCCATTGGCAGCCGGCTGGCGGCGTGAGACCGGCTTGAGCAGCCCACAGACTGCCTGCCAGCGGTTAGTGGTAAGAATACAAACGCCTCAACGGCAGTGGGCGGAACTCAGTCGTTGGTACTGCATGCGCCAGTGATCCGGCACATATTTTGTTTTAAGGGAGCGCCCAATGTTTAAGGTTTATCACTCCAATCAGTTGGACGTGTTAAAAACGCTGACCAGCATTTTGATAGCCAGAGAGCCATTGGCCGATCCTTTCCAACAGGAGGTGGTGCTGGTGCAGAGCCCCGGTATGGCGCAGTGGTTGCAGATGCAGCTGGCGGAGCAGTTC
Organism: Serratia liquefaciens; assembly: GCA_012719855.1. Taxonomy (GTDB): domain Bacteria; phylum Pseudomonadota; class Gammaproteobacteria; order Enterobacterales; family Enterobacteriaceae; genus Serratia; species Serratia liquefaciens_A. The sequence goes on along the minus strand of JAAXZN010000015.1, from coordinate 13,360 downwards.
GGCATCGCCGCCAACATCGCTTTCCCCCTGCCGGCTACCTTCATCTGGGACATGTTTACCCGGGTGTTACCGGGTATTCCGAAAGAGAGCGCCTTCAGTAAAGACGCCATGACCTGGAAGCTGATGTGGCTGCTGCCCGATTTACTCACCCAGCCCGAATTTGCGCCACTGCAGCATTACCTCACCGACGACGGCGACAAACGTAAAATTCATCAGCTGGCCGGTCGGGTGGCTGACCTGTTTGACCAATACCTGGTGTATCGCCCGCAATGGCTGGAAAGCTGGCAGAAGGGCGAACGCGTTGAGGGACTGGCGGAAGCGCAGCAATGGCAGGCTCCGCTGTGGGCGCGCCTGGTAGAGTACACCGCGGAATTGGGGCAGCCGGAATGGCATCGCGCCAACCTGTATCGCCGTTTTATCAACGAGTTGGAAAAGGCGCAGCAGCCCCCGGCAGGATTGCCGCCACGGGTCTTTATCTGCGGCATTTCGGCATTGCCGCCGGTCTATCTGGAAGCCCTCCAGGCGCTGGGCAGGCACATTGATGTTCACCTGATGTTCACTAACCCGTGCCGCTACTACTGGGGAGATATTCAGAGCCAATCATTCCTGGCGAAATTGCAGAGCCGCAAACGACGCCATTATCAGGATCAAACCGAATATGCGTTATTCAAAGATCCTGATAATGCCGCCGCACTGTTTAATGAAGCCGGAGAGCAAGACCTGCCGAACCCGCTGTTGGCCTCATGGGGCAAGTTGGGACGCGACCACCACTTTTTACTGTCGCAGATCGAATCCGCGCAGGAAGTTTTCGCATTTGTCGATATCCCTGCGGACAACCTGCTGCATGGCATTCAGTACGATATGCTGGAGTTGAAGAACAGTGCGGTTATCGGCACCACGCCGGAAACGCTGGAAAGCAGCGCCACCAAACGACAACTGGATCCTGCCGATCGCTCCATCAGCCTGCACGCTTGCCACAGCCCGCAGCGTGAGGTTGAGGTGCTGCACGATCAGTTATTGAGCATGTTGGCGGACGACCCTGAGCTGACGCCGCGCGATATCATTGTGATGGTGGCGGACATCGACAATTACACACCATATATCCAGGCGGTATTCGGCAATGCTTCCCCGGAACGCTACCTGCCGTTTGCCATTTCAGACCGCAAAGCCAGCCAGGCCCACCCGGCGCTGCAGGCGTTTATTTCACTGTTGGATCTGCCCCAGAGCCGTTTTACCTCAGAGCAGGTGCTGGCGCTGCTGGAGGTTCCCGCACTGGCGGCGCGATTCTCCATCCGGGAAGAGGGCTTGCGTCTGTTGCGCCACTGGGTGGGTGAATCCGGTGTACGCTGGGGCCTGGATGACGACAACGTTCGCGAACTGGATTTGCCCGCCACCGGGCAACACACCTGGCAATTTGGCATTACGCGCATGCTGTTGGGCTACGCCATGGACAGCAATGCCGGTGACTGGCAGGGGGTTTTACCTTACGACGAATCGAGCGGATTGGTCGCCGAGCTGGCTGGGCAGTTAGCTGAGCTGCTGGCGGCGTTGAGCCTCTGGCGGCAACGGCTGGGGCAACTGCGTACCCTGCCGGAATGGCAGCCGCTGTGCCGCCAACTGCTGGAGACCTTCTTTGAGCAGGACGATGAAACCGAAGTGGTCATGGCACTGATTGAGCAGCAGTGGAACAAGCTGTTCGAGTTCGGATTGGCGGCCCGTTATCCCGATGAGGTGCCGCTGTCCATCCTGCGTGATGAACTGGCGTCGCGCCTCGATCAGGAGCGGATCAGCCAGCGTTTCCTCGCCGGGCAAATCAATTTCTGTACCCTGATGCCCATGCGTTCTATCCCGTTCAAGGTGGTTTGCCTGCTGGGCATGAATGACGGTGTTTATCCGCGTACGTTGCCGCCGTTAGGCTTTGATCTGATGGCGCAGCAGGTCAAGCGCGGCGATCGTAGCCGCCGTGACGATGACCGCTATCTGTTCCTGGAGGCGATACTGTCGGCGCAGCAGCGGCTGTATATCAGCTTTATTGGCCGTTCCATTCAGGATAACAGCGAACGTTATCCCTCGGTGCTGGTGACCGAACTGCTGGAATACCTTGAACAGAGCTACTGCCTGCCGGGGGATGAGGCGTTGGACGCGGATGGCAGCGCGCAACGGGTGGGTGAGCACTTGCTTAACTGGCACTCGCGCATGCCGTTTGCCGCCGAGAACTTCCTGCCCGGAACCGAAGATCAGAGCTACGCCGCGGAATGGCTGCCGGCCGCCGATGGAAAAGGGGCTGCTCATCCGCCGTTCAATCAGCCACTGCTGCCGGAGGCGCAGACCCAAATCTTGCTGGACGACTTGCTGCGATTCTATCGCCACCCTATCCGCGCCTTCTTCCAACTTCGCCTGGGGGTCAGCTTCATTCTGGAAGAAACCGAACTGCCGGATGAAGAGCCCTTTACCCTGGATAATCTCAGTCGTTATCAGTTCAACAGCCAGCTGCTGAACACCCTGATTGACGGTGAAGACGCCACTCGCCTGTTTCAGCGGGTTCGTGCCGCCGGCGGATTACCTTTTGGCCCATTCGGTGAAATTTATTGGCAGAAGCAGCAGGAAGAGATGGCTGAACTGGCTGAGCAGGTGCGGGCAGAGCGCAGTGAGGGGCACAGTCTGGAACTGGATATCGACATTGCCGGCGTGCGCATTAGCGGCTGGTTGCATCAGGTTCAGGAAGATGGACTGTTGCGTTGGCGGCCATCCACCCTGTCGGCCGTCGATGGGATATTGCTGTGGCTGGAGCACCTGGTGTACTGCTGTGCCGGTGGCACAGGGGAAAGCCGTATTTACGGTCGCAAAGGAGCCGCCTGGCGTTTTGCCGCCCTGAGCGCAGAGGATGCCCGCGAACAACTGGCTGAACTGGTGGCCGGTTATCAGCGCGGTCTGTGTCAGCCGTTGCTGTTGCTGAACAAAAGCGGCTGGGCTTGGCTGAGCCAATGTTACAAGCCGGAAACGCAGCAGATTGACTGGGATGAGGACGTGCAAATCAAGGCACGGGCCAAGTTGCTGCAGGCCTGGCAGGGCGATCAGCGCATTCCGGGAGAAGGTGAAGACCCTTATGTGCAGCGGGTATTCCGGCAGTTGGATAATCCTTATTTAGCGCAAATTCTGGCCGAAACAGAACGTTACCTGCTGCCGGTTGCGCGGCATAACCTTGGGTAACAATCCCCCGGTGGTACTGATTGCCGGTAGGTGGTAAAAATATTTAGGGTTATATTCAACTATCGGGGTCAGCTCCGGTCTTACATAACGTACAAGCATATAGATATTATTGTGTTGTGTTGTGTTGTTTTGATGTACGCCGTCAACGTCAGGGATTTGGCGCGATGGCGTCAGAATAGGGGTTTATTTTGGATATGCGCAGACAGTTGGCCCGCATCACCGGGTTAGTATTATTGGTTATGTTTTGGGCACCGTTGAGCTGGGCCGCACAGGGATGGCAACCGCTGGCGGAGAAGATCAACAAAAGCGATCACGATCCGCGACAGTATCAGGCGATCAAGTTGACGAACGGCATGACCGTGCTGCTGGTGTCCGACGCCCAGGCACCAAAATCGCTGGCGGCGCTGGCGCTGCCGGTGGGCTCGCTGGAGGATCCGAACAGCCAGCTTGGGCTGGCGCACTACCTGGAGCACATGGTGCTGATGGGATCCAAGCGCTATCCGCAGCCGGAAAACCTGTCCGAGTTTCTGAAGAAACACGGTGGCAGCCATAACGCCAGCACCGCCTCTTACCGCACCGCATTCTATCTGGAAGTGGAAAACGATGCGCTGGCCCCGGCGGTAGACCGCATGGCGGATGCTATCGCCGAGCCGATATTGGATCCAGGCAATGCCGATCGCGAACGCAATGCAGTGAATGCCGAACTGACGATGGCGCGTTCACGGGACGGTATGCGCATGGCGCAGGTCGGGGCGGAAACGCTGAACCCGGCTCACCCGAGCGCGCGCTTCTCCGGCGGTAACCTCGATACTCTGAAAGACAAGCCCGGTAGCAAGCTGCACGACGAGCTAACGGCATTCTATCAACGCTATTATTCCGCCAATCTGATGATGGGGGTGTTGTACAGCAACCAACCCTTGCCGGCATTGGCTGAACTGGCGGCCAAAACCTTTGGCCGCGTGCCTAACCATGATGCCAGCGTACCGCCGATAACCGTCCCGGCCGTCACGCCTGAGCAACAGGGGATCATTATTCACTATGTGCCGGCCCAGCCGCGCAAGCAGTTGAAGGTCGAATTCCGCATCGACAACAACAGCGCTGAGTTCCGCAGTAAAACTGACACCTATATCGGTTACCTGATTGGCAACCGCAGCCAAAACACGCTGTCGGACTGGCTGCAGAAACAAGGGTTGGCGGATGCAATCAATGCCGGGGCCGATCCTATGGTGGATCGCAACGGCGGGGTGTTTTCGATCAGCGTTTCGCTGACCGATAAAGGCCTGGCTAAACGTGACGAGGTGGTCGCGGCTATCTTCAACTACCTGAAAATGTTGCGCAGCGAAGGCATCAAGCAGAGCTACTTTGATGAGATCTCCCACGTACTGAACCTGGATTTCCGCTATCCCTCGATCACCCGTGATATGGACTATATCGAATGGCTGGTGGATACCATGCTGCGCGTGCCGGTCGAACATACGCTGGATGCGCCTTACCTGGCCGATCGCTATGACGCCAAAGCGATTGCCGAGCGTCTGGACGCCATGACGCCGCAAAATGCGCGTATCTGGTTTGTCAGCCCGAATGAGCCCCACAACAAAACGGCTTACTTCGTCAATGCGCCTTATCAGGTCGATAAGATCACGCCGCAGCGTTTCGAGCAGTGGCAGCAATTGGGCAAGGGGATCAGCCTGTCGTTGCCGGCCTTGAACCCGTATATTCCAGATGATTTCAGCCTGACCAAGCCTTCGCACGAATTCAAAAAACCGGAGATGGTGGTCGATCAATCGGGCCTGCGCGTGTTGTATATGCCGAGCCGCTACTTTGCCGACGAGCCTAAAGCCGACGTTACAGTGGCATTCCGCAATGCAAAAACCATGGACTCGGCGCGCAACCAGGTGCTGTTCTCGTTGACCGACTATCTGGCGGGAATTTCGCTGGATCAGCTGAGCTATCAGGCCTCGGTGGGCGGACTTAGTTTCTCTACTTCACCGAACAACGGTCTGCAATTCAACGCCAACGGCTTCACTCAGCGTCTGCCGCAGTTGCTGACGTCGTTGATTGAGGGGTACTCCAGCTTCACGCCGACGGAAGACCAACTGGCACAGGCCAAATCCTGGTATTTGGAGCAACTGGATTCTGCCGAGAAGGGCAAAGCTTTCGAATTGGCGATTCAGCCGGTGCAGATGGTTTCCCGCGTGCCGTACTCCGAACGCAGCGAGCGCCGTGAGGTGCTGAAAACCCTGACGCTGAAAGACGTGCTGGCCTACCGCGACAGCCTGTTGGCGGACGCGACGCCGGAATTGCTGGTGGTGGGCAATATGAGCAAGCAACAGGTGGACACGCTGGCCTCCACGTTGAAACACCGTCTGGGGTGCACCGGCATTGAATGGTGGCACGGCGAAGACGTTGAAGTGGCTAAAAAACAGCTGGCCAACCTGCAGCGTGCCGGCAGCAGCACCGACTCGGCGCTGGCAGCGGTCTATGTGCCGACCGGCTATGACGAAGTGACCGGCATGGCCTACAGTTCGCTGTTGGGGCAGATTATTCAGCCGTGGTTCTACAGCCAACTGCGTACCCAGGAGCAATTGGGCTATGCGGTATTTGCTTTCCCGATGTCCGTAGGGCGGCAGTGGGGGATTGGTTTCCTGTTGCAAAGCAACAGCAAGCAGCCGGCATATCTGTACCAGCGCTATCAGGATTTCTACCCGAAAACCGAAAAACGCCTGCGTGAGATGAAACCGGCCGACTTCGAACAGTACAAGCAGGCGATGATCAACGAGCTGAAACAGCGCCCGCAAACCCTGAGTGAAGAGGCTGGTCGTTTTGCCAATGACTTCGATCGCGGCAATTTCGCGTTTGATACCCGTCATAAGCTGATTGAGCAGATCAAACAGCTGACGCCGGTCAAATTGGCGGACTATTTCCATCAGGCGGTGATCCAGCCTCAGGGCCTGGCGGTGTTGTCGCAGGTGAGTGGCAGCGGCCAGGAGAAGGCCGATTATGCCGTGCAGCCGGACTGGGTGACTTATCCTAATGCGTCCGCACTGCAGCAAACTCTGCCACGTAAGGTCGCGACGCCATGACGGAAACGGCCCCGCAGCGGCTTGACCCGCTAACGTTGCCGCTGTTTGGCGAACGGTTGATAGAAGCCTCGGCGGGGACCGGCAAGACCTTTACCATTGGGGCGCTGTATCTGCGCCTGCTGCTTGGTCTGGGCCAGGCGGCGGCTTTTTCCCGGCCGTTGACGGTAGAGGAGATCCTGGTGGTGACCTTTACCGAGGCCGCCACCGAGGAGTTGCGTGGGCGTATTCGCAGCAATATCCATGGGTTGCGTATTGCCTGCGTCCGTGGCCGCAGCAAGGATCCGTTATTTACCTCGCTGATGGCGGAGATTAAAGATCTGCCCGACGCCGCTGCGCAGCTGTTGGCGGCCGAGCGGCAGATGGACGAAGCGGCGATATACACCATTCACGGTTTTTGTCAGCGTATGCTGACCCACAACGCCTTCGAGTCCGGCATTCTGTTTGAGCAAACGCTGGTGCAGGATGAGTTGCCGCTGCGTCGCCAGGCCTGTGCGGATTTTTGGCGTCGCCATTGTTACCCGTTGCCGCTGGGCGTGGCCCGGGCGGTAAGCCAGGAATGGAGCGGCCCGGAAGCACTGCTGGCCGATCTCTCCGGTTATTTGCATGGCGAAGCGCCGCTGTTGCGACGACCGCCGAAAGAGGACGAAACGGTGCTGATGCGCCATGAGCAAATCGTGGCGCGTATTGACGCCATTAAAGCTCAGTGGGGGGCGACAGCCGGCGATCTGGAAGCGTTAATCAGCCAGTCCGGCGTTGACAAGCGTAGCTACAGCAGCAAGCACCTGCCCAACTGGCTGCATAAGGTCGGCGAATGGGTCGCGCTGGAAACGCAGGATTACCAGCTACCGAAAGAGCTCGACAAGTTCCGCCAGTCGGTGCTGTTGGATAAAACCAAAAAAGGCGAGCCGCCGCGTCATCCGTTGTTTGTGGCTATCGACGAACTCTTTGATGAGCCGCTGACGCTGCGTGATTTGATTATGGCGCGGGCATTGAGCGAGATACGCCTCTCCATTCAGCAAGAAAAACGCCAAAGGGCTGAACTCGGCTTTGACGATCTGTTAAGCCGTCTGGACACGGCACTACACAGTGAAGGCGGCGATCGCTTAGCGCAGGCGATCCGTCAGCGTTATCCGGTGGCGATGATCGATGAATTCCAGGATACCGATCCGCAGCAATACCGCATCTTCCAAAAGCTTTACGTTGGCCGACCCGAATGCGGCCTGCTGCTGATCGGCGATCCGAAACAGGCGATTTATGCCTTCCGTGGCGCCGATATCTTTACCTATATGCGAGCCCGTTCAGAGGTAAGCGCCCACTATACGCTTGAGACCAACTGGCGCTCGTCACCGGCAATGGTCGGCAGCGTTAACCATCTGTTTGCTCAGGTGGAAAAACCCTTCCTGTTCAGCCAGATTCCCTTTATCGACGTGGCCGCCGCCGCAAAAAACCGGGGCTTGGCTTTTGAACTGCAAAACCAACCGCAACCGGCAATGCAATTCTGGCTGCAGCAGGGAGAAGGTGTTGGCGTTAGTGAGTACCAACAATTGATGGCGCGCCTGTGCGCCACGCAAATCCGTGACTGGCTAAGCGCCGGGCAACAGCAGCAGGCTTGGCTGGTGGATGGCGATAAACGCCGGGCGGTGCAGGCTTCAGACATTACCGTGCTGGTGCGTAGCCGTAACGAGGCGGCGTTAGTTCGCGATGCGCTCAGTGCGCTGGCCATTCCTTCGGTTTACTTGTCCAACCGCGACAGCGTGTTTGATACGCCAGAGGCCAAGGATTTGCTGTGGTTGCTGCAGGCCGTGTTGGCACCGGAGCAGGAGCGCACCTTGCGCAGCGCCATGGCGACCGGGCTGATGGGATTGGACGCATTGGCGCTGGACAGTTTGAATCAGGATGAGCGCGCATGGGATAAGCTGGTCAACGAGTTTGACGACTACCGCACCCTCTGGCTGCGCCGGGGAGTATTGCCGATGTTGCGCGAGGTGATGAAGCAGCGCCATCTGGCAGAAAACCTGTTGGCCATGCAGGGTGGCGAGCGTCGATTGACCGACGTGATGCATTTGGGGGAACTGCTGCAGGAAGCCTCAGCACAGCTCGACAGCGAGCATGCGCTGGTCCGTTGGCTGGCGCAGCAGATTGCCCAACCCAATCGTCAGTCTGACAACCAACAGTTACGCCTGGAAAGCGATCGCCATCTGGTGCAGGTGATCACCATCCATAAATCCAAAGGGCTGGAATTTGATCTGGTGTGGCTGCCGTTCGTCGGTAATTTCCGCCAACAGCAGCAGGTGCTGTATCACGATCGCCAGAGCTTCCAGGCTTTGCTTGACCTCAACGCCGATGAAGAAAGTATCGAATGGGCGGAGGAGGAGCGGCTGGCAGAGGATTTACGCCTGTTGTACGTGGCATTGACCCGTTCGGTGTATCACTGCAGCATCGGTATTGCGCCGCTGATCCAAGGCACCCGCAAGAAGCAGGGGGATACCGATTTACACCGCAGTGCGCTGGGTTATCTGGTGCAAGCCGGCCAGGCCGGCGATGCGGCCTATCTGCAGCAATGCCTGCAACAGCTTGTCGGGGAAGGCGTTGCGCTGTCACTGGTCGACACGCTGGATGAACAGCCCTGGTTGCCGCAAACGTCGGAATTGAGCGAGCTGGCCGCCAAAGGTTTTTCACGTCAGGTGCAGGATTTTTGGCGAGTGACCAGCTATACCGGCTTGCAACAGCACGGCGCAGGCCTGATGCAGGATTTATTGCCGCGGCTGGATGTTGATGCCGCAGGCGAGCAAGCTCAGGACAGTGAGCCAGCGCTCACACCCCACACTTTCCCTCGCGGTGCTACCCCGGGGACTTTCTTGCACAGCCTGTTTGAAACGCTCGATTTTACCCAACCGCTTGACGAGCAGTGGCTGCTGGAGCAACTGCAACAGCAAGGCTTTGCCGAACATTGGCAACCGATACTGCTGGCGTGGATGCAGGTGTTGCTCAACACCCCGCTCAATGATGCCGGTGTCGTGCTGTCGGCTCTGGCGCCGCAGCAAAAGCAGGCCGAACTGCAGTTCTATCTGCCGATCGACAGGCTGTTGCAGGCCCGTGAGCTGGATGCGCTGGTGAAAAACCACGATCCGCTTTCTGCTCGCTGCCCGGCACTGGATTTCCAACAGGTGCAGGGAATGTTGAAAGGGTTTATTGACCTGGTGTTCTGCTGGCAGGGGAAGTACTACCTGCTGGATTACAAATCCAACTGGTTGGGGGAGGACAGCAGTGCCTATACCCAGCCGGCGATGGAGCAGGCGATGGCGGAACACCGTTACGATCTGCAGTATCAGTTATATACCCTGGCGCTGCACCGTTATCTGCGTCATCGGCTGGTGGACTACGACTATCAACGGCACTTCGGCGGGGTGATTTATTTGTTCCTGCGCGGGGTGGATGCGCAGCATCCAGGCAACGGTATCTTCGCCTGTCGGCCAGAGCAAGCGTTAGTCGAAGGCATGGACAGGTTGTTCAGCGGCGAGGCCATTACGGCGGAGGATGAGCCATGATAGCTTTACTGGAACAGGCGCAGGGACTCGGCGTGCTGCGCCCGCTGGATTTACAGTTTGCCCGCGTGGTGGCGGCAGCGGACCAGCCGGATATTTTGTTGGCGGCTGCTTGCCTCAGCGCCGAGGCGGGTGCCGGCCATGTTTGCCTGATGCTGGAACAGTTGTTGCCTGAGAATCTTTTTGACGGACGTCAGCCAGAGCTGGCGCAGGCCGTGTGGTTGGCGGCAGGGCAACCCAATCTGACCGAATGGCAGCAGCGGCTGTCTGCCAGCGCGGCGATTGGCGATGGCAGCACGGCGATGCCGATGGTGTTGCAACAGCAGCGTTTATACCTGCAGCGCATGTGGCAGAACGAAGGCGAGGTGGCCGAATTTATCAGCGGTGACAGCCTCCATCAACCGGTTGAAGAAGCCGAGCTCCGCACCATTCTCGATCAATTATTTGGCGAAGCGAGCGACGAACCGGACTGGCAGAAAATTGCCGCCGCAGTGGCCGCCACGCGGCGCATTGCCGTCATTTCCGGCGGACCGGGCACCGGTAAAACCACCACCGTGGCCAAGCTGTTGGCCGCGCTGGTGCAGCTTGCCGAAGGCCGACGTTTGCGCATTCAGTTGGCGGCACCTACCGGTAAAGCGGCGGCCCGCCTGACCGAATCCTTAGGCAGCGCCGGCAGGCAACTGGCGCTAACGCCTGAGCAACGTGCGCTGTTCCCGACGGAAGCCTCCACGCTTCACCGCCTGTTAGGCGCTCAGCCCAACAGCCAGCGTATGCGTTATCACCGTGGCAACCCGCTGCATCTGGATGTGCTGGTGGTCGATGAAGCCTCGATGGTTGACCTGCCGATGATGGCGCGCCTGATTGCCGCTTTGCCTGCTAAGGCGCGGGTGATTTTCCTGGGCGATCGCGATCAGCTGGCTTCGGTTGAGGCTGGCGCGGTGCTGGGCGATATCTGCCGCTTTGCCGAGCAAGGTTATAGCGTGGCACGGGCGGAGCAGCTCTCGCGGCTGACCGGCTGTCTGCTGCAGGGACAAAGTGCCGAGGCCGAGGCGGCCGTGCGCGACAGTTTGTGCCTGCTGCGCAAGAGCTATCGCTTTGATGCCAACTCGGGCATTGGTCAACTGGCTTTTGCGGTAAATGCCGGAGATGGCAAGAAAGCGGCCTGGGCGCTGGGTGGCAACTTCAGCGACGTTACGGGGTATCCGTTGGCGGAAACGCAAGACTATCAGGCGCTATTGGATGCTTGCGTGGCGGGCTATCGTGATTATCTGCGGCAGGTGGCGACGGGTGCCGATGCGGTGACGATACTGGCGGCGTTTGGCCAATTCCAGGTGCTGTGCGCGCTACGAGAGGGGCCATTCGGTATTGCCGGGCTAAATGAGCGGATTGAAACGGGGCTGCAACGCGCCGGTCTGATCCAGCGTAAGCCAGGAACCGCGGGGCGTTGGTATCCGGGGCGTCCGGTGATGATTGGGCGTAATGACAGCGCGCTGGGGTTATTCAACGGTGATATTGGTATTGCTTTGCGAGATGAGAGCGGCGAGCTGCGCGTTCATTTCCAACTGCCGGACGGCAGCATTAAGTCGGTGCAGCCGAGCCGTTTACCGGCGCATGAAACCGCCTATGCGATGACGGTGCATAAATCGCAGGGCTCAGAGTTCGATCATACGGTACTGGTACTTCCCAATCACTTTTTGCCGGTGCTCACCCGCGAACTGGTGTATACCGCGATCACCCGGGCCCGGAAACAGCTTTCGCTGTATGCCACCGAAGCCGTTTTGCTACGGGCGATCCGCACCCCGACCCAACGGCGCAGTGGTTTGGCAGAGCGGTTGCAGATAACGACGTAAGGGACAAAAATGGGGCGCAGTTCATCTGCTGCGCCCGCCAGGGGTTACAGATCGGCCAGCAGAATTTTGGAACGGCGTTGGTAGTTGTACAGCGCCTGTTTTTGCATTGGCAGTACGTCAACTTCCGCCGGGGTGAAACCGCGCTCCTGGAACCAGTGGATGCTGCGCGTGGTCAGCACGAACAGTTTACGCAGGCCCATCTGGCGCGCCTGACTCTCCACCCGCTGCAGCAACATTTCACCGCGTGATGAGCTGCGGTAATCCGGGTGTACCGCTACGCAGGCCATTTCGCCGATTTTCTCTTCCGGGAACGGATACAGCGCCGCGCAGGCGATGGTCAGGTTATCGCGTTCAATAATGGTGAACTTGTCGATCTCCATTTCCAACTGCTCACGCGAGCGGCGAACCAAAATGCCTTGCTGTTCAAGCGGACGGATCAGTTCGAGGATGCCGCCGATGTCGTTAATCGTGGCCCGGCGCACCTGTTCCGCGCTTTCCATGACGATCTGGGTGCCGATACCATCGCGTGAGAACAACTCTTGCACCAGCGCGCCGTCTTCCTGATAGCTGATCAGGTGGCTGCGGCGTACGCCGCTGCGGCAGGCCTTTACCGCGCCGCGCAGGAAGCGCACGGTGCCGGAATGGTAATCGCCGCTCTCTTCCAGCTCTTCGATGCGTTTTTGTGCATCGTTGGGAAACAGTTCGGAGATGATATTGCCTTCCTGATTGGTGACCCCCTGCGACGAGCAGAAGCCGATCATCTTCTCGGCTTTCAGCTTGATGGCCAATTGGGTCGCCACTTCCTCTGACGTCAGGTTAAAGCTTTCGCCGGTAACGGAAACGGCGACCGGGCCTATCAGCACGATGGCGTTGCTGTCGAGCTGACGATGAATGGCCTCTTCATCGATACGGCGGATACGGCCGCTGTGGCAGTAGTCCACGCCGTCATCGATACCCAGCGGTTGGGCAATGATAAAGTTACCGCTGACCACGTTGATGTGCGCACCCTGCAGCGGTGTGTTGTTGAGGCTCATCGATAACCGGGCGGTAATGTCCAGTTGCAACAGGCCAGCCGCCTGCTTCACCAACTCTAGCGTGTGGGCGTCGGTGACGCGGGTATGCTTGTGGTAAATCGGTTCGTAATTATGCTGCGCCAGATTGACGTCGATCTGCGGCCGCGCGCCATAGACCACCACCAAACGAATGCCCAGGCTATGCAGCAGCCCGATATCGTTGACGATGTTGGAAAAGTTCTCATGTTCTATGGCTTCCCCGCCAAGCATGACGACAAACGTCTTGCCACGGTGGGCGTTGATATAGGGAACTGAGTGACGGAATCCTTGGACCAGCTCTGTACTACGTTCCTTCACGGCCAAACCTCTTTTGCATATTTATACGATATTTTTGTATTTTTATTCTTTTATTGGCCTGATGGCAAGTGGGAAATTGTCTCTATTTCTTTGCTAAGGGCGCTGAATCGTTAATAAATTGAAAAACCATAAAAAGATTTTCTGATGACAGCGCCGGAATGATTGGTTAAAGTTTTCGGCATTCCCGTTTTACTGGTGTTTTTTTCATCTGTTTTAATCTGTTACCACTGCCGGAGTCGCATGCCAAACTCAAATCACAATCTGGGCCGCCGTCGTTTATTGCAGGGGGTTGCCGCTAGCTG
>JAAXZN010000068.1 GCA_012719855.1 Serratia liquefaciens | reverse complement strand
GCCGCGTTTTACTGACTGGTACGTCAATGCAGCAGGTAATTTTGCCGTTCGCGCGCATGTTATCTGCAGTGATGATGGTTCGGTCAGCGCGTTACTGACGCTGCGCAAAGGTTGGTACAAAGGCGAATATACCTACGCAAGCACCCATGTTGTGCTGGCTTGCAAACATACCGAGCGCAGAAAAGCTTACCGACTCGCTAGCCAACATGCTGAGCATTTGGCCAGACTGCGTTACCGCTTTTAGAGCGGTCGGTTTACCCACTTAATACCCTGACGGGGATTTACACCCGTTATGGGGATAAATCCCGCTTTTTTTTTGTGGAGGATTTATCGATGCATACCCAGTTACCCAACGTACTTGACGTGAAAACCGCGCTTGATGCGTTTCATTTCCTTTGCCTGGTTGAAGGTAAGCTCATGAGTATACGGGCTTGCCAGCGCCTGGGATTGGGTATTGAACGTGAAGACCCCACTGAGCTGAATGATGTGGAAAATGCCGTTATCAATGCGGGAGAGGCCTTTGGTGGTTTCCTGCTGGTCATGCAGTACGGCTATATATCGACACTTTCCGCTAACGGGCAAGCGCTTATGGCTCGCCTGGATACGCTGAGCAAAGATATTCACGCGTCTTATTGGGCGCAGGCCGTGGAGCAAGGCAAGCGCTATGTCGAAGCCGACATTGCGATTGGCGAGCTCGAGGTTTGGTGATCGGCACGGCAGCCTGACAGACACACACCCTGACGGGGATTTATTCCCGTCCGGGGGATAAATCCCCCCAATTTTTTGTTACCGGAGGATTTATCGTGAGTATGAACGTGTATTTTGTCGCACCACCGTCCCAGAACGCGTGGATTGATTTCACCCTGGCGGTGACCGAGGTGTTCTGGTTGTTGCCGGATGAGGCCCGGCCAGAAGGTATCACGGAAGCCGGCCAGCTGTTTGATGGCATGATCTTCGAAACGGCCGGTTTACGTGTATCACCGGAATCAGAGGAAAATAGCCCGATGCAACCGGTGCCTTACGTCGAAGAACGTGTGGGGTTCTTTCAGCGCCCCGACTTTTTTCACCGACTGGTTCTGACACTGATTCATAACCTGTGCCCTGGCTCTGTACGGATAGAGCGGAACGACTCCAGACTCGCCAAATATCCAGGATGGGAGTTGCCACTACTCTGGTTGCGCCATCACCTCAAACGCCCAGAACTTATTGCTCCGGGTGAAGTGGATGAGGCGGCACTGACTGATGACTCCATTCTTTACCATTTGGAAGGGTATAGCAGTCATAACGATGATCCCGATGAACTGCTTTGTCGCTGGTGCGTTATTGTCGGCATGGATGACGTGCTGGCGGCGCGTTTGAATCAGGCGCATTCGGCGGCATAGTCGCGATTTTTTTATTCACCCGGCAGGGCCTCCCTGCAGGGGAGCTCCTGTCCGTATACCGAGAGGAGTGACCCATGGGGCTTGATATCAACTTTTTCCGTCAGCGTAAGGCTGACTATCCGATGTTGCCGGTTAACGGCGACTGGACACCCGTTGGCGACTGGGTGCCGTGTTCACCAGCGTGGCTGGAGGACGGCGGTGATTGTGTGCAGGCGCCGCGAATATACAACCACAAAACGTGTAACCACTACCATCCGCCGCTGCTGGTTCACTCCTGTCATTTCCGCGGTTTTGCCGCGCTAATGAATTGGGTGGACAAAAGCGTCGGGGAGGTCATAAGCGGCGAGTTGATCGCGTTTGACCGCAACGACATCCAGATGCTGAATATGTGTCTGTCACGACTGAGTGATGCGAACTGCCATGAGGCGTTTCCTTCTGAATCTCGTGACTACGGCGGTATTTACTGGACGCAGGTTGATTTACTGAAGGAGTACGTTAACAGCGTGCTTGCCGGTTTTGATTTCAGTCGAGACCACCTTTACTTCCGGGCTTCGTGGTAACACCACCACGCTGACCCTAACGTTTCATTTTCCCTGGAGGGGCTTTCCCTCCCGGGGAAGTCCGTCTCCAGAACACAGGAGACTTACCATGTTGCATTTTAACCCTGCAGAACTGCGCGCCGTGGTGGCTGAAGTCCGCGCCAATCAGTGTGCGTTGGTGTTGGCCAAAGACGACGGCGTCTATCTGATGCCTGCTGTGGGCGAACGAAACGCCACCGGCCGTATCAAGCACCTGGCGTATGCCGACGGGTGTCATCCTGATAAGGATGAGGCCTGGTATGAAACGTCCCGGCGGCTCGCCGGCGGCGACGACTTTGACGAGGAGCTGATGCTGAACGACAGTTGTATCGAGCGAATACTGTCGCAAGGCCATGAGCTCTGGATCCACCTGTTACCCGAAACGGTCTATATGCACGTTGCCACGGTTAACTGGGTGTGTGTCGCCGACTTCCGTCGTATAACCGCCCGCATGTTGCAGCTGGCCGAGGTCCATTACTCGGTTTGTGTCAGCCAGGATGAGTTTAAACACTGGCGTGAGCGGTCCATCAACTTGCTGGCCACGGCCTGTCATACCGATTGCAAGCGGGCAAAGCCCGCCGATCGGGAAGACTATCTGGCCATGTTCGAACGGCTGAAACAGCGTGTTGACACGGTAAACCCGAAAGGGGCACTGCGTTACCCCGCGTTCTGACCACTTTTTTCTGTCCCCTGGGGCGTATTCTTCGCCGCCAGGGGAGGAATGCGCCTTTTTTACGAGGAGCACTCCATGAAGAAAACATCATCATCACGTCGGCCGGCAAAAGCCCGTCGCGAACGTACTGACCTGTACCAACAGGTTACGGACAAAATCATTGCCGCCATCGAGACGGGAACCTTGCCCTGGCGCAAGCCCTGGCGGACCGACAAGGGCCGCGGCGCGTCGACGGCCATCATGCCGCAGAACGGCACGACCGGTTACCACTACAGCGGCGTGAATGTGCTGCTGTTATGGATGGCCGCGGACGAAAGGGGTTTTCACTCCAATCGCTGGCTCACCTACAAGCAGGCGGAAGCCGTTGGTGGGCATGTGCGTGCCGGCGAAACCGCGACCCTGGCCGTGGTATTCAAACCCTGGGACAAGCAAGTGGAGGATGCTGACGGCTGGCAGCTGTTTGACGAAGAGGGGAACCCGCTGAAAACGCGAATACCCATGCTGAAGCCGTTGTACCTGTTTAACGTTGCCCAATGCGACGACCTCCCTGAAACCGTTGTCGGCATTACGCCGGCAGCGGAGCCGGAAGAGGAGGGGGCGTTGGTCGATGCGAAAACACAGGCTCAAGTCAGCACCCTCGTTGAGGCCTGTGGTGTTCGGCTCGAGCAGGTTTACCAGGACAGAGCCTATTACGCGCCGGGTCGCGACCAGATTGTCCTGCCACAGGTTCAGCAATTTCGAACCGAGGCGGATTACTGGTCGACGTTATTGCATGAACTGGTGCACAGCACCGGTCATGCAACACGGCTCAACCGGGAGGGGATCACGTCTTCTTCCCGCGCGTTCGGAGACCCGGTATACGCGTTCGAGGAACTGGTGGCGGAGCTGGGCAGTGCTTTTATGTGCGCACAGCTTGGCGTCTTTGGCGACATCCAGCACGACAGTTACCTTGAACATTGGCTCAGGGTATTGCGTGAAGATAAGCGCGCGCTGTTTCGTGCGGCAAAACAGGCCCGTGAGGCGTCAGAGTTTTTACTGAAACCCCTGGCGGAACCGGTGACAACTGATCCTGCCGTTGCGGCATGAGGAGTCTGGTGATGACGATTGAACAACGTTACTGGCAGACCATTGCCGGCAGGTTACTGGCCAAATACTTTGGCCTGGCCTTAAACGATACAGATCTGTGTGAAGCGGAGTGCGTGATGGCTTTACAGGAAGCGGGAGTGCGGCCGTTTGAGGCGATCAACAACCTGGTGGATAAATACCACCTGGTACGCCTGGGCGCCAGTCCCTTTACCCCATCATCACCGTATCTGCGCCAGGCGGAAGAGCTGGGCGTGATCGGTGAAACAGAACAGGAGATAACCGATGACTAAAACCACCAACAAGGGGCTGCAGGTCACCGTTGACCCTGAGATTGCCGGCGAGCTGGCGTACATGCTGAAGCTTCAGCAGACCTGTGGCGCGGCCGTTCAGCTTGAGAATGTCGAGGGCCTTATCCATTACATTCTGGCCAGTATTGCCGATGGTAGCCGACGTCCGGGCTCGTGGGAGCGCGGATTATTGGTACAGCTGGGATTGGTCGCTGATGGCGACGAACACCAGGTCTACCGGGCTCACTACGGCGAGCAAGGCCACTAAGGGTAGGACAGTCTCATCGTCCTGGCCATCATGAGGTAACACCTGACCCAACGGGGGAGACTTTCCCCCGCTGGGGAGAGCTCCCTCTTTTTTAAGAGAGGAGAAAGACCATGTCGAACTGGTGCAAAAACCGTTTAGTGATCACAGGCCAATCCGTTTTTGTGGATGAACTGCAGCAATGGGTCAATGGCCATGTTGTGCCTGACTACCGGCACGCCATTCAGCAGAGCTGCCGGCTATTCCTGGCCGGCTGCGCCGGCATACTGAAGCCGGCTACGACAAAACCCGGCGTTTACGTGCCTTACCCGGGTCTATTAATGCACCCGGGGATCGCATCGCCTCAGAATCTGGCCTTTGAACACTGGTTCGGGTTGCTGAAGGTGGATGTCACGTTAACGACCGAGAACATCCGTCTGATTGAGCGTCTCTACCGCCAGTCGGGTCTTGACGCCGTGAAATGGGAGAATATCCCCAACGTCGCGAAGGAGCGTATGGCGGATGTCCTGTCTCGCCAGTATGCGGACTGGTTCGGCCT
>JAAXZN010000014.1 GCA_012719855.1 Serratia liquefaciens | reverse complement strand
TGTGTTGTTCGACCGGATGATACTGGCTTACTACGACAGAGCTAAGCACAGTATTATCCGTATCGATTAGACGAAAGTGTTACCTATGTGGCCGGTCAGATCTGTAACCCATGTAGCGGTTGTACCCATGTTCGACCCGATCTAATTCATTGATTATGCTATTGGGCGCAGCATGCAGCGCCCCTACCATTAAACAACAGAGCACTTTGTCAACGGCTTCAGCCCGCAGGGCTGATTGGCGAACCACAGAGCAATTGCTGCGCCAGTGATTCTGCGTGTTGCGCCACCTGCGGCAACCCCATCAGTTCACCGAAGCGTCCGCGGGCGGCGGGGCCTGCCACGTAGAGACCATCGTTACTTTTCCCCTGGCGATTAATCGTTCGCGAGTGAGCATCAACCCAAATTCCCAGCGCCAGCGGATCGGGCTGGATAGCACCTTCCGCTGCGAGCTGCTTCAACAGCGCATCGCTCTTGAGCAACACACCGTGCGCTGGGCCGGTAGTGACGATCAGTTTATCCACCCGCAGGGTTTCCGTGGCGGCTTGACCACGGGCTTTCAGCGTCAGAATGATCGTTTCTTTGTCTGTCGCGACCTGCTTAAGGCTGGCGGCCAGGATCTTAAGACGCCCATTCTGCTGTAATAGGGACAACACCTCGCTGACCTGCGGTGCGATGCGGTAACGGTGCACATCCCACCATGGGCGCAGATGGCGCAGAAAGCGTTGCTGTTCTTTCAGCGAAAGCCGTTGCCAAATCTGCTGTCCGTTCAGCCGGATGTCATCCAGTACCCCTTGCCAGGGCAGGCCTTCCAGGGCAGCCTGCGCCACCTCCTGTCGAACCCGCCGCAGCCAGGCACGGGCGCTGTCCGCCTGTGGACGCCGATAGTCAAGCGGGCGGGGCGGAGACTCACCGGTCAGATTTGGCCGGGGAAGCTGACCGCGGCGCGAGAATGCCAGGATCGGCCCACGATGCCCCTGACGGTAAAGCGAGGCCACCACGTCGGACATGGTTAACCCGGAACCGATGATAGCCACCCGCGCACTCTTCTCCACCCCGATCAAGGCATCTGTCCGCCATGGGTTGGCGATCAGGCCAGGATGGTCTTGCAGCACCTGCTGTAGTTGTCTTGGTACGGCAGGGGGAGGGTGGCTGATGGCCAGCACCACCTGATCTGCGTGATATTTATCCCCGGAGGCCGTCAGCACCTCTGCATTTTTCAGCGCCACGGCATAATCCTGAACATGGGTGACCTGTACCGGCGATGTTTCCAGCGCGGCGGCCAGCTTGTCGAGGATATAGGCGGCGAACCGTCCCCGTTGCGGATAAAGGCTGCCATCCGTCCAGAGCGCTTTGTCATCCTGTTTGAGGCCTCCCTCCGCCCTCAGCCAGCGATCAAAATCGCCTTCTTCGGCGGCGGAAAGCTGCATACGGGCGGCAGGGACGTTAATGCGATGCGCCGGGTCGACCGTGCTATAAGCCACGCCCTGAGCCAACTGGGCACGAGGCTCGATCACGATCACCTTCAGGCCGGCGCTGCCCAACCGCGCCAGATGAATAGCCAGCGCGGTACCGCTAAAGCCACCGCCAATGATGACAATCTGCCGATCAGCCATGACTTAACACCGGTTGCTGTTGGCGTTCCAGCTCGCGAACCCGCGGGATCACTTCGCGACCAAAGAACTCCACCTCTTCCTGAAAATGCAGGAAGCCCAGCAGCATCAGGTCCACGCCGGCTTGCTTGAGTTCGATGATCCGCTCCGCTATCTGCTGCGGGGTGCCAATCAGGTTTGTTTTGAAGCCATCGTTATATTGCACCAAATCCTCCAGCGTCGATTTCGCCCAGTTACCTTCCCCTTCAGGGGAGGCGCTACCGGCATTTTTCACCTCAGACTGGAACCCTTTCACCGCATCCGGATTCGCATGATCCAGAATATCACGCAGTACGCTTTGCGCTTCCTGCTCCGTTTGGCGGGCAATGACGAAGCCATTGACGCCGATCCTGACCCTGTGTTGGTTTTCAGCGGCTTTTAGCTGGATATCTTCAACCTGCTGACGGATGCCTTCCGGGGTGTTGCCGTTGGTGAAGTACCAGTCGGATACGCGCGCGGCCATATCCCGTGCGGCTCTTGAACTGCCGCCCTGGAAAATCTCCGGTTGCGGATCCAGCGGTTTCGGTTTCAGCGAATAGTCGCGGAAGCGATAAAAATCACCGGCAAAAGTGAAACTGTCCTGCTGCCAGATGCCTTGCAGGCAGCGAATGAACTCTTCCGAACGCAGGTAGCGCTCCTCGTGATCGAGCCAGGGTTCGCCGATGGCCTTGAATTCGCCCCGGAACCAGCCGCTGACGATATTGACCGCAATACGCGCGTTGGACAGATGGCTGATGGTGGCAATCTGTTTGGCGGCGAGCGTTGGGTTCCATGGGCCCGGCAACAGGGCGGCGATGACCTTGAGCTTCTCCGTCGCTCCCAGCAGGTCCTGTGAAAATGTCACCGACTCATGTTGATTATCTGCGCCATAGCCGGCGGTAAAGCGGATCTGCGTCAGGGCGTAGTCAAACCCGGCGCGCTCGGCAATTTGCGCCAGCTTGCGGTTATAGTTTGCATCCCAGCTGGTACGCTGAGGGATTTGGCTGATCACCAGGCCACCCGACACGTTAGGGACCCAGTAGGCGAACTTGATCGGTTCATTGCTCATGGTTTTCTCCTCAGTTTCACTTTTTCACCGGACGACGATCGCCACCGATGGTTTCTCCAAATGGCCCGGTGTTGACCGTGCGCTGACGTTTTTCGACGTTGCCCGCCAGCGGCAACAGCGGCATCACCAGTTCGGCAAACCGGTGAGCCTCTTCCAGATGCGGATAACCCGAGAAAATAAAATTAGTGATCCCCAATGCCTGATATTCACGGATGCGGTCGGCAACCTGTTGTGGATTGCCGACCAGCGCGGTACCTGCGCCGCCACGCACCAGCCCCACGCCTGCCCATAAGTTGGGGGCGATGCGCAAGCTGTCCTTCGAGCCGCCGTGCAGTGCGCTCATGCGGGCCTGTCCGGTCGAGTCCATACGCGAGAAAATTTTCTGTGCGGCGGCGATGGTGTCATCATCCAAATGGGCAATCAGTTTGTCGGCGGCAGCCCAGGCTTCCTCTTCCGTTTCCCGAACAATGACGTGCAGGCGAATGCCGTAGTCCAGCGTGCGTCCTCGCTCCTGTGCGCGCTGACGCACCACGGCAATTTTCTCCGCCACCTGCTCAACCGGTTCGCCCCAGGTGAGATAGGTGTCGATCTGGCTCGCCGCCACCTCCAGCGCTTCCTCTGACGAGCCGCCAAAAAATAGCGGCGGCCCGTTTTCCTGCACCGGCGGAAACAGCACTTCAGCGCCTTCCACCCGCAAGTATTCGCCCTGAAAATCGACCTTTTCGCCTTTCAGCAGGCGGGAATAGACCTCCAGAAATTCGCGCGTGACCCGATAGCGCTCGGCGTGACTGAGGAAGATCCCATCGCCTTTGTTCTCGACGGGATCGCCACCGGTAACCACGTTGATTAACAGGCGGCCCTCCGAAAGGCGATCCAACGTGGCGGCCATCCGCGCGGCAAGGCTCGGGGGCTGCAATCCAGGGCGCACGGCGACCAGATAGCGAAGACGCTTGGTGAGGGGGGCGAGTGCGGCAGCGACCAGCCAGGAGTCCTCACAGCTTTTGCCGGTTGGGATCAGCACGCCGTAATAGCCAAGGTTGTCCGCCGCCAGCGCAACCTGTTGCAAATAAGGCAGATCTACCGCTCTTCCGCCCTCGGTCGTGCCTAGATAGCGCCCGTCGCCGTGGGTCGGTAAGAACCAGAATACGTTGATGTTGTGCGCCTGCTGTTCGCTCATTATCCATTTCCTATATAACGATATCTTAATTTATTCAATAGAATTTCCACGCTTGGTTATAAACAACCAAGCAGAAAGCATGCCAAAATGATGATGTTTTTTTGTTTTTATTTATTAATGAGTTAGCGATTTTTGCCGTGGGCGGTTTTGCTGCAAATGCAGCAGTGACTGATGGCAGGCTGTTGCATTTGCAGCAAGGCGGCGGTTGAGCCTCTCGTCTTGTCCGCCCCCTGTCGGTATTGTTTCTGTACTGCTCCCTTAAAGGTATCGACGATGCAAAGCTCCGGCCCCCGGTTAATTGATCCCGCTTCTCTTGCCTTCCAGAACGTTCTGGATCGGCTGGCCCCGACGGACGCCACCGTGCTTATCGTGGGCGAAACCGGCACGGGTAAGGAGGTGGTGGCTCGTTATCTGCACCATCACAGCCTAAGGCGCGATCGTCCCTTTCTGGCGGTGAACTGTGGGGCGCTGACGGAGAGCCTTGCCGAATCGGAACTGTTTGGACACGAGAAAGGTGCCTTCACCGGGGCGGTGGATCGCCACCAGGGGTGGTTCGAGGCGGCAGAAGGGGGCACCTTGCTGCTGGATGAAATCGGTGAGTTAAGCCTGCCGCTACAGGTAAAGCTGCTGCGCGTATTGCAAGAACGGGAAGTGACCCGGGTGGGTTCCCACCGGCCGGTAAAAGTGAACGTCCGCGTCGTGGCCGCCACCCATGTTGACCTGGCTAATGCCATCTACGAACGTCGTTTTCGTGAAGATCTTTACTACCGGCTTAACGTGGCCGCCGTGACTCTGCCTCCTTTGCGCCAGCGGCGGCAGGATATTCCACTGTTGGCTGAGCATTTCCTGACGCTGTACGCGCGGCGGTTGGGGCGCCCTCAGCTGCGTCTCAGCGCAGAGGCGCTGGCCACGCTGATGGATTACCCGTGGCCGGGGAATATCCGCGAGCTGGAAAACACCCTGCATAATGCAGTGCTGCTCAGCAAAGCGCCATTGATTACGCCGCAGCAGTTGAGGCTAAGCGCTGGAGTGGCCGGCTTGCCGCCTGCGGGGGATGATTCGCTGGACAGTTTCCTGCGCCAGCAGTTGGCGGGTAACGATGGCCCGATCTACCAGCGGGTGATCGACTCGCTGGTGCGCAATGCTTTTGAACTGAGCCAGGGTAACCAGTTGCAGGCCGCGGCGCTGTTGGGGATCAGCCGCAATACGCTGCGTACCCATCTGGGGCATCTTGGCTTAATCAAAGCCAGGAGAAGCACCGGCGGTACGGCGTTAAAATCTGAGCGGGAGACCGGCGGTCGCGAACGCGAACTGCGTATTGGTTACCAGAAGTTTGGCAACCTGGGAATACTCAAGGCCCGTCAGTCGCTGGAGGCGCGCCTGGCCGACGGTGGGGTGAGCGTGTTGTGGAGCGAGTTTCCTGCCGGTCCTCAATTACTGCATGCCCTGACTAACCGAGAGATCGATTTTGGCACCACCGGCGAGGTGCCTCCTTTATTTGCTCAGGCCGGAAACAGTCCATTGCTGTACGTTGCCTGGGAACCGGCAGCACCGCAAAGCGTGGCGTTGCTGGTCACCGACGACAGCCCGATCCGCACGCTTGCCGACCTGCGCGGAAAGCGGATTGCGGTCAATAAAGGCTCCAATGTGCATTATCTGCTGTTGCAGATCCTTGATGAAGCCGGATTGACGCTGGAAGACGTACGGGTGGTGTATGCGCCGCCCAAATACCCGCTGACCCCCAGCGATCATCATGCGGTGGATGCCTGGATGATGTGGGATCCCTTGCTGAGCGATGCCGAACAAAGCGGGCAGTTCAGGGTCATCGCCAACGGCGTAGGGCGGGTCAGCAACCATCAGTTCTATCTTGCTCATCGCGATTTCGCCGGCCACTCTGCCGATTTACTGCACGGCCTGATGGCGGCGTTGGAACAAACCGGGCGCTATATTGACGCCCATCGCGACGAAGCGGCAACGCTATTGTCGGCCGAACTGGGGCAAGGTATCCCCTCGCTCACCCACGCTCTGGCTCGTCGTAGCCATCAGACACGCCGCATGGATTTAAACATCATTCGACAGCAGCAGGCGATAGCCGATCGCTTTTACGCTTTGGGGCTGTTACCCCGAGCGATTAAAGTTCGCGAGGCGATATGGCAGTGACGGGTTAACCCCCGTCATCAAGCCTGTTCTCGACGCTAATTCATGCATCAAAGTGGGCTGCACCTTTTTTGCTCGCCGATTGTGCCGCGCTGGTGCAGGATGATGATTTTATTGCCATAAGTTTTAATTATAATTTATTGAAATCAGACGATTAAAAATTGGCACGTCGGTTGCTCTATTGAATCCCATCTTGTGTACTAGATGGAATTCAGCCGATGACCCAGCCTGATAATAAGCTACGCGGTTTCACCCTCAGCGAATGGCAACACCACTATCACACCCACCCGGCCGACGAGCGCATTGCCTGCGTGCGCGCTACCCTGACAGCACTGGCCGCCGAGCTGCCGGCGGATGACAACGCCTGGCTGTATCTTGCCAGCGCCACACAGCGTGAAGTGCAGTACCAGAGATTGGCGCAGCGGCTTGAAGCGGTCGCCGGGGATATCAGCCAGCTCCCGCTGTTTGGCGTGCCCTTTGCGGTAAAAGACAACATCGACGTCGGCGGCTGGCCGACCAGCGCGGCCTGCCCGGAGTTCGCTTATCTGGCGGCGTCGGACGCCACCGTGGTCGCCAATTTGTGCGCTGCCGGTGCCATCGTGATCGGTAAAACCAATCTCGATCAGTTCGCGACCGGGCTGGTGGGCACCCGTTCGCCACACGGCGCGGTGGTCAACAGTTTCGATAGCCGCTACGTCAGCGGCGGTTCCAGCTCCGGTTCGGCGTTGGTAGTGGCGCGCGGCCTGACACCGTTTTCTCTGGGCACCGACACCGCAGGGTCGGGCCGCGTGCCGGCCGGATTCAACAATATTGTCGGCCTGAAACCGACCAAAGGTGGGCTGTCGAACCGTGGCGTGGTGCCCGCTTGCCGATTGAATGACACCGTATCGGTGTTTGCCCTCACGGTGGCGGACGCGGCGCTGGTGGCCGAATTGGCCGGCGGCTATGACCCAGCCGATGCCTATTCCCGCATTAACCCCCGTACCGCCCCGGCGGATTTACCTGCGTCACCGCGTTTCGCGGTGCCTGCGCAACTCGAATTTTTCGGCGATGTGCAGGCCGAACGGGCATTTCAGCGGGTGCTGGCGCAGTTGAAAAGCGGCGGCGTGACGCTGGAAACCCTTGATTTTACGCCGTTTCGCGTGCTGGCGGAGCAGCTCTACTACGGCCCCTGGGTGGCGGAGCGCACCGTGGCGGTCGAAGCGATGCTGAGCGCCAACCCGCAGGCCATCAACCCGGTGGTGCGCGGCATCGTCAATAACGGCCTGAAGTACAGCGCCTGCGATGCTTACAAGGCGGAATATCTGCGTGCCGAACTGACGCGGCAGATTGAGCAGCGACTGGCTCCCTTTGATGCGCTGGTAGTGCCGACCTCGCCGACGATCCGCACCCTGGCGGAAATGGAGCAAGAGCCGGTGTTGTTTAACTCGCAGTTCGGCACCTACACCAATTTCACCAACCTGGCCGATCTGAGCGCACTGGCGCTGCCCGCGCCGATGCGTGACGACGGATTGCCTGCCGGTATCACCCTGATTGCCCCCGCCTGGCACGATCGTGCGTTGGCGGCGTTCGGCCTGCGCTGGCAGCAGGCTCAGGATCTGCCGCTTGGCGCAACGGGTCGCCGGTTGCCTGCTTCTCAATGCTTGACGCCATCCAGCCAGCACGTACGGGTAGCCGTGGTCGGTGCGCACCTCAGCGATATGCCGCTGAATTTCCAGCTCGTGCAACGCGGGGCAACCCGCGTAGAGCAAACCACTACCGCGCCGTGCTATCGCCTGTACGCCCTCGCCAATAGCCAACCGCCAAAGCCGGGGTTGGTCAAAGCCGCTCAGGGGGCCGCCATCAGCGTCGAGCTATGGGATATCCCGTTGGCGCATTTTGGCGAGTTCGTGGCCGAGATCCCGGCGCCGCTGGGCATGGGCACCTTGCTGCTGGCAGACGGGCGGCGGGTGAAAGGCTTTATCTGCGAACCCTGGGCGCTAGAGGGCGCGACGGACATCACTGAATTTGGCGGATGGCGCCACTATATCGCCAGCCAGAAGGGGGCATGATCATGTTTACTACCGTATTAATTGCCAACCGCGGCGAAATTGCCTGCCGGGCGATCCGCACCCTGAAACGTCTGGGCATCACCAGCGTAGCGGTCTATTCCGACGCCGATCGCAATGCGCCGCACGTGACCGAGGCTAATCTGGCGATACCGCTCGGCGGCGACAAGGCCGCTGACAGCTATCTGTGCATCGACAAGATCCTGGCGGCCGCGGCGCAAACCGGCGCGCAGGCGATTTATCCGGGTTATGGCTTCCTTTCCGAGAGCGCGGAGTTTGCCGACGCCTGTGAAGCTGCGGGCATCGCTTTTATCGGCCCGACGGCGGCGCAAATCCGCGAGTTTGGCCTGAAACACCGTGCTCGTGAGCTGGCGGCGGTGGCGCAGGTGCCGATGACACCGGGTACGGGCCTGCTGAACAGCGTCGAGGAGGCGGTCAGCGCCGCTGGCCGGATTGGCTATCCGGTGATGTTGAAAAGCACCGCCGGTGGTGGTGGCATTGGCCTGACGCGCTGCGACGATGAAGCCGCACTGCGTGAGGCTTATGACAGCGTAAAACGCCTGGGCGAGCAGTTCTTCCGCGACTCTGGGGCCTTTATCGAGCGCTTTGTCGATCAGGCCCGGCACGTGGAAGTGCAAATATTTGGCGACGGTCAGGGCTGGGTGGTGGCGCTTGGCGAGCGCGACTGTTCATTACAGCGCCGCAACCAGAAAGTGGTGGAGGAAACCCCGGCACCGAACCTGCCGGCCGCTACCCGTCAGGCGCTGCATCAGGCGGCGGTGGCGCTGGGGGCCTCGGTCAACTACCGCAGCGCTGGCACCGTGGAATTTATCTATGACGCTGCACGTGACGAGTTTTATTTTCTGGAGGTGAATACTCGCCTGCAAGTGGAGCATCCGGTGACCGAATGTGTCACCGGGCTGGATCTGATCGAATGCATGTTACAGGTGGCGGCGGGCGATGCGCTGGACTGGGCGGCGTTGCAACGAGCGCCGCAGGGGGCGTCGATTGAAGTCCGTATTTATGCCGAAGATCCGCTGAAGCATTTCCAACCCAGCCCCGGCGTGCTGACTGAAGTGCACTTTCCGGATGACGTGCGCGTCGACGGTTGGGTAGCCACCGGCAGCGAAGTTTCGGCATTTTATGACCCGATGATCGCCAAGCTGATCGTTCATGGCGAAGACCGTCGCCAGGCGCTGGAGAAAATGCGTGTCGCGCTGGATGCAACCCGGCTGCACGGGATTGCCACTAACCTGGACTACCTGCGACAGGTGATTGCAACGGAGGCATTTCAGAGCGGCAGCGTCTGGACCCGCATGCTGGACAGCTTCCGGTTCCAACCCCACAGCATTGAAGTGCTGCAGCCGGGGACTTACAGCAGCGTGCAGGATTACCCCGGTCGCCTCGGCTATTGGGATATCGGCGTACCGCCGTCCGGGCCGATGGACGACTTCGCTTTCCGGCTGGCTAACCGCATTGTCGGCAACCACCCCAGCGCCGCCGGGCTGGAGTTTACCCTGCAGGGGCCGACCCTGCGCTTTCATTGCGACGCCATCATTGCCCTGACCGGCGCGGACTGCCCGGCCGATCTGGACGGCGAACTCCTGGCCTACTGGCAGCCGATAGCGGTTAGCGCCGGCCAGGTATTGCGATTAGGACGGGCGCAGCGGGGTTGCCGCACCTATCTGGCGGTGCGCAATGGCTTCGACGTGCCGGTGTATTTGGGCAGCCGTTCGACCTTTGCGCTGGGGCAGTTTGGCGGCCACGCCGGCCGCACCTTGCGCGTGGCGGACATGCTGGCGGTATCGCAACCGGGTTTGGCAGCCACCACTACTCCGGCGCCGATTGCGGCCCCGCAGGTAATGGACGAAAGCCTGATCCCGCAGTACGGCAATCTGTGGAATATCGGCGTGCTGTATGGTCCGCACGGCGCACCCGACTTCTTTACCCCGGCATCCATCGAACGTTTCTTTGCCGCCGAATGGCAGGTGCATTACAACTCCAACCGGTTGGGCGTGCGCCTGTCCGGGCCTAAACCGGAGTGGGCGCGGCAGGACGGCGGCGAGGCGGGGCTGCACCCGTCCAACGTGCACGACTGCGAGTACGCCATCGGTGCGATTAACTTCACCGGCGATTTCCCGGTGATCCTTACCCGCGACGGACCGAGCCTGGGCGGCTTTGTTTGCCCGGTGACCATCGCCAGGGCGGAGCTATGGAAGGTCGGTCAGGTAAAACCGGGCGATCGCATCCGTTTTCATCCTATCGGTTTCAAGCAGGCGCAGTCGCTGGAGCAGGCGCAGCTCGGCAGTATCGAAGCCCTGGCAGCGGTGAGGGCCATCACCCTGGCACCCCCGGATCTGATGCCGGGCACCACCGCCTCCGCCACCATAGTGGCGGCGTTACCGGCCACCGACAGTCGGCCAGCGGTGGTCTATCGCCAAGCCGGGGATGGTTACATTTTGCTGGAGTACGGCGACAACGTGCTCGATCTGGCGCTGCGGCTGCGTATTCATTTGCTGATGCAGTCGCTCAAGCAGGATGCGATCCCGGGCGTGGAGGAGTTGGCACCCGGCGTGCGATCGCTGCAGATCCGTTATGACAGCCGCATTCTCGGTCAGGCTGATTTACTCCAGCGCTTGTTGGCGCGCGAACAGGCGCTGGGTGATGTCAGCCAACTGAAAGTGCCGACGCGAACGGTTTATCTGCCGATGGCGTTTGAAGATTCCGCCACGCTGGGCGCGGTGGAACGTTACCAGCAGACGGTGCGTCCGTCGGCCCCCTGGTTGCCGAACAACGTCGATTTTATCCAGCGCATCAACGGGCTCGGCAGCCGCGAGCAGGTGCGCGACATCATCTTCGACGCCAGCTACCTGATCCTCGGGCTGGGCGACGTCTACCTGGGCGCGCCCTGTGCGGTGCCGATCGACCCGCGGCACCGTTTGCTCAGCTCCAAATACAATCCGGCGCGCACCCATACCGCCGAAGGCACGGTCGGCATCGGCGGCATGTACATGTGCATCTATGGCATGGATTCGCCGGGAGGCTATCAGTTGGTCGGACGCACGTTACCGATTTGGAACAAATTTCTCAAAAACCCGCAGTTCAACCCCGGTGAGCCCTGGCTGCTGCACTTCTTCGATCAGGTGCGTTTCTACCCGGTCAGCGAGCAGGAGCTGGATGAGCAGCGAGAGGCGTTCCGCGAAGGGCGCGCGCAGATCCGCATTGAGGACAGCGAATTCGATTTTGCCGATTACCGCCGTTTTCTGGCGGACAACGCGGAAGACATCAGCGCCTTCCAGCAGCGCCAGCAACAAGCATTCAGCCACGAAGTGACGCGCTGGCAGGCGGAAGAGGAGGAGGCCGAGGCCCAATTGTTGCCACCGCCGACGGATGAGGAAGAGGTGGATGGCGACCTGGTCAGCGCCGACCTGAACGGCAGCGTGTGGAAGATCCTGGTCGAGCCGGGGCAAAGGGTGGAAGCCGGTCAGCCGTTGATCGTGGTCGAGGCAATGAAAATGGAACTGGCGGTCACCGCGCCGCGTGCCGGGATCGTCAAGCGCATCAGTTGCCAGCAGGGGCGGCCGGTGGGGCCGGGCGATGCGCTGCTGTGGCTGGAACACGCCAGCTGACGCTCAATCATTCACGTCGGGGCGTGGTATGTGGCCCCCACAGAGAGGCATGCGATGCAAATCACCAATAACCGCAGCAAGGCACGGCCGGAGGGGCTGGCGGAACGTATCTATCTGCAGCTCAAGGACGACATTTTTGATTTTCACCTGCTGCCGGGCGATCGCTTCAGCGAAAACGAAATTGCCGTGCGTATGGACGTCAGCCGTACGCCAGTGCGTCAGGCGTTGTTCTGGCTGGAGCGCGAGGGCTACGTAGAGGTGCATTTTCGCAGCGGCTGGCAGGTGCGCCCGTTCGATTTTGCCTACTTCGAGGAGCTGTATGACCTGCGCATCGTGTTGGAGTGCGAAGCGGTAAAACGGCTGTGCGCCCGATCAATGGGCGAGGTGCCTGAGCAGTTGGCGGCGCTCACCCGTTTTTGGATCGACGAACCGCGGCTGGAGGAGGGGAAAACCGTCTCCGTGCACGACGAGCAGTTTCATATGGCGCTGGTCGAGGCAGCGGGGAATGGAGAAATGGCGCGTATTCATCGCGATCTGACCGAGAAAATTCGCATCATCCGTCGGCTCGATTTCACCCAGGAAAGCCGGGTTGAGGCGACCTACAACGAGCACGCCGCCATTTTGCGGGCGATCTTGCAACACCGAACCGAGGAGGCGCAAACGCAGCTCAGTCACCATATTGCCGTCAGCAAGGCTGAAGTAAGAAAAATAACTCTGCATATGCTGCATCAGGCCCGGCTTCGTCAGCCATAACCCGGCGTCTTTCGAGCGGTGGCGCGGTTAGCGGCAACTCGAAATTCATAGGGGTAATTCTGCTTAACAAGGTGGGTTTTCTAACATCAACATCAGGAGTTTGAATTATGCAACGTCGTCACTTTATAAAAGCTTTTGCGTTGTCCGCCACCGTGGTCGGCATGGGTATGGCCTGGGGCGTACAGGCCGCCGACACCATCAAGGTCGGCATCCTGAGTTCGCTGTCCGGCACCATGGCGATTTCTGAAACGCCGCTGAAAGACGTGGCGCTGATGACCATCGACGATATCAACGCCAAAGGTGGCGTATTGGGTAAAAAGCTCGAACCGGTGGTGGTGGATCCGGCCTCCAACTGGCCGCTGTTCGCCGAGAAGGCGCGCCAGCTGCTGAGTCAGGACAAGGTGGCGGCGGTATTTGGCTGCTGGACTTCGGTGTCGCGCAAGTCAGTGCTGCCGGTGTTTGAAGAGCTGAACGGCCTGCTGTTTTACCCGGTGCAGTACGAAGGGGAAGAGATGTCGCCGAACGTGTTCTACACCGGTGCCGCGCCTAACCAGCAGGCAATCCCGGCGGTGGAGTATCTGCTGAGCGAAGACGGCGGAGCGGCCAAACGCTTCTTCCTGTTGGGGACCGACTACGTGTATCCGCGCACCACCAACAAGATATTGCGCGCCTTCCTGCATTCGAAAGGGATCCAGGATAAAGACATTGAAGAAGTCTATACGCCGTTCGGTTACAGCGACTACCAAACCATTGTCGCCAACATCAAGAAATTCTCCGCCGGTGGCAAAACGGCGGTGATTTCCACCATCAACGGTGACTCCAACGTTCCCTTCTACAAAGAGCTGGCCAACCAGGGGATCAAGGCTACCGATGTGCCGGTGATTGCCTTCTCGGTCGGTGAGGAAGAGCTGCGTGGTATCGACACCAAACCGCTGGTGGGCAACCTGGCGGCCTGGAACTACTTCGAGTCGGTGGATAACCCGACCAACAAGCAGTTTGTCAGCGAATGGCGAGCCTACGCCAAGGCCCATAACTTGCCGAACTATGCCACCGCCGTGACCAACGACCCGATGGAAGCGACCTATGTCGGCATCCACATGTGGGCGCAGGCAGTTGAGAAGGCCGGAACTACTGACGTTGATAAGGTGCGCGCCGCCATGGCCGGGCAGACTTTCGCTGCGCCATCGGGCTTTACCCTGACCATGGACGCCACCAACCACCACCTGCATAAGCCGGTGATGATCGGTGAGATTGAAGACAACGGTCAGTTCAACGTGGTGTGGCAGACCGATGCGCCGGTCCGCGCTCAGCCGTGGAGCCCGTACATTGCCGGCAACGACAAAAAGCCGGACCACCCGGTAAAAGGCGGTCGGTAAAACCCGGTTCCCCCGCTGCGGCGGGGGGCTGGCTGCGTAACGCCCCATTGCGACGAGACATCCGATGAAACTTTTCTCTTTAAGCCAACTCAGGCCTCTGTGTTTTCTGCTGTGCTGCCTGCCCATGTTTGCGCAGGCGGGGCCGGCCGATGATTTTGCTGCGGCCAGCCGCACGCAGCAAGCCGCATTATTGCAAGCGTGGGCCACCGCGCCTGAGGCTTCGCGCCTGCCGCTGCTGCAAGCGTTGAAGCAGGAAAACCTGGTGATCGACCAGGCCAAACATGCCTTTGTTCAGCAGGGCGAAAACTACCAGCCCTTGTCTG
This sequence comes from Serratia liquefaciens, assembly GCA_012719855.1. GTDB lineage: Bacteria > Pseudomonadota > Gammaproteobacteria > Enterobacterales > Enterobacteriaceae > Serratia > Serratia liquefaciens_A. The sequence continues at coordinate 14,156 of JAAXZN010000014.1, read as the reverse complement.
GCAGCGCGGCCCCGGTCGGCACGCCGAAGAAACTGTGGTTGAACAACCGGCTGCGCATCCTGATTGCCAACGCGCTGTCGGCGCATCGGCTGGTCAGCGAGGACCCGGCAGTGCGTTTACAGGCGGCGCAGGCCCTGCAGCGCGAGGCGCAAAGCGATCAGTTGCCGCTGCTGACCCAGCGTTTGGCGCTGGAACAAGACAGCCGGGTGCATGAGGCGTTGAGCATCGCGCTGGCGAATCTGCAACTGAACGATGCCGACGCCGGGGTGCGACTCAACGCGGTGCGCTTGCTTGGCAGTTCGGGCGATCCTGAAACGCAAACGCGCCTGCAGGCGTTGACGGAGACAGATCATGAGCCAGACGCCGCGGTACGTGCCGAAGCGATGAAAAGCCTGAGCAGCGTGAAACATCGGCTGATGATCGGTGACCTGATCGGCCAGGCCTTTACCGGCCTGTCGCTGGGGTCGATCCTGCTGTTGGCGGCGCTCGGGTTGGCAATCACCTATGGCCTGCTGGGGGTGATCAACATGGCGCACGGCGAAATGCTGATGCTCGGCGCCTATTCGGCTTATCTGGTTCAGGGGCTGTTTCAGCAATTTGCGCCGCAGTGGCTGGCGCTGTATCCGCTGGTGGCACTGCCGGCGGCGTTCACCATCACGGCCTGCATCGGCATGGCGCTGGAGCGCACGGTGATCCGCCACCTTTATGGCCGGCCGCTGGAAACGCTGTTGGCCACCTGGGGCATTAGCCTGGTGCTGATCCAGGGGGTACGGGTGCTGTTTGGTGCGCAAAACGTGGAGGTGGCGAACCCGGCCTGGCTGTCGGGCGGCATTCAACTACTGCCGAATCTGGTGCTGCCATGGAACCGCATTGCCGTCATCGTGTTTGTGGTACTGGTGCTGACCCTCACCTGGCTGTTGCTGAATAAAACCCGACTGGGCATGAACGTGCGAGCCGTGACGCAAAACCGCGCCATGGCCGCGTGTTGCGGTGTCCCCACCGGCCGTGTCGATATGCTGGCGTTCGGGTTGGGGTCCGGCATTGCCGGGTTGGGCGGCGTAGCCTTGTCGCAGCTGGGCAACGTCGGGCCCGAGCTGGGGCAGGGCTATATCATCGACTCCTTCCTGGTGGTGGTGCTTGGCGGCGTGGGCCAGTTGGCCGGTACGGTGGTGGCGGCTTTTGGCCTCGGTATCCTCAACAAAATTCTTGAACCACAGATTGGCGCCGTGCTGGGTAAAATCCTGATCCTGGCGCTGATTGTCCTGTTTATTCAAAAGCGTCCTCAGGGGCTATTTGCCCTCAAGGGCAGGGTGAACGACTGATGAGCCAACCTTTGACTGTAACCGGGGTGCAAAAGGCCCCCCGACTGGCGCTGGGCATCGGCGGGCTGGCGTTGCTGACGCTGTTAATCATGCCTTTTCTCGCGCTGTTACCGGCGGGTCACCCGCTGGCGATCTCCACCTATACCCTGACGCTGGTAGGCAAAATTTTGTGCTATGCCGTGGTGGCGGTAGCGCTTGATCTGGTGTGGGGCTATGCCGGGTTGTTGTCTCTGGGACATGGGTTGTTTTTCGCCTTGGGCGGCTATGCCATGGGCATGTACCTGATGCGCCAGGCGGCGGGAGAGGGCTTGCCGAGCTTTATGGCATTCCTGTCCTGGAGCGAACTGCCCTGGTTTTGGAGCGGCACCCAGTATTTCGCCTGGGCATTGTGCCTGATCGTGCTGGTGCCGGGCGTGCTGGCCTTCGTCTTCGGCTACTTCGCCTTCCGTTCAAAAATCAAAGGCGTCTATTTTTCCATCATGACGCAGGCATTGACCTATGCCGGCATGCTGCTGTTTTTCCGCAACGAAACCGGCTTTGGCGGTAACAACGGCTTTACCGGTTTCACCACGCTGCTGGGCTTTCCGATCGTCGCGACCGGCACGCGGGTGGCGTTGTTTCTGGCAACGGTGTTGTTGCTGGCGGCCAGTTTGGCGATCGGCTTTGCCCTGGCGCGCAGCAAGTTTGGCCGGGTGTTAACCGCGGTGCGCGATGCGGAAAATCGCCTGACGTTTTGCGGCTACGATCCCAAAGGTTTCAAGCTGTTCGTCTGGACGCTGTCGGCGGTGCTGTGCGGCCTGGCCGGGGCGTTATATGTGCCGCAGGTGGGCATCATCAACCCCGGTGAAATGTCGCCGACCAACTCGATCGAGGCCGCTATCTGGGTGGCACTCGGCGGACGCGGCACCTTGGTGGGGCCACTGCTCGGCGCCGGTATCGTCAACGGCGCCAAAAGTTGGTTCACCATGGCAATCCCGGAATACTGGCAGTTCTTCCTTGGCCTGATGTTTATCATCGTCACGCTGTTCTTGCCGAAGGGGGTTATCGGCCTGCTACGCAGAAGGAAATCACAATGAATTCGCTGCAAATGACCGACGAGTTGTTTACCCAACCGTTGCCGGCGGATAGGCACCGTCAGCAAACCGATCCCGTGCTGCTGCTCGACAACATCAACGTCAGCTTCGACGGTTTTCGTGCGCTGAGTGATTTGTCGCTGCAGATTGGCGTAGGGGAACTGCGCTGTGTAATCGGGCCAAACGGGGCAGGGAAAACCACCTTGATGGATGTGATCACCGGCAAAACCCGGCCGGACAGCGGCAGAGTGTTTTACGATCAAACGGTCGATCTGACCGCGTTGGATCCGATGCAGATAGCCCAGGCCGGCATTGGCCGCAAGTTTCAAAAGCCTACGGTGTTTGAGGCGCTGACGGTGTTCGAAAATCTTGAGATTGCCCAGAAGACACAGAAATCGGTGTGGGCCTGCCTGCGCGCCAGGCTCAGCGGCGAGCAGCGCGACCGTATCGATGAGATGTTGAAAACCTTGCGGTTGGACCATGAGCGACATCGGCCCGCCGGACTGCTGTCCCACGGGCAGAAGCAATTTCTGGAGATTGGCATGCTGTTGGTGCAGGAGCCGCACCTGTTGCTGCTCGACGAACCGGCCGCCGGGATGACGGATGCAGAAACCGAGTACACCGCCGAGTTGTTCCGCGCGTTGGCGGGCAAGCATTCGCTGATGGTGGTAGAGCACGACATGGGCTTTGTCGAAACCATCGCCGATCACGTCACCGTGCTGCATCAGGGCCAAGTGCTGGCGGAGGGCTCTTTGGCGCAGGTGCAGGCCAACGAGCAGGTGATTGAAGTCTATTTGGGGCGCTGAGGAACCACTATGTTGCAAGTTAACGAGCTGAATCAATACTACGGCGGCAGCCATATATTACGCGGCCTGTCGTTTGAGGCCCGCATCGGCGAGGTGACTTGCCTGCTGGGGCGCAACGGCGTGGGGAAAACCACGCTGCTGAAATGCCTGATGGGGCTGATCCCGGCTAAAAGCGGCACCCTCAACTGGCAGGGGGTGGCCCTTAACGGCAAAAAACCGCATCAAAGGGTGCAGGCGGGCATCGCCTATGTGCCGCAGGGGCGGGAGATTTTTCCGCGCCTGACGGTAGAGGAAAACTTGCTGATGGGGCTGGCGCGTTTTTCCGGCACGGAGGCACGTAAGGTGCCGGCACATATTTATGAGTTATTCCCCGTCTTGCTGCAGATGAAAGATCGGCGCGGTGGCGATCTCTCTGGCGGGCAGCAACAGCAGTTAGCGATTGGGCGTGCGCTGGCCTGTCGGCCGCAGTTGTTGATCCTCGACGAGCCGACCGAAGGGATCCAACCTTCGGTGATCAAAGAGATCGGCGCAGTGATCAAGCAGTTGGCGGCAGGTGGCGATATGGCTATCTTGCTGGTGGAGCAGTTCTATGATTTTGCTGCCGAACTGGCAGACAGCTATCTGGTGATGTCGCGTGGCAGCATAATTCAGCGCGGGGCAGGCAGCACGATGGAGCAGGACGGCGTACGCGGGCTGGTGGCGATATAAACGTGAGGATTACCCAATAAATTGCGTACGGGTGGGATCCCGGGAGTGATGCAAAACCCTGATGATTCTTACCCAATGGATATCTTCACGAAAATAAATGAGATGCCCAGCGGCTGGCAGAACGCAGAGATCTTGCGCAATCAAGGCTAGGTTTCTGCCAAGCTGAAAATGGCTAAGATTATCAAATGCTTTATGAATATGGCTAAGGTAGTCTTCGGCGGCTTGTAATCCATACCGCTCCAGGCCATAGAAATAAATATCTTCCATGTCATCCAGCGCTTTTGGGCGGACGACTATTTTTCTTCGCATCCTTTTGTTTTACTCCGTATTCTTTCCATGAACACATCGCGATCCCACTCTAGGGCTTCGCCACTATTTTCACCTTCGGCGATCAAGCGGCGCAGTTCTTCCAGTTTTGATGCAGCGGTACGTTCGCGCAGGGTACGTACCGATTCGCGGATGACCTCGCTTGGGGTTCGGTAGTCGCCGCTGGCTACCAGGCCTTCGACAAAACCACGCAGCTCTTCACCCAGGTCTACCGTTAATGTTCTGCCCATTGTGCGCCTCCGTCCGTCATGTCTCTTTTGTAAGACTAGTTCTTACAATATAGTCACTAAGATACTCCAGGAACCGATCGACTGCAAACCTCGGTCCGTTTGGATAATCGGGGACACACCTAAAATAATTAAGGATAATTATGAACGAAATCAATATTTCACGCCTGTCTTGTATCGTCCTGTCACTGTTTCCTGCCCTGTGGGGGATTTTCAGCCTGCTGAACAATACTGCGGATTTTGCCAATACCGCCCGGCATGCCGTGGGGCCCCTGTTGACGATGCAAAATACCTATCAGGTGCCCGGTCTGATGTGGCGTGCCATCACCGCGCCCTGGGCCGGAATGATCGGGTTGGCGTTGATTACCCTGCTGGAGTCTCTGGCCGGGATCGCGGCAACCTTGGGCATAGTGTTGATGGTGAAGCATATGGGTCACCCTTATGCGACGTTCGCCAGAGGCAAAGCCTGGGCCATGCTGGGTGCGCTATGTGCGATTGCAGTATGGGGCATCGGTTTTATGGTGGTCGCCGGCGACTGGTTTATGGCCTGGCAGGCCAAAGAGGATCCGCTGGCGGTACAACTGGGCGCCCTGCTGTACATGGTGCCCAATACGCTGGCGCTGATGTTGTTGATGCTGCAACGGGACTCGCGATAGGCGCTGAGGGGGCGCCATTTTAATAAAACTGCGGCGAAGTTCGCGAAAGTGTTGCCAAATGCTAACCTGCCGCAGTTTGTCACATTTCGTTCATAATTGTGCCATAGCATAATGACTATTAAATAAATTGATAATAAATCAACAGGTTAATTATTTTTGAGGGAACAGGCATGAGCGATAAACCGCAGAATGATTTGCCGCCGTCGGCGCAGGATCAACAGCAACAACCGAGTAACCCGGCGCGTCGCCGCTTTTTGGCGGGGGCGACGGCATTGGGCGTTGGCGCCTCCCTTGTCCCCTTGGCCGGAGCCGCGGCGGAGGGGAACAAGAAAGTGCTGCTTGGCGCGCTGCCGCAAAGTGCGCAAAATTCATTGCTGCGGCGCCATGTGAAGAATGTGGTGGTGATTTACGCCGAAAACCGCAGCTTCAACAACCTGTTCGCCAATTTCCCCGGGGTAGAAAAACCGCTGTCGGCGCTCAAGCCGGAGGAGTACCAGCAGCGCGATCGCGATGGTCAACTGCTGGATACGCTGCCGCCGATCTGGAAAGGCCTGGTGCCTAAGGCTCAGGAAGTCGGGCATGTTAACTACAAAATCGACGAAGATGCGGTTTTTACCACTCAACTGCCGAACCAGCCGTTTGTGCTGACCGGGCCGCAGGGGGAAAACCTGCCGCATGGCGTGGTAACCCGCGATCTGTGGCACGTGTTTTATCAGAACCAGATGCAGATCAACGGCGGCAAAAATGACAAATTCGTCGCCTGGGCCGATTCCGGTGCTCTGACCATGGGCTATTACGGCGACGGCGCATACAACCTGCGGCTATGGACGTTGGCACAGGAATTTACCCTGTGCGATAACTTCTTCCAGGGGGCGTTTGGCGGCTCGTTCCTCAATCATCAGTATCTGATTTGCGCCCGCCCACCGTTCTACCCCGACGTGCAAAACTCTGTCGCCAAAGACGGCATTGCTCAGCTTGAAAGCGACGACGTGACGGACTGGCGTTTAAAGCCGCTGAGCGATTCGCCGGTCAGCGCTTCATTCGGCATTCCGCTGTTCGGCAAAAGCCTGCTGACGCCGGACGGTTACGCGGTCAATACCATGGCGCCACCGTACTGGCCGTCATGGACGCAGGATGAGAAAGATCCGACGCTGGCGGATGCCACCATGCCCAACGTTATGCCGCCACAGAAACACCCGCACATTGGCGATTTGCTCAGCCAGAAAGGGATCGATTGGGCCTGGTACGCCGGTGGTTGGCAGTACGCGCTGGACAACCGCAAAGATCAGGGTGATTTCCCCGGCGCACCGGATTTTCAGTATCATCATCAACCGTTCAATTACTTTGAAAATCTGGGGCCGGCCAACCCGCAGGCGCGCGAAGCTCATTTGCGTGATGGCGGCATTGGCGATTCAACCGCCGGTAATAAATTCCTGGCGGCGGTGGAAGCGGGCACCTTGCCGCCGGTCGCTTTCTACAAGCCACAGGGCAACCTCAATATGCACGCCGGCTATTCGGATGTCGAAGCCGGCGACCGTCATATTGCCCATATTATCAACAGTCTGCGTAATGGCCCGCAGTGGGACAACAGCGTGGTGGTCATTACCTTCGATGAAAACGGCGGCTGGTGGGATCACGTTGCACCGCCGCAGGGAGATCGTTGGGGACCTGGCTCGCGCATCCCGGCGTTGGTGATCTCACCGTTCGCCCGCAAGGGATATGTCGATCACCAAGTGTACGATACCGGATCCATCTTGCGATTCATCAGTCGGGTGTTTGATCTGCCGCTGCTGGAAGGGCTGACCGAGCGCGATAAGGCAATGGCGACGCGTGGCCAGAAACCCTTGGGGGATCTGACCGGCACGCTGGAGTTTCCGGGGTAACTGAACGCAGCAAGGCTGGCGTTACAGCGCTTTCGACATATACCAGATGCCGATGGAACCTTGGGCGCTGGTGTAGCAGGTTTCGCCGCAAATGCTCAGCCCCTGACGTTGGTAAAAACGTTGGGCGCTGGTGTTGCGCTTTAGCACCTCCAGCCACAGCGTTGTCTGCCGGCGTTCGAGTGCTCGCTGCTGTACCTGTTCAAAAAAACGCTGGCCGTAACCCTGGCCGGCATATTCCGGCAGGAAATAGATTTTCTGCAGCTCTGCGCCCGTCTGTTGAGTGGGCGCCAGCAGGCTGTTGAAGTTCAGGCGTGCATAGCCCACCAGACGCTCATCTTCATAGCCCAACAGCCAGCACACGTCCGGATCCTGCAGGGTCTGCTCCAGGGCTTCGACCGCAAAGTCCTGAGCCAAAAAAGCATCCAATTCCGCTTGATGGTGCCAAAGTTCGCCAAAATGGGCCTGATAAGTACGAATACCGACGTCACGAACTAGCGCTAAATCATGGCGTAAAGCCTGGCGAATACTGAACATGTAGACCTCTTGGTGGATAGGAACAGGGCCGTTGGCGAGGATTTAGACGATCAATCACGTACTCAACATCCGCATAGCGGAGGGAGCGTGACCGAGAAACAACACACCCATCGCCGACAGGCCATCGCAGGGCCATGAAGAGGCTCACTGCCGATGGGCTACAGCATCTTAAGCCAAGTAAAGGTTCGGCGCGATTAGAGATATTGATTCTGTTCGGTGAAAGCAACAGCCTGCCGCGGTTTTGCATGCCGCCCTTAAAGAAAAGGCGGGGGCGCAGCATGGCTGATGGTCCAAGATACCGCATCAGTCCAAATGCTTCGGCGTTTCGCGCCTGAACCCCAGACCGATGATCCGGCCAAATAAATGTGGCAACCAACGGCTGTTGCCTACCCGGGCCATCAGTTTGGAACCCTCGCTTGCGCGGCGTTTTTTCGGCCGGCGCTGGCTCATTTTGATTTGCAGAAACTGGGTGGCTTTGGTGGGGAAATTGCGGCGGCGCTGTACCTGCAGCAGGTGTTTTAGCTGCAAGCGCTGGCTGCGCAGCGGGGCAATGATTGCGTTGGCGGTTGCGACCGCATCCTGAATCGCCAGATTCACCCCAACGCCGCCGATGGGTGACATGGCGTGCGCGGCATCGCCTATGCACAGCACGCCCGGCTTGGCCCACTGATCCAGACGATCGATGCGGATGCTGAGCAGCTTCACCTGTTCCCAACTGACGATCGTCTGCAGGCGATGATCCTGGAATGGCGCCACCTCGGCAATCTGCAGCAAAAAATTCTCCAGCCCGTCTTGTTGGATCGCCTCGAAGCTGCCTTTGTCGATCGAATAGCCGCACTGCCAGTATTCACCCCGGTCGATCATGATGAAGTTTTGCTTCGGCCCGGTGTGGCCCATCGACCAGGCCGGGTCGCCGACCTTTTTATCGATCTTCATCCATAACACGTCGCGCGGTGAGCCAAAGCTGTGGCTGCTGAGAGAAGCCTGTTCGCGCACCACCGAGTTGCGTCCGTCGGTTCCTATCACCAACTGGCAGCGAACGCGGATCGGCCCTTCGGGCGTGTCCGCCAGCACGCCGCACACCTGGCCGCGATCGTACAACAGCTGGTGTACCTGCGCGGATTTGATCAGTGTGAATTCGGGAAAGGCGGCGGCCTTTTCTGCCAGAAAGTTGAGAAACTCCCATTGCGGCATAAAGGCGATAAATTTGCAGCGGGTAGGCAGATGTGTGAAGTCGGCCAGCCGAATGTCACGTCCGGCGATCTCGGCATGCAGCGTTTCTGCACGCTGGTGTGGCAGAGCCAGCAATTCTTCCAGCAGGCCAAGCTGATGCATGATTTCCAGCGTCGAGGGGTGAATGGTATCGCCGCGAAAATCACGCAAAAAATCGGCGTGTTTTTCCAGCACCATCACGTTAATGCCGGCCCGTGCCAACAGATAGCCGAGCATCAGCCCGGCGGGGCCGCCGCCAACGATACAACAACGGGTGACATAAGGCGTGATCAGGGACTGTGGCATAGCGGTGACCTCAACGAGTCGCATCCTGCAAATCGTTATTGAAAACTTTATTTTGATAATGATTATCAATATCAAATATGACTGTCAACCCGTGGCACTGTGTGGTCAAAGAGGGAAAACCGATTTTTTTGGCCCGTGCTCGCCTGGCTTCAGGCTTTACCTCATCCTGAATGGCTGCTCGTCGTCACCGGTGGGCAGCGAGAAGAGTATTCCCGAACGCCTTGCTGAAAGCGGTTGACCCGCGATGCCTGACGCGCCATCTTTATCCATAAATCGGTATTATTTTGCTTAATGGTTCTTAAAAACGGGACGGTCAGCATGGGGCGTGTCACCTTTGATCTGGAAGATCTGCGCAGTTACGTTACCGGTATTGAGTTGGGCAGTTTCGCTAAAGCGGCGGAGCGGCTGGGGCGTTCAACCTCGGCGGTCAGCGCACACCTGAAAAAGCTGGAGCAACAGGTTGGAACCCCCATTTTGCGCAAGGTCGGGCGCAACATGGTGATGACCGAAGCCGGCGAGACATTGCTGGGCTATGCCCGCCGGCTGCTGGAGCTGAACGAGGAGGCTGCCGCGGCGGTGCGCGGGCTGGATTTGCATGGCAGAGTGCGATTGGGGTTACAGGAAGACTTCGGGGAAACCTTTTTGCCGCAGGTGTTGGGCAGTTTCACTCGCGCGCATCCGCGTGTGCGCATCGAAGCGCGGATCGCCCGCAATGCCGAGCTGATCGACTGGGTATTGAAAGGGGAGCTGGATTTGTCACTGGCGTGGGACGGGGGCATCAGCACGCCATTTCACCAGGCGCTGGGGCAAAGGCAAATGCACTGGATCGCCTCGCCTGATTTTGATCTGTCGCTCTGGCGCAGTGGGCATGAACCGCTGCCGCTGGTGATGTTCGACGCCCCTTGCCTGATGCGCAGCGCGGCGACGCAGGCATTGGATCGCGCCGGGATTGCGTGGCGTGTCGCCTTTACCAGCCGTAGCCTGAATGGCGTATGGGCTGCCGTCAGCGCCGGGCTGGGAGTGACGGTACGCACCGATGCCGGGCTGCCGTCGGGATTATCCCTTTTGCCGCCCGGCATGTTACCGGCGTTAAGCCCGCTTGGCGTGGTGTTGCATCGCGCACAAGAAACCCCGGCGGCGGCCATTCAGCGGTTGGCGCAAATCGTGGCCGACAGAATCAAAGACTAGTCCTGCTCGATCGGCTGATTGCCGCTCAGTGCGCCCCATTCGGTCCAGGCGCCGTCGTACAGTTTCACCTGGTCTGCACCAAGTGACAGCAGGCCAAACGCCAGAACGGCTGCGGTTACCCCGGAGCCACAGCTGGTGATGATTGGCCCGTTGAGATCGACGCCCTTGTCGCTGAACGTTTTCTTGAGGGCTTCCAGCGATTTGAAACGGCCGTTTTCCAGCAGTTCGCCGTAAGGAATATTGATGCTGCCGGGAATATGGCCACGGTGCAGGCCGGGGCGTGGCTCTGGGGCTTCAGCGTAAAAACGCGGCGCGGCGCGTGCGTCGAGGATCTGCACCTGCGTGTTCAGCGCCTGTTCCACCTGCTGCATAGTGACCACCGCGTCTGCATTGAAGCGGGCGTTGAAGGTTTGCGGTGGGCGTTGCGTCGCGCCGGTTTCCAGCGGTTGTCCCAAGGCAGTCCAGCCGTTGAGGCCTTCGTCCAGCACATAAACCTGCTGTGCGCCAAAGTTACGGAAAGTCCACCAGCCGCGCGGGGCGGAGAACTGATTGCCCTCGTCATAGAACACAATGGTCTGCCGGTCGCTGATACCTAACTTGCCCGCCGCCGTGCTGAAGGCTTCCGCCGTGGGCAGCATATGCGGCAGATCGGTGTTTTTATCCGCGACGTCATCGATATCGAAGTACACCGCGCCCGGGATATGACCGCGTTCAAATTCGGCAAGCATATCTTTTTTCGGGACCAGGCCGACCGGAGACATTCTGACATCAACCACAACCAGATTTTCATCGTTGATATGTTGTGCAAGCCATTGGGGAGTAACCAGAAACGGAGAGTTCATCGTCATTGTTCGCCTGTGGTGAAAACGGGTTTTCACTATACACCAGTGCGCACTTCGATGAGGTAAGATGTTAGCTCAATGGCGAAAACGGGAGCCTGACGCGATGACGGATAAGCATTTTGGCGGTGCGAAAATTGCGTTGTTGTACGGCGACAGCGTGCTGACCTATCAGCGAGACGACAAGCCCGACATTCCCTGGCCTGGCTGTTGGGATCTGCCCGGTGGCGGGCGCGAAAACAGCGAAACGCCACTGCAATGTGTGCAGCGGGAAACCCTGGAAGAGTTCGGCCTGCGGATTGCCGCGGGGCAGATCCGTCACCAGCAGCGCTACGAGGGGATTTTCGCCGGCTATCCACCGACCTGGTTTATGCTGGGCGAAATCACCCCACGACAGATTGCCGCCATCCGCTTTGGCGATGAAGGGCAGCGCTGGCAGATGATGGCTCTCGACCGCTTTATCCACCACCCGCAGGGGATCTCGCATCTTCAACGGCGGCTGGCGGAGCACCTGCAGCGTTAGGGGCGTTCCTCGGCCTCCACCCGGGCGATCAGCGCCTCCAACTGACGGTCGGAATAGACCTCAATGCCATTCTGACGCAGCAGCTCGGCGGTGACGCCGCTGCCGGGTTTGGTCTGGCCGCTGAAAGAACCGTCGTAGATAAATTGGCTACCGCAGGACGGGCTGCCGTCGGTGAGCAGGGCAAAGCGGCACCCGTGGCGCCGTGCGGTTTCCAGGGCCAGATGGGCGCCAAGCAGGTAACTGTCGGTGACGTCACCGCCGCTGATCTCCATCACCCTAGCCCGTTGCGCGAGCACCGTGGCCCCTTCGGGGGCCGGCGTGATTTCTGCTGAGGGACGTGGCGTGGAGAAACCGGCGGCCAGTTCCGGGCAGCAAACCACCAAACGGCCTTCGCGCTGCCAGCGCAGCAGGGTGGGATGGGGCAACGGTTTATCGGAACCGTTATAGCGAACTTTAAAACCGGCCAGGCAGGCGCTGAATAAAATTTTTAACGGCATGGGTCTGTCTCTGTCGCAGTGGCGAAAGCGTGGCACAGGCGGCCCACGCGCGCGGCTTTAACATAGCAGACTCAGCCCGCCGAGGGCAGGGCCAAACGGTTAATCTCCACCGGTTCAAGAATGCGCAAGTCCGTCTCAAGCCGTGCCACAGCCAACATTGCCAGTCCGATACGTTCGGTGGTGGTGACCTGATTGGGGAACAGCCGTTGGGCACCAAACCACAGCGGTTTAAAAAGCCGGTACAGCAGGTCATAAAGCCGGGTTCGGGAGCGGATGCCGTGCAGCGGCACGATAACGCCGGGGCGGAACATCACCGCATGGAACGGCAGCGCCAACAAGGCATTTTCGGTAGCGCCCTTGACCCGCGCCCACATGCTGCGGCCTTGCTCGCTGCTGTCGGTGCCGACGCCGGAGACGTAAATAAAGACCATGTTCGGGTTTAACCGAGCCAGGGGGCGGCCTGCGGCCAGCGTCAGATCGTAAGTCAGGGCACGGTAGCGTGCTTCGCTCATGCCGGCGGAAGATACGCCAAGGCAGAAGAAGCAGGCGTCGTAACCGCTGAGCTGAGTCTCCACGGCGGACAAATCACTCAGATCGGACAACGTCAGTTGGCGGAGCCTGGCATCGCTTTGCGTCAGTTCACTGCGGCCGATGCTCAGCACTTCCGTCACCTGCGGATCGAGCAGACATTCGCGCAGTGCGCCTTGCCCCACCATGCCGCTGGCGCCGAATATTATCACTTTCATAACCTGTTCTCCTGACGCCCGGCCATGCGTTGATGACGCCAGCGGTTCGGCGTTTGGGATTCCCATTGCATAAAGGCGCGGCTAAATGAATTCAGTTCTTCGAACCCCAGCACGAAGGCAATTTCACCGGGTTCCAGATCGGTGTCCGACAGCAGATGACAGGCCGTACGGTGGCGGGTTTTATCCAACAGTTGCTGATAGCTGTAGCCGTGCTTTTGCAGACGGCGCTGCAGGGTGCGTGGGCTGAGGTACAACTCGGTAGCCACGCTGTTCACGCTGGGTCGTTGTCCGCGCATGCTACGGGTGAGGATCGCCATCACCTGCGCGGGCAAACTGTCGTCCTGCTCGACCTTGGCCAACTCGGCTTCCAGCCCGGGCAGCAGCACGGCCAGCATGTCCTGGTTATAGGTGATAAAGGGCTGCTGCATCAGCGCACGGTCAAACACCAGCACGTCCAACGGGGCATCGAAGCGGATCGGACAGCTAAAATGGCGCAGCAACGGTGAGGCAGGATCGTGGTGCCGCGTCAGTTCAATCGCCCTCGGTTGAATTGCCATGCCGGTGCCACGACGGCACAGGGTGGTGATGGACGCAAACATGGCGTCCACCAACAGCTCAGGGGCATGACCTTCGGCCATGGTCCAGCGGGTGTGCAACCGCACGGCCTCACCGTCCTCCGTCAGCGTCAGTTCTTCGGGACACACCAGCCGCTTGTAGCGGGCGACTTTTTGTAAGGCCTCCCCCAGCGTCGCCGAATGCAGCGCCGCGACCGAAGCGATATCGTAATGTTCCGGCGCAACGTCGCTGCCGAGGCGAAGACCAAAGGCCGTATCGTCGGTCAGGCGCGGCAGCGCCTGCCAGATATCAAAGAACTGCCTGGTGGAAAGCTTGACCTTTTCGCGCCCGTGGCTGAGCAGCCCGCTGGGGAGGCCGGCCAGTTGACCAAGCTTTTCAACATCCACTCCCAGCGCGTTGAGACGGATGGCTAATGCGCTGGAGACCGGGATTTGATCGCTGCTCATGGTGTTCCTTATGATTTGCCGGCCACCAACGCCGCCATGGTTTCGTGATCCGGTTGGCTATCGTCCCGGTCGGTGCTCAGGCTGAGGTAGCGGAATTTGGCATCTGCCGCTTCACGTTCGGCTTGCACCTGTCCGGCGATAAACACCGCATCACTGCCGAGCAACAGGCGCAGCGGGGGTTCATCCAGCTCTGCGAGCTGCAAGATAACCTGCGCGGCCTTGGCCGGGTCGCCGGGTTGATGGCCATTATGCTGTTGCAAGTAGTCTAGCATGGGCCCAAGCGTTGC
>JAAXZN010000013.1 GCA_012719855.1 Serratia liquefaciens | reverse complement strand
GCCATGACGAAAACCACCGGTTGGTGGTCAGCGGCGACAATTTCAGTCTGTCTTTCTCGCGTCTGAGCGGTGAGCTGCTCTCTTGGCTGGTGGCGGGGGACGAGGTGGTGGGGCGCGCACCACATCTTTCCTTCTTCAAACCGGTGATCGATAACCATAAGCAAGAGTACGAAGGGATTTGGCATCCGCACCACCTGCAGATTATGCAGCATCACTTCCGCAGTCTGCACTGGGAACGGCAGGGCGACGATCTGGTGATTGAGGTTTGTACCCTGATTGCACCGCCGGTGTTCGATTTCGGCATGCGCTGCCGTTACCGCTGGCAGATATCGCCGCTGGGGCATGTCAGCCTGGATCTGTCGGGCGCGCCTTACGGCGACTTCCAACAGGTCATTCCGAAGATTGGGCTGGATTTCGGCCTCAGCCGCCGCTTTGAACAGGTGGAATACTATGGCCGTGGGCCGGGTGAAAACTATCAGGACAGCTGCCAGGCCAACCTGATCGGCCATTATCAGCAGCGGGTGGGCGAGCTGTTTGAACACTACCCGTTCCCTCAGGATAACGGCAACCGCCAGGAGGTCCGTTGGCTGAGCCTGCAGGATGGCGAAGGCAAAGGGATCTTTATTCAGCCGCGACGCCCGATCAATTTCAGCCTGTGGCCTTATAGCGCCGACATGCTGCATCAGGCTCAGCACATTAACGAGCTGCAAGAAAGCGATTACCTGACGTTAAACCTTGACGATCAAATTCTGGGCCTTGGTTCCAACTCCTGGGGATCGGAGGTGTTGGATTCGTATCGGGTTTATCTGTCGCCGTTCAGCTACGGCTTTACGCTGGTGCCTTTCAATCGGCAGGAAACCCAGGCAGAGAAGCTGGCCGAATTTAATTACGCGCCGGCCAATAATAACGCTCAGTCAGAAAAGGCGAACTCATGATTATTGTCGAATCATTAGCGGAGTTTCAGCGCATTTACCGCTCAGGGAAAAAATGGCTACGCTGCATGGAGGCCATCAATAATATTAATAATATCGAGCCGAATGTCTTTCATTCGGTCGGCGACTCGCTGGTCTATCGACTGACGTCCGGCCCTGGGCAACAGCGTAGTGAGTTGGAGGGGAATCGCCGCTATTTTGATCTGCACTATTACCTGGCCGGTCAGGAGATCATTGAGGTTGCCGATAAAAGCGAACTGACTTCGGTAGTGGCCTATCAGGATGAAACCGACCGAGAATTTTTCAACGGGCAGGGGGAAATACACCGCGTAGGCGAGGGCAACGTGGTTATTTTTGAGAACCATCAGGCGCACCGATTTAAAGAGAGTCACCAGGTAAAAAAAGTCATTTTAAAAGTGACCGTCGAAGACAGCTATTTTGTGAATAAATAGCGGCAATCTCTTATTCCAAATATAAGTACCCTACAAATTTCGGAGAGTGTCTATGGCTGTGTCGAATAGAAATACTATCGGCAAGTTTGGCCTGCTGGCGATGACGTTCGCGGCAGTGTTCAGCTTCAATAATGTGATAAATAATAATATCCAGCTTGGCATCGCATCCGCCCCGGTATTCCTGGTGGCGACTATTATCTATTTTATTCCTTTCTGCCTGATCATTGCCGAGTTCGTCTCGTTGAATAAAAACTCTGAGGCGGGGGTATACGCTTGGGTAAAAAGCGCTTTAGGCGGGCGCTGGGCATTTATGACCGCCTATACCTACTGGTTCGTGAATTTATTCTTCTTCACCGCGCTGTTGCCGAGGGTCATCGCCTACGCATCCTACGCGTTTTTGGGGTATGACTACGTCTTTACGCCATTAACTACCGCGATCATCAGCATTTTCCTGTTCGCATTTTCGACCTATATCTCAAACAGCGGAGCCAAACTGCTGGGCCCGATGACTTCGGTGACCTCATCGTTGATGCTGTTACTGACGTTTTCCTACATCATTCTGGCCGGCGCGGCGGTGATTGGCGGTATAGAACCGGCTAACCCGATCACCGTAGAAGCCATGACCCCAAGCTTTAACTGGGCCTTCCTCGGCATCACCGCCTGGATTTTTCAGGCCGCGGGCGGGGCAGAGTCGGTTGCGGTGTACGTCAACGACGTCAAGGGCGGCAGCCGCTCCTTTGTTAAGGTGATAGTCATCTCGGGGCTGGTGATTGGCGTGCTGTATTCGGTAGCGTCCTTGCTGCTTAACGTGTTCGTTAGCCGTGCCGATTTGCACTTTACCGGTGGCACGGTGCAGGTGTTCGAAGGCCTGTCGGCGCACTTTGGCCTGCCGGCGGTGCTGATGAACCGTTTCGTGGGGCTGGTTTCCTTTACCGCGATGTTTGGCTCTTTGCTGATGTGGACCGCCGCACCGGTCAAAATCTTCTTCACAGAGATCCCTAAAGGCATCTTTGGCGAGAAGACCATTCGGTTGAATCAGCATGGCGTGCCAACCCGTGCCGCCTGGCTGCAGTTCTTTATCGTGATCCCGCTGATGCTGATCCCGACGTTGGGTTCCGACAGCGTGCAGGAGTTAATGAATACGCTGATTAACATGACCGCAGCCGCCTCGATGTTGCCGCCGCTGTTCATCATGCTGGCCTATCTGAATCTGCGTTTGAAGTACGATCGCGTGGAGCGTGATTTTAAAATGGGCTCCCGGCTGCAGGGGATTGCGATTGTCAGCACGCTGATTGTCATTTTCACCGTAGGCTTTATCGCATCAACCTTCCCGACCGGCGCAAGTATCATGACCATTGTGTTTTATAACGTAGGGGGGCTGGTGGTGTTCCTCGGCTATGCCTGGTGGAAATACAACCGCTATTCGAAGAGTCTGGACGCGCAAGCCCGCTATGATGAGGACACGCCATTAGCGAGGATTGCGCTCGAATCGCAGGAGGGTAAAAAGACCCCAAATGGCGATCTGGGCTGTACCCCTTTGTAAACGCATTAGTGATTCATCCACGCCCCCTCGGCATTCGCTGAGGGGCATTGAGTTTCCAGAACGCGGCTTCCTTTCAATACAAATGTGAAAGCCGTCTCTTTTCGGTGATAACACTGCTTGGCCAAACTCCATCAGAAAAGGGTAAAGTTGGGTTAACCCAACAAATGTTAGGTAGTGTCGCGGAAAACTCTATCCGTTTGTTTTGTTGAGATTATTATAAGAATAAAATGCTGTGTCACAGCTAATGATTATTTTTGACTCTTTTTTAAGGATAAAACCGACTTTATTATTTGATGGACATCACAGAATTAACGCTGAAATTCGGTTCATTCATCTTACGATCTTCTTCCCAAATCCTCGCTAAAGCCTTTAATCTCACTTTACTGTTTTTCATGCCCGATATAAAACAAACGTATGTTTAAAAACAAACAAGTGTCCAATATGACCAGCAGAGAAAAACAGATATTGCAGCTTCTGAGACGTGATCCTTTGATCCCACAGCAGGAAATTGCCGATGTTTTAGGTATTAGCCGCTCTGGTGTCGCCGGACACATTATGAATTTAATGAATAAAGGATATATAAAGGGTAAGGGTTATATATTGTCGGAGCACAGCTATGTGGTAACCGTAGGTTCCACCAATATGGATGTCTGCGGTTATTCTTCCTCCAAATTAGTGTATGAGGATTCCAATCCGGGGAAAATAAAATGTACGCCCGGCGGGGTGGGCAGAAATATTGCGCAGAATATCGCCCTATTAGGCCGGGAATGTCACCTTATTTCCGTCGTCGGTGACGATTTTTATGGCGAAACCTTATTCGAACAGGCAAAGCTGGCGGGGGTCCATGTCGACAGCTTCCATAAATTGCACGGTGAAAATACCTCGACCTATGTCTCCTTACTCGATAACAGCGGCGAAATGCTGGTGGCGATTAACGACATGCGTATCCTCGAGAAACTCACGCCGGCGTTATTGGCCACGTCTAAAGAGTTGATCCTGCATGCGGGCGTGCTGGTGGTTGACTGCAACCTGACCGAGGACGCACTGGCCTGGTTATTCGGGCACTCCGGCAGCGTGCCGGTGTTTGTTGACACCGTATCGGCATTTAAAGCGCCCAAAATCCGCCGTTGGCTCTCGCACATCCATACGCTCAAACCCAATCGCCTTGAAGCCGAAATCCTCAGCGGTATGGCGATCCAAGGGCCGCAGGATGCGCCGACGGTAGCCAAGTGGTTCCATCAGCAAGGGGTGCAACGCCTGGCTCTCAGCATGGGGGCGGCCGGTGTTTATTACAGCGAAATTGATGGGCAAAACGGCTGGTCGCAGCCGCTGATCGTCGACATCGTCAATGTGACCGGGGCCGGCGACGCCATGATGGCGGGCCTGGCACATTGCTGGCTGGAAGATATGACGCTGGCGGACAGCATTCGTTTTGCGCAGGGTTGCTCGGCATTGACGCTGGCATCCGAATTTACCAATAACCCGAACCTGTCGAATGGCAGCGTACAAAAACTGTTGGAGCTACAAGCATGAAAAATAATATCATTTCCCATGACTACCTGGACATTTCACCGGAAGTTGCCGAGGCTTTGGCCCACAAACGCCCGGTTGTGGCTCTGGAATCCACCATCATTTCTCACGGCATGCCGTACCCGCAGAACGCGCAGACGGCGCTGGAAGTTGAACAAAAAATCCGCGATCACGGCGCGGTGCCTGCGACCATCGCCATCATCAACGGTCGCATGAAAGCGGGATTGAGTCGTGAGGAAATAGAGCTGTTGGGCAAAGAGGGCCATAAGGTGGCGAAAGTGAGCCGCCGCGATCTGCCGTTCATCGTCGCAGCCGGTAAACACGGGGCGACCACCGTGGCCTCAACCATGATTATTGCCGAGATGGCGGGCATTCACGTCTTTGCCACAGGTGGCATCGGCGGCGTGCACCGCGGCGCAGAACACACGTTTGATATCTCGGCGGACCTGCAGGAGCTGGCGCGAACCAATGTCGCGGTGATCTGCGCCGGTGCCAAGTCTATTTTGGATTTGGGGCTGACCACCGAATACCTCGAAACCCACGGCGTACCGCTGATCGGCTACCAGACCCAAACGCTGCCGGCCTTCTTTTGCCGTACCAGCCCCTTCAGGGTCAGCATTCAGCTGGATGCCCCGGAGGAGATTGCCCGCGCCATGGCCACCAAATGGCAGACCGGCCTGGATGGCGGCATGGTGATTGCCAACCCAATCCCGGCGCAGTATGCGGTGCCGGAGGAAAAAATTAATGCCGCCATCGAGCGGGCAGTGCGGGAATCGGTGGAACAGGGGGTTCAGGGCAAGGATAGCACGCCATTTTTGCTGGCCAGAGTGGCTGAATTGACCGGGGGTGACAGCCTGACCGCCAATATTCAACTGGTGTTCAACAACGCCAGGCTGGCTGCGCAAATTGCCTGCTGTTATCAGGAGGCCGCCGCCTGAGACGACGCGTTATTCCTTAAGTTTTACCCTATAAACAACATTAAATAAAAACGCCAGCCTGAAAGGTGGAGGGGAGTGCTTTGCCCTTTTCACCTTTCAGGACAGGTACATTTACATACCCAATGAATTTTCAGCTACGGCTGAAATACCACGGGAATTAAGGGATGGATTTATGGACTTACTACGCAGCCTGTCAGGTATCTGTATTCTTCTCCTTATTGCTTTTATTTTTTCCAACAACCGCAAAAGAATCAGTCTGAGAACCGTGTGCAGCGCATTAATACTGCAGGTGCTGCTTGGTGCAGTAATGTTGTATGTGCCCGCCGGTAAATGGGTCGTTAATGCCATTGCAGGCGGGGTCAATAAGGTGATTTCGTACAGCGATGCCGGTAGCTCATTTATTTTTGGCGGATTGGTCGGCCCGAAAATGAATGTCTTGTTTGACGGCGCAGGCTTTATTTTTGCTTTTCATGTTCTGCCGGCCATTATTTTTATTACTGCACTGATTTCGATTCTCTATTACCTTGGGGTGATGGGGTGGATGATTAACCTGCTGGGTTATGTATTCCAAAAGATGCTGAGGATCAGCAAGGTTGAGGCTTTTGCCGCGGTGACCACCATCTTTTTAGGCCAAAACGAACTGCCCGCGGTGCTTAAGCCTTTTATCAACAAGATGAGCCGAAATGAGCTCTTTACCGTGATTTGCAGCGGAATGGCGTCGATCGCCGGATCGATGTTGGTGGGGTATGCTGGCCTTGGCGTACCGATCCCCGGCGGCATTCTGTTCGCACGTATGCTCAGCCCGGCAACCGAGGTGTCGCAGGTCGAGTTCAGCCAGATGGCATTCAGTGAAAAACGCCCGGCGAGCATTATCGAAGCCGCGGCCAGCGGCGCGATGCTCGGGCTGAAAATTGCCGTGGGCGTCGCTACTGTGGTAATGGCCTTTGTGGCGTTAATTGCGCTGATCAATGGCCTGATCGGCGGGCTCGGCGGCCTGTTGGGCTGGCAACAGCTCAGCCTGGAAAGGCTGTTCGGTTATTTGTTCTCGCCTTTGGCCTATATCATGGGGGTTAGCTGGGATAACGCTGGGGTGGTCGGCGGGCTGATTGGCCAGAAGCTGGCGATCAACGAATTCGTCGCTTACGTGAATTTTTCAGCCTATCTCAAAGACAGCGTCGCGGTGCTCGATCCTAAAACCATCGCCGTCATCTCTTTCGCACTGTGCGGGTTTGCCAACTTCGGCTCGATCGCCGTGGTAGTGGGGGCGTTCAGCGCGGTAGCACCGGAACGCGCTTCGGATATTGCCAGCCTGGGCCTGCGCGCGCTGCTGGCCGCCACCTTGTCTAATCTGATGAGCGCCACCATCGCCGGGTTGTTTATCGGTCTTGGCGCTTTGAGCGTGACGCTATGATCACGCCCTTTCTTTGGCGTAGCTGCGATTATTTCCGCGCTAAACTTGCGCATTAGATAAGTGACTACTAATGTATAGTCATGAATGAAAATGACCTCTTCAAAGCGCTTGCGGATCCCACCCGGCGCAGCATCTTCGAAAAACTGGCCGCTGGCGGCATGAATGCCAGCGCTCTGCGTGAAGGCATGTCGATCAGCCAGTCGGCGATGTCTCAACACCTGGCCGTGTTGCGGCAGGCGGGGCTGGTGTGCGAGGCGCGGCAGGGCCGTTTCGTCAATTATCAGATTGACCCGCAAGGGTTGGCGCTCATCGCGCAATGGCTGGACAAGTACCGTGCCTTCTGGCCAGCACGCATCGACAGGCTGAACATTTTGCTAAAGGACATGGATCAATGAACCCGACCGACGCCCAGCTGCCGCCGCTGGTGCTGGAGTATCAACTCGATGCGTCGCCAGAGAAAGTCTGGCGGGCTATGGGGATCCCGGCATTGCGCGAACAATGGTTACCGAATGCTGAACTGGCCGATATCGAACCGGTAGCGATAACGCCGGGCGAAGCAATCAGCTACCGGATGCGTGATGATCGGCCGCCGTACCTCGAAAGTACCGTGACTTTGCAAATTCTGCCCGCCGCCGACGGCGGAAGCCTGTTACGCGTCATTCACCGACTCGACGACGCCAGGTTGACGGCCGCGAACGACGGTGGATTGCACCTGATGCGCGCTGCCTGACGCTCAACTCATCATTCCAATCTGAAAACAGGAGTTCACCGATGCGGGAATCGATGCTGCTCGTCCCGATGGTGGTAGAACAGACCAGCCAGGGAGAACGCTCGTTCGACATTTATTCGCGGCTGCTGCGTGACCGCATCGTTTTCCTCAATGGGGAGGTCAACGATCAGGTGGCAGAAATGCTCTGTGCTCAACTGCTGTTTCTCGAAGCTGAGAACCCGGAGAAACCGATAAATTTATATATCAATTCACCGGGCGGGGTGATTACCAGTGGCTTCGCCATCTACGACACCATGCAGTACATCAACGCGCCGGTGCATACATTGTGTATGGGCACCGCTCGCTCGATGGGGTCATTTCTGCTGATGGCGGGAGAAGCCGGCCACCGCATGGCTCTGCCCAATGCCAGCCTGCATGTGCACCAGCCACTGGGCGGTTTTCAGGGGCAAGCCTCAGATATCCTTATCCACGCCGAAGAGATGAAACGCACCAAGCACACCGTGATCCGCCTGTACGCCGAACACTGTGGTCGTAGCTACGAAGAGGTTGAGCGTGCGCTCGATCGCGATCGCTTTATGAGCGCCGAGCAAGCGGTGGAATGGGGGCTGGTGGATAGGGTGTTGCGGAGTCGTAATATTAGTACCTAAGGCAGCTCCGTCACGATGAAATATCAATCTAAATTATAATGGAGTGCTATTATTCTCTTCAGAAGAGCTATGGTTTTTCCATACGAAATCAAGGCCAAATCCCACCATTGCGAAGTATAAGCTGAAATAGCGTTCTGCCATGATAAAGAAAGAACTGTTGAGCTCAATCACTACGTTATTGGTTGTCATTAATAATCCCGACTTCTCTGCTGAAAGGAGAATACGGTTAATGTGCGCGCGTGACACTGAACAAAACTTGGCAATTCTTGCTGAAGAAATGAGCAATAATGGTGAGTCTTGTTCGATGCTTTCTATAAAAAGCATCATCAAAACCATGTGCCCGGCATCTTTGCTGATGAATAAATCGGCTTGTGGTACCAAATCAATCAGGTAAATTTCTTTAAGCATCAGTTGGCCATAGGCTTCAAAAAACGCTGGTATGAAATCAGATGTTTCAAGTAATGCTGCGACGGGTATAGAAGGGGCGATCACTTGATAGGGCAAGGCCATGGAGGCGATGAGTGCATGTGTTTCACGCAGTGCGCTTGGCGTAGGTTTATAGAGCAATTGTCGTTTATCTTGCTCAGGATGCATGACCTCCAGCCTACGGCCCACCCGTAGAAAAAACAGGAAAGAATCCAGAGAATTTTCACTGATGATATTCTTACCTTTGAAGAATAGTTTGACATCTTTCAATCCAGCATTTGGTCGGTTGTAATATATGGATAGTATCGTCGAACAAATAATGAATCGACTGTTTCTGAAGATTATTTTATAAAATAAAGGGTGTTTTCTATAAGTGTCTTTCAACATCACGCTATGTTTTACAATTGCGGAGTGAAATAAATTAGAGCTTCGTATTGATTTTGCCTGTTTCTCCAGGTGAAATTGTATCTGAAACTTATTTAGACTCATTTTCCCTATGTCCTGTACTAAATGATTGTGATTTTTTATTATTATCTGAGTGCTGGGTACTGTTTGGCTATCTGTTTTCCCTGATCATTAATAATTGCCACGTTGACTGTTGCGATCTGAGATAAGTCCGAGTCATTGATGTAATCAATGTAATAGCTTTTAGTGCTGTATGGAGCGGTCATCATGTCGTTTTCTAGCTGTACTGAATAATGTCTTTTCCCTAACTGGACTGAAAGATAAGCAAAAGAAAGGTAGAATGCGGAGTCATTTTTACAGACCAAACGATAACCTTTACCTGATTTCTCCAATTTAAAAGAGGCGCTATCAGATGCAAGTTCCGCTTTCCCCGCCAATTTCTTTGGGCGATAGAAGATTTTCATTTGCGTATTCATCGCAAGTGTCACGCGTGACTGCTGTGGTGGAACTGCGGGTTGACTGGGGGGGATTTCATATAAATTAAGCCAGTAAACAGACTCTTTATCGGTAGGAAAGCCTGCGTCGGCAAGAATAATTTTCAAACCTTTCAATGCACCAGGTTGCATGCCAAATACACTTGGGAGTGCAACAAAAGGTGCATGGGATAATTCAGGCGCTGTATTTACGTCACCGTGATCAACCCAAGTTTGCACGACAATAGGATAGCGGTTTGTATTAGCCAGCATCAGCGTTTGTTCGTTATCCCCTTCGTAGAAAATGACACGCGTCGCGGAGGCGATAATTCCCGCCTGCGCGATAGGGGGTAACAGATTCAAAACGAGCAACAAGATATAACTATTTTGTATAATTCGATTTATCATTATTGCACCTTAACCCAAACATAGGCTTTGGTATCCACTTTACCAGCGGTGACCGTCTGTCCTGGCAGGCGTTCGAGCGTTGCTGACAGTTGAGTAGTGTAGTGGGTGAATCCTGCGGCAGTGCTGCCGCCGCCACTAGTGCCATTGAGTACTGGATACCAGCCAGCAGCGTTACCTTGTGGACACTGACCGGAACTGCAACGAGCCCAGCCTACAAAGTTCATCGGTGTTCCATTATTGGCATTAGAAAGTGCAATGCCCACGCCCGTAGCCACACTACTGTCACTGCCGTAACCGCTGGAAAGCAGGTGGCTTACTCCACCATTGGCATTAACTAACCCTAGTTGTTGAGCCAATGCGTAACTGTCATAAGGGACTTGCAAACCGAGCGCTGTGTTGTTGGTGTTAATACCGGAAACGGCGGCGTTATCGCATTCGATATTGATGGTGAACTGCGCCTGAGAGGTTTGCCCTGCGGTTAATTCACTGACAGAGATTGTTGGCAGGATCACCAGAGGCGTCACATTACGCGCGACGCAGGTGGCAGTATAAGAAAGGGATGATATCGGTGTAGTGCCCATGCCAATTGCATTCCAGCGGCCAGTGCCCCAGGTGGCAAAGTTAGTTGCGGAATCGCTGCCTATTGGGTCTGAGGGAATACCCGGTCCTTGAAATGTGACATAGCCATTTGGCTGCGTGCAGGTGTAGTTTGAATTGCCGGTTGTCGAAGCCATACCGGCTAACAAGTTAGCTGCATTATAACCGCAGTAGTTACTTGCACCCATTCCAGGGAGTGTACTTATCCGGATAAGATCGGCACGGACAGCACTGAAGTCTTTTACCCTTATTTGAACTTTGTTGCCAGCAGTCGCGTAACGCGTAATGGGGGAGGACTGCCAGTAACGTGTGAACGCTTTGCCTGAATCCAAATGTGTCAACCGAATGCCGACGTAGGGAAAATAGGTGGCATAGTAATTAGGGTTGCCATCCTGAGCTCCAAGATCGAAATAACCACCAACGCGATCGTCTCCATTTGTGGCGAAAACTTCGTAGATTTGGCCGATGTCACTGATATCACACTCATACAAAACTTTATTCGGGTCGGGATAACGTGTACCGGAAGTAAGGTTGAATACGCTGTTTCCAAGTGGTGTACCGACGGGTTGCAAATATGTACTGGTCAAATTGACCCGACCTAATGCAGTACCTACGCCGCAGGCATCACAGCCTGAATCAATCGCAGGGGCGACGCGGGTGCATTGCGCTTGTGCGGGCACACTGAGTACGGATACTGTAAGTAATGCCGAACCCGCCCATAAATATGGGGTTAATTTCATAGATACTCCTGATAAATCGACGACTTTAATCACATGAAGCATTAAGCCGCTGAATGGGACTTTCATCGATGGAAGATAAGCGATAACGCAACCGACACTGTTGGTTTGCCGATTTACCCCAACTTAAAAGCAGTTCGTCTTCACGCTTATCGCTGCGTAGGTAAATCTGATTGGCCTGACCGACCATTCCTCTATTTTCGCCAGATGAATCTACGACGCTTGTCCCCATGGGTATTGCGCTATTGCCAGGTCGCTGCGCAGTGATCAATAGAGCCTGCCCGCGTAATGTTTTGAAATGGAGCCTGACGGATGAACCAGCGTAAGGCGCGACGCGTTGTTGACCTTCTTCCAGTTCAGCCTTGTTATTCATTCCCTGAGGATTTAAGGCAATGGTGTTGTAATGGTATGGAACTAAAGCCGGTGCTAATGCATAGCCAAAACTGTCAACACGCGCACCTTGCCCATCCATAACTTGTGCTCCGCTGGCCCCCGGGGCGTCAATCAGTGCAAAGGTATCGCCAACGTAGGGCCCCAGTGTGATGCCGCCACGATGTGCTACGACTGCACCTTGCAGGGATGCGGAACCTTGCCAGTATTGGCGTGAAGTAGAAATGGACCCTGTCATGTTGGCGTAAGGCAAGCGGGTCTGCAGGTTACCGCCCCATATACTTTGATTGTGGTTATCGTCAGTGGTGAAATTCAAACCGTAGCTGATAGGTTGGTCTTCGCCAATGCTGCCGGAAAGCGCTGACTGGTAGCTACCGCCTTGGCCTTGGCTGTGATTAGCAAGAAGGGATACGCTTGGTGCAGAGGATGTACGCCCGAGCGGAAAACTGACTGACAAGGCTGTGACAGTTTGTGTGGCGTTGGTGAGCGGGCTACGGTATACGCTGTCAGATTGTCTGTCACCTAGGTAATTTTCGCTGCTGTAGCTGTTGCCCAGACTACGTGTTCTGGTCACAGACAGGTTGAGCGCTACCCCATTGCCAAAAGTTTTCCCCCAGCCCAGCTGCAACTGGTTGTCCCTGCCGCGTTGGTCGCGATAATCCTGTGTGGAACCTGACATGGTCAGGTTACCCAGCATATCCATACCTTGATTGATCGCAACCTCGAACCGTGAGCGTTGGCGATATGAATCTGATTGCCAGATTTGATCATTATTGGCGGCATGGCGAACCCCCAGGACATCACTAAGATCGCGAAATCCCTCGGTAGAGTAACGGTAACCGGCTATGGATAAGGTGGTATCTGTCGGGCTGAACGTTTTGCTATAGGAAAGATGTAGCATCCAACCAGAAGTGTTTCCCCCAGGCAGGCTGGCATGTGAATACGTTGTATCCATGCCGAATGCTCCCAACCAATTGCTGTAAACGCCACCGAGCATAAATGCCTGGTAACCATCAGCCAACTGATTACCCGCATTGAAGGTGAGGGCGTTTGTCAGGCCCTGTTGCCAGGTCAATTCGCTGAATACGTCGTTGTCACCGATATAGCGAGAGCGACCGAGGGTGGCAGAATATCGCGATAAACCCGGACGTATAGATTCCGGCACTGCGGCAAAAGGTACGGTGAAGGTACTGACGCTGCCATCGGCTTCGGTCACTATAACGGTTAGATCGCCGGCGTAGTTGGTCGCGTAAAGATCGTTAATAGCGAAAGGTCCGGGCGCCACTGTCGTTTCGTATAGCGTGCTTTTACCTTGCTGCACGGTTACACGAGCATTGCTTTTAGCAACTCCCCGCACTACGGGAGCATAACCCCGTAAAGAGTCAGGCAACATACGATCATCTGAGCTTAGTTGAATGCCACGAAATCCAAGTCCGGAAAAGAAATGCCCGTCGGTGAATCCCTCGCCCAGCAATAATTCACTGCGCCAGGGGAAAATGGCTCGTTGTACATATCGACGGCTGGTGTCCAAATGACTGCCGAATTCAGCGTCGTAACGATAGCTGGACTGCTGGCGATAGCGCCAAAGTCCGACGTTAAAACCGCCGTTGAGGTTGGCATAGGTTGAGTCGAGATCTTTGGCCTGATTTTTACGATAGCTGACGTGGTATTGGTTCAAGTTATAGTTGATAAAGGCCATCGACTCACCACTGTTCAAGCTGGATGCATTGACAGTGCCGGCTGCCCTTCCTGTTAACATTGCCTGTGGAATACTGAGATCCATGCGCAACTGGGAGATATCGGTATTCGTTGTGATGTCTTTGATGTCATATTCAGGTTGCAGGCAAGTTTTCTCCGCCATGACAGGCGTTTTTTTTAACCCAAAACGCGCAAGCTGTTCGAGCTTAAAACAGGGCAACACCTGTTTTTCGTTATTCCTAATAAATATGACCTGATCACGCTCAAGAAAGGTGCCGTTAATAAACAGGTCAAGCTGATAACTGCCGGGCGTAATTTTGTCCTGCTGATTAAACTGATTTAGTGCAGTATTGCTAAGAATACTGCCGCGTAACAGTGAGGCGTCGAAGGTGTAGTTTTCGGAAACCGCCATAGCCGGGGCAACATAGCTTAGAGGCAGTACCAGATAGAGTAGAGGCTGCCATTGTGATTTTTTAAGCTCGAACATGGTGATCTCCCTATCGGTATTCAGCGTGTAATACTCAGCGTTCGCGGTATTTCAACTCCATAATCATTGATTACGCTTAATGTTGCCTTCAAAGCGCCAGCGGCTAATTCTTCGTTTAGCGACCAGCTGACTTGTGAGTAGGGTGGGAGCATGTCTGCTTGTTCGATGCTGGTATGCTTCTTACCGTTAATGATCACGGCATGGCTAACATTGGCGTAGTAGGGCGTAGGGTTGCTTATTTTCAATGACTTACCCGCGTATTGGATGTGCAACTGTTCGATGACGTGATTGGCATCACCATCCAATCCTTCCGGTCGATAAAATACTTTCAGTCGATTGGTAAGCAGCAACATCAACTTATTTTTATCGCTGTCAGTTTGCTTGACTGCCGGCACCTGCAAAAAGTTAAGGTAGAACAAAGATTCACGATCAGTAGGCAGTGTTTTTCCGACATACATAAGGCGAACCATCTGTCCGCTATGTGGATTCATACGGAAGATTTGCGGTGAGACAATGAAAGGAGCATCTGCATTTTCTGGCGTAGACTTTGGATTATTGGTATCTAGCCAAATTTGTATCAACGCCGGTACATCATCGTCATTAGTGAATTGCAGCGTTTTTTCTCGGGCCTCTGCAGAATAAATAACTCTGTTGCCGAGTAGAGTGACACTGGCCGAGGCTGTATTAATGGTGAAAAATGTTAGGTAAGAAAAGAGTAACGCCAAGGAATAAGCCGTGCGTATTATGTGCGCCATGAAAATAAACCAGTAAATGTGGCAAATCATTCGACACTGTCCAGGTTTGGACAGTGCCAGTAAAATATTTTGCGTGATCGCGATTTATTTGTAACTAATGGCAAATTGTGCCGTAGAAATTACCGAGCCTGCTGATGCGCCGGTATCTTCTGCATAATAACGGGCAACCAAGCTTTGTGAGGTTGATGTTGCCCCCTGGGCTAATGCCATTGCTTTGGTGGCGACAGTGGAACCCGTTGCGAATGAGAGTGGAGTCAAGGCGTCACTGTCCAATAATTGAATTGATACCTTGGCCGCATCACCGGCATTTCCCAGGTTACCATTGCTGGTTGGGTTATTGCCGGCCAAAACGGTTTTTATTGCAGTGTCACTGCTTGCTGCAGTGCATCCAGTGACGTTTACCGTAAAAGTAGTATCTCCTGCTGTTAACCCTTTAGCATTAAGTTTACTTACAGGGACGGTAGGGAGTAATACTACCGGATTGGACTCGTTACCGTTGATATTGACGGAACACGTTTGAGTGCTGACTTCACCTTTAAATTGTACAGTATTGGTGGATGCGGCTATAGATGTGCCAGTGAAAGCGAAGAGCGTGAGTGTGACTAATTTAACATTCATGTGAAATACCCTTTAATCATACTTTATGAGAAAGCAATCCTGACAGTAGTGATTTACTGGCGTGAGTGTGTTTGATAATCATGTTGCGTAATTGTTTTTTAAAACGGTCATGCATACATGAATTTTAATCCTAACAAACTAAGAATTATCTCTATAGGTATTTTATTTTGGGTGGAAAGTTGGCTGAGCGACTTGTAACATTTGCTTTCATTTCATGTAATGTCATACAAAAAAGAAAATAGATCTATATCATTACGTTGCAGTTTTGTTGGGGTGCTGGTTTTTCTGTTTGAAATATTTTGAAACACATGTGCCTTTTTTGAGGTTTAATAACGGAAAGGGATATTAACTTGGTTCTTTGCATTTATGTTGCAAGTATGTTTTTAATTGGTTTGTTTCCTTATGAAATTACCCCAAAAAAGAGCGGTGACAACGCGTGTTATATATGAAAGAGTGATTTCAATAACAAAGAGGGGAATGCTCGTGAGTGTCATTTATATTGATCGTTCACCACTGTGCCTGCAAGGAATGAGGGCGCTATTGGGAGACGAGGTTTTTTGCTTTTCTTTCCCTTCCATTAATTTATTACAAGTTATAAAAAATATACCTAATGTGGTAATAATGGATTTTCCTAATAAAATTTATCTTTTCGATGATTACTTAACCTTTATTAATCATGCGCGTAAGATGAATTCGGATGTGAAAATATTATTCTTTATCGATAAGGTTTCACCAATAGTATTATCTTTGATAGCCAGAGCGACACCAGATATCATATTAGATAAACATGATGATTTGAGTGTGGTGAAGCGAGTCTGTATGGCGTTAATTCGTCATGAAGTTCCGGATGACGTGAGTTATCAATGGATGAAGAGTAAAGTCACAGCTATCACTAGGGGGGAGGCACTCGTACTTTGTGAAACAGCCAGAGCTGAAGGTATTGAAAATACTGCACGACGTTTGAATTTGAATCCTAAAACCGTGTACTCACATCTCAGTAATGCAAGCAAGAAATTTGGAATTCGCAATCGTGTAGAATTACTTAAAATGCTTGCCTTATTATAACTATAAATAAAAATCCACGCCGGGGCGTGGATTTAATCTATGGCTACACCGCGAACTGCCTGAGGGTAGTTAGACGTTAAACAAGAAGTTCATCACGTCGCCGTCTTTAACGATGTAGTCTTTACCTTCTGAACGCATCTTGCCGGCTTCTTTGGCACCTTGTTCACCCTTGTAGGTGATGAAGTCTTCAAAAGCGATGGTCTGAGCGCGGATAAAGCCTTTTTCGAAGTCGGTGTGGATCTTGCCGGCGGCCTGCGGGGCGGTAGCACCAACCGGGATGGTCCAGGCGCGGACTTCTTTCACACCGGCGGTGAAGTAGGTTTGCAGGTTCAGCAGCTCGTAACCGGCGCGGATCACGCGGTTCAGGCCCGGCTCTTCCAGGCCCAGTTCGGCCATGAATTCTTCGCGGTCTGCGTCATCCAGTTCAGCAATGTCGGATTCTACCGCGGCGCACACGGCAACCACAACCGAACCCTCGCCCGCAGCGATTTCACGCACTTTGTCCAGGTACGGGTTGTTCTCGAAACCGTCTTCGTTGACGTTGGCGATGTACATGGTTGGCTTCAGCGTCAGGAAGCTCAGGTAGCGGATGGCCGCCTTGTCTTCTTCGGACAGATCCAGTGCGCGCAGCATGCCGGCGTTTTCCAGCTGTGGCAGGCATTTTTCCAGGGCTGCCAGTTCCGCTTTCGCGTCTTTGTCGCCGCCTTTGGCTTTCTTCTGCACGCGGTGGATCGCGCGTTCGCAGGTGTCGAGATCCGACAGCGCCAGTTCGGTATTGATGACGTCGATGTCGTCAGCCGGGTCAACTTTGTTGTTAACGTGGATGATGTTGTCGTTTTCGAAGCAGCGAACCACGTGGCCAATCGCTTCGGTTTCGCGGATGTTGGTCAGGAACTGGTTACCCAGGCCTTCACCTTTGGACGCGCCCTTGACCAGGCCGGCGATGTCGACAAATTCCATGGTGGTCGGCAGGATACGCTGTGGCTTGACGATCTCGGCCAACTGGTCCAGACGCGGATCGGGCATCGGCACCACACCGGTGTTAGGTTCAATGGTGCAGAACGGGAAGTTGGCTGCTTCGATACCCGCTTTGGTCAACGCGTTGAACAGGGTGGATTTGCCTACGTTAGGCAGGCCGACGATACCGCATTTGAATCCCATGTTGTTATCACCTTAAATATCTTAACTATCAGCCGGTTAGGTTTAACCCACTGCATAAAGGACGAAATAATGGCGCCATTATACACGTAATGGCCGTTTTTCTCGATCTGGCTGTGTGTGATGGGTAAATGGTCACGCATTGCCGGTTTTTGATTGAGATTTAGATCACATTTACACATACTGACACTTCTGATTAACCTACAGGAAACGTGCCGGATGTCCTTCTTGCCCAGTCCACCCTAAGCTATCCCCCTCCTGAGGTTTGCCGCGCCCTGCGGCCTTGGTTCCCGTGCTGCGGGAATGTGTTTTATCTGTCAGAAGTGAATAATCCATGTTTAACCTGAACAATTTCAGGCTGTCGGCCGTCAAGAACGAGGTGCTGGCGGGCTTTGTGGTGGCAGTTTCCATGATCCCGGAAGCGGTTGGCTTTTCGCTGGTTGCCGGGCTTTCTCCGATCGTCGGGTTGCACACCGCTTTTATTATCGGGCTGGTCACCGCGCTGTTTGGCGGCAAGCCGGGCATGGTGTCGGGTGCGGCCGGTTCAATCGTGGTGGTGCTGATGAGCCTGGCGGCGCAGTACGGCATGGGGTACGTGCTGTGGGCGACGATTTTTGCCGGCGTTATCCAAATCCTGATCGGTATTTTCCGCCTGGGCAAATTTATCCGACTGGTGCCGCTGCCCGCGGTTCACGGCTTCGTGAACGGGTTGGCGATTGTCATTATGCTGGCGCAACTGCATATGATTGCCGGGCAGGGGCCGCTGATGTATGGGCTGGTGGCCCTGGCGATCCTGGTGGTGGTGTTCTTCCCACGGTTGACGCGTGTTATCCCCGCGTCGCTGGCAGCGCTAATCGTCGTATCTGCACTGGCAATCGGCTTTAACCTGCAAACGCTGCGGGTCGGCGATCTGGCGGACATTTCCGGTGCATTACCGCACTTTAGCCTGCCGATGGCGCCTTTTACCCTGGACATGCTGAAAGTGGTGCTGCCATACGCATTGGTGATTGCGCTGGTAGGGTTGATCGAATCGCTGCTTACCATGACGGTGCTGGATGAAATGGGCGGCAAGAAAGGCAACGGCAACCGCGAGAGCATAGCTCAGGGGGCCGGCAACGCGGTTTGTGGCCTGTTTGGTTGTTTCGCCGGTTGCGCAATGATTGGCCAGTCGATCATCAACTTCACTTCAGGCGGGCGTGGGCGCATTTCCGGTGTGGTTGGCGCGATACTGCTGATTTTGTTTGTGGTCAGCCTGTCGGGCTATATCGGCCTGCTGCCGGTGGCGGCGCTGGCCGGGGTGATGCTGGTGGTGTGTTACAACACCTTTGAATGGAGCTCGCTGCGCCGTCTGCGCCGGATGCCGAAGGCGGATGCGCTGGTGATGCTGCTGGTGACCCTGATTACCATCTTTACCGATCTGGCGATGGCGGTGATCAGCGGGGTGATCATTTCGGCGCTGGTATTTGCCTGGCAGCAGGCACGTATTCGCGTGCGTCAGCATCGGGTGGAAGGAGAGGTGGCGGTGTATCAGCTGGACGGGCCGCTGTTCTTCGGGTCTGCCACGGCCTTTGCCGAACTGTTCGAACCCAAAAACGATCCGCAAAATGTGGTGCTGGATTTTGCCGGTACCCGGGTGATGGATTCCAGCGGCGTGGAGGCGATTGATAAGCTGACGGCGCGCTATCTGGCGGCGGGGAAAACCATTCGGCTACGTCATCTGAGCGGTGACTGTGTACGCCTGTTGAAACAGGCCGGCCCGTTTTGCAGCCATGAACTGGACGATCCGCAATATTACGTGGCGGAAGAAGATTACCAAACCGATGACGCTAACGTCGGCGAAGAAACCTTCAAACTACGTACCTAAGCACGACAGCAGCGGGCGCGATGCCCGCTGCAACGTTTATCAGGCCTGCGCCTTGAAGCTGTGCAGGCGACGAACGGTTTTTTCCAACCCGTCAGTCAGCAGCACTTCCGTACAGCGTGCGGCTTCATCGATCGCTTCATCAATCATTTTTTGCTCGCTGGCCGGCGGCTTGCCGAGTACGAAACCCACCACTTTGTTTTTATCGCCCGGATGGCCAATGCCGATACGCAAGCGATAGAAATTCGGGTTATTGCCAAACTTGTTCTGAATATCCTTCAGCCCGTTGTGGCCACCGTTGCCGCCGCCCAGTTTGATCTTGGCAACGCCGGGGGGAATATCCAGCTCGTCATGCGCCACCAGGATCTCGTCCGGCTCGATGCGATAGAAATTGGCCATCGCCAATACCGCTTTGCCGCTGAGGTTCATAAAGGTGGTAGGCACTAACAGCCGCACGTCGTTACCGGCCAGGTTCAGTCGGGCGGTGTAGCCGAAGAATTTGCTCTCTTCTTTTAGCTGCTGGTTATGGCGCTGGGCCAGTAAATCGACGTACCAGGCGCCGGCGTTGTGCCGCGTCTGCGCGTATTCAGCGCCCGGATTCGCCAGGCCGACTATCAATTTAATACTGCTCACTGGGAGATTCGCTATGATCGATATAATGGAAAGGGCAATAGTCTACCTGTCGACGCCATGAATGACAAAATCCTGATATGTCCGTTCGTGTATTGACGAAACTATATACAGAAAAGAGAATAATTCATTAGCGGAATCATTCAATTTGATCGCTAATAGACTCATTCTGGTAAAGTTTTGTCATGTTTTCTTTACCATTTGTGATCGTCTCCGCAATCACCCTGTCCAACCTGAGACTATACTTAACTAATCAAAGTGGGTTAATCAGTTAGAGAGTTATCCCGGTTGGCACATGGCACTATGGAGGTGGCATATGAAACGTAGAAACGCGGACAGAATGGGCAACTTTTTTATGGGGCTGGGCCTGGTCGTCATGATCGGCGGCGTCGGATACTCCATTATTGCTGAAGTTTCCAAGTTCAACCTGCCGCAGTTTTTCGCCCATGGCGCAATCATGAGTATCTTCGTGGGGGCGTTGTTGTGGTTGGTAGGTGCGCGTATTGGCGGTCGTGAGCAGGTAGCGGATCGTTACTGGTGGGTAAAACACTTTGATAAACGTTGCCGCAACGATCATCATCGTTCGTCGCATTGATTAGAAAGAGAGAAGGGAGCAGGTATTACGGCAAAGGAGTCGTGCCGCGCATTAAGGTTTAAGGTCATGTTTGACTACCCGTAGAAAACCCGTTGCTGCAGATGCACCAACGGGTTTTTCTTTTTCTGCCTTCGGGCCATCAATCCCTTCGGTACTGCAGGGCGCCGCACCGAAAAGAGAACTGATTAATGCTCGAACATCGCAGAAATTGACTCTTCGTTGCTGATACGGCGGATGGCTTCAGCCAGCATGCCAGACAGCGTCAGAGTACGTACGTTTTTCAGTGCCTTGATTTCTGGAGACAGCGGAATGGTGTCGCAGACAATCACTTCATCAATTACCGAGTTGCGGATGTTTTCCACGGCGTTACCGGAGAAGATCGGGTGCGTCGCGTAGGCAAATACGCGCTTGGCACCGCGTTCTTTCAACGCTTCAGCCGCTTTACATAAGGTACCGCCGGTATCGATCATATCGTCAACCAGCACACAGTCACGGCCTGCTACGTCACCAATGATGTGCATCACCTGAGAAACGTTCGCGCGCGGGCGGCGTTTATCGATGATAGCCATATCGGTATCGTTCAGCAGTTTGGCGATAGCGCGGGCGCGCACTACGCCGCCGATGTCTGGGGAAACCACGATTGGGTTCTCCAGATTCTGTTGCAGCATGTCTTCCAGCAGGATCGGGCTACCGAACACGTTATCTACCGGAACATCGAAGAAGCCTTGGATCTGTTCAGCGTGCAGATCCACCGTCAAAACGCGGTCAACCCCTACACTGGAGAGGAAATCGGCTACAACTTTGGCCGTGATTGGCACACGAGCAGAACGCACGCGGCGATCCTGGCGGGCATAACCGAAGTAAGGGATAACAGCAGTAATACGACCTGCGGAGGCGCGACGCAGGGCATCTACCATAACGACCAGTTCCATCAGGTTGTCGTTGGTAGGGGCACAGGTGGACTGGATGATGAAAATATCACCGCCGCGTACATTTTCGTTGATTTGCACGCTCACTTCGCCGTCGCTAAAACGACCTACAGCGGCGTCACCAAGGCTGGTGTACAAACGGTTGGCAATACGTTGTGCTAGTTCCGGGGTGGCGTTACCAGCAAAAAGCTTCATATCAGGCACGAGAAGAACCTCAGGCATGCGTCCAGAGAAGATATTGTCATTCGGCCTTCGCTAAGGGGCAGTTAGCGACGCCGGCGCAATATCATACGGGTGTGTAAAAAAACAACGTGAAACCGAAGCGGCGCAGGGATTACAGGGCCAGGTGTGAATGACCCTGCGCAGCGAAACGAGAACTACGGTTTCATCTGCCCGGAACGGATGCGATGTAGTGGAGAGACGTTAACGCCACGCGCTACAAAACCACGTATCCACTCCGGGGCTTGATTTAACACCTGACGGGCGGCGGTTTCTGTGTCGAATTCAGCAAACACACAAGCACCTGTGCCAGTCAGGCGTGACGGCGCGTATTCTAACAGCCAAGAAACAAGCTGTTCAACCTCGCGAAAACGTTTTCTTGCTATAGGTTCGCAATCATTTGCGTAAGTTGCCTGTAACAGCACACTTAACGGACGAACCGGGGTGTCTCTTTTTAATTCCGCATCGCCGAAAATCGCCGGGGTAGGGATGCTGACCCCCGGATGCGCCACCAGATACCATTTTTCCTGCGGGTTGGCCGGCTGCAAACGTTCACCGATGCCTTCGGCGAACGCCGCATGGCCACGCACGAAGACAGGGACGTCGGCACCGAGCGCCAGCCCCAGTTCAGCAAGCTGGTCGTCGCTCAAACCGCAGCGCCACAGTTCATTCAGCGCAACCAGTACCGTAGCGGCGTTGGAGGAGCCACCGCCCAGCCCGCCGCCCATCGGCAGCCGCTTTTCGATGCTGATGTCGGCGCCGCGTGGCGCGGTATCCAGCCCATGGCGATCGCAATACTGTTGCAGCAGACGTGCGGCGCGGACAATCAGGTTTTCTTCATCCGGCACGCCCGCCACCGGGGTCAGCAGGTGAATACGGTCATCCTGTCGCACATCGATGGTCAGCGTGTCGCCGTAATCCAGAAACTGAAACAGCGTCTGCAACAGGTGATAGCCGTCTTCACGTTGGCCGGTAATGTATAAAAACAAATTTAGTTTAGCTGGCGATGGCCACTGACGGATCATTTGAGCGTCCAATTATCCATTTTCAGTTTGATGCGCTGGTCACCCTGTTTCAGCTCCAGTCGGCTTGGCAACTGCGGTTGCAGGCTGTTGTTGTAATCCTGGTAGTCGACGGTCCAGGTCTGGCCGCCTTGCTGGTAGGTCAGCGAGTTCAGGCGATACTGATCATCCAGCTTGAAGTCGTTGGCTTCCCCCGGCAGGCCGAGCATCCATTGGCGCAGGTTATCCAGCGGGATTGCCATACCGGTCAGTTTGCGGATCATCTCTTCGGCATTGTCGCTGACATAGCGCTTGCCCTGATTGTCGGTCAACTGCACCACATTTTTCTGCACGTTGAGATCAAGCTCGGTGCTGCCAAGCGGGTTGGTCAGCAGCAGGCGGTAGCGA
Source organism: Serratia liquefaciens (assembly GCA_012719855.1). Classification (GTDB taxonomy): domain Bacteria; phylum Pseudomonadota; class Gammaproteobacteria; order Enterobacterales; family Enterobacteriaceae; genus Serratia; species Serratia liquefaciens_A. The sequence continues at coordinate 68,903 of JAAXZN010000013.1, read as the reverse complement.
TCCGACGAATACTGCTGCCAGAAGAAGCGCGCGTAGACTTTTTTCTGATCTGACAGGTAAGCGAAAGAGCCCCGGGTCTGGTACTGCTCAAGCTGCTGCACCGCTTGCTCATGGGCGCGCCATTGCGGTGATGTCGGGCTGGTGGCCGGGCCGCTGGGTTTGGTAGTGGTACAGGCAGCCAGCACCAGGCTGGCCAGCGGGATCAGGCGTAGCAAACTAACTTTGCGGATTGGCATAACTTTCTCTTGTCCTTTTGTCCTTACGGGCACGCACAGCGAGACCTTGGTATCAGCGTTTACGCTAGCGGGGCAGCGCCGGCGCGTCAATTTTTTGCTGCATCGCTTTGAATCTGCCCGGCTTTGTCACCGCTGTTGGCTCGGGGTTATGCGCTGCGTTTGCAGATAAGATTAACACAATCGCCCAACCCTGCCGCTGTGGGCACAAGAATATCTCTCAGGTCGGGCTGAGGGCCGTTGGCGTTTAGTTGAGGTTGCTATCGGTATGCTGCAAAAGTTTATCGCCGGGGGAGAGGGGAAGGTCATGAAGCTGTCAGTACGGATCGTTATTTCGCTGCTATGCATCGCGGGCGCGGCATTTTTTTATCTTCAGGCGAAGCATGTTTTTTGTCAGCAGGTCTCTTTTCTTTTGGATCCCACCTTTCGTTGCGGCACTTTAGGTTGGTAAACGCCGGATATTTGATCGTCGCCTAGCGGCTTAGGGGTTATCGTTATTGCTGAATACCGTGCGGAATATCGCATACTGCACTAAAATTCAGTATGTTACGTCGTCGAATTATTCGTCATCTCGCTGTATTTATTAGCGATTTATCGATTGATGCTGACTATTTCAGCGATTGAACGGAAGATGCGGTTGTTACTTTTATTGAGCCCGCGCATCAAGTAGAATGCCGTTCAACGAGAACCCGTACCAAAAGAAGTATTACTCGAAGCAATGACCCTGCTGGCGTTAGGTATAAATCACAAAACCGCTCCGGTTTCTCTGCGTGAAAGGGTGACCTTCTCCCCAGAGTCTATCGAACAGGCGCTTACCAGCTTGCTCCAACAACCGTTGGTGCAGGGCGGTGTCGTGTTGTCTACCTGTAACCGCACCGAACTTTATCTTAGCGTGGAACAACAGGAACATATTCATGAACAGCTGGTTGCCTGGCTGTGTGAGTACCACCATCTGCGCCCGGAAGAAGTGAGCAAAAGCCTGTATTGGCACCATGGCAACGACGCCGTCAGCCATCTGATGCGCGTAGCCAGCGGGCTGGATTCGCTGGTGTTGGGTGAACCGCAGATCCTCGGTCAGGTGAAAAAAGCCTTTGCCGAATCGCAACGCGGCCAGTCGCTTTCCGGTGAGCTTGAACGCCTGTTCCAAAAATCCTTCTCTGTCGCCAAACGCGTGCGTACCGAAACTGAAATCGGCGCCAGCGCGGTGTCCGTGGCCTTTGCCGCCTGTACGTTGGCGCGCCAAATCTTCGAATCTCTTGCCGAATTGAACGTTCTGCTGGTGGGCGCGGGTGAAACCATTGAACTGGTGGCACGCCATCTGCGCGAGCACAAGGTACGGCATATGATTATTGCCAACCGTACCCGCGAACGTGCGCAACTGCTGGCGGACGAAGTCGGCGCGGAAGTGATTACACTACCGGAAATCGACGAACGCCTGGCGGACGCCGATATCATCATCAGTTCTACCGCCAGCCCGCTGCCGATCATCGGTAAAGGGATGGTGGAGCGCGCACTGAAAGCGCGTCGCAACCAGCCGATGCTGCTGGTGGATATCGCCGTACCGCGTGATATCGAACCGGAAGTGGGCAAGCTGGCCAACGCCTATCTGTACAGCGTGGACGATCTGCACGCCATCATTCAAAGCAACCTGGCGCAGCGCAAAGCCGCGGCGGTGCAGGCGGAAACGATCGTCCAGCAGGAAAGCACCAACTTTATGGCCTGGCTGCGCTCACAGGGCGCAGTGGAAACTATCCGCGACTACCGCTCGCAGGCCGATCAGATCCGTGCGGAAATGGAAGCCAAAGCCCTGGCCGCGATTGCGCAGGGCGCCGACGTGGAGCAGGTTATCCACGAGCTGGCTCATCGGCTGACCAATCGTCTTATTCATGCCCCTACCAAATCCCTCCAGCAGGCCGCCGGCGATGGCGACGTGGAGCGGTTGCAATTATTACGCGACAGCCTCGGGCTGGATCAGCATTAGTTTTCTCTTTTAACAGGGTTTAATACCACGCATGAAGCCTTCTATTGTTGCCAAACTGGAAGCGTTACAAGAGCGCCATGAAGAAGTGCAGGCGCTGCTCGGCGATGCCGGCGTTATTGCCGAGCAGGATCGGTTCCGCGCGCTGTCGCGCGAATATGCACAGTTGACCGATGTCAGCCGCTGTTTCCTGGAATGGCGTAAGGTGCAAGACGATCTGGCCACGGCAGAAATGATGCTGGATGACCCGGAAATGCGCGAAATGGCGCAGGAAGAGCTGAAAGACGCCAAGGCCGCTACGGAAGAACTGGAGCAGCAATTGCAACTGCTGCTGTTGCCGAAAGATCCGGATGATGAGCGCGATTGCTTCCTGGAAGTGCGCGCCGGTACCGGCGGAGACGAAGCGGCGATTTTCGCCGGCGATCTGTTCCGTATGTACAGCCGTTATGCGGAAACGCGTCGCTGGCGCGTCGAGATCATGAGCGCTAACGAAGGTGAACACGGCGGCTATAAAGAAGTGATTGCCAAGGTTTCTGGCGATGGCGTTTTCGGCCAACTGAAATTTGAATCTGGCGGTCACCGCGTGCAGCGCGTACCGGAAACCGAGTCGCAGGGGCGTATTCATACCTCTGCCTGTACTGTGGCAGTGATGCCGGCGGTGCCGGAAGCCGAACTGCCGGAGATCAACGCGGGCGATCTGAAAATTGACACCTTCCGCTCCTCAGGCGCGGGTGGGCAGCACGTTAACACCACCGACTCGGCGATACGTATTACTCACTTGCCGACCGGCATCGTGGTGGAGTGCCAGGACGAGCGTTCACAGCATAAAAACAAAGCCAAGGCGATGGCCGTGTTGGGCGCACGTATCCGTGCTGCAGAAATGGCCAAGCGCCAGCAGGCGGAAGCTTCAACCCGTCGTAACCTGTTGGGCAGCGGCGATCGTTCAGACCGCAACCGCACCTACAACTTCCCGCAGGGCCGCGTGACCGACCACCGCATCAACCTGACGTTGTACCGTTTGGATGAGGTAATGGAAGGCAAACTCGACATGCTGATCCAGCCGATTGTGCAGGAATACCAGGCCGACCAGCTCGCTGCGCTGTCCGCTGAGCAGGAGTAATGGACTATCAATCCTGGCTGAAGGCGGCGGTTGTCCGCCTGACGCAGAGTGAAAGCGCCCGACGCGATGCGGAAATCCTGCTGGGGTTCGTGACCGGCCGGGCCAGAACTTTCCTGATGGCGTTTGGCGAAACCGAGCTGACGCCGCAAGAGCAGGAGCAGTTGGAGAGACTGCTGGCGCGCCGCGAACGCGGTGAACCCGTGGCTTATCTGATCGGCGAGCGCGAATTTTGGTCGTTACCACTGTCGGTATCGCCCGCCACCCTGATCCCGCGCCCGGACACCGAATGCCTGGTGGAGTTGGCGCTGGAGCTTTTGCCCCCATTCCCTTGCACCCTTCTCGATCTCGGTACCGGTACCGGCGCCATCGCCCTGGCATTGGCCAGCGAACGCCCAGATTGTAAAGTGACCGGGGTGGATTTACAGCCGGAAGCGGTGGCGCTGGCACAGCACAATGCGCAGAAACTGTCGATCGGCAACGCGCAATTCCTTCAGGGCAGTTGGTTTGCCCCGCTGGCCGGAGAAACTTTCGCTCTGATCGCCAGCAACCCTCCTTATATCGACGCCGCTGACCCACATTTGGCACAGGGCGACGTACGTTTTGAGCCGAGTAGCGCACTGGTGGCGCCACAGCAGGGGCTGGCGGATTTGTCCGCTATCGTGCAGCAGGCGCCGCACCACCTGCAATCACAGGGTTGGCTTCTGCTTGAACACGGCTGGCAGCAGGGAGAAAGCGTACGCGCACTGCTGCAGGCCGCCGGTTTTATTTCGATCGATACCCGACGCGATTATGGTGGCAACGATCGCGTGACCTTTGGCCAATGGCCGCAGCAATAACTGAAAACCAACAATAACGAAGCACACAGCGATTCAATAAAAGGAAGCAATATGGCAGTCTACTCGGCGTTAAAACATCTGCATTTGTTGACGGTCACCATCAGTATTGTCTTGTTTGTATTGCGTTTCTTCTGGAAATGGCGCAATTCGGCTATGATGAACAAGCGTTGGGTGAAGATAACCCCGCATATAAATGATACGGTGTTGTTCGTCAGCGGCATTGCGCTGGTCGTGATGTTCAAGTTATATCCGTTGCTGGGTATGGACTCGTGGCTGACCGAGAAGCTGTTTGGCGTTATTATCTATATCCTGCTTGGCTACGTCGCATTGGGCAAGAAGACCAAAAGCCAGAACCTGCGCACACTGGCGTTTGTGTTGGCCTTGGGCTGTTTGTACCTGATAATTAAACTTGCCACGACGAAAATACCCTTTCTGATGGGATACTTATGAGTAGTATTGCTGATTTTGAATTTAACACCTCGCTGCTGAGCGAGGGCGTGATCCTGGTATCGCAGTCCGTGCGGCGTGATTTCCCCGCCGCCGAGGTTGAACGTAAGCTGCAACAGCTGGTTGACGACGCGCGTGCGGCCGTGCCGCAGGATCTCAGCCAGGAACAGCAACTGGACGCACTCATTGAATTGTTCTTCAAAACCTGGGGTTTTGGCGGCGCCAGCGGCGTATATCGCCTGTCCGACGCTATTTGGCTCGACAAGGTGCTGGAAGGTCGTCAGGGCACGCCGGTTTCGCTCGGCACCATTTTCCTGCATATCGCCGCTCATCTGGATTTACCGCTGCTGCCGGTTATTTTCCCCACTCAACTGATCCTGCGGGCAGACTGGCTGGATGAAGAAATGTGGTTGATCAATCCCTTGAACGGCGAGACGCTGAACGAACACCAGCTGGAAGTGTGGATCAAGGGCAACCTGGGTCTGGGCGCCGAGCTGGAAGACGACGATCTCGATGAGTCAGAAAACGTCATGGTGGTGCGTAAGATGTTGGATACGCTGAAAGCCGCCCTGATGGAAGAAAAACAGATGGAAATGGCGCTGCGCGCCAGCGAAACGGTGTTGTGCTTCGATCCGGAAGACCCTTACGAAATCCGTGACCGTGGGCTGATTTACGCCCAGTTGGAATGCAACCATATCGCGATTTCCGATCTTAACTATTTTGTCGAACAGTGTCCTGAGGACCCGGTCAGCGAAGTGATCAAGGTACAGATCCACTCGATTGAACCGAAACAGGTCACGCTGCATTAATTCATTTACTATGCCCCGAAAGCGACAGGTCAAGGCTTGAGGCACGACGGGTAACTTCAATAAAGGCGAAAGCATGAAACAGAAAGTGGTTAGCATTGGTGACATCGACGTAGCGAACGACCTGCCGTTTGTGCTGTTTGGCGGTATGAACGTGCTGGAATCGCGCGATCTGGCGATGCGCATCTGTGAACACTACGTCACCGTGACGCAAAAACTGGGCATCCCTTACGTTTTCAAAGCCTCTTTTGATAAAGCCAACCGTTCTTCTATCCACTCCTACCGCGGCCCTGGCCTGGAAGAGGGGATGAAGATCTTCGAAGAAATCAAAAAAACCTTCGGCGTGAAAATCATCACCGACGTTCACGAAGCATCACAGGCCCAGCCGGTGTCCGAAGTGGTTGACGTGATCCAACTGCCGGCATTCCTGGCGCGTCAGACCGATCTGGTGGAAGCGATGGCGAAAACCGGTGCGGTGATCAACGTCAAAAAGCCACAGTTCGTCAGCCCGGGCCAAATGGGCAATATCGTCGACAAGTTCAAGGAAGGCGGTAACGATCAGGTGATCCTGTGCGATCGCGGCAGCAACTTTGGTTACGATAACCTGGTGGTCGACATGCTGGGCATCAACGTCATGAAAAACGCGACGGGCGGCCATCCGGTGATCTTTGACGTGACCCATGCTCTGCAGACCCGCGATCCCTTTGGCGCAGCCTCTGGCGGCCGTCGTGCGCAGGTTGCCGAACTGGCGCGTGCCGGTATGGCGGTTGGTCTGGCTGGCCTGTTCATTGAAGCGCACCCGGAGCCGAACAGCGCCAAATGCGACGGCCCGTCCGCGCTGCCGCTGGACAAGCTGGAGCCGTTCCTGGTGCAGATGAAAGCCATCGACGATCTGGTGAAGAGCTTCCCGGAGCTGGATACCAGCAACTAAACATTTTCACAGCTGTTATTTGTAGGGGCGCAGCATGCTGCGCCCGCTATGGTTTAAAGCCCGATTCGTCGGGCTTTTTGTTTTTCAGGCATCCAGCGCCATCAGGGCTTCAGGCAGCGTCGCGTAGAAATGCAGTTTCCCCTCAATCGGCTGTATTCGTGCCCTTGCCAGCGTTTTCAACGGCTGGAAAGGCATGTCGGTGATGGCCAACTGCTTGCCGGCCGGCAGGGCTTCGATAAAGCGTTGCAAGGCATCCAGCCCACCGGCATCCAGCACCGGCACCGCATCCCACTGCAATACGATCACGTCATAACTTTCGCTGCGCACCAGCAGTTCGTTAAAAATACGCTCGGCGGCGGCGAAGAACAGCGGACCATTCACCCGCAGCACCAATCGACCGTTGTCGGCACTCAGTTCGCTCAGGCGTGTCATGCGTGCAATGCGGCGCATAAACAGCAACGAAGCCAGGACAATGCCTACGGTAATGGCGATCACCATATCGAACAGCACCGTCAGCGACATGCACAGCAGCATCACCAGAATGTCGTCTTTCGGCGCTCGCCGCAGCAGATAAACCACCTTGTGCGCTTCGCTCATATTCCAGGCCACCATCAGCAGCAGCGACGCCATGGCTGCCAGCGGCAGCCAGGACAGCCACGGCGCCAGCACCAGCAGCGCCAACAACACCAGCAAGGCATGAATGATGGCGGAGACCGGCGAAGTGGCTCCGGCACGAACGTTGGCGGCAGAGCGTGCAATGGCCGCGGTGGCCGTAATGCCGCCGAAGAAAGGCGCAATGATATTGCCCGCGCCCTGGCCGATAAGTTCGGTATTGGAGTTGTGCTTCTTGCCGGTCATCCCGTCCAGCACCACCGCGCACAACAGGGATTCTATCGCCCCTAGCATCGCCATGGAGAAGGCGGCAGGCAGCAGGGCGGACAGCGTTTGCCAGCTCAGCACCATGGGCTTGCCGTCACCGGCCGGTAAATCCCACGGCAGCATCAGCTGCGGCAGTATCGGCGGAATGCCTTGCCCCTGAGAGCCATCGGCCAGCAGGTAGCTGAAGCGTGAACCAATGGTCGCGACCGGATGGTCAAACAGCGCCAGAATGCCCATCACCGCCGTCCCTGCCAGCAGCGCGGGCAAATGGCCCGGCACCCGCAGGCCGAGCTTAGGCCAGAATATCAGGATCAGCAGCGTTACGGCGCCAATCAGCGTATCGCCGAAGTCCAGCGTCGGCAGCGCCTGCAGCAGGGCGTAAACCTTGCCCACATAGTGTTCCGGCACCGCCGTCATTTGCAGGCCAAAGAAATCTTTCACCTGCATGGTGGCAATGGTGATGGCGATACCGGAGGTAAAGCCCAGCGTCACCGACAGGGGAATGTACTCAATCAAGCGGCCGAAACGCGCCAATCCCATAAGGACTAAGAACAGCCCGGAAAGCAGGGTGGCGATCAGCAGGCCCGAAAGGCCGAACTGCTGCGAAACCGGATAGAGGATCACCACAAACGCGGCGGTAGGCCCGGAGACGCTATAGCGCGAGCCGCCGCTGATGGCGATGACAATCCCGGCAACCGCTGAGGTGTACAGCCCATATTGAGGGGGGACGCCACTGGCAATCGCCAGCGCCATCGCCAGCGGGATGGCGATAATGCCGACGGTGACGCCGGCGATGGCGTCTTTTAGCAGGCGTTGCAGGGAATAAGGATCTCGCCAACAGGCATCAATCAGCGCGCTGAACGGCCGAATGCCGTTAATTTCATGCGTTTTCATCTAAGGTGTAAACCAAGTCTATAAAAGAGAACGGAATGGCGGGCCGGATGCGGTCCGTCTCGAATAGCTGATAGACACCATACGCCTGTTGCTGCGGCGATTCCTAGATATACATCAATGCACTTCGGAAAATCAGACTTATACTCTTTCAGGAATTGGATAAATGACGAGGTACAGTCAGGCCGCGGCTCAGGCGGCCTGCGCAGAAAGAATAGGCCAGGTTATGCCGCTTAGTGAACCGCCGGTAAGGATAGTCCGAGAAAGTGCGCCAGGGTGCCGACCAACAGATTGTGATCTTCCAACTGGGGTGAGCCGGAAATGCTGATGGTGCCGATGCAACCCACGCCACCAAGATTGATCGGGAAGGCACCGCCGTGTGCCGAGTAGTCGCGGACGCTCAGGCCGTATCGTTCTTCCAGGGAGGATTGCCGTTGCTGTAGGCGCAGGCCAATGGCGTAAGAACTCTTGTGGAAATGGTTGACCACATTACGTTTGCGTCGTACCCAGTCGGCAATATCGGGCGTCGCTCCCGGCATGGCGTAGTAAAACAGCGTCTGCCCCGCGAGCTGGATCTCAATGGCGATAGACAAACGGCGCTATTCGGCCGCGGACCTCAACGCAGAGCCCAACTCCCAGGCGGTGTTATGGTCGAAATGGCTGAAGGTCAACGCTGCTTCCTGTTCGCTCAGCGCGTGCAAATCATCATCGATATTCATGGTTGTCCCCCTTGGTTGGTCGCAACAGATTATCCTGAACAGAATTTATGGGATAGATACCTTGGAAATAACATAGAACTGCTAATCTATTATAAATCTGAGTAATAATATGTACGTGCCGGAATGGATGAGACAGGGACCGACTCTCAAAATTCGTTGCCAACCCCCTGTAGATTCCGTGGAGCATACTGAATATTTATGACTTACGTTGCGTCAATTCCTGCCCTCTACAGCGACGCGTGCATTGTCTACGCCACACTGTCGGTCAGCTATTTCGCCCTTAGCAAGAACGCTCCCTTTTCCTATCAATCCGATCTGTGGAAACGCCTGGTTTTTGGTTTGCTGGCCGGTGTGGCCGTGCTTTATCTAAATCAGGATCGGTTGGAGCTGAACGACAACGTGCATTTCAGTTTTGCCATGATCCCGATGATATTGGTGACTTTCTATGGCGGTGCCGTCAGTGGATTGGCGTGCTACCTGATGTCGCTGTCGTTAACTGGCGGCATCACCGTCGACAATCTGTTTATCGGTTCAATCATAGTGCCGTTGCTGCTCTCGCGCGTTTGGTTGAGAAAATCGAATCGGGTGTTCTATCTGACCATCTGCATCATTGCGCTCTACCGCATCGCGGTGGTGGGTTTTCTGGCGGATATGCGGGCGCTATGGATAGATGTGCTGCTGTATCAGGGGGTATCAGCGCTGTGTCTGGCCATTTGCTACCACGCGCTGAATTTTAAAGAGCGCCATATCCACGCCTATTTCGCGATGCGCGATAAGGCCAACACGGACAGCCTGACCCATATCAATAATCGCGCCAGCGTCGACTACAGGCTGATGCTGCAGCAGGCGGAGCGTCGTCCCTGCGGGCTGATGATCCTCGATCTGGACGATTTCAAACATATTAACGACACCTACGGCCATTTGGCGGGCGATCTGCTGCTGGCCCGCGTCGGGCAACTGTTGCAAAGCAGCGTGCGCAGTGAGGATTTCGTCGGCCGCTATGGCGGTGAGGAATTTATCGTGATCACCGCCAGCTACGACCCGACGGTGATTGGCGGTGTCGCGGAACGTATCCGCCGCAGCGTGGAGACGACGGTATTTCTGCTGGATGAGGATGTCGAGGCGCGCATCACCGTTTCTGTCGGCGCGTCGCTGTATCTGCCTGGGATGGCGCTGGGCAAGGCGATAGAGGTGACGGATGAAGCGTTGTATGAAGCCAAGCGTGGAGGAAAAAACCAGGTGGTTTGCAGCCGGCTGATGCAGTACTCCCCTTTGGGGGCCGGTTTTCGACACGAATAACCCCCCCAGACAGATTCCGGAGGGGGCTAAGCGTCAGGCTGCCAGCGTATGTTCGCGGAACGCGGTCAGCAGTTCCTCGGTAAACTTCAGGCGTTTTTGGCGATCGGTCAGGTCCAGCATAAACTTCAGCTTGGTTGGCCCATCCAGGCGATAGATTTGCGGGTTGCTTTGCAGCAGGCCAATCAAATAGCCTGGATCGACCCGATTCTTCTCTCCAAACTCGATAAAACCGCCGCGCTCATTGCCTTCGATGCGTTTGATCCCCAGCTTCTGTGCATGTTGGCGTAGCGCCGCACTTTGCAGCAGGTTGCGCGCCGCATCCGGCAGCAGGCCGAAACGGTCGATCAGCTCCACCTTCAACTCTTCCAGCTCGGCGTCGTTTTTTGCGCTGGCGATGCGCTTGTAGAACGACAGGCGCGTGTTGACGTCCGGGATATAGTCATCCGGCAGCAGGGCCGGCATGCGCAGCTCCACTTCGGTCTGGTTGCTGGTGAGATCTTCCAGCGAAGGTTCGCGCCCGTGTTTGAGTGCATCCACCGCGCTTTCCAACAGTTCCATGTACAGCGAAAAGCCGACGGTAGTCATCTGGCCGCTCTGATCTTCACCCAGCAGCTCGCCCGCGCCGCGGATTTCCAGATCGTGGGTGGCCAGGGCAAAGCCGGCGCCCAGGTCTTCCAGTGACGCGATGGCCTCCAGACGTTTATGCGCGTCGGTGCTCATGGACTTCGGATTCGGCGTCAGCAAATAAGCATAGGCCTGATGGTGAGAACGCCCGACGCGACCGCGTAACTGGTGCAATTGCGCCAGCCCGAAACGATCGGCACGTTCGATGATAATGGTATTGGCGCTGGGAATATCGATACCGGTTTCGATAATGGTGGTACAGACCAGTACGTTAAAGCGCTGGTGATGGAAATCGTTCATCACCCGTTCCAAATCACGTTCGCGCATCTGGCCGTGACCAATGGCGATACGTGCTTCCGGTACCAGTTCAGCCAGCTTCTGGGCTGCCTTCTCGATATTTTCCACGTCGTTATACAGATAATAAACCTGACCGCCGCGCAGTACTTCACGCAGGATCGCCTCGCGCACCACCAGGCTGTCGTACTCGCGCACGAAGGTCTTCACCGCCAAACGGCGCGCCGGTGGGGTGGCGATAATCGACAGGTCACGCATGCCGCTCATCGCCATATTCAACGTACGCGGGATTGGCGTTGCGGTGAGCGTCAGGATATCTACATCGGCACGCATCGCCTTGATACGCTCTTTGTGGCGAACGCCGAAACGGTGTTCTTCATCGACGATCAGCAGCCCCAAATCTTTCCAGCGCAGATCGCTCTGTAACAGTTTGTGGGTCCCTATGATGATGTCTACCTTACCGTCCACGGCGTCGTCCATCACCTGTTGCTGCTCTTTGGCGCTGCGGAAACGCGACATCATCTCGATGCGGATCGGCCAGGTGGCGAAGCGGTCGCGGAAGTTGTCGAAATGCTGCTGCGCCAGCAGGGTGGTTGGCACCAACACCGCCACCTGCTTGCCGTTTTCTACCGCCAGGAAGGCGGCGCGCATTGCCACTTCGGTTTTGCCGAAGCCGACGTCGCCACAGACCAGACGATCCATGGCCAGGGGCTGGCACATGTCGCTCAGCACGGCGTTGATTGCCTGCTCCTGATCCGGGGTGGTTTCAAACGGGAAACTTTGGCAGAACAGCTGATACTGCTCACGGTTATGTTTAAAGGCGAAGCCGGTTTTGGCCGCGCGTTGGGCATAAATATCCAGCAGTTCCGCCGCCACGTCTCGTACCCGCTCTGCGGCTTTTTGCCGTGCGCGCGTCCAGGCGTCACCGCCCAACTTGTGCAGCGGAGCGTTTTCGTCCGCACCGCCGGCGTAGCGGCTGATCAGATGCAATGAAGAGACCGGCACGTAGAGTTTGTCTTCGCCGGCGTAGGCCAGGATCAGGTATTCGGCCTTGATGCCGCCGGCTTCCAGCGTGGTCAGGCCAACGTAACGCCCGACGCCGTGCTCCAGGTGCACCACCGGCTGGCCAGGGTGCAGTTCTGCCAGGTTGCGGATCAGCACATCGGTATTAATGGTGCGCCGGTTGTCCTGCCGACGACGGCTGACGCGCTCGCCGAGCAGATCGCTTTCGCAGATCAGCGCCCGGTTGCGCATGCCGTCGAGGAAGCCGCGTTCTGAGGCGCCGACCATCATGTAGCGACCGGCCGGCTCGGCCTGATCGAGATGCTGGATCAAGGCGGTGCCGAGCTTGATGCGGCCGAGCAAATCCTGCAGCGTTTCACGGCGGCCTTCGCTTTCCACCGAGAAAATGATGCTGCCGTCGAAGCTTTCAGTAAAACGGCGCAGGTTGTCCAGCGGGGCTTTCTGCTGGGCTTGCACCGCCAGATCGGGCAGGGGGCGATAATCCAGATTGGTGTTGCCGGCTTTGGCGGGCAGCTCTTCGGTTTTCAGCGCCATGCGCGGCCAGGCTTTCAGCTCGCTAAACAGCTCGTCAACCCGTAGCCACAGGCTTGGCGGCGCCAGCAGTGGGCGCATAGGATCGACGCGGCGGCTCTCGTAGCGTTGGTTAACGTCCAGCCAGAAACGATCGGCTGCGCTCTCCAGGTTGCCGGTATTGACGATCAGCGTGTTCTCCGGCAGGTAGCTGAACAGCGACGGCAGCGGTTGGCTGAAGAACAGCGGTTGCCAGTATTCGATACCGGCCGGCCAGGTGCCTTTGCTGACCTGCTGATAGATATGTTCGGCGTCGCGGCGCACCTCGAACTGCTCACGCCATTGGCTGCGGAACAGTTCGATGGCGTTTTTGTCGGTCGGGAATTCATGGGCCGGCAGCAGGTTGATGGCTTCGACTTCATTCAGCGTCCGCTGGTTGTCGACATCAAAGGTGCGCAGGCTGTCGATTTCATCGTCGAAGAAATCGATACGGTAGGGCTCTTCGCTGCCCATGGGGAACAGGTCGAGCAGCGCGCCGCGGGTGGCGAACTCACCGTGTTCCATCACCTGATCGACGCTGCGGTAGCCGGCCTGTTCCAGTTGGGCGCGAAGTTTGTCGCGTGACAGGCGCTGGCCTTTTTTCATCACCAGCGCGTGGCCGTGCAGGAACTCGTGCGGGCAAACGCGCTGCATTAAGGTATTGACCGGCAGAATGATTACGCCACGGGCCATGGTCGGCAGATGGTACAGGCTCGACAGGCGGGCAGAGATGATTTCCTGATGCGGCGAGAAGCTGTCGTAAGGCAGGGTCTCCCAGTCGGACAGCGTGGTCACCATCTGATCGGTAAACTGCTGAATTTCGTCGCGCAGCCGCAGGGCATTTTGCATGTCCGGGGCGATCAGCATCACCGGCCCGTTATGACGTTCGACGATCTCGGCGCACTCCACGGCGCAGGCCGAGCCGGTCAGCTGCCCCAACTGGCGCAAATCGCCCGCGCGTTCAGGCAGGGAATAACGGGAGGATGACGATGAAGAACGGTTAGGGTTATCGGAGGTGCTCATTAAGGTATCTTTAATCAATGTGTTAAATTTCGCCCGGCACAGATTACAACGCGCCTTTACCCGGTAATACTAGCCCACTGGGCCATAAACTGACATAGGTAAAAGCGCGAAACCCGTCCTCTTTCAAGCGGCGGCGTTCAAATTTACTCCCGGCAGACAGGCCATTCCAGTGACGACAGGGGGCGAATAAATTCGCCCGATTAATGCAGGCACAGCTTGCTGATCCCCTATAACTCAAGGGACGAGCGTTCCGGCGACGTTATTCCTGCGCCCCCATGGCAAGATAGTCGGCGATTTTATCAACGTCGACGTTGCCGCCGCTGACGATCACCCCGACTTTTTTGCCCCGCAGGTCGAGCAGCGAATTCATCGCCGCCGCCGCGGCCAGGCAGCCTGTGGGCTCGACCACCATTTTCATCCGTTCCATAAAGAAACGCATCTGTCGGCACAGCTGATGGTCGCTGACCGTCAAGATATCTTCTACATACTGCTGAATGATCGGGAACGTCAGCGCGCCCACCTGCTGCGTTTGCGCACCGTCGGCGATGGTTTTTGGCACCGGGATCTGTACCGGCTGGCCGCTACGAAACGCCAGCTGCACGTCGTTACCTACTTCTGGTTCAACGCCGAAAACGCGGCAACCGGGCGACCAGTGATGTGCCGCTACCGCGCTGCCCGCCAGCAAACCACCGCCGCCAGTGCACACCAGTAAGACGTCCAGTGGCCCAACTTCCTCTATCAACTCCTTGGTAGCAGTGCCCTGACCGGCGATCACCTGCGGGTAATCATAGGGCGGCACTATCGTCAGCCCTTGTTCGGCCGCCAGCCGCTGGGTAATGGCAGCACGGTCTTCACTGTGACGCTGATAAATCACGACGTTGGCGCCGTAGCCACGCGTTGCCGCCAGTTTGGCGGCCGGCGCGTCGTGCGGCATCACTATGGTCACTTTGACCCCCAACTCCCGTGCCGCCAATGCCATCGCCTGCGCATGGTTGCCGGAGGAGAAGGCTATCACGCCGGCCTGACGCTGCGCCGGGCTCAATTGGGCAATCGAATTGTACGCGCCGCGAAACTTGAAGGCGCCAACGCGCTGGAAGTTTTCGCACTTGAAGAACAGCTGCGCCCCGGCGATGTTGTCGGCCTGCTGCGAGGTCATGACAGGAGTGCGCAGGGCATGTCCCGCCAGAATTTCTGCGGCGGTGGAGATATCGGCGGCGGTAATGCAGTGGGGCGTTGAACTCATGGCGACCTCGTCTGGTGAAAGGTTGATTGATTACCCGATCATTTTAATTTACTCTTTGTAAAGTTATTGTCAAATGGTTAAGTTTATGAGCGATCTCAGGCAGGAAAATGCGCTGCTGCTGCGCGAAGCGGAAAAAATTGTTCAGGCGCTGGGCGCGATGTTTGCGCCCAGTTGTGAAGTGGTGCTGCACGATCTGACGCAACCGAATCATGCCATCGTCAGCATCGCCAATAACCTGTCGAACCGCAGTATCGGCGATGCCGCCAGTGAAATGGGGCTGGAGCGTATTGCCTCGCCGGACTTTCCGGACGTGGTGCAAAACTATGCCAATGCGTTTCCGGATGGGCGTCCGGCCAAGAGCACCTCTATTGGTCTGCGCAACAGCCAGGGTGTCTACGTGGCGGCTATCTGCCTTAACCTGGACGTTTCAATCTTCAACAGCGTCAACGCCATTCTGCAACAACTGACTGCGGTGGTGCAGAGCGCGCCGCAGGCGGCGGATGAAGGGGCCCGCTCACTGTCCGACATTGCTTCAGTGATCAACAACTTTGCCGCTTCGCATGCCACTGCGCCGCGTGCGCTCACGTCCGAGCAGCGTGTTCAGGTGATCCAGCAGCTAAAGCAGCAGGGCTATCTGCAACTGCGCGGGGCAGCCACCATGGCGGCGGAGGCGCTGGGGATTTCCCGGGTGTCGGTTTACAACCTGTTAAAGCGCGATGCCGGGTGACGTGCTGCCGCAAGCGCGATCGACGGAATAAAAGGCGTCAGGGTGGTTCCCTAAACGGGGTATAGCCTTTATTATCCTTGATCACTTTGCTTAAGCTACGGCAACAAAACGGATTTCATGTATCAACCTGTCGCGTTATTCATTGGCCTGCGCTACATGCGCGGGCGGGCATCAGACCGCTTCGGACGGTTTGTTTCCTGGCTTTCCACCATCGGCATTACGCTGGGGGTGATGGCGTTGGTCACCGTGTTGTCGGTGATGAACGGTTTTGAAAAGGATCTGGAAAACAACATTCTCGGCCTGATGCCGCAGGCGTTGATCACCAGCCCACAGGGCTCGATCAACCCTCAGCAAATCCCGGCATCGGCGGTACAAAGCCTGCAGGGCGTTAGCCGCGTAGCGCCATTGACCACCGGTGACGTGGTGCTGCAAAGCGCTCGCAGCGTGGCGGTCGGCGTGATGTTGGGGGTCAACCCGGACGAAGCCGATCCTTTGACGCCGTTCCTGGTCAACGTCAAGCAGCAGCTGTTGCAGCCGGGCCAGTACAACATCATTATCGGCGAGCAGTTGGCCGGGCAACTTGGCGTTAAACGCGGCGATCCGCTGCGGGTGATGGTGCCCAGCGCCAGCCAGTTCACGCCGATGGGCCGCATTCCTATTCAACGTCTGTTTACCGTGGTCGGCACCTTCCATGCCAACAGCGAAGTGGACGGCACCCAAATGCTGGTCAATCAGCAGGATGCTTCGCGTCTGCTACGCTACCCGGCGGGTAATATCACCGGGTGGCGCCTGTTCCTGCAGCAGCCGCTGACGGTCGATACTCTCAGCCAACAGAAATTGCCGCAGGGCACCGAGTGGAAAGACTGGCGCGAACGCAAGGGCGAGCTGTTCCAGGCAGTGCGTATGGAGAAAAACATGATGGGGCTGTTGCTTAGCCTGATCGTCGCCGTCGCGGCCTTTAACATCATTACTTCACTCGGCCTGCTGGTGATGGAGAAGCAGGGCGAAGTTGCCATTCTGCAGACCCAGGGCCTGACGCGTCGACAGATCATGTCGGTGTTTATGGTGCAAGGCGCCAGCGCCGGCATTATCGGCTCGCTGCTCGGTACGCTGCTGGGCGTGTTGCTGGCCAGCAATCTGAATAACCTGATGCCGATCCTCGGCGCATTGATTGACGGCGCATCGCTGCCGGTGGCGGTGGATCCGCTGCAGGTGACGATTATCGCCGTAGCGGCGATGGCGGTGTCTCTGTTGTCCACGCTTTACCCTTCATGGCGCGCTGCCGCCGTACAACCCGCTGAGGCTTTACGTTATGAGTAACCATCTTTTGTTGCAGTGCGACAACCTGTGCAAGACCTATCAGGAAGGCAACCTGCATACCGACGTACTGCGCAATGTCAGCTTTGCCATGCAGCCGGGCGAGATGATGGCGATTGTCGGCAGCTCGGGTTCCGGTAAAAGTACTTTGCTGCATCTGCTGGGTGGGCTGGACTCACCGACCTCCGGCGAGGTGATTTACAAAGGGCAGTCTCTGAATACCCTGTCATCGGCCGCCAAGGCCGAGCTGCGCAACCGCCAGTTGGGCTTTATCTACCAGTTCCATCATTTGTTACCGGACTTTACCGCGCTGGAAAACGCCGCGATGCCTTTGCTGATCGGCGGGATGAAACCGGCGCAGGCGCAGGAAAAGGCGCTGGAAATGCTGACGGCGGTCGGGCTGGCAAAACGCAGCAAGCACCGGCCGTCAGAACTCTCCGGCGGTGAGCGTCAGCGCGTGGCGATTGCTCGTGCGCTGGTCAATAACCCGTCACTGGTATTGGCGGACGAACCTACCGGTAACCTCGATAAACGCACTGCCGACAGCATTTTCGATCTGCTCGGCGAATTGAACGTGCGCCAGGGCACCGCGTTTCTGGTGGTCACTCATGACTTGCAGTTGGCCAAGCGCCTTAGCCGCCAGTTGGAAATGGCCGATGGCCATCTGCAGGCCCAGTTGACCCTGTTGGGGGCTGAGTAATGGCGGGAGCGTCACTTTCCTTTCTGACGGCCCTGCGTTTCAGCCGTGGGCGCAAGCGCGGCGGCATGGTGTCGCTGATCTCGGTGATTTCCACCATCGGGATTGCGCTGGGCGTGGCGGTGCTGATCGTCGGCCTGAGCGCCATGAACGGCTTTGAGCGTGAACTGAAAAACCGCATTTTGGCGGTGGTGCCGCACGGTGAAATCGAGCCGGTGAAACAGCCGTTCAAAGACTGGTCGTCCATTTTGCAACGGGTGGAGAAAGTGCCCGGCATTTTGGCCGCCGCACCCTACATCAACTTTACCGGCCTGATGGAAAACGGCGCACAGCTGCGGGCGGTTGGGGTGAAAGGGGTCGATCCGCAGCAGGAAAACCAGCTTAGCGCGCTGCCGAAATATGTGCAGGGCGACGCCTGGGCCAATTTCAAAAGCGGTGAGCAACAGGTGATCCTCGGCAAGGGCGTCGCCGACGCTTTGGGCGTCAAGCAGGGCAGCTATGTGACGGTGATGATCCCCAACAGCGACCCGCAGATGAAGCTGTTGCAACCGAAGCGCATTCGTTTACACGTTACCGGGATTTTGCAGCTTAGCGGTCAGCTCGATCACAGTCTGGCGATGGTGCCACTGGCCGATGCCCAACAGTATCTGGACATGGGTGACAGCGTAACCGGCATCGCCATCAAGGTTAACGACGTGTTTGCCGCCAACAAGCTGGTGCGCGACGCCGGTGAAGTTACCAATTCCTACGTGTATATCAAAAGTTGGATCGGCACCTACGGCTATATGTATCGCGATATCCAGATGATCCGCGCGATTATGTATTTGGCAATGGTGCTGGTGATCGGCGTGGCCTGTTTTAACATTGTCTCCACGCTGGTGATGGCGGTGAAGGACAAGAGTGGCGATATCGCCGTATTGCGTACGCTGGGGGCCAAAGACGGCTTTATCCGCGCCATATTTATCTGGTACGGCCTGCTGGCCGGGCTGGTGGGGAGCCTTAGCGGCGTGGTGGTCGGGGTTATCGCCTCACTGCAACTGACCAACATCATCAAAGGGTTGGAAAAGCTGATGGGGCATTCATTCCTGTCGGGCGATATTTACTTCATTGACTTCCTGCCTTCCGAGCTGCACTGGCTGGACGTGGTGATTGTACTGGTGACCGCGCTGGTGCTCAGCCTGTTGGCCAGCTGGTATCCGGCCAGGCGTGCCAGCCGTATCGATCCGGCACGAGTGTTGAGCGGACAATAATGAAAATCAGGGGAGGCAGAGATGCCGCCCCTTTTTTTAGCCTGAGGGTGGGTTATGTACTACGGTTTCGATATGGGCGGCACCAAGATTGAGCTGGGCGTGTTCGATGCGGATCTGCAGCGTATCTGGCAAAAAAGGGTGCCGACGCCACGTGAGGACTATCGGCAACTGTTGACGACGCTGCGCGATCTGACCTTTGAAGCGGATGCGTTCTGTGGCTTGCAGGGCAAGGTAGGTATCGGCATTCCTGGCTTGCCCAACGACGATGACGGCACGGTTTTCACCGCCAACGTTCCGGCGGCGATGGGCCAGCGCCTGCCGCATGACCTGGCAGAGTTGATTGGCCGTGACGTGCGCATCGATAACGACGCCAACTGCTTTGCGCTGTCAGAGGCCTGGGACGAGGAGTTTCGTCGCTACCCGACGGTACTGGGCATTATCCTCGGCACCGGGGTAGGCGGCGGGCTAATCGTCGACGGCAAGGTGCTCTCCGGGCGTAACTATATCGCCGGTGAATTTGGTCATTTCCGTCTGCCGGTGGATGCGCTGGAGGTGCTGGGACGTGATATACCTCGCGTTCCTTGCGGGTGCGGTCATCAGGGTTGCATCGAAAATTACATTTCTGGCCGCGGTTTTGAGTGGATGTACGCCCACTTTTACCAGCAGCACTTGCCTGCGCAGCAGATCATTGCGCATTATCAGGCAGGTGAGCCGCAGGCTGTGGCTCATGTTGAACGTTTTATGGACGTCCTGGCGATATGCCTGGGCAATCTGCTGACCATCATCGATCCGCATCTGGTGGTGATTGGCGGCGGGTTGTCGAATTTTGACGCTATTTACCAGGCGTTACCGCAGCGTTTGCCGGCGCATGTGTTGCGTGTGGCCAAGCTGCCGCGAATTGAAAAAGCCCGTTACGGGGACGCCGGTGGCGTACGCGGAGCGGCGTTCCTCAATTTGGTTAACAGGGAAAAGTAAGGAGAGAGTTAATGCACACTCGTCATCGGCTGTGTCAGTTTCGCAAGAGTAAGCATGTGCTGCATCAGCGCTTTCGTTCGCGGATTTTTCATCGCGATACCATGGCGGCGGCCGAGCTGAAAAAGCCGTTTGTCGTAGTGTTGACCGGCGCCGGGATCTCGGCTGAGTCGGGTATTCGTACCTTCCGGGCGGCAGACGGGTTGTGGGAAGAGCATAGCGTGGAGGACGTCGCTACGCCGGAAGGTTATCAGCGCGATCCACAGCTGGTACAGGCGTTTTACAATGAACGCCGTCGCCAGTTGCAATCGCCGGAGATTGCGCCTAACGCTGCGCACCGCGCCCTGGCGGATCTGGAAGCCTGGTTGGGGGATAACTTCCTGCTGGTGACGCAAAATATCGATAATCTGCATGAACGTGCAGGTAGTTCACGGGTGTTGCATATGCACGGTGAGCTGTTGAAGGTACGCTGCACCAACTCCGGGCAGGTCTTTGACTGGCCGGAGGATCTCAGCGTCGACGATCGCTGTCATTGCTGCCAATTCCCGGCACCGTTACGGCCGCATATCGTATGGTTCGGCGAAATGCCGCTGGGCATGGATGAAATTTATCAGGCACTGGCCAAGGCCGACTTTTTTGTCGCCATTGGCACCTCGGGCCACGTTTATCCGGCGGCGGGCTTCGTGCATGAAGCGCGGCTGGGTGGGGCGCATACCATGGAGCTCAACCTGGAGCCCAGCCAGGTGGAAAGTCAGTTTGATGAAAAACACTACGGCCAGGCCAGCGCGGTGGTACCACGGTTTGTGCACAAATTCCTGGTAG
This sequence comes from Serratia liquefaciens, assembly GCA_012719855.1. GTDB lineage: Bacteria > Pseudomonadota > Gammaproteobacteria > Enterobacterales > Enterobacteriaceae > Serratia > Serratia liquefaciens_A. The sequence goes on along the minus strand of JAAXZN010000013.1, from coordinate 48,223 downwards.
GGAAAGTTGAAAGGGCTGATAGGCCTTAACCCCAGGTCAATGCGCTGTCTGACTTGGGTAACTGGCCGGCCGTTTGACGCCGGCCTTTCTTTAAGAATTAATGATTTCCGTTAAATCTGGGTAAAAATGACCTGTCTCAATATTTGATCTTGATCGGTTCCGCATAATGAAACGCGAAATTCTGAGGGCGGATACCATGGATAAACTACTTGATCGCTTTTTTAACTACGTCTCATTCGACACGCAATCTAAAGCGAACGTCAAACATGTGCCGAGCACCGACGGGCAATTGAAGCTGGCGCGTGCGTTGCAGCAGGAAATGATTGAACTGGGGTTTGAACGGGTGTCGCTCAGTGAGCATGGCTGCGTGATGGGCACCTTGCCGGGGAACGTTACCTGGCCCGTGCCGGCGATAGGATTTATCGCCCACCTGGATACTTCACCGGATTTTACCGGCAAGCATGTGAACCCGCAGATCGTCGAAAATTACCGCGGCGGTGATATTGCCCTGGGCATTGGTGATGAAGTGCTGTCGCCAGTGATGTTCCCGATCCTGCACCAGATGTTGGGGCAGACGCTGATCACCACCGACGGCAAAACGCTGCTCGGTGCCGATGACAAGGCCGGTATCGCCGAAATCCTGACTGCCATGGTGCGGCTGCAACAGCGCAACATTCCACACGGCGATATCCGCGTAGCCTTTACGCCGGATGAAGAAGTGGGGAAAGGGGCGCGGTTGTTCGACGTGGCACAGTTCGATGCCGAATGGGCCTATACCGTGGACGGTGGCGGTGTGGGGGAGTTGGAGTGCGAAAACTTCAACGCAGCGTCGGTGACGGTGAAGATTGTCGGTAACAATGTGCATCCGGGCAGCGCTAAAGGGGTGATGGTGAATGCCTTGTCGTTGGCGACGCGCATTCAACAGGCGTTACCGGCGGATGAAACCCCGGAAACCACCTGCGGCTATCAGGGGTTCTACCACCTCAGCAGCTTTAAGGGCAGCGTCGAACGCGCCGAAATGCAGTATATCCTGCGTGATTTTGAACGTGAGGGCTTTGAAGCCCGTAAACGCCGGATGATAGAGGTCGCTCAGCAGGTGGGTAAAGGGCTACCGCGTGATTGCTATATCGAAGTCACGATTGAAGACAACTATTACAACATGCGTGAACAGGTGGCAGAGCACCCGCATGTGATTGCGTTGGCGCAGCAGGCAATGCGTGATTGTGATATCGAACCGATCATGAAGCCGATACGCGGCGGCACCGACGGCGCGCAGCTGTCGTTTCGCGGCTTGCCTTGCCCGAATCTGTTTACCGGCGGCTATAACTACCACTGCAAGCATGAGTTTGTTTCGCTGGAAGGGATGGAACAGGCGGTTTCGGTCATTATGCGCATTGCCGCGCTGACCGCCGAACGCGCCAAATAACCCCCGATAACATTTAGTATAATTGCTTGCCGTAACAATGATTTGCTCCTAGTGTAGGTTATATTTCCAGCACAAGGAGCCTTATCATGAGCAGTACCGAGCACCGTATCGATCGCCAGTGCCTTGAGCAGTTTGTGCAGGCTATTTGGCGCCACGCCGGCAGTACCGAGCAGGAGGCCGCTCGGGTGGCGGATCACCTGGTTCAGGCTAATCTGGCCGGGCACGATTCTCACGGCGTAGGCATGATCCCCAGCTATATGTCGTCGCTGGCACAGGGGCATTTGCAGCTTAACGTTCATGCCAAAGTGGTGCGCGATGCCGGTGCGGTGCTGACGGTGGACGGAGGGCAGGGTTTTGGCCAGGTCGTCGCCTGTGAGGCGATGAACAAAGGCATAGAGCGCGCCCGGCAGTTGGGGCTGGCTGCGGTGGCGCTGCACAATTCACACCACATTGGCCGCATTGGCCACTGGGCTGAGCAGTGTGCGCGTGCCGGTTTTATCTCTATTCATTTCGTCAACGTGGTGGGCGATCCCATGGTGGCACCGTTCGGCGGCAGCGACCGCCGTTTCGGCACCAACCCCTTCTGCGTCATTTTTCCCCGTAAGGACAAAAAGCCGCTGCTGCTGGATTTTGCCACCAGCGGCATCGCGTTTGGCAAAACCCGCGTCGCCTACAACAAAGGCCTGAATGTCGCGCCGGGTTATCTGATTGACCAACAGGGTCAGCCCACCACGCAACCCAAGGTGATGCACGAACAGCCGTTTGGCTCGTTGCTGCCTTTCGGTGCCCATAAGGGCTACGCGCTAGCTACGTTATGCGAAATCCTCGGTGGTGCGTTGTCCGGTGGCCGCACCACCCATGCAGCGACGGTGAAATCCAACAGCGACGCCATTTTCAACTGCATGACCACCATCATTCTCAATCCGGAAGCCTTCGACGCGCCTGAGATGCAAAACGAGGCCGAGGCCTTTATCGATTGGGTGAAGGCTTCACCGCCAAGTGACGGCCAGCCGATTGAAGTACCGGGTGAGTGGGAAGACGCCAACCGTGAAGCGCGGTTGCGGCAGGGGATCCCGATCGACGTCAACACCTGGCAGCAGATTTGCGCGGCGGCAACCCTGGCGGGCATGTCGGATGCGGAACTGGAGGATTACCAGACCAGGGCATTGCGGGCATAAAAAAAGCCACCCGCCGATAAGCGGGTGGCTCTGGTCGTTCATTCTGAGCGTCAGTCTTTAAAGTACCAGTAACCGCTGTTGACCAACGAGGTCAGCAGTGCCAGGAACGAGGGATCTTCGATAGCGTCGCCCAACATGGCGGCATCCACGCTGAAATTCTGGCACATTGCATCGGCAGCCTGCTGATGCTCGGTATCCATCAGTTCACCGTTAGCGAAGCACTGGTCACCAATGCGCAGAACGCGCAGGCCACCCAGGCGTTGCAAAGGCTCGCCCTGCTGCAGCAGTTCGTAGATTTCTCCGGCCTGATAAGGCGGCTCCGGCGGCGCAGCATCCAGCTCATGACGCGTCTGGGAGATGAACTCGCCGAACCACTGCTGGAAGTGTTCAGGTTGCTGAACCAAATCCACCATCATCTGGCGCAGCGCATCGACTTCCTGCGGCAGCACTTCTGCCGGATGCTCACGCAGTTGAATATCGGGATCGCCGTAGCGTTTGCTGCCCAGTTCGCGGGCCAGCACGTAGTCGGCAAAGCCACTGACCAGCTCGCGGCCGTTCGGGGCGCGGAAACCTACCGAGTAATTCAGCGCATTTTCCAGCGCGTAGCCTTCATGCGGGAAGCCCGGTGGAATATACAGAATATCACCCGGTTCCATTTCTTCATCGATGATGGCGTCGAAAGGCTCAACCTGCAGCAGGTCCGGGTGCGGGCAGTGCTGTTTCATCGGCACTTTTTCGCCCACGCGCCAGCGACGGCGGCCGGTGCCCTGAATGATAAAGACGTCATACTGATCGAGGTGCGGGCCAACGCCGCCACCCGGGACCGAGAACGAAATCATCAGATCGTCCATCCGCCAGTCCGGCAGCTTACGGAAAGGTAGCATCAGCGCACTGGAAGGTTCATGCCAGTGATCCACGGCCTGCACCAGCAGCGACCAGTTGTTTTCGCTCAGGTGATCAAAGCTCTCGAAAGGGCCGTGCGCAACCTGCCAACGACCGTCCTGGTGGCTGACCAGACGGCTGTCCACTTCGTTCTCCATCGCCAGCCCGGCCAGCTCATCCGGGGAGATCGGATCGATAAAGTTTTTGAAGCCGCGCTTCAGAATAACCGGACGCTTTTGCCAATAGCGTTGCAAAAAGTCGTTCCAGTCCAGATCTAATTGATAATCCATGTTCTATTCCAGGATAGAGGAGTGAGCCTGAGTGCGATTATAACGGAAGTTTGGCCCCGTGGATCGGGGCCAGAGCGACAGAATTTACTCGTGATGATGGGAATCGTGCTGACGGGCGAAAGTGACCTGCATGCGAGCGCCGCCAAGCGGACTGTCGCTGATGGTGATGGAGCCGTCATACTGTTCGATAATCTCCGCCGCCACCGACAATCCCAATCCTTGACCAGGGCGCAGCGTGTCTACCCGCTGGCCGCGTTGGAAGATCAATTCACGCTTGCTTTCCGGGATGCCGGGGCCGTCGTCATCGATGACGATAGTAAGGTATTTATCGGAGTGGAGGGAGGTGATTTCAACGAACTCCAGGCAGTATTTACAGGCATTTTCCAGTACGTTGCCCATCACTTCCATAAAGTCGTTTTTCTCCCCCATAAAGGTCACTTCCGGTGAAATATCCAGCGTGATCACCACGCCTTTGCGTTGATATACCTTGTTCAGCGCCACGTTCAGGCTGTCGAGCAGCGCCGGAACCGAGTGGATCTCGCGCGTCAGCACCGTTTGCCCTGAATTGATGCTGGCCCGATGCAGGTAGTAACCGATTTGCTGAGAAATACGACTGATCTGATCGAGCATGATCGGTTCGACTTCCTCGATGGTGGTCTGCTTGCCGGTACGCAATGAACGTAGCGTAGTTTGCAGCACCGCCAGCGGCGTTTTCAGACTGTGGGTCAGATCGGAAAGCGTGGTGCGGTATTTGGTGTAACGCTGACGCTCGTTACGCACCAGAATATTCAGGTTGCGCACCAGCCCTCGCAGCTCGCTGGGCGGGTTTTCGTCGAGTTGTTCGCGTTCGCCATTTTCCAACTCACCAACCTGACTCACCAGCGCCTTTATGGGGCGCAGACTCCAGTAGGCCGCCAGCCACAGCAACGGGACCACCAACAGCAGGTTGGCCAGCAGCACGTAGCTGAACCATTCCCATACCACGTCGGATCGCTGTAATTCCTGTGGAATGGTGTCGACCACCACGATACTCAAAGCCGGCAGCCGCGCGGTGGCCGCGTAGGTGTTGACCGCCACGGAGTGGGTCAGGGCATTTTGATCGTTGTCGTCATAGTCTTTGAGCTGATCCTGTGCCTTGGGGTTGTTGCCCAGCACTTCGCTACTGATGCGGGTATCGGTATCAATTTCGTAGAAGCCAGACTCTTCCAGCCACTCTTTGTTGATGCGCTTTTCCAGCTCCGGCACCTGGCGCTGGCTCCACAGCAGCTTGCCCTTATCGTCGTAAATAAACACCAGGGTAGGGAAGTTGAGATCGATATCGGGCGGAATGGCGATGGTAAGCTTGTTGTCTTTCCATTGGGCCAGGCTGAAGAACAGATTGCTCTCACCGCGCAGCAGGCGGAAGGCGGTTTTGTCGAAGCTGACAATATAACCGACCACCGCCACCAGACCATAAGACAGGGATAACGCCAGGATCACCCCGGCGGTGGCCATCAAAAAGCGGGCGCGCAGCGAAAACGGTTTTTTACCCTTGTTGAACATGGCGTTCATTTCGCATCAAAACGATAGCCCTGACCACGAACCGTGGTGATCACTTCCTGTGGGTATTCGGCCTGCAACTTTTTACGCAAACGCCCCATCAGTACGTCGATGGTGTGGCTTTCACGCAGTTCGGCATCCGGGTACAGCTGCAACATCAGCGAGTCTTTGCTGACCACCTTGCCGGCGTTGCGGATTAAGGTTTCGATGATGGTGTATTCGAACGCGGTCAGTTTGATCTGCTGTTCGTTGACGCTCAGCTCGCGGCGCGAAAGGTCGATTTGGAACGGAGGCAATACGATCACCTGAGAGGCCAAGCCGCTGTTACGGCGCATCAGTGCCTGCATGCGGGCAATCACTTCTTCCAGATGGAATGGCTTGGTTACATAGTCGTCGGCACCGGCTTCCAGCACCGCCACTTTGTCCTGCCAGCTTTCACGTGCGGTCAGCACCAGGATTGGCAACTTCATTTGGTGGGCGCGCCAGCGGCGGATCAGGCTCAGGCCGTCTTCACCCGGCAGGCCGAGATCGACAATGGCGATATCCGGCGCATGTTCCTGCAGGAAATAATCGGCTTCCTTGGCATCTTCCGCCGCATCAACCTGGTGACCCATTTCACGCATCTGGACGGAGAGGTGGTGACGTAATAAACCGTTATCTTCAACAACCAGTACTCGCATGGCGAACTCCTGTGGATCGGCGGGTGAACATCCTGTCACCCACGCAGTAAAGGTAACACGCTCAGCAGCGTGTGAGGGATAGCGTGCGTCAACCTTGGCCATCCGATCGTGATATTGACGTTATGGTAGGTATAACCGGCTTTTACCGCAAGGTACGCGGCGCCTGGTGAGCATAAGCGCTATCGAAATTTTGTTCGCCGTTATTATCGGCAACATCAAATAAACGCAGGATAAACAATGCGGAGGCAAAGTTAAACCAAACTTAAACGGAAGCGGCTGCGAAATGGGTTCGGGGCCCGGCTGGCGGGCCCGCGAATGTTAATGACGGGGCGGTTTACTGGCGCTTTTTTTGCGGATTTCCTGCACCTCGGCGGCGGTGACCGGCGGCGCACGATTGCCCCAGCTGCTGCGGACGAAAGTCGCAAGTTGGGCAATTTGCTCGTCGTTCAACCGCCAGCCAAAGTCCGGCATGGTCAATCCGGTGGGGGCGCCGACGGTGATTGGCGTACGGGACCCGTTGAGAATAATGCTGATTAGCGAGGACGGGTCATCGCTTAACAGCGCCGGATTGTGCGCCAACTGCGGGAAGGTGTCGCGATAGCCCTGCCCGTCACTGCGGTGGCAGGCGGCGCAGTTATCCAGGTAGGCTTGGGCGCCGGGGCGGCCGACATCGCCGTTTGCCAGCAGAGAAGCCGTTGCGCCGTTTTGCCGCAACGGCTTCTCTTGATTATCCGCCCTTAACGATTGCAGATAGCCGGCGATGGCACGCAGGTCGGTATCGCTCAGGTATTGCGTGCTGTCCTGAACCACGTCCACCATCGAGCCGAAAGCGGCAAATCGGTTATTGTGGCCGGTCTTCAGGAAGCGGGTGATGTCCTGCTCACTCCAGCTACCCAAACCGCTTACCGTATCCGCTCGCAGGTTGGCAGCATGCCAGCCTTCCAGCGTACCGCCGCTCAGATAGGCGCTGTCGCTTTGGTTGAGCGCCTTTTCCTGGAAGCCAATACCGCGCGGCGTATGGCAGGTTCCGCAGTGGCCCAGCCCCTGCACCAGATAGGCACCGCGGTTCCATTCGGCGCTTTGGGTGGCATCCGGCTGATAAGTTCCGTCCTCTCGGAACACCAGATCCCACATTGCCAGAGGCCAACGCATATTCAGCGGCCAGGGAATATCGCTGTCTTTATTCTGTTGAGCTACGGGCTGAACCTGATGGGTGAAATACAGGTATAAATCGCGCACATCCTCATCGCTGATTTTGGCAAAAGAGGGATAGGGCATCGCCGGGTAGAGTCGGGTGCCGTCGCGGGCGACACCTTTACGCAAAGCGTCGCTGAACTCCTGCAGGCTGTATTCGCCAATGCCGGTCTGTTGGTCCGGGGTGATGTTGGTGGAGTAGATGGCGCCCACCGGGGTGGTCATCTTCAGGCCGCCGGCAAAGGGCGCACCGCCAGGGGCCGTGTGGCAGGCGGCGCAGTCGCCGACGCGAGCCAGGTATTCCCCGTGCAGGAGCCGGGCGGCCAATTGCGGGTCGTCGGCCGCCTGTACCGTCGCGGTGCCCAGCATCAACAGCGCCAGCAGCGAGGGGGTAAATCCTTTCATGTGAAGCTCCTTATGCTATCAGGCCTGAACCAGCGGACCGGGGTTTTTTAAATACTGCGTGCGGATCGCCTCGGCCGAATAATAGGCCAGCGCCCCGACGATGCCGGTGGGGTTGTAGGCCAGGTTCTGCGGAAAGGCACAGGCGCCGGTGACGAACACGTTAGGGACATCCCAACACTGCAGGTATTTATTCACCACGCTGGTGGTCGGGTTATCGCCGGTAATGGCGCCGCCGGTGGTGTGAGTCGACTGGTAGGGGCGCACATCGTAATGATCGCCGGTTTTTTTCACCGATACCGCTATCTGTTTGGGGTTCATGGCATTGGCGATATTCACCATTTTGCTGGTGATGTGCTGTGTCATTTTGATTTCATTGTCTTTCCAGTCAAAGGTCATGCGCAGCAGCGGCAGGCCGTAGCCGTCCTTGTAGGTCGGGTCCAGGTCCAGATAGCAATCCCGGTACGGCATCACCGAGCCTTCGGAGCCGATGCTCATCGAGTGCGGGTAGTTATCCCTGATGCTCTGTTTCCAGCCGCCGCCCCAGGCAGGCGAGCCCGGCGGCAGCATCATTTGCTGGATAGGTCGGCCACCGGTGCGGGTGGCAGAAATGTAGGCACCGCCGATAAAGCCCAAATCGGCATGATCGAAGTTCTCGCCGTTCAGATCGTCGATCACCGTGCCGGCCGCACCTGCGCCGATAAACGGATTGAAGTGCGTATTCTGGTCGTAAAACAACGAGATACCGCTGTTCATCTGATAGGCGTAGTTCTTGCCGACCACGCCTTCACCGGTCACTGGATCGTAAGGTTTGCCGATGCCGGACAACAGCAGCAGGCGAACGTTATGCAGTTGGAAGGCGCTGAGGATCACCAGATCGGCCGGTTGTTCCACCTCTTGCCCCTGGGCGTTGATATAGGTGACGCCGGTGGCTTTCTTGCCGGTGCTGTCCAGATTCACTTTGATCACCTGCGACTGGGTGCGCAGCTCAAAGTTTTTGCGCTGGGTCAGTACCGGCAATATGGTGGTTTGCGGCGAAGCCTTGGAGTACATAAAGCAGCCGAAGCGCTCGCAGTAACCGCAAAAGTTACAGGGGCCAAGCTGCACGCCGTAAGGATTGGTATAGGGCTCGGAGCAGTTGGCGGCGGGGATGGCGAACGGGTGATAGCCCAGCGATTCGGCGGCCTTGCCGAACAGCGAACCGGAATAGAGCTGTTTCAGCGCCGGCGTCGGGTATTCGCTGGCACGTGGCCCTTCAAACGGATTGCCTCCCTGGATGATATTTCCCTGCAGGTTCCCTGCTCGGCCGGAAGTGCCGCACACTTTTTCGAACTTGTCGAAGTAAGGCTCCAGCTCCTGATAACTCAGTGGATAATCCTGCAGCGTCATGCCTTCCGGGATCCATTTGGCCCCGTACTTTTCATTGAGGGTGGTGTGCAGCTTTAAGTCGGATGGCAAGGCTCGCCAGTGCATGCCGTTCCAGTGCACGCCGGCACCGCCGACGCCGTTGCCCGGCAGAAAAGACCCGAGCTGGCGGTAGGGGACGGCAAACTCTGCCGGGGTGTGGCGCACCGTAACCGTCTCATGCGCCATTTCCTGTGCCAGTTTCAGGCGAATGCCGTAGGTCAGTTCGTCGGCGATGCGCGGATAGGCAAAGTCCGGGTAGGTTTCACGCTGCTCACCGCGCTCCAGCGCCAGCACGCTCAGGCCGCTTTCGGTCAATTCCATCCCCATTATGGCGCCGGTCCAGCCAAACCCGACGATAACCACGTCTACCGGTGGTTTTTTAATTGTGCTCATTTAGGCATTCCTTTTGCTTGAAATACTGACCGGGCCGAGGGGATAAGGCTGATTGGGGCGATTGACCCAATCGGTATAATCCGCGCGTGCGCCGGGGAAACCAATCAGCTTCCATGACGCTAACGTCTGGTTGCCGCCATGCACCGGATCGGCCAGATAGCCTTCTTTGGTGTTGGTCAGCAACTGGTCGAAAAATGCCTTGCCGGGCAGGGCTTCCGAATCGATTTGGCCGTGCTCCAGCGCCGTCAGCAGCTGTTCCTGCTCGGCGTGGCCGAGTTCGGCAAACACTTTTTGAAACTGCCGACGGCAGTGCGCATTAACTTCACGGATACCGATGCGGTAAGTCTCGCGCGGCGTCAGCTTGGACTGATAGCCCAGCTCCGGTGGGGAAGGAACGAAGGGCGGATGCATGTACCACAGTCCGCCGTGGCCGTAGGGCGTTTCCATTTGTCGGTCGATAAATATCGGTACGCCCTGATCCACCGCTCCGGGGCCGTTAGCGTCTGTCGGGATCAGCCGGTCGCAGGCCGCGAGCAGAAAACGCCATTCGTCACCGTTGAAATAGACCGGGACATAGTGGCTCGATACGCCGGGGGCAGGCGCCGCCTTGGCTTCCAGCGCCATAATGCTGCTGCCGGCGGCCGCCAACGGGATTAAAGCCAGGGTCTTTTTTAGAAAGTTACGCCGGGGCGGCGTAGCGTCGTGCTGTTGTGACATAATTCCACCTTGAACATGCTTCACAATAAATGCCTGCGCAGGCAATAGCGGCCCACGCCGCGGCTCTCCAGCAGCGGTAAACAGACGGGGAAGGGTAAATGAATCGTAAACAGCCATATAAGTAGCAGGCTACTGGTATGGTTGTTTCAGTGTAGGGCTGGCGAACTGAACGAAACAATCGACGATCTGTTTCAAAACATTTTGTTCACAATTAAGTTGATTTAGATCAACTTATCAACATACATACCGCGGGTTTGTCTGCGGCAGACCTTCGACCCGGAGCAGCATGAAGCACAGCAGTGACAGCCGGCCGGATATGATCCAGGCCACCTTCAATCGGCATTTACGCCAAGGCATGACGCGCAAAGCCGCGCTGCATCTGACTATCAAGCAACTGGTGACGGCGGGGGAGCTGGACTATCTGGCAAAACTGCCGCCCAGCCGTGTGCTGGCAGCCCGGCTGGCGGTTTCGCGCGATACGGTTGAACTGACTTATGCCCAGTTGGAGGCCGAAGGCTACATTGCCCGTGCGGTGGGGCGCGGCAGTTTTGTCAGCTACCAGCAAAATACCCTGATTGGCCGCGAACTGTTGGCTGAAAACCCGGCCGGAAGCGCCCAATTGGCTGAGCCGGAACTGAGTGTGCATGGCCGCTCTTTGCTGCTGGCAGCCCATACTCCGCACACCAGTCGAAGCGACTCGCTGACGCCTTCCGTGCCCGATTTGCGACTGTTTCCCATCGATAGCTGGTTGCAGCTGGAAAGGCAGGCGGTGCGACAGGGGGCCGAGCGCCTGCTGGGGTACGCCGATCCTCAGGGGCTGGTGGAACTGCGGGAGGAGATCATTGACTATTTGCGGCGCGAAAGGGGCGTGAAGGCCAGCGCGGAGCAGGTGATCGTGGTGACCAGCTCACAGCAGGCGCTATCGCTGTGTACGCAGGTGTTGTTTAATCCTGGCGATCGGGTGTTTGTGGAAGAGCCTGGCTACCAGGGCGCCAAAAAACTGGTTCAGTCGGCAGGTTTACTCGCCCAACCGATAGGGGTAGATCAATCCGGTCTGGATATCGAGGCATTGATACGGGCAGAAGCGGGCGGGCGGGGCGTTTACATCACGCCCTCCCATCATTATCCGTTGGGGCATTCGCTAAGCATCGACCGAAGGTTAAAGCTGTTGGCCTGGGCGCACCGTGAAAAAGCCTGGATTATTGAAGACGACTACGATTCCGAGTTCAATTACGACGGCCTGACCAGGGCATCGCTGCAGGGGCTGGATCAATACCAACGAACTTTGTATATCGGCACTTTCAGCAAGACGTTATTCCCGGGGTTGCGCATCGGTTTTATTATCGTTCCGCCGCAGTTGATTAAGCCTATGGTCGCCGCCAAGCAATTCCAGGATGGTTATACTTCCGCGCTGCCGCAAATGACGCTATTCAAATTTATTCATGAAGATTTTCATACCGAACATTTAAGGAATATGCGCAAAACCTATCAGGCCCGGCTGGAGATCTTGCATGCCGCGGTTCATCAGCATCTTGGCGTCTGGACTCAGCCGCGTTTGCCGCAGGGCGGGTTGCAACTGGTTTGTCCGGTGGCCGACGCGGCAACTGAACGGCGCCTGATTCAGGCCGCCGCCGCGCAGGGGATGAAGGTCTATGGCCTGATCGATTTTTATACCGGGCAACCCACGGAGGGGGCGCTGGTACTGGGTTTTGCCGCTTATTCCCCAGACGAGATTGTAAGATTCATCAAAAAGTTATCTTCTGTTTTCAGCGCGCTGTCGGCTTAGTTCCGACGGCGGTTGCACATCAAAATTGGTCTGTTCACTGTTATTAATTGGTCTGTGTTCAGTTCGCAATGACGCGGGTATCCTGCTGGTATTACTTTATTTTTCCTCAGAAAAAGCCCCGATGACGCCTTGATCGCCACCGCCTTTAAGGTGGCTTGAAAGGCCGCGGGAATACCATTTTATTAATACCAGTGAGGCACTATGCTCCCAATAAGTCATGAAGTAGCAGTACGTAAAATACAAAACGCCGATAAGCCGCAGTGGTTGGAACTGTGGCAGGGGTATCTCCATTTTTACCGTGCGGATGTCTCGGCGCAGGTTACCGATCATACCTTTGAGCGTTTGTGCGAGGATCAACAGGTCTACGGCCTGGTGGCGGAAGACAGAAACGGCAACCTGCTGGGGTTCATGCATCTCATTTTCCATCCTTCAACCTGGAGCTCGGCCGGCTATTGTTATATTGAAGATCTTTACGTTTCGCCGGCGGGGCGCGGCAAGAAAGTGTCCGAAAAACTCTTCGAACAGGCCTATCAGTTGGCGGATGAAAAGGGCAGCGACAGAGTTTATTGGATGACGCAGGAATATAACGCCCCGGCGCGGTCGCTGTACGACAAAATCGGTCAGAGAAGCTCATTCATCGTTTATAACCGTTAACGGCAGGCTGTAGGGGGTTAGGGTGATCAATCAATTCGGGCAGCCGACAGGCGAGCCATTATCCGATTGGCAGGCGGCGAAGCGCCCTGCGGGCGAGACGCTTAACGGACGCTTTTGCTGTCTGAAGCAACTTGAACCGCAGCGGGATTATGCGGCTTTGTTCAGCGCTTTCCAGCAGGCGGCGGACGGCAGTGACTGGACTTATTTATCGATAGAACGGCCGGAGAGCCCTGCGGCGATGTTGCAGCACCTGAACACCTTACAGGCGAACACGACGCTGGTGAATCTGACGGTGTTTGACAACGTCAGCCAGGCACCGGTCGGGACGGTAGCCTATATGCGTATCGACGAAGCTAATGGCGTGGCTGAGATTGGCCACGTCAGTTGGTCACCGGCGATGAAACAGCGCTCCAGCGCCACCGAGGCGATTTATCTGATGTTGCGGCACCTGTTCGAGGATTTGGGCTATCGCCGGTGCGAATGGAAGTGCGACAGTCACAACGCGCCTTCCAAACAGGCGGCGGCGAGATTTGGCTTCCGGCATGAGGGGACTTTCCGCTATGCGGTGATCACCAAAGGCCGCAGCCGGGATACCGACTGGTTTGCCATTACCGCAGACCGTTGGCCGGCAATTAAGGCGGGGTTCGAGCAGTGGTTGAGTCCCGATAATTTCAATGCGCAAGGGCAGCAGATAAAACGCCTGCAGGATTTCATGCCACAAAAATAAAAGCGGCGGCCAAAAGGCCGCCTCTTTGCTATCGGGACAAAACGCTTATTTCAGCTCATCGACCATGGTCGCCGCGCGGCCAATGTAGTTTGCCGGGGTCATGGCTTTCAGACGGGTTTTCTCTTCTTCCGGAAGCGCCAGACCATCGATAAATGCCTGCATGCCGGCGGCATCCACGCGTTTGCCTCGGGTCAGCTCTTTCAGCTTTTCATAAGGCTTTTCGATACCGTAACGACGCATCACGGTCTGGATCGGCTCGGCCAGCACTTCCCAGTTGTGATCCAGTTCGTCCAGCAGGTGCGCCTGGTTCACTTCCAGCTTGCTGATGCCTTTCATGGTCGCCTGATAAGCGATCAACGCATAGCCCAGGCCCACGCCCAGGTTACGCAGCACGGTGGAGTCAGTCAGGTCACGCTGCCAGCGCGATACCGGAAGTTTGCTGGCCAAGTGGCCCAACACCGCGTTAGACAGGCCCAGGTTGCCTTCGGAGTTTTCGAAGTCGATTGGGTTGACCTTGTGCGGCATGGTGGAAGAGCCGATCTCACCGGCGATGGTCTTCTGCTTGAAATGATTCAGGGCGATGTAACCCCAGATATCACGGTCGAAGTCGATCAGAATGGTGTTAAAACGCGCCACGCAGTCAAACAGCTCGGCAATGTAGTCGTGCGGTTCGATTTGGGTGGTGTACGGGTTCCAGGTAATACCCAGTGAAGTCACGAAGTCTTCGCTGAACGCATGCCAGTCCACTTCCGGGTAAGCCACGATGTGGGCGTTATAGTTGCCGACTGCACCGTTGATTTTACCCATGATCTCCACGCGTTCCAGCTGACGGAACTGACGTTCCATACGGTAGGCCACGTTGGCGAATTCTTTACCGACGGTTGACGGGGTTGCCGGCTGACCGTGGGTGCGGGACAGCAGCGGAATATCGCGGTATTCCAGCGCCAGGCCCTTGATTGAATCGATGATTTTGCGCCAGTACGGCAGCACCACATCCTGACGCGCAGTTTGCAGCATCAGCGCATGCGACAGGTTGTTGATGTCTTCTGAGGTACAGGCAAAGTGGATAAACTCGGACACCGCCTGCAGAGCAGGGATCGCCTCCACTTTTTCTTTCAGGAAATACTCAACCGCTTTCACGTCATGGTTGGTGGTGCGTTCGATGGTCTTGATACGTTGCGCGTCTTCTTCGCTGAATTCCGCGACGATCTTGTCGAGGAAAGCGTTTGCGTCGGCGTCAAAAGCCGGAACTTCTTTGATTTCTGCACAGGTGGCCAGTTTTTGCAGCCAACGTACTTCAACCTGCACGCGGAATTTCAGCAGACCGTATTCGCTGAAAATGGCGCGCAGTGCGCTGACTTTATCACCGTAGCGTCCATCAACGGGTGAGACGGCGGTCAGTGAGGATAATTCCATCGGTAGCAACTCCTGGGATCGATTAACAATGAGCAACGATATTTTGCGCCTGTTTAAACAGACGATTACGGGAAAACATTAACTGCAGGCGGCTGCCGCCAACCTGTTGCCACAGTACGGCGGCACGGATGCCGGCCAGTAGCGTGGCACGAACCTTGGCCTGCACCTGCGGATTCTGCAGAATGGCCGGCGAGCCGGTCACCTGGATGCGCGGCCCGAGCGGGCTGACCACGTCGACATAAATGCCGGCCAACGCGCTGATAATAGTGTCCGACTCCAGATCAAAATGCGCCAGTTGGCGCTCTAGCTGGCCGAGGCGTTCGCCTAGCTGATTCATCGCCTGTTTGTTGGCGTTGAGCTTGCGCTCCAGCACCATCAGGCTAATGGTGTAGCGGGTCAGTTCGGCACCCAACCCTTTGTTGTTGGCATTGAGCACGCTCATCAGCGTCTCGAGGCCCACCTTCAGATTGCGCTCTTCCCCGCCGAACACCGCCAGCGTGGAAGAGGGGTCCATCTGCAACAGGCTATTGAGCGAAGTATGGAAAGCTTCACGATCGCATTGGCCTTCGTGCGCCAACTGCTGGACCATAAGCGCCGCCTGGCTGATTCCAGCCATGGCCAGCGTAATGTCATAATAATTCTTCGCCACGATTACTCCTGTAAACGCTGTTCGATAATGCCGCCACCGAGGCAGATTTCATCCTGATAGAACACGGCAGACTGGCCTGGGGTCACGGCGGCGACCGGCTCGTCGAAACGCACTTCAATGCGCTGTTCGTCAAGCGGGGTAACGGTGCACGGAATGTCCTGTTGGCGATAACGGGTCTTCACCGTACAGCGGAAGGGGCCGCTCAGCGGTAGGCGATCGACCCAATGCAGCTGCTGTGCGATCAGCCCGACGGACATCAGGCGCGGATGCTCATGCCCCTGGGCGACCACCAGCACGTTGTTGGCCACGTCTTTGTCCACCACGTACCACGGATCTTCACTGCTGTCCTTCATACCGCCGATGCCCAGCCCTTTACGCTGGCCCAGGGTGTGGTACATCAGGCCCTGATGCTCACCGACGGTCTGACCGTCGACGCTGACAATCGGGCCCGGTTGCGCAGGCAGATAGCGGCCAAGGAAGTCGCGGAACTTGCGTTCGCCGATAAAGCAGATGCCGGTAGAGTCTTTTTTCTTGGCGGTGACCAGATCGAGCTGTTCGGCGATGCGGCGCACCTCCGGTTTTTCCAACTCGCCGACCGGGAACAGGCTTTGCGCAACCTGTTCGTGGCTCAGGGTGTAGAGGAAATAGCTCTGGTCTTTGTTGCCGTCGACACCGCGCAGCAGGCGGCTTTTGCCGTCAACATCCTGGCGGCGCACGTAGTGGCCGGTGGCGATAAAATCGGCCCCCAGATCTTCGGCGGCAAATTCCAGGAAGGCTTTGAATTTGATTTCTTTATTGCACAGGATGTCCGGGTTCGGCGTACGGCCGGCCTTGTACTCTTCCAGGAACAGTTCAAAGACGTTGTCCCAGTACTCGGCCGCGAAGTTCACCGTATGCAGTTCGATGCCGAGTTTGTCGCATACCGCCTGCGCATCGGCCAAATCGGTCGCTGCGGAGCAGTACTCTTCATCATCGTCTTCTTCCCAGTTTTTCATAAACAGCCCAGCGACCTGATAGCCCTGTTGCTGTAACAGATAGGCAGTAACGGAAGAGGCGACGCCGCCGGACATACCGACGATTACTTTTTTCTGGCTGTTGTCTGACATGGGGATCTCACGAACTTGAACACGAACCGTGCTGATAAAAAACAAGCGCAGGATTTTACCACGTTGCCTGCGCCGGCGCACGGCACTTATTCAACTCAGAACGGCCAGTTATAGCTGCTGACCAGCGACAACGGGTAACGCTCCGGCTGTTGGTAACAACGAAGGCTTTCCGCGACCAGTGCGGATCGCAGGTTGGGGGCCTGCAAAATCTCGTCGGCGCTCAGCCACAGGCAGCGGTCGATATCGCTGTCGTGCGGTTCGGTCGGCAACTGCTGCTCGAGTTCGATGACAAAGCAGAAGCGCAGAAACGGCGTCTTGTCAGGCGCGATCCACTGGTGCAGCTTGAGGAACGACTGTGGCGTGGCGCGGATGCCGGTTTCTTCCCACAGCTCGCGCTCGGCGGCTTGCACCAGCGTTTCATCGGCTTCGAGGTGGCCGGCAGGCTGATTCCAGAGGGCCTTGTGATTAATTGTCTCTTCGACGATCAAAAATTTGCCGGCGGCGTGAACCACGCAGGCAACGGTGACGTGCGGCTTAAACATAAAGGCCCCTTACAGCGGCTTGTTGATGTGCTGATAGATATCATCGAGCTCGGCGATGCGGGTTTGATAGCTGGCTACAAGGCAGTTGGCGTCGCTGCCGCACAGTTTTCGCTGCTCCAGCCAACGTTGCTGCTGGTCTTGCATTTCACCACGCACTCCCATGGCGAACAGACCCTGTAAAAACTGGTATTTGGTTGCCATTTCCACGTCTTTGTCGCTCAGCGTGCGGCTGGCACAGATGGCCTTTTCGTCGGCGCTGACGGCTTTGGCGCAGTCAAAACTGGCGGCCTGAACGGCCGGAACCGAAAGCAGGGCGGTGAACAGTAGCGCAGTTAATGTTTTCATCGTTGCTGTTCCTCGGGCTGGTTACAGTGAGTCCAGGGTTTTCCATTCACCGGGCTGCAATTCGCCCAATGAAAGATTACCCATACTGTAGCGAATCAGCCGCAGGGTAGGAAAGCCGATGTATGCCGTCATGCGACGCACCTGGCGATTTCGGCCTTCATACAGGGTGACTTTCAGCCAGGCGGTGGGGATCGACTTGCGTTCGCGAATGGGCGGATTGCGCGGCCACAGCCATTGCGGTTCTGCGACCAGCTCTATCCCTGCCGGTAACGTCGGGCCGTCTTTGAGTGTGACTCCGCTGCGCAATGCCGCCAAGTCGCTTTCCTGCGGAGCGCCTTCAACCTGCACGTAATAGACTTTGCCGGTGCGTTTGCCAGGCTGGGTGAGTTGCGCCTGCAGCTTGCCGTCATTGGTTAGCACCAATAAACCTTCACTGTCGCGATCCAGACGCCCGGCGGCGTAAACATCGGGAAATGGAATGAATTCTTTCAGCGTGGTGCGGCCTGCTTCATCGGTAAATTGCGGCAGCACATCGAACGGCTTATTGAATAACACCACGCGACGCGGCCCCTGTGCGACAGTGGGTTTGGCGGGGTCAGGCTTGCTGAATCGTTTAACTTTGTGATTTTTAACAGAGAATTTTTTCATAACGGTTGAGATTACGGATGATAGGCGCATTATAACCGAATCCGTTTCGGATTGGCGCGGACTGAAAATTCCAGTAGTATCTACACGCATCTTACAAAGCATTAACAAAAATTGCGCTTGAAGGAGAGGTTGATGGAAAGCAAAGTAGTTGTTCCGGCAGAAGGTAAAAAGATTACGGTCGATGCCCAGGGTAAACTGGTTGTTCCGAATAACCCGATCATTCCGTTTATCGAAGGCGACGGCATTGGCGTTGACGTTACCCCTGCTATGATTCACGTGGTTGATGCAGCAGTGAAAAAGGCCTACCACGGCGAACGTAAAATCTCCTGGATGGAAATCTATACCGGCGAAAAATCCACTCACGTTTACGGGAAAGACGTGTGGCTGCCGGAAGAAACCCTGGATCTGATCCGTGACTACCGCGTTGCCATCAAAGGCCCGCTGACTACCCCAGTCGGTGGCGGTATTCGCTCCCTGAACGTGGCCCTGCGCCAGCAATTGGACCTGTACGTGTGTCTGCGCCCGGTGCGTTACTACCAGGGCACGCCAAGCCCGGTTAAACAGCCAGAACTGACCGACATGGTGATCTTCCGCGAAAACGCCGAAGACATCTACGCAGGTATCGAGTGGAAAGCCGGTTCTGCCGAAGCAGACAAAGTAATCAAGTTCCTGCGCGACGAAATGGGCGTGAAAAAAATCCGCTTCCCAGAGCAATGCGGTATCGGTGTGAAGCCGTGTTCGGAAGAAGGGACTAAGCGTCTGGTACGTGCGGCGATCGAATATGCGATCACTAACGACCGCGACTCTGTGACCCTGGTTCACAAAGGCAACATCATGAAGTTCACCGAAGGTGCCTTCAAGGATTGGGGCTACGAACTGGCGCGTGAAGAGTTCGGTGGTGAACTGATCGACGGCGGCCCATGGCTGAAAATCAAGAACCCGAACACCGGTAAAGAGATCGTGGTAAAAGACGTGATCGCCGATGCCTTCCTGCAGCAAATCCTGCTGCGTCCGGCTGAATACGACGTGATCGCCTGTATGAACCTGAACGGTGACTACATCTCCGACGCCCTGGCCGCGCAGGTTGGCGGTATCGGTATCGCACCTGGCGCCAACATCGGTTCCGATTGCGCGCTGTTTGAAGCCACCCACGGTACCGCACCTAAGTATGCCGGCCAGGACAAAGTGAACCCAGGTTCCATCATCCTGTCTGCAGAAATGATGCTGCGTCACATGGGCTGGTTCGAAGCGGCTGACCTGATTGTTAAAGGCATGGAAGGCGCAATCGCTGCCAAGACCGTGACCTATGACTTCGAACGCCTGATGGAAGGCGCTAAGCTGCTGAAATGTTCAGAGTTTGGCGACGCTATCGTTAAACACATGTAAGTGTGTTTTGCGTTTGAATGAGAACGGGAGCCCTGGGGCTCCCGTTTTTTTATGGATGGTATTTTTAAAGGGATAACACCCGGCCAAGCGGATCCTGATAACACCAACGGTCTTTATAACCGGCGGTCGGTTTGCCAAACGAGTAACGCATGGTTTTTCCCGCGGCTTCGCACAGCTCATAAGCGGATTTGACATTTAGCCAGGTGACGATGGTCCCTGGGCAAAACGAATCATGACGCGGATCGTATCCCCCATTAACATAATCAAAATTAATCCATTTAGGGCTTTCTGCTTTGGTTATAAGCTGGAATGCACAAGGCTCTCCCGCGATGAATAAAACATGGCCAAAGTGAAACTGCCGCAAGGATGTGAACATTTCAACGGTTTCAATAAAATTATTTGGCTTATGTCCCCATCGTTTTTCGAACAGGTCGAAGTATATTTTGGTGAGCTCCTCCGGGGTGAAACAGCTTTGGTCGAAAATTTCACCACCGGCTTTTATAAATTTATTGAGCTCTCTTTTTCTGCTGTTTTTCGTCGATGAGGAAAAGCCGCCTTTACCACAACCTTTTGCCAGGCAAATAGCGCGATGACTGTTTAGCTTGAAGGTTGAGTTTAGAAGATTTCTTCTATTCAAAGAGGAGAGTATCTTCGTTTTAAAGGGCAACGCAGTTCTGAGCTTAGGATGGAATGGGAGCGTGAGCTCATCTTTATTAAACTGATAATTTCCAAGCTTTATCGCTTTTGCCGTCTTGCCATCGCAGGCGAAATTGCTGTTTCGCCAGGAGCAAAATGCACCCAGTAAAGTTCCGTTACTATTTCTCTTGATATAGTAAGCAGGGCGGCAATCGAGCTGGTCATGAAGAAACGCCAATACTTCAGGGTGAGTGATAAAACTGCCCCCATATAAACGAAAACACTTCTCGTATTCGGCTGCTGTGCCAGGCTTCCATCCGGAAACCAAATTGGTTAATTTTTTTATCATAAAATCGTGCGTTTTTATTTGTCAGAAAATATATTATAAGTCAATTACCCATTAATTCTAAAGGGATAATTCATTGAGTTGCTTGCTATGGCTAACTAAACTCAGATAGCCGAAAAGGAGATCCTGTAAGTGACAGAATAGAAACGTCCATTGCTAATAGCTTATGAATTGATGCCAAAGTGAACGGTTCGATCGCCCAGGCCAGGGATATGCAGAAATAAAAAACGGGAACCTCATGGTTCCCGTTTTGTGCTGCAGGTTTCAAATGTCCTTTAACAGAGGATATTCATTCACTCTGCTTTGGTGGCATCAGGGTGATTTTTGCCTTCTTCGATAAAATCTTCGTCGATCTCATCGGTGGTTTCTGCACTGTCGCGGCCGGAAAGAATATTCCAGCAGGCGATGAACAGGGCGGCGATCAATGGGCCGATAACGAAGCCGTTGATACCGTAAATCTCCATGCCACCCAGGGTTGAAATCAGGATCAGGTAGTCCGGCATTTTGGTGTCTTTGCCGACCAACAGCGGGCGAAGAATATTGTCGACCAACCCGATGATCACCACGAAGAAACCGACCAGGAACAGGCCTTTCCACAGCATGCCGGTGGCGAAGAAATAGATGGCTGCCGGTACCCAGATAATGGCGGAACCCACCGCAGGGATGATGGACAGGAATGCCATCAACGCGCCCCACAGCAGGCTGCCGTCGATCCCGGTGAAGTAAAACGCCAGACCGCCAAGCGCACCTTGCACCACGGCCACCACCACCGTGCCTTTCACCGTCGCGCGCGACACGGCAGCGAATTTCACAAACAAATGGTGTTTAACGTGCTGGGATAACGGCCGGGCTTCGAGCGTCAGATTGACCAGATAAGGGCCGTCCTTGAGCAGGAAGAACAACAGGTAGAGCATGACGCCAAAGCCCACGGCGAAGTTGAAGGTGCCTTTACCGATTAAAAAGACACTGCCGGCCAGGTATTGGCCGCCCTTGAGTGCCACCTCGGAGAGCTGTTTCTGTATTTCTGCGGCGCTGTCCAGATTATGCTCCGCCAGAAAATGCCGTGCCCATCCGGGGAGCACTTTCAGGGTGTCGGCAACAATAACCGGGAACTGCGTGTTATTGGTTTGCAGCTTGGTGTAAACCACATTCAGTTCAATCGCCAATGAAGAAGCGATGATCGCCAACGGTGTAAAGACGATCAAACAGATCACCGCGAGCGTTACCAACGAGACCAGGCCGTTTCGGTCGCCCAGATACTGTTTAAGTTTTTGTTTCACAGGGTGGAAAATCACCGCCAGGATGATGGCCCACAGCACAGATGAGTAGTAGGGACCCAAGACGTCCATAAAAGCAGCGGTAACGATAAAAAGGATCAGAAGAAAGAATCCCTTTGAAATACCTTTAGACATCATACCTGTCCCTCAGATGATAGATTTTGCCGGTGAATCTCGGTATTCACCGGCATTGACACTTCTTGAAGAATAAACCCTATCATCACAAACGGTTAACAGGTAGCGGATTTTATCGGTGAACAGTTAATAAAACTTACTAATAGTGCCTCATATTATGAGGACATTAAGCTGATGAAATGCCGGTTGGATAACCTGGCCGGGCAGACATTGCCTAGGATCTGGTTTTCGACGCGAGTGCCAGCGCCAGGATACTGCCCATCACCGCGGCGGCCAGCACCATACCTGCGGGTGCGGACCAGCCAGCGTAGGCGACAAGGCTACTCAACACGATGGGGCCGATCACCTGGCCAAGATAAATGCCTTGCATCACCAGCCCCAGACTCAGGGGGATCAGCGTAGGTTCTGGCGCCGCCGCCGGAGTGGCGGCAAGGATGGTGGCGGGCATCATGCCGCCAATGGCGCTAAACACTAAGCACAGAGGGATAAGCAAAGCGTTCGGCGTAACCGACAGGAAGACGCCGGCACCGGCAAGCCCCATCAGCAGGCTGACAACGGCGAGCAGGGTTCGGGCCCGCACACCGCGCGAAAGCAGCACGCCTGCGGCAAGATTGCCGAGGATATTGACGGCTATCACCGCCGCGCTGATCCCACCGGCGGCTGCCAGCGTCAACCCGATGCGCTGCATCAGGAAAATTGGCAGAAAGGCCATCACGGCAAAGAACTGCAGGTTATAGGTGGTAAATATCAAGGCCAACAGCAGGGGCTGCCGTGCGCGCAGGATGCTGCCCAAGGCCTGCCGTAGTTTCAAGGCAACGGCGGAACGCGTGGTGACAACGGCTCGCGGGGTGGTTAACGGCAGCAGCAGCGCTGCCAATAGGGTGAGGATACCGCCGGCGATCCAGCTTTGCTGCCAGCCGCTGAAATGCGGACCGAAAAACAGCGAAACGGCAATCCCCGCGGGCATAAAGGTGCTCCAAATACTGAAGACCAGATTACGTTTTTGCGGTGAAACTACGCGCGTTAGCACGGTTGGCGCTGAGACCACGACGATAACGAAACCTATCCCCTCAATCGCACGGGTGACGATCAAACCGGTGAAGTCGTGCTGAGCCGCGCCCAGGAAGCTGGCGGCGCTGACGATCACCAACCCCAGCCCCAACAAACGCCGGTCGCCCCAACGGCGCACCAGCAGGCCGGCGGCGATGCCCCCTAACACGCCGATAAAGGGAAAGGCCGAAATGATCCAGCTCAGCGACTCTAGCGAACGGCCGAATTCGCGTTGCAGTTCCGGTAAGGCGATGGTCGCTTTACCCACGTGAAGAGCGACGGCAATACCGGCGAGCACCACATTGACGATAGCCGGCCACTGGGTGGTCGGGGTATCGAGGGTGGCGTTCAGCGTTTCAGGTTTGATAGCGGACATGGCGGTCTCCAGCGACGACAAAGACCAGACTATGCTCCCAGGCACGACGGGCGGCAGTTCAATTATGGCTCTGTTTGCCGCTGAAACCGCATATTTCGAGCTTTCTTGCTGGGGCGTGTTTCCACCGTTGTCACCTTATTACAGGACCCTTTGGCGGCCCGGCATCTCGGTAAAGGCTTTTGGCAATGATCGTTATCATTGAACATCAATGCCAGTCTGGGTAACACTGATGACAACATCCAAGGAGAGAACATGTACAGCGACAACGAGAAAAAATTTTATATCATCCTGAACCGCAACCACGAACCGGCCACCTTATTTAACGCTTCCTGCCATTTAACCGCCGGCATTACCGATCTGATCGAACAGCGTGAATTCCACCATTATCCCAGCGCCATCGAAGGCGTAAGTGCCAATATGAGCCATTATCCGATCGTGATCCTGCAGGCGAAAAACAGCAGCCAGCTCAGCAATCTGATGCTCAAATGCAAAGAAGAAGCGGTGTTAGCCAACTTCTTTACCACCACCATGCTGTCCCATTCCGCAGAGCAACAAATTGCCGACACTGCCAATACCGAGTATGACAAGCTGGAATTCGTTGCGGTGGCGCTGTACGGGGATAGCGAACAACTTAAACCGCTGACGAAGAAATTCTCCGTTTACCGTTGAGGCTTCCCCTCGCGCTGGGCGATTAACGCGCCCGATCACACAAACTCCGCATCGGCTTTCTTTCAACCGGCCTGCCATGATAGTTTCTATCAAAACTGTGATGGGAATGATTATGGCAGGCAAAAAAACGACCCTGGCGGCCATCGCCAGAGAGGCGCATGTCGGTATTGCCACGGTTGATAGGGTGATCAATCAACGTGCGCCGGTGCGGCCGGAAACGGAGCGTAAAGTCATAGCCGCGGCGCAAAAGCTGGGGTTTGCGCTGGAGAAATCCCACCGGCTGTTTGAAGCCGCCAGACCGCCTGCCGTGCGCCTAAAAATGGGGTTTATCCTGCTGAAAAAGGAGCATTCATTCTACTCGCAGCTGGCGGAAAGCTTGCTGGAGCAGGCAATGCCTTACCACGATAGCGAGTGCCCGCCTCAGTTCATTTTTCACGATATCAGCGCTGTCGGGGACACCGCCGCCGCCATCACGCAGCTCAGCCAGAGTGTGGATGTTATCGGGGTGCTGGCGCTGGACAATCCGATGGTCCGCTATGCGGTTGAAGAAGCCACTCGCCAGGGCGTGAAGGTGTTCACGCTGCTGTCCGATCTGTCGGTACACTGCCGCGTCGGTTATATCGGGTTGGATAATCAACAGGCCGGCCGCACGGCCGCCTGGGCAGTGGAGCGTCTGTGCCGGCGGCAGGGCGAAGTGGGGGTGATCATCGGTGACAACCGCTTTCAGTGTCAGGAAACCTGTGAAAGCAGCTTCCGTTCCTATCTGCGTGAGCATTTAAGTACGCATCGGGTGCTTGAGCCGGTCCGCGGCCATGAACAGGCCGAAAGTGCCAGGCGAGTGACTCACGACCTGCTGGAGAACCATCCTAACCTGGTCGCCCTGTATGCGCCCTGCGGCGGCGTGGAGGGGATCATTGCCGCATTGCGTGAGAGCGGCAGGCAGCATGAGATCATGCTGATTTGTCATGGCCCGGTTGAGGGGGGTGAGATGGCGTTGATCGAGGGCACTTTGGATCTGATGTTGAGACACAGGATCCAGGAGTTCGCCGCCTCGATCGTCAACACCTTTATTTCCGCCGCCAGCGGCGACGTTTCCGGGTTCACCCACTGCATCAACCGTTTTGATCTGATCACCAAAGAAAATATCTGATTAGCGGCTCCCGGCATGGGAGCCATTCCCTCAGCTCAATATTCTCCTCTACTGTTAAGCCCCCGGCTGGCCTGTTTTTGATAGAAATACATCATTTAAGCTATCAAAAATAACGCGATCTTCATCAAAAAATGAAAATTCCATCATTGTTGATTTTGAAATTTTTGTTTGATACTGGCACTACGCCCACCACGAAACGGAATGAAAAATGACCTTGCCTATTGCCAATGCTCCCTGCAGCTGGGGAGTGGATGATCCCAAAAATCCTGACCTACCGCCTTATAGCAAAGTGCTGCATGAAGCGAGCGTAGCAGGTTATCACAGCATTGAATTGGGGCCCTGGAGCTACCTGCCCACCGATGCCGCAACTCTGACCGCAGAGTTGCAACGGCATTCGCTGTCGCTGGTTGCCGGCACCCTTTTTGACGATCTGGTCAGCGAACAGAACTTTGAGCATATCCTGGCGCTGACTCACAACATTTGCCGCAGTTTGTCGCAGGCGCCCAAGGCGCAGCCCATTAATGAAGGCTATTTCTCACCGCCGTATCTGGTGATCATCGATTTCGGCAATCCGCAACGGGCCAGATTTGCCGGGCAATCAAAGCAGGCACCGCGGCTGGAGCCAGCCGATTGGAACCGGATGATCGGACATATCATTACCGTCAGCGAGATTGCCTGGCGGGAATATGGGGTACGGCCGGTGGTACATCCGCACGCCGGGGGCTGTATTGAATTCGCTGATGAACTAGAACTGTTGGCCGCGCAGATCCCGCATCACACTGCGGGATTGTGTCTGGATACCGGACATCTGTATTACTCCGGCATGGATCCGGTCACCTGGCTCGAGCGCTACTTCTCCCGGATCGATTATCTGCATTTCAAAGACGTGAACCCGCAGGTGTTTCGCGATGTGCTGGAGCGCGGGCTGGATTTCTTTAGTGCCTGCGCGCAAGGGGTTATGTGCCCGCTGGGGAAGGGAGCGATTGATTACCCTGCCGTGCGCGACTTATTGGCGGCACGCGGCTATCAGGGGTGGGTCACCATTGAGCAGGAACGGGATCCGCGTCAGGTGGAAGGCAGCCTGCGCGACGTAACGGAAAGTCTCACCTATTTACGAAACGTCGGTTTTTAATCAGGAGCAACAAGATGATTAACGGTATTAAGCCTCTGGAAAGATCGCTTCGCTGGGGCATGGTCGGCGGCGGCGGCACCAGCCAAATCGGTTATATCCACCGTTCGGCCGCATTGCGCGACGGCGCTTTCACCTTACTGGCCGGCGCGTTTGACATTGACGCGTCGCGCGGACGCAGCTTTGGGCAAAGCCTGGGCGTGGCTGCGGAGCGCTGTTATCCGGATTACGCCACGTTATTCCGTGAAGAAGCCGCCAGGGCGGACGGCATCGAGGCGGTTTCCATCGCCACGCCAAACAATACCCATTTCGCTATTTGCCAGGCGGCGCTGGCAGCCGGCCTGCACGTGGTGTGCGAAAAACCCCTGTGTTTCACCGTGCAGGAGGCGCAATCCCTGGTGGAACTGAGCCAAAAGCAGCATAAAATTATCGGGGTCACCTACGGCTATGCCGGGCATCAACTGATCCTTCAGGCGCGCCAGATGATTGCCGATGGCCAACTGGGCGAGATCCGCATCATCAACATGCAGTTTTCCCACGGGTTCCATGCCGCGCCGGTGGAGCAAGACAACCCCAGCACGCGCTGGCGGGTGGATCCGCGATTTGTCGGCCCCAGCTATGTTCTGGGCGACTTGGCTACCCATCCGCTGTTCCTGGCGGAAACCATGGTGCCGCAGTTGAAGATCAAACGGCTGATGTGCAGCCGCCAGAGCTTCGTCAAAACCCGTGCGCCGCTGGAAGACAATGCCTATGTGTTGATGGAGTACGCCAACGGCGCGGTTGGCTCAATGTGGTGTTCGGCCGTCAACAGCGGCTCTATGCATGGCCAAAAGGTGCGCATTGTGGGTGAAAAGGCCAGCCTGGAGTGGTGGGACGAGCAGCCTAACCAACTGCGTTTTGAAGTGCAGGGCGAGCCGGTGCGAATCCTGGAGCGCGGCATGTCCTACCTTGATCCTATGGCCTTGGCGGACGATCGCATCGGCGGCGGTCATTGCGAAGGGCTGTTCGAGGCCTGGTCAAATCTTTACCGGCGTTTTGCGCTGGCGATGGACGCTACCGACCGGCGCGACGAGACGTTTCTGACCGACTTTTGGTACCCCGACGTGCATGCCGGAGCGATGGGCGTGCGTTGGGTAGAAAACTGCGTGCGTTCTGCCGATGCCGGTGCCAGTTGGGTAGAGTTTGGGTAATCATTGCGACGGGCGTAATTTTCTGCCAAATAGATTTACCGGCAACTTTTCCTCAGTGGCAATGGGGGATTCTGTGGTTCGCTTCATTAGATAAAACTTTAAATTCTGTTAAGTTACTTATTAGCGTAATCACAAGGAGAGAACGATGTTAGAGCAATACTACCCGGCCACCATGAGTTCCAAACCCATCACGGACGATCAGCATAAAAGGTTGGTAGCGGTGCAAGCGGCGCTGGAGCTGATCAAGGCGACGTTGTCCGACACCAATGACGGCAACGGCGTAGACTTCCAGCTTAAGGCTGCCGAAAAGCACGTTGGCCCGCTGGCCGATGCCATTCAGGAAGCGCTGAAGTAAATCTTCGCGCTGATGTTCAACCGCCTAAGGGCGGTTTTTTTATGTCGCTTAAACTGAAAAAATCAGATTATTTGCCTGGTGACGCAGGGGGAAAGGGGGCAAAATTCAGTTCAGGATTGACTTAAGCAATAGCGAAGGAGAAGCATTGATGAAGGATGTGCATATCGCACTGTCGGGCGGCTGCGTGCGGTTGGCCTACCCGGGAGAAGACGTATTGGATTTTGCCGATAGCCTG
The DNA here is from genome assembly GCA_012719855.1 of Serratia liquefaciens. GTDB lineage: Bacteria > Pseudomonadota > Gammaproteobacteria > Enterobacterales > Enterobacteriaceae > Serratia > Serratia liquefaciens_A. The sequence goes on along the minus strand of JAAXZN010000013.1, from coordinate 20,308 downwards.
TCGTTTGGGCCGTTGTATGCACTGGATGACGATCAGGGCCTGCAGGCCAGATGTCACTGGTTACGCGATTTGCATCATTCTGTTCATGCCCCTGAGTGGGATACTTCCGAAGCGCTACGCACAGGAATGGCAACATTAAAAACGCAGCTTGCGGCGGTCAGCGGGCAGGTGACGGTGTGGGCAGCGGCTAACCCCGATGAACAACTGATGTTGCGTGCTCTGTTACCGCTATTGGGTGAACGTCGGGTTTTCGTGGTGAACGTCACTGAACACACCGGCCGGGTGGCCACCAACGGCTGCCCGGTGGAAATGCTGGAGCCGTTGTGGATTTTGCGGCGTGAACTGTCGCAGGAAGATAAAGCGACGTTGATTGCCGATTGGCATCGCCTGTTGGCCGAGAATTCACCGGTGCGGATATTCGCGGGAAATGCGCTGCAAGGACAGGCGCTGGAATTTTACGACCGCCCACTGCTGGACGCCTGCCCGAACGACTACATCCAGGGTTCCCGGGTGGTTGGCGATGCTATGGTGAGTTCACCTTATCCGGTGGGGGATACTTTTTTGAGTTTCCGCCTGTATGCCTTGATTGAGCAGGGCGTGCTGCAGGCACAGACCACGGGGCTGAACATGAACCGGATCCAGGTCAAACAGGCTTAGCGCTTATCTCTCCCACGGGTTGTTTTTTTGTGCTCTGAGGCAGATAAAGCCCGGCAAAGCGGTTTTATCTGTGACGGATATGGGATTATACTGCGCCATTAACTGTACAAATAAACAGGGAGTTAGAATGGCGCTGGCTTTGAAGGGTGAAAAAATTGCTCGTAACCGGTTCACCGGTGAGAAAGTCGAAAATGGCAGCTTTATTCACTGCGATTTCTCGGGCGCCGACCTGACCGGCACCGAGTTTATCGACTGCCAGTTTTACGACCGCGAGAGCCAGCAGGGCGGTAATTTCAGCCGAGCACTGCTCAAGGACGCCAGCTTTAAAAGTTGCGACTTGTCGATGGCGGACTTCAGAAACGCCAACGCGCTGGGTATCGAAATCCGTGAGTGCCGGGCTCAGGGCGCAGACTTCCGCGGTGCCAGCTTTATGAATATGATCACCTCGCGCACCTGGTTTTGCAGTGCTTACATCACCAAAAGCAACCTGAGTTACGCCAACTTTTCCAAAGTGGTGCTGGAAAAGTGTGAGCTGTGGGAAAATCGCTGGAACAGTGCGCAAATCCTCGGCGCGACCTTTAGCGGGTCAGATCTCTCCGGCGGCGAGTTCTCCTCCTTCGACTGGCGTGCTGCCAACTTTACCCATTGCGATCTGACCAACTCTGAACTGGGTGAGTTGGATCTGCGCGGAACCGATCTGCAGGGGGTAAAACTGGACAGCTACCAGGTGTTCCAGCTAATGGATCGCTTAGGCATTGCGGTTATCGGCTAAAGTCTGTGATGCCAGCAAGGGCTACGAGCCCCTTGCTGGGCAGGACGGGGCGCAAAATGAGGGGAATAATAAGTGGGGCGTATAAATATAATGTTAAATATTCCTTGCTTAAATAATCTAGCTATGTGTAAATAGCGTCATCGGTTTGTAGTACAGACCTTATGAAAGCAGTTTTAGTAAAGCAGTTCTCAGTATTAGTGATATCCCATAGATAGCTCTTCTCCCGCGAATTTCCTTCTCTAGTGCCCAATAAGTTTCCAATAAAAACAGACCTCTATCGCCTTATGGCGTCTCAAAAATATAAAGGAAATATCTATGTCTAATAAAATGACTGGTTTGGTAAAATGGTTTGATGCAGGTAAAGGTTTTGGTTTTATCTCTCCGGAAGACGGCAGCAAAGACGTGTTCGTACACTTCTCCGCTATCCAAAGCAATGATTTCAAAACGCTTGATGAAGGTCAGCGCGTTGAGTTCACTGTCGAAAACGGTATGAAAGGCCCTTCTGCAGGCAACGTAGTAGTTTTATAATTTCCAGGTAGCGCTTTATTTCTTGCGATAGCGATGATGGTTTAAGCCGGAGCAGATAAGAAATAAAATAATTGCCTGAATAAACTCCGGGATTACCCGGAGTTTATCTAAAAATAATCAGCCGCAGCGTTTTTCAATAACGAAAGTTATTGGCAACAGAAAAAAAGATTGGCAGCAAATATTGATAAGCCGATTCAGTCTCTTTTTCTGTTGTGAAAAAGTTGTGCTTAGGCTGCGTAAGGTTGGAGTGTTCGATGGACGCTTACGCCATAACATGACGGTCGGGAAAGTCACCGACAAACATTGATGACCCTGGCCGAAAGCCGGGGTTTTTTTATGCCTGTGGCTCCGGTTAACAGGCTGGCCCAGAATGAAGCAGGCCAGCCTGACATGACCGTTATCCGCGCTGGGAATCCAGCAGTTCGTTATTCTTCACCACGTCCTGAGCTTTAACGTAGCTTTCAATCAGCAACTGGTATGCCGGGAAGATTTTGGTGTAAACCTCAGCCCATTGCTGTGCATCCTCGCGGTTCCAGCTTCCCTGCAGTTCAGAGGCCACGCCGGCGGTGTCGATCGGTACCACTCCGGCCTGCACCACACGCGCCATAGTAATCTCCTGTGCCATTTTCGAATAGGTGCCGGAGGCGTCGATAACGGCAAAGACCTTATAACCTTCTGCCACGGCGCTGATCGATGGGAAGGCCATGCAAACGCTGGTGATGGTGCCGGCGATAATCAGGGTTTTGCGCCCGGTCGCTTTTACGGCCGCAACAAAATCCGGATTATCCCAGGCGTTGATTTCGCCTTTGCGCGCCACATATTGCGCGTGCGGTGCATTTTGGTGGATTTCGGGGATCAGAGGGCCGTTAGGGCCCTGCGGAACGGAAGCCGTGGTGATGACCGGCAATTTGCTTAGCGTAGCGATACTGGCCAGTGCGCCAGCACGAGCGCGCAGTTCAGTCATTGGCATATCGCCGACGGTTTGGAACAGGCCGCTCTGGTGGTCAATCAACAACATCACCGCATCATTGGCATCAATAACAGGACGCTGGCCATTAAAGTTTGCTGGAGAGCTCATCTTTCTTTCCTCTGTGAACGGGATCTAGACAACAATTAACTTTGCTTAACCAAGGGTTAATCTCAGTGCTTGTTAACAGTGTAGGGTCAGAGGAAAATTCCGCTAGAGGGCTAACTCAGGATGCATCGTTCTATAAAAAGAACAATAAGGGCCAGGGCAGGCGATAATTTCAGCGCTGAACTAAACTTAAACAGCATAATAAACATGCGGAAAGCCCCTGGCAGGGAGCGCCACTTTTTCACCAGCGCAATGCGGAGGGCTGTAATCATGGCTTATCAACATATCGTTGTGGCAACCGATCTCAGCGAAGACGCTGAATTCTTGCTTGGCAAAGGCGCTAAATTAGCTGCCGCACTGAATGCCAGGCTATCCCTGATTTATATCGATATCCACCGTGGCGGCTATTACGCCGAACTGGGCGTGGGTGAATATAACTACACCGACCGGACTTTTTCGGAGCGGGTCAAAAACATGCTGAATGCGATCAAGGATCGGTCGTCTTACCCGGTTGAAGAGGTGATTATCAGCCGTGGCGAACTGACGGAAGAATTGAACCGGGCGGCGAAAGAGAAAGGCATTGACCTGATTATCTTCGGCCATCATCACGATATCTGGAGCCGGTTGGTTTCTTCGGCCCGGCAGGCGATCAACAACCTTAATGTCGATCTGTTGGTGATCCCGATCGATAAACGCTAAACCCCACCATCGCCGCGCCTCAGTGTGGCGGCGATGGTTTTTTGAGCCAGCCAGCCACACTATTGCGACGTTACGGAACTTATTGTTGGGTGATAATAAGTTAAAAGGATAGTCACGCCGATAAATTTTATCAATCCCATCAAATGCTTGGCTTAATTCCGATAATGACTGGGCTAGCGCATTGAATTTGCGGTAGATACCTCTTTTTGATTAATAAACCGCACGTTTTGGCTGGCCCTCATCCGCCATGAGACTTATCCTCGAGCCATCAGGATTTGTATGACTTATAGAAATAAATTCACATGGAGGAGGTCTCATGCGTTTTGACAATAAAGTGGTAGTGATCACCGGTGCAGGCAATGGGATGGGGGAAGCGGCAGCGCGTCGTTTTTCTGCCGAGGGGGCTACCGTGGTATTGGCTGACTGGGCGAAGGAGGCGGTGGACAAAGTTGCCGCTTCGCTGCCGAAAGGCAAGGCACTGGCGGTACATATCGACGTTTCCGACCACGTTGCGGTTGAAAAAATGATGAACGAGGTGGCCGAAAAATTGGGTCGCATCGACGTGCTGCTCAACAACGCCGGCGTTCACGTGGCAGGCAGCGTATTGGAAACCAGCGTTGCCGACTGGCGACGCATCGCCGGGGTGGATATCGATGGCGTGGTGTTCTGTTCCAAATTCGCCATGCCGTATCTGCTGAAAACCAAGGGCTGCATCGTTAACACCGCGTCGGTTTCCGGGCTGGGTGGTGACTGGGGCGCGGCATACTACTGCGCGGCGAAAGGGGCGGTGGTTAACCTGACGCGTGCCATGGCGCTGGATCATGGCGGTGACGGTGTGCGGGTGAACTCGGTGTGTCCGAGCCTGGTGAAAACCAACATGACCAACGGCTGGCCGCAGGAGATCCGCGACAAATTCAATGAGCGTATTGCGCTGGGTCGGGCGGCAGAACCTGAAGAGGTGGCGGCAGTAATGGCATTCCTGGCCAGTGACGACGCCAGCTTTATCAACGGCGCCAACATCCCGGTAGACGGCGGGGCGACCGCCTCAGACGGTCAGCCGAAGATCGTTTAAACAGTGATTACGGGCCCAGCTTGCTGGGCCCGATAGCCTTACACCCCAATCCGATCCCGCAGCTGGTAGTAAGCGGCACCAATCGCGGTGAAAGGAATTTGCAGGTTGCGACCGCCGAAGAACGGCAGGTGCGGCAGCTTGGCAAAGGCATCGAATCTTTCCGCATCGCCGCGCATCAGCTCGGCAATCAGTTTGCCCGCCAAATGAGTACAGGTCACGCCGTGGCCGCTGTAGCCCTGCATGTAATAAACGTTATTTTCCAGTCGGCCAAACTGCGGCATGCGCGACAGCGTCAGCAGGAAATTACCGGTCCAGCGGTAGTCGAGACGCACGCCTTTGAGCTGCGGGAAGGTTTTCAGCAGCTTTGGCCTAATCAGATTGTCGATATCGTCCGGATCGCGGGCGCCATACACTACGCCGCCGCCATACAGCAGACGGTTATCGCCGGTGATACGGTAATAATCCAGCAGGTAGTTACAGTCTTCGACGCAGTAATTCTGCGGGATCAGCGACCGCGCCACTTCCGGCGCCAGCGGTTCGGTAGCCACCACCTGGGTGCCGCACGGCATGCTGCGTTTCGCCAGCCGCGGCTCCAGCTTATCGCCCAGATAAGCATTGCCGGCGACAATCACGTAACGCGCCGTTACCTGGCCGTTGGCGGTGCTGACGATTGCCGGTTCACCATGACGGATATTAGTGACCGCGGACTGTTCGAAGATCCGCCCACCCTGCAGGCGAATGGCTTCGGCTTCACCGAGCGCCAGATTCAGTGGGTGAATATGGCCGCCGCTGTGATCCAGCAGCGCGCCGACGTAGCGCTCGCTATCGACCTCCTGGCGGATACGGCTGGCGTCCAGCAATTCAAGCTGGGTATTGCCGTAGCGCTCCCAGTGCTGCTTTTGTTCGATCAACGCATGATATTGCCGGTTGTTCAACGCGGCGAAGATGCCGCCAGGGCGATAATCACATTCGATGGCGTACCTTAGGATGCGGCTGCGAATGATCTCTGCGCCTTCAAACATCATGCTGCCGAGCAGGCGGGCGCTTTCGGCGCCATAACGTTGTTCAATGACGTCGATATCGCGGCTGTAGGAGTTCACCAATTGCCCGCCGTTACGTCCGCTGGCACCGAAACCGATGCGGGCAGATTCCAGCACCACCACGTTGTAACCGGCCTCCACCAGAAAAAGCGCCGATGACAAACCGGTGTAGCCGCCGCCGACGATACAGACGTCGCATTCAATGGATTCATTCAGCTGCGGGTAGGGCTCGTGGTTGTTGGCCGAAGCCGCATAATAGCTTTTTACGTGTTCAGTCATGATCTCTGCCCTTATTCCAATGAAATCCAGGTGGTTTTCAGCTCGGTGAATTTATCCAGTGCGTGCAGCGATTTGTCGCGGCCGTTGCCGCTTTGCTTGTAGCCGCCGAAAGGAACGGTCATGTCCCCGTCGTTGTAGTTATTGACGAACACCGTGCCGGCTTTTAACTGACGTGCCAAACGATGGGCACGGGACAGGTCGCGGGTCCAGACCGCAGCCCCCAGGCCGTAGTCGCTGTCGTTCGCCAACTGCATGGCCTGCAGCTCACCGCTAAACGAAGTGACTGCCAATACCGGGCCGAAGATTTCGTCGCGCGCTACGCTCATGGCGTTGTCTACCTGGGTGAGAATGGTTGGGCCGAGATAACCGGCGTGCCCGCCTTGCGGATGATCGCGGCCGTCGAGGAACAGCGCAGCGCCCTGAGTCAAACCCTGTTCGATATAGTCAGCCACTTTTTCGCAGTGACCCTGGTCGATCAATGTGCCCATCACCGTTGCCGGATCGAGCGGATTGCCAGGCGCGAAGGCTGCTGCATGGCGGCGCAACGCCTGTAAAAATTCTTGCTGTATGCTCTCTTCCACCAACAGTCGAGTACCGGCGATGCACACTTGCCCCTGGTTATAAAAAATCCCGGCGGCGGCGCTTTGCGCGGCCTTATCCAGATCCGGGCAGTCGGCAAAGATGATATTGGCGCTTTTGCCACCGGCTTCCAGCCAGACCCGCTTCATATTGGACTGGCCGGCGTAGATCATCAGTTGTTTGGCGACCTGGGTTGAGCCGGTGAAGGTCAGCGCGTCGACGTCATTGTGCAGCGCCAGCGCCTTACCCGCATCCTGACCGAAACCGGGAACGATGTTCAGCACGCCGTCAGGCAGCCCGGCCTGCTGCGCCAGTTGGCCCAGATAGATCGCGCTCAGCGGGGATTTCTCAGAGGGTTTCAGGATCACGCTGTTGCCGGTGGCCAGCGCCGGGCCGAGCTTCCAACAGGCGAGCAATAACGGGAAGTTCCACGGCACTATGGCGCCGACCACACCAATGGGTTCGCGTTCGATCAACGCCAGCGCATCGCTGCCGGTGGGGGCGATTTCACCATAAACCTTATCGATCGCTTCGGCATACCAGCGCAGACAGCGGATAGCGCCGGGCACATCATCGCGCAGGCTGTGGCGAATCGGTTTGCCGGTGTCCAGCGTTTCCAGCAGCGCCAGCTCTTCGTGGTGCTGTTCCATCAAGGCCGCCAGCTTGAGCAGCGTAGCCTTGCGCTGCGCCGGAGCTGCTCGCGACCAGTCGCCACGTTCAAACACCTCGCGGGCGGCGCTGACCGCCAGATCAATATCTACGCTGCTGCCCCGGGCCACCTGGGTCAGCTCTCGCTGACCGGCAGGGTCCTCCACGGCAAAGGTTTCGCCTTCGGCTGCCTGCTGATAGCGGCCATTGATAAACAGTCGGTTCTCAATATTCAGGGCCTGCGCCCGGTGTTGCCAATACTGCAGGTGGTGGAAGTCCATACCTTGCTCCGTTAATCAGAATGTCGTCGGCGTATGGGCGCTGATAATCCGGCAAATACGCGCCGACGTGTTGCTGAAACTGTGGGGAATGCCGGTGTTGATGGCGTAGCTCTGGCCGGCCAGCAGGGGATAAGCCTGCCCGTTGACCTGCAGTACGATTTCGCCTTCCAGCAGGGTGCCGATCTCTTCCCCCTGATGTTTGATGCGTTCGCCGGTGGTGGTACCCGGCTCATAGGTTTCGATCATCATCGCCAGGGTGCGATTAGGATCGCCGTTGTGGATCAGTTTCATGGAAACCCCCTGGCTGCCAATCTCGATCAGATCCTGATAGTCGATAACAATCCGTGGCTCAGCCGGTTTCTCCGGTTCGGCGAAAAATGCCGACAGGGACAGCCCGTACACCGTCAGCAGCTTTTGTAAGGTGCTGATGGCCGGACTGACCTTGTCCTGTTCGATGGTGCTGATGGCGCTGTGAGTTAACCCAGACAGTTCGGCCGCGCGGCGCTGCGACAAACCCAATTGCTGGCGGATTTGCGACAGACGTTTTCCCGGTGCCAAGCTGACATCGCTCATGGGCGTTTTTCCTTTTGATAGTTCCGGCAGGCGCTAATGAAACCTTCAAACAGCAGGCGCGACAGGGCGGATTCCTCACTGTTCCATTCCGGGTGCCATTGCACGCCCAGCGCAAAGGGCTGATCGCGCAGGCTGATGGCTTCAACCAACCCGTCGGCGGCGTGGGCTTCGATACGTACGCCGGCCCCCAGCGTCTTCGCGCCCTGGCCATGCAGTGAGTTCACCCAGAATCTGTTGCAATCCGGTATCAGTTGCGAGAGTAAGCCCCCTTCATGAACGATGACTTCGTGGGCGGGGGCATATTGCTGTTCGAGCGGCAGATCGTGATCTTCACGGTGTTCGAGCAGCTCGGGCAGTTCATACAGCCGGCGGTGCAGGGCGCCCTGGGTAGCGACCACCATTTCCTGCATGCCACGGCAAATGGCGAAAAGGGGAATGCGCCTGTCGAGCGAGTGGCGGATCAGCGCCAGGCTCAATTCATCTCGCCCGGGATCGGCGTCAGGCTCATCGCCGTTTTCACCATAAAGGTGCGGCTGCACGTTGCTGGGGCTGCCTGGCAACAGAATGCCGTCGAGTTGCGGCAGTAACTCCTCGAGCAGTTTCGGTTCTGCCAACGCGTGTGGCAGGGCTATCGGCAGGCCGCCCGCAGCGATAACGGCATTTAGGTACTTTTCTTGCAAGGTCTGAGTGAGGTGCCCGTTTAACCTATACCTGCACATCACTACGCCGACCACTGGTCTGTTAAATATATTGCCCATGCTGTCCCCTTGGTATGTTCGAAATTATGAACGATAAGCTTCTCCAGTGCCTTTTCCGTTCAATATTTTATAAATCTAGCAGTGGGATGGGCAATATTCAAACTAAAAGTAACACTTGCAAAACAATTTTGTTGCATCTATGTTTCATTGGTGGACATTATATTGAGCAAGATGGTCAAAAAACATCGACGGCAATAAGTGTGAGAACCACAGACAAAAACATACATGGCGGGTGAATCATGCAGACCAACATAGTAGAAGTGGAAAACTTTGTTCAGCACCACGAAGAAAAGCGAAGTAGCGCGTTCCAACGTGAAGTGAAGAAGTATCTGGAACGTTATCCATTAACTCAGCACGTTGACGTTCTGTTGACCGACCTTAACGGCAGCTTCCGCGGCAAACGCATTCCGGTTGGTGGGCTGAGCAAACTGGAGAAGGGCTGTTACTTCCCGGCGTCGGTGTTTGCGATGGATATTCTTGGCAACGTGGTTGAAGAGGCCGGGTTGGGGCAAGAGCTCGGTGAGCCGGACCACATCTGCGTACCGGTGTTGGGCACGCTGACGCCGTCGGCGGCGGATCCACAATATATCGGCCAGGTACTGCTCACCATGCTGGATGAAGATGGTACTCCCTTTGACGTTGAACCGCGCAATGTGCTGAACCGAGTGTGGCAGCGTTTGCGTCAGCGCGGGCTATCCCCCGTAGTAGCGGTAGAGTTGGAGTTCTATCTCATCGATCGTCAGCGTGATTCGGAAGGTTATCTGCAGCCGCCGTGTGCGCCGGGTACGCAGGAGCGTAACACCCAAAGCCAGGTTTATTCGGTAGACAACCTTAACAACTTTGCCGACGTGCTGAGTGAGATCGACGAACTGGCACGCCTGCAGGGGCTGCCGGCAGACGGTGCGGTGGCCGAAGCCTCGCCCGGTCAGTTTGAAGTCAATCTGCACCATACCGACAACGTGCTGCAGGCCTGCGACCATGCGCTGGCGTTGAAACGCCTGATCCGCATGGTGGCGGAAAATCACAACATGCAGGCCACCTTTATGGCCAAGCCGTATGAAGAGCACGCCGGCAGTGGCATGCACGTGCATATCAGCATGCTGGATCGTCAGGGCAACAACGTGCTGGCCGACGATGACGGCGAGGACTCTGCGCTGTTGAAGCAGGCACTGGCGGGAATGATTGCCCTGATGCCTTCTTCTATTGCGTTGCTGGCACCGAACGTCAATGCCTACCGCCGCTTCCAGCCGGGTATGTACGTGCCGACCCAGGCATCCTGGGGTCACAACAATCGTACCGTGGCGCTGCGCATTCCCTGTGGCGATCGCGATAGCCACCGCGTGGAGTACCGCGTGGCCGGTGCCGATGCCAACCCTTATCTGGTGATGGCGACCATTTTGGCGGGCATCGTCTACGGGCTGGAAACACCGCTGCCGCTGCAAGAGCCGGTAACCGGCAACGGGCTGGAGCAGGACGGACTGCCATTCCCTATCCGCCAGAGCGATGCGCTGTACGAATTCGAGCATCAGCCGGTGCTGAATGCGCTGCTGGGTGAAAGGTTCAGCCATGTTTATCTGGCCTGTAAAACGGATGAGCTGGTGCAGTTTGAGCGCCTGATCACCGATACCGAAATCGAGTGGATGCTGAAAAACGCCTGAACCCGCTCATCCTCGATGATACCGCGCGCGTCTGGCGCATTCCGCCGGCTATCCTGTGGCCTGCGAAGCTGCGCGCAGCGGTAAAGCATTTCTTCTACTTGGCGTACAGGACGCCGGCGAGGAAAGAACCATGACAGCCATAACTGTTCCATCAACCTGCGCGGGCGTTTGCCTGTGCCGCAGTAAATATGGGCCTTCCGCTGGCCGCGTTTTTTTGTCTTTGCACCGTCCCTTCCGCCGCCTGAGCAGCAGTTTCCCCGCGGCCTCTCTGAATGACGTTAAACGGTTACCAGCAGAGGACAAAGGGGGGAAACGCCATGGCGATTAATGCGATTGATGTTAATGAGGCGGCCAAGCCGCAACTGCGTAAAAGCCTGAAGCTGTGGCAAGTGGTGATGATGGGGCTGGCCTACCTGACGCCCATGACGGTGTTTGACACCTTTGGCATCGTCTCCGGCCTGACCGACGGCCATGTTCCTGCCGCTTATTTACTGGCGCTGGCCGGCGTGTTGTTTACCGCCATCAGCTACGGCAAGTTGGTTCGCAAGTTTCCGACCGCCGGTTCCGCCTATACCTATGCGCAAAAGGCCATTAACCCGCACGTCGGCTTTCTGGTGGGGTGGTCCTCGCTGCTCGACTATCTGTTCCTGCCGATGATCAACACCCTGTTGGCAAAGATTTATCTGACCGCGCTGTTTCCCGAGGTGCCGCCGTGGGTGTGGGTGGTAGGCTTTGTGATCATCATTACCGCCATCAACCTGAAAAGCGTCAATTTGGTGGCTAACTTTAACACCCTGTTTGTTCTGGCCCAGATAGCGATCATCGTGGTGTTTATCTTCCTGGTAGTGCGCGGTTTGCACAACGGTGAAGGGTTGGGGACGGTGTGGAGTCTGCAACCCTTCGTCAATGAGAATGCGCATTTACTGCCGATCATTACCGGCGCCACCATTTTGTGCTTTTCGTTTCTCGGCTTCGACGCGGTTACCACCCTGTGTGAGGAAACGCCCGATGCCGCCAGGGTGATCCCAAAGGCTATCTTCCTGACAGCGCTGTACGGTGGGGTCATCTTTATCAGCGTCTCCTTCTTTATTCAGCTGTTTTTTCCTTCCATCCAGCGCTTTCATCAGCCGGACGCGGCGCTGCCGGAAATTGCGCTGTACGTAGGCGGCAAGCTGTTCCAGTCGATTTTCCTGTGCATTACCTTTATCAATACGCTGGCGTCGGGTCTGGCCTCGCACGCCAGCGTTTCACGGCTGCTGTATGTGATGGGCCGCGACAACGTGTTTCCGGAAAAATATTTTGGCTACATCCATCCCAAATGGCGTACTCCGTCATTGAACGTGTTGCTGGTGGGGCTGGTGGCCCTGTCCGCGCTGTCTTTCGATCTGGTCACCGCCACCGCGCTGATCAACTTCGGTGCCCTGGTGGCCTTTACCTTCGTTAATCTGTCGGTGATCAGCCATTTTTATATCCGCGAAGGGCGCAACAAAAGCTGGAAGGATCGCTTCAACTACCTGTTCCTGCCGTTGGTGGGGGCGTTGACGGTTGGCGTGCTGTGGCTGAACCTGGAAAAAAGCTCGCTGACCATGGGGCTGATCTGGGCCGGGATGGGCTTTGCCTACCTGGTGTACCTCACCCGACGTTTCCGTCAGCCGCCGCCGCAGTTTGAACGGCAGCCGCAGCAATAAGGCTAAGGCTGTTGATGAACCTATGCCAAGGGTAAATCGGTAGGGGTCGAACATGTTCGACCCGATTCAACCCATTGATTATGCTATAGGGTGCAGCATGCTGCGCCCCTACCATGAAACAATGAGCACTCTGAGGCGGGGCTTCCCGCCTTTCTTTTTTTACCCCTGGGCAGTAGAGTGAAAATCCTGATAAAAAATAACTGATTGGAACTCTTTCATGTCTTCTCTGCCCGCTCACTATAAAGCCACCTTGCTCGGTCTGTTGGCGATCCTGCTGTGGAGCAGCGTGGTTGGCCTGATACGCAGCGTCAGCGAAGGGCTGGGGCCGATTGGCGGAGCAGCAATGATCTACAGCGTCAGCGCAGTATTTTTGCTGTTGGCGTTGCGCCTGCCGAATTTACGCCTGTTTCCGCGTTCCTACCTGCTCCTCGGCAGCCTGCTGTTTGTCAGCTATGAAATCTGCCTGTCGTTATCTTTGGGCTATGCCAATACCCGCCTGCAAGCGATTGAAGTGGGGATGATCAACTACCTGTGGCCCTGTTTTACCGTGCTGATGGCGCTGGTGTTTAATGGGCAAAAAGCCAAGTGGTGGCTGCTGCCGGGGTTGTTGCTGTCTTTGTTCGGCATTGGCTGGATCATGAGCGGCGAGGGCGGCTGGTCGCCGACGCAAATGCTGGAGAATGTGCGCAGCAATCCGCTGAGTTACTCGTTGGCTTTTGGCGGCGCGGTGATTTGGGCGCTGTATTGCAATCTGACCAAGAAAATTGCCCAGGGTCATAACGGCGTGGTGCTGTTCATTACGCTGACCGCCGTGGCGCTGTGGTTGAAATATGCTTTCAGCAGCGAAAGCGGTATGCAATTCACGCTGCCGGTAACCCTGACGCTGCTGTGCGCGGGCATGGCAATGGGGGCAGGCTATGCGGCGTGGAACGTGGGTATATTGCGCGGCAATATGACGCTGTTGGCGACGGCGTCTTACTTCACGCCGGTGCTGTCTGCGGTGTTTGCCGCGCTGGTGCTCGATACTGCATTGACCGCCAATTTTTGGCAGGGCGTGGTCATGGTCACGGCAGGTTCGTTGATCTGCTGGCGGGCAACCCGAGGAAATTAACGGAAATTATCTGCCTGTCGGCCAATGTTGAACTAGAATTTAACTAGCGATTCTGCCTGAAGGAACATAAAAAATGAGAGACGATATCCAATTCATTCAGCAGCCAGTGATTGACGACGAAAGTTTTATACGAGGGGATACCGTACGCCTGACCACCGCCAACTTGCGCCACGAATACCAGCTGGATGTCGGTATTTTACGCCGTGAAGGCAAGCTGATTTTTGGTTCGGTAATCGCTGCGGCACCGAAAGTGGACATCCCGCCCAAAGAGTGGGAAGTGGCACCGGGGCAGGAGGTAGTGTTCCGCCAGGAAAATATTGCCAAGGCGGTATTGGGCGGAAAATAACGCCTTTTACTCCGCCCTCAGGCCTTTGCTGAGGTAAATTTTGCGATAATCCGTCGGTGAAACTCCGAGCCGACGGATAAATGCTCGCCGCAGTAATTCGACGCTAGAAAACCCGCAGCTGGCCGCAACCTGTTTTGGTGCAAGCCTACCGCTCTCTAACAATCGTCTTGCCTGTGCGATACGGATATCTTCAATCCATCTGCCAGGGGAAGTACCGACTTCACGGCTGAACAGCCGGGTAAAGTGGCGAGGAGTGATGCCGGCGCGAGCCGCCAGGCTGGCGACGCTGTGCGGCAGGGCGATATTTTCGATGGCCCAGCGTTGAACCTCCTGCAGTACGGAACGGCCCGCCAACGAGGTCTTGTCCTGGTAACTGAACTGCATTTGTCCGCCTGGGCGCTGAAAGAACATCACCAACTGAGCGGCAACCCGCCGTGCCACCTCGCGACCCAGATCCTCCTCAACCATCATCAACGCCAGATCCAGCCCTGAGGTGACGCCGGCTGCGGTTTGCAGGCGGCCGTCGCGCACATAAATAGCGTCTTTATCGATTTTGACCTGAGGGAAGCGCAGGCTGAGCCGATCGGCAACGGCCCAGTGGGTAGTGATTTGTCGGCCGTTCAGCAGCCCGGTGGCCGCCAGCAGAAAGGCGCCGCTGCAGACAGATCCATAACGGCGAGTACGCGGAATAACCCGTTTTAGCCAGTCGAGCGTACGCGTCTGGCTTTCCTGTTCGACCATGCCCGGTGCACCGGCCACCAGCAAGGTATCAATCACTTCATCGCGCCATTGGGTAATCGCGCTGTCAGGAAGCACCTTCACCCCGGAGGAAGAGACGATCGGCGCGAGCGTGCGGCCCACTACCAGCAGACGATAGGCCGGGTATCCCACCTGCAGATTGGCTTCGGCAAACACGTCCAGCGGACCGGAAACATCCAATAGCTGCACGCCCGGCACGGCAAGAATGGCGATGGTTTTTATCATGGTGGTGGCCTGCATATCCCGAACGGCAGGATAAGTCCTTAATCGTAGTATTTGTGCTATTGAGGACATCCAGTGTAATGCCTAACCTGAGCTTCTACCACACAAGCGGAGAAGTGATATGAGCCAAAACATCCAGGGTATCCGAGTGCCTGACAGCGCGTTGGCGCGCCAGGCAACCGAATTGGTACGCGACACCGAAAGCGATCTGCTGTTTCATCATTCCAGTCGGGTTTATTACTGGGCCGCGCTGGCGGGGGCAGAGCGTAATTTGCAGGTTGATCCGGAGCTGTTATACATCGGCTGTATGTTCCACGATATGGGCCTGACTCCGCAGCACTGCAGCTGCGATAAGCGTTTTGAGGTTGATGGAGCCGACGCGGCAGCCGCTTTCTTGCACAGCCACGGCGTTCAACAGCGGGATATCGATCTGGTGTGGACGGCGATTGCGCTGCATACCACGCCGGGTATTCCGCAATATATGCATCCCGTGGTTTCTCTGGTGACCGCCGGTGTAGAAATGGATGTCCTGGGCATTGACTATCAGAAGTTTGATGCCGAATTGCGCGACCAGGTGGTGCAGTTGCATCCGCGCGGTGCGCAGTTTAAGGAAGATATTATTCAGGCATTTTATGACGGGATTAAATCCAAACCGCAAACCACTTTCGGTAACGTAAAGGCCGATGTGCTGGCAGATAAAGATCCCCATTTTGTCCGCAGCAATTTCTGCAGCATCATTCGCAATTCGTCCTGGCCAGCCTGACCCTCGGTGGCCTCTTTTCTTGTCAGCCGGTCATTGCGACCGGCTTTTCTGTTTAACAAAAGTAACCGACATTAACTTTTTGTATTGAACACATTTGGCACAAAACCTGCTTTAAAAATCACCGGGCATGACAAAAATCACAGCGATCGTGAATTTGCATGAAACATAATTTGACAAATGTGAACGCAATCGATTACCTATTCGCGAAATGCATAACTGGATCACAGATTCTTACACCCAGTGATTTCTATAATGCGCGCGTCGCCCGAGAGTTTGTAAGCGGAGGCAACGCCAGGTGTCGTCAGACTGATTGTCATCTTTTCTAACGGGCAGGAAATGGCCCTTTAAGCATGTGGTAATAAAAATGAAAAAAATAGCTCTCGCAGCAGGTGTACTGCTCGCAGCGTCTTACAGTGCATCTTCAATGGCTGATAGCAAAGACAGCCAATACGTCTCGGATTGGTGGCACCAGAGCGTTAACGTGGTAGGCAGCTACCACACCCGTTTCGGACCTCAGTTGAACAACGATCTGTACCTGGAATATGAAGCCTTCGCCAAAAAAGATTGGTTCGACTTCTATGGCTACGTCGACGTTCCTAAATTCTTCGGCGTGGGCAACACCCCTGACCGCGGTATCTGGGACAAAGGTTCTCCGATGTTTATGGAAATTGAACCTCGCTTCTCCATCGACAAACTGACCGGCACCGATCTGAGCTTTGGCCCGTTCAAAGAATGGTACTTCGCCAACAACTACATCTATGACCTGGGCCACAACGCTGACGGTCGCCAGAACACCTGGTACATGGGTCTGGGTACCGACATCGACACCGGTTTGCCAATGAGCCTGTCGATGAACATCTATGCCAAGTACCAGTGGGAAAACTACCAGGCTGCCAACGAAAACAGCTGGGACGGTTACCGCTTCAAAGTGAAATACTTTGTGCCGTTGACCCAGGTGTGGGGCGGCAATCTGAGCTACATCGGTTTCACCAACTTTGACTTCGGTTCCGATCTGGGCAAGGACGACTTCACCGTGAACGGTCGTCAGGCGCGCACCAGCAACTCGATCGCTTCCAGCCATATTCTGGCGTTGAACTACGATCACTGGCACTACTCGTTCGTGGCTCGTTATTTCCATAACGGCGGCCAGTGGCAGGACGGCGTGGATATTGGCACCCCACAGGGTCCAATCAAATCCACCGGCTGGGGTTACTACATCGTGGCCGGTTATAACTTCTGATTTTCCGTGGTATCAGAAACAGAAAACCCCGCTTTGGCGGGGTTTTTTTCGTCATCACTGCGCTTGTTCACCGGGCAGATGCCGCACCGGCATAAATAATCGTCCTTTGATTACGTGGCATTCATTATCGATCCAATTGATGATTTGTTCACGGCTAACGCCTTCGGATTGCGCGTAGCGGTGAAGATCGCCATTAAAGTGCTGCGTGATGTATTCCATGAGGGTCATTTGCATGTCTTTTGCTCCTGAACGCCCACCCGTTGCCAACTGGCCACCGCGGGAGGTTAAGGTTTCTCAGACGCCGAATTTAAAGTATTGGCAACCAAATCTCAACAAAAAGCACCTCTCTGGTGCATCCAACGTCGATTTTTCGGTAAAAAAGAATCCCGCACGGAGAGGCGGGAAGCGTTCAGTGTTATCACTTTAGGTGATAAAAAGATGATTTGAGGTGCGACGAAAAAGAGCAGGCTAACTCTTTTTGTGACGGTTCCAAACTACTGCATGGCTTATTTCGCTGCAAGAAAAATCTTAGTCCGGAATTCGGTTTTTTCGAATAGTTTTGCGCTGGGATAATATTCTGTCATCTGGTTTGATTCTCATCTCTGTATGGGATCAAACTCTCAGAGTTTTCCTCATGCTTTAGACGGAGAACTGCGCCTATAGTGAAGGTAATAACCCATGCAGGAAGTAACAAAATGAGCAAACGTCGTACTGCTTTCACCGTATTGGCGCTGATTGTTTCTCTGGGGTTGTCATCCGCACCGGCGCTGGCCGATAAAGGCGGAAACGGCAACGGCAACGGCCATGGTAACAGCGGCAATCATGGTAATAACGGCAACAATGGCAAGCATGGCAATAAAGCCAAAGATAACGATGGCGACCGCGGGCTGGTTTCCGTCAGCATTTCCCATGAGCGTGCACGTTCTCTGGCCGTAAACTACGGTCTGACCGGCTACCGATCTTTGCCGCCGGGGATCGCCAAAAATCTGGCGCGCGGCAAGCCTCTGCCTCCGGGCATCGCCAAAAAAATGGTGCCATCCTCCATGCTGCACGATCTTCCTTATTATCCCGGCTATGAGTGGCGCGTTGCCGGTAACGATCTGGTGCTGGTGGCGTTGAGTACCGCTCTGGTTGCCTCGGTGATCAACGGCGTATTTGATTGATTCCCGCTGACTCTGCTTTAAGGCCCCGCTTCGGTGGGGCTTTTTATTTGCCTGCAACAGGGGATCGTGGTGAACTCTTTTCCTGTTATTTCGGTGCATAAGGAAATTGTGATGTTCAGGATGTTATTGATTGCCTGCTGCCTGGTCAGCTTTTCCGCGCTGGCAAGCGGGGGGACGGCGCTTGGCGAACTTGTAAATCAGCGTCTGGGTTATATGAAAGACGTTGCCGGCTACAAAGCGCAGCAGCATTTGCCGATCGAGGATTTGGCACAGGAGGCCAAGGTGCTGGCAAGTACTCAGGCAGAGGCGGGGCGCTTAGGGTTGGATCCGTTTTCGGTTCGGCCGTTTATCATCGCGCAAATGGACGCCGCCAAGGCGATTCAATACCGTTACCGCGCGGACTGGCTGGCGCAGCCGGAAAGCGGCTGGCAGCCACGCCCGCTGGAGCAGGTGCGACCACAGATTGCCGAGCTCAGCAGCCGAATTTTGCAGCGATTGGCGCAGGAATTAAAAGCCGGGGCGCTGACGGAGAGTGCGCGCAGTCGTTTTATTCAGGCTATTGATCAGAACAACCTCAGCGAAGCCGACAAGCAGCGGCTGTTCACCGCCTTATTGGCCGTCAGGGCCGCCAAGGCGGAGTGATCCCGGCGTCCGCTAATCGCGGCCGATGCTGCTGCGCTGGAAGGTCAGCACCCGGCTGCGATTGGCAATCAAATCTACGCTGTAGCCGCGGAAATAGAGGCAAAAGCGTTTCAACCACGGGCCGTCGCTGCTTTCGACCAGCATGCGTCCCTGGCCCAACGAACTGATCTTCCCGGTTTGTGATGCCGGGCCCACGCCAATGTGCACCCGATCGCCGCAGATCTCGAAGGCGGTGCGGTACTGCGGGTGGTACCACAAGCCCTGCACGTGCTTTAGACAATCGCGGTTGGGCGTGACGGGCAGAAAGCTGCGCGGCACGTGGCACACTTCGCCTTCTACCGCTTCACCTGTCCATTTGAGCCGCATTGGCATATGGGCGGAAAGCGACACCGCGTAGCCGTCATCGGCCTGATACAGCGGCTCTTCACTGCCCAGATAGGCGACGTTGCCGTCTTTCACCTCCAGCCAGTAAGGATCTGCCACCGTGGTGTAAATGCCATCGGGAATGGCGGCGCTGCGTTTCGGCAACGCTTCGCCCAGTAAGGCGGCCATCACCTGCAGCGCCATACCGAAGCTGTCGCAGTCCTCCCGGTTCGCCACCACAACGGCACCGGCCTGCCGATCGGGCGCCAGCAGGAAATAAGTTTTGTAGCCAGCGTGCGAACCGCCGTGGCCCAGCAGACGATGTTCACCGAGCGGAGTTTGCGCCAGCCCCAGCCCGTAAGCGCTGAGTTGCCCTTGGTTAAGATGGCGCGGGGCACTCAGCTGCGCCAGTACCCCACGACCAGGGCCTTGATTGGCCAGCAGCGTTTGTAACCAGCGGGTGAGGGCATTGGCGCTACCGGTCAGGCTGCCGGAGGCGGAAAGGTGCAGGCCGGCGCTGGCCAACTGCCAGCCCTGTTTGGCGTGCCAGTAACCGGGGATGAGCCCAGGCACCACGTCATACCAGCTTTCAGGCGCTCGTAGCTGCACCTGCAGCGGTTGGGCGATGTGTTGCTGCACCAGTTGGTCGAAATCATGCCCCTTGGCCTGCAGTGCGGCCTCTACCAGCCGGTAACCGGTATTGGTATAGGTGATTTCACTGCCGGCCGGGTAGTTCAGCCCTTCCAGCCCCTGCAGGAACTGCATGACCGGTTGCGCCTCACTGCGCGTATGCACCGAGATGCCCAGCAGCCCCAGGGTTTCACGTACGTCAGGCAGCCCGCTGGTCATATCCAACGCCTGCCCCACGGTGACATTCGCCAGAGGATCCTGCAGCTCAGGCAGCAGATCGCCCAGGCGGTCATCCAGGTTTAAGGCGTTATCGGTGGCGTTTAGCGCCAGCGCGGCGAAAATGTGTTTGGTGACGGAAGCGTAGCGCACCACGCTGTCTGCGTTAAAAGGGGTGTTTTGCGCCAGATCGGCTCGCCCGGCACTGGCGGTTGCTCGTATCTGCGCGGCGTCGAACAGGGTAATAGCCCCGCCGGGTTGGTGGTCGGACTGCCAATCGGCCAGCAGCCTGTCAGCGACGGCCTGTGCGGCACGCCAGTTTAGCGGGATTTCGGACATAGGGGCCTCCAGAGTATTTTTATCAATTTGTGCCTCGATGGGCTTTTCGCCAGATTGTCGCGTACCGCGCAAACTGTGGGCCGCCGTTTTGTGCGCTGTTCCGACCAGATTCACTTATTTTCAGTCAAAACTGCGATGCAGTGCGCAAATCGAAAAGGGAACAACCAGGAGGCAAATTGTGTGCCACAACGTGAGGAAGCTGGAGAG
>JAAXZN010000012.1 GCA_012719855.1 Serratia liquefaciens | reverse complement strand
CAGGCGTTATGTGAGGTATCAGGATAAGAAGGACCAAGAATACGAACAGCAAATGGAGTTGTTACAGGATTAAAACGGACAAGGCTCCCTTCTAGGGAGCCCCATGTAAAGCCACCTCTTCAAGAGGTGGATTTTTACTTTGGCGGCGGTAAATCAGGTTAATGAAGCGTGTAAAAGCCTCAGTGAAAAGGCAAATGAAAGGTTAATATCCCCATGAGTTTGCAGGTTTTAGCGATGAATAACGACGATTAGAGCGATAGTTTGCCATTCGTTATTGAATATGATTGCTATTTGCATTTAAACTTGGCGAACCAGAGGAAACAGAATCATTATGCCGCTAAAAAAGATGTTCCTTAATCGCCGTTTGTCCGTGCCGATTGTCCTGTCCGTTGGCTTACATAGCGCCCTGGTGGCGGGTCTGCTCTATGCTTCTGTCAAAGAAGTGATGGAGTTGCCGAAACCTGAAGATGCGCCAATCAGCGTCATGATGGTCAATACCGCCGCGATGGCGGAGCCGCCACCTCCGGCGCCGGCCGAGCCGGAGCCAGAACCGCAGGTGGAGCCTGAACCCGAGCCGGAACCGGAACCGATCCCGGAGCCGCCACCGAAGGCAATACTGAAACCTGAACCGGTAAAACCTAAGCCGAAGCCAAAACCTAAGCCTAAGGTCGAAAAAACGGTCAAGCGTGAACCGCAAAAAACCGAGCCGCGTGAGCCTTCGCCGTTTGAAAATAAAGAGCCGGCCAAACCCATCGACAAAGCGCCAGTGAAGCAGGGGCCGGCAGCGCCGGTTCAAGGGAATTCGCGTGATGTGGGGCCGAGACCAATCAGTCGCGCCGATCCGATTTATCCGCCACGCGCCAGAGCATTGCAGATTGAAGGCAATGTCCGTGTGCAGTTCGATATTGACAGCGACGGCCGTGTGAGTAACGTACGCATCCTGTCTGCGGAACCCCGCAATATGTTTGAGCGTGAGGTGAAACAGGCATTACGTAAGTGGCGTTATGAAGCCAAAGAAGCGAAAGATCGTACCGTGAATATTCGCTTTAAAATTAACGGCACCACGGAAATGGACTGACCGACAGGTTAGGGTTAACTAAAGACAAGGGTCGCTTCGGCGGCCCTTTTTGCTGTCGGAAATTCGGTATGCATTACCTTCCTTCGGCAATACGCCTTATTAACACTAAAAGGTGTAACGATAAACCTTAATAAGTTCTGCTATATAAAACCCGGCTCACTGCCTTTGAGAGTCAAACTCACATCCTATCCTCACATTCTGAGCAAAAGCCGATCGTTATCTCACTTCACGCAACATTAACGCTCATTTAACTTAATTGTGAACCCGATCACTTCAACTTGTCGTCACATAAAACAAAATAAAATGGTGTAACGTTAAACCTTTTCGGGGAAAACCATGAGTTCTTACCAAGCCAGCTTACTGTCTGTCTCATTTATGACCTATATGGTGATGGCCGGTCTCCTCACTCAGATAGGCATTGTCATTAAACCGATGTCTGTCTATCTGGGTATGGGCATCACGGACGCCGCAGCGATGTTTTCTTACCTGACCGGCGGCACGCTTTTGGGAACGTTCATCTCGATGGCGGTGTATTCCCGATTTGAGATCCGCCACATCCTGCGCATCACCTACGCTATTTTTCTGATTGTGCTGGCCGCGTTGGTGTTTCTGGATGTCAGAAATCCGTTTGTCGTCTCAGGCTATCTTTTTATTCTGGGCACCTGCTGCGGCACCGGCTTGTCGGGCGGCGCGGTGCTGATATCCAAGGTTTTCAACGAAAACAAACGCGCCTCTGCCTTTATCGCCACTGATTGTGCTTTTAGCGCCTCCGGTTTTATCTTTCCCTCGATGGCGACGATGATCATCGCCGCCAATATGCAATGGACCACCGCCTACGGATTGGCGGGCGTGATTGCCGCGCTGGTGTTTATCAGCACCTTTGTTTTGCGCTATCCCAAAGAGGACCAGGCCGAAAGCCGCGATGGTGATGCTAACGCCAATAATCGTGGTTTTAACTTCCGAGAGATTATGACTCCCAGAGTGGTTTTAATGGGGTTCGCGCTCTGTGTCTATCTGTTCGCCCAGAGCACTTTCCTGACCTGGTCGCCCAGCTATCTGCAGCAGGCGTTTGGTTTGTCAGCGGCGCAGTCCGGTGCGGCCGTAGGCAACTATTGGGGGCCATCCGTGTTTGGTTTGATCACCGCGGCCGTCCTGGTGAACAGGATCCCGGCGCGGAAAATGCTGGTGGCAGTCTCTCTCATCGCCATTGTGCTGACCTTTTACTTAAGCATGACCCCCAGTCCGAAAGTGTTCCTGACCCTCACCCTCGGCTTCGGTTTCCTGACCTCATGCGTTTATAAATTAGGCATTTCCGTTGGCTCGCAACAGGTTAAGAATTCCCCGGCGGTGCTGGTCACCTTCTTACTGACGTGCGGGACGGTCGGCAGCACGGTTTCACCGGCCTTGTCTGCCGCCATAGTCGAAAGGTTCGGCGTGGCCAGTGCGATGTTGATGACGGCGCTGGGCTTTACCACCGTATGTATGGCCATCGTTGCCTGTCTGCTGCTTGAGAAGATTGAAAACACCAAATCCACAAAGGAAATATATTCATGAAGAAAAAAGTCATTTTTGATACGGACCCCGGTATTGATGACAGCATGGCGATACTGCTGGCGCATGCCAGCGAGCAGATAGAACTGGTGGGGATCACCACGGTTTTTGGCAATGCCACTATCGAGAATGCCACAAGAAATGCGTTGTATATCAAGCAGAAGTTTGGTCTGACAGCGGATGTCGCCATGGGCGCGGATACCCCGCTGGTTGTCGCGGCAGGTGAGCCAACCACCTTTGTGCATGGTCACAATGGTTTGGGCGATATCGATATCCCCGCAGGGGATTATCAGGGCATCGATAAGCGAGCGGCCCATGACTACATTATCGACACCCTAAAAGCCCATCCTGGCGAAATCACGCTAATCGCCGTAGGCAGACTGACCAATCTGGCCCTGGCGGTTGAAAAGGACCCCAGCATTGCCGGTCTGGTCAAAGAGGTGATTATCATGGGCGGGGCATTTGGTCATAACGGCCACAGCGGCAATGTGACCCCCTTTGCGGAAGCCAATATCATCGGCGACCCGCATGCGGCCGACAAAGTGATGACCACTGACTGGCCGGTGACTGTCGTTGGGCTGGACGTTACTCAGCAAACGGTAATGACCGGCGAATATATTGATCGACTACGTCTGGATTCAGCACGCTACGGTGAATTCATTTATCGCATAACGCGTTTTTATGCTGATTTTCACCAACGGGAAGTGGGTATGGAAGGGTTTTATGTGCACGACTCTTCGGCCATTGCCTATGCGATTGCCCCTGAGCTGTACGACGTCAAAGTCGGCGCGATACGGGTCATTACCGAAGGGCCCGCCATTGGACATACCCTGCTTAAAGAGGGGGTAAAACGTTATCCGATTGATGAGTGGAGTGGGAAACCGAAGCAACGTGTTTGCGTTCAGGTTGATCACCAAGGGGTGCTTGACCTTTATATGGCGACGATGGTGGAGAGAGGGGCCCTTTAGTTTCTGTAATCTACTTGCCGAAATCGACGGGCTCACTGACCGATCCCCGGACAGCCAGGCTGGGCGTTATGGATATGATGGCTTTACTCCCTGGGGTGGACATTTTCATGGTCAGCCCTTCCAGGGCCTGGGAAGCAATGTCGTCCAACGGAATGCGAACCGTCGTGAGTGACGGGAAAGACAACAGGGACATTTCTATATCATCATAGCCCATGACTGAAAGCTCTCTGGGGATCTTCAGGCCCAGCTCGTTCGCCGCATTTTGTACGCCAATGGCCATTAAATCGTTGTGACATATAATGGCCGTTGGTAGCGCCGCGGAGGAAAAAAGCTGATACATGGCCTCAACGCCGCTCTGATAGGTGTAGTTTCCTTCGATATAGTCGACAGAATCTTCAGGCAGGTTAAATTCTCCCAGAGCTTTTTTCAGACCGGCGATACGGTTTGTCGTGGTCTTTAACGCTTTGGGGCCGGTAACACAGGCAATTTTTTTGTGGCCTTTGGACAGCAAGAACCTTCCGGCTATGTAGCCGCCAGTCTCATTATGTAAATTGAACTCTGTCCCGCCGCACAAACTCATCACATCACCGATATCGAAAGCGATAGCCACCACCGGCACAGCATGGATCTGTTTGATTACGGTATCAATCTTGTCACGTTTCAACGAGATGAGGATGATGCCGTCCACGCGGCCCGACATTAAATTAATGTAGGTGTGCAAATCCTCTTTATCGGCATGGCGGAAGCAGGAGATAACGGTAAAGTCCTGCTTGAAGCATTCATTTTCCAGCTTGAAGAACAGCTCGGAGAAAAAGGGGTTTTGGTCGACGATCGAAATGATGCCAATGCTTTTTAAACTGGCGGCGTTTTTCTTGAGTGAGGCGGCCAAGGCATTGTGTCGGTAGCCGGTAGCCTGAATGGCTTCCAGAATGTTCTGCCGGGTATCATCTTTTAGCTTTTTTTTATTATTAATAAAATTAGATACGGTCGTTACAGAGACACCGGCATGGAGTGCAACGTCTTTAAGGGTAGCCATTCTCTACTTATAACCTCAATTTTATGCCACAAGATGAATTGATAGGCGGAGCACTGACCAAGATACCGACAGGCCGACTCGGGTGTCCCTCGTCGTGAGGGTACCCGGTTGATTATACACAAGCAAAATCAAGATACAGGCCTTTAACCGCCAAAAGGCGTTATTGAAACTTGATGATTAACCTGCGGCAATAAAAAAGCCCGATGGGGGCATCGGGCTAATTGAAAACGAATTTTGTCGCTACGGCTTATTCGTCGAAACCTACACGGAAATTCATTTTGCCGTCGGGCAGGGCTCGTGAATTGCCTTCGTCGTCCACTGCGACATAGGTAAATACTGCCTCGGTTGCGCGGTAACGCTGGCCTATCGGGGCGGAGGACACTTTCTTGACCCGCACTTCGATATTGATGGTGATAGAGCTGCGCCCGGTACGGATACAGTGCGCATAGCAACATACCACATCACCCACGGCGACAGGTTTCAGGAAGGTCATACCATCGACGCGTACTGTTACTACGCGCCCCTCGGCAATTTCTTTTGCCTGAATAGCGCCGCCGATATCCATCTGCGACATCAGCCAGCCGCCAAAAATATCACCGTTGGCATTGGTATCTGCCGGCATCGCCAGCGTGCGCAGCACCATTTCGCCACTGGGTAAAGGTCGTTGTTGAGTCATAGCTGTCTGCTTATCAAAGAAGGGATTTCACTATACTGCCCGTAGCAAGCACTACGGGCATTAACAATTTTGTAACTATTTTTTCTGTTCTTCCGGCATGTGCCGATAAATATAAACGCCGCTGAGCAGGGTAAATACCAGCGTCAACGCCGTCAGGCCGAACACTTTAAAGTTGACCCAAACGCTTTGAGGCAGCCAGAAAGCGACGTAGATGTTCGCCAGGCCGCAGACCAGGAAGAACACCGCCCAGGCCAGATTGAGGTTGTTCCAGACTTTATCCGGCAGTGTCAGCTCTTTCCCCAGCATCCGCTGCACCAACGGCTTCTTGAGCACCAGTTGGCTGATCAGCAGTGCCAGCGCGAACAGCGTGTAGATGATCGTCACTTTCCATTTGATAAACAAATCGTTATGGAACACCAACGTCAGGGTGCCGAACACCAGCACCATCAGGAAGGTGATCAGCGTCATCTTCTCGATTTTGCGGTATTTGAACCAGGTGAACACCAGCGCCAGGGCGGTGGCGACAATCAGTGCGCCAGAAGCCACGTAAATATCGTAGAGCTTATAAAATGCAAAAAAGACAATTAGCGGGAGGAAATCAAGAAACTGCTTCATAAATCAATCCATCATCTGTTCATCGGCCGACTATACCGGATTTGGCGGGTTCTGTGTACCGCTGGGAAGCGCTGATTATCGGCGTTTGGCCAGCGGATTTCCGCCGTGAAAGCAGGAATTTGCATAAACTTACGATTGAGGTCGCGAGTTCGCGGCGGGCGGATTGCCAGCGCGGCATTGGCATCGCATGATATGTCCAATAATAGCCGGATAATTTATAACGGAAAACAGGTTATGCAGTGGAAATCTCTCCAGGCGCTCACGCCCGGTTTGACACATTTATTAGGGTATCAACGCAGTTGGCTTAAACCGGACATTCGTGCCGGCCTTTCCGTTGCCGCCGTAGCATTGCCGGTGGCAATTGCCTATGCCGAATTGGCCGGGGTTAGCCCGGTAGTGGGGCTTTACTCCTGTATTTTGCCGATGGTTGCCTATGCCTTTTTCGGTTCTTCACGCCAGCTGATTGTCGGGCCGGATGCCGCAACCTGCGCGGTCATTGCCGCGGTGGTGACGCCGCTGGCGGCGGGCAATATGGAGCGCCACTGGCAGCTTACCATCATGATGACGGCGATGATGGGCGCCTGGTGTCTGTTGGCCAGTCGTTTCAAACTGGGGGCGCTTGCCGACTTGCTCTCCCGGCCGATACTCAGTGGGCTGCTCAACGGTGTGGCAATTACCATCATGGTCGATCAGATTGGCAAAGTGCTCGGCTTTGGCGTGCATCCGGCACAGTTGATTGAGCGAATCTATGCTTTACCTAGCAATCTGATGCACAGCGATGTCTTGACCATGGCGGTTTCACTGCTGACCCTGGTTACGTTGATCGGGTTCAAAAAGTGGCGGCCTAACTGGCCGGCGCCGCTGTTTGCCATCGTTTTGGCGACCTTTGTTACCTGGGCGGGTGGGCTTCAGCAGCACGGCGTAGTGACGGTAGGCGGTTTTAGCGGCGTATTGCCGATAGTGCAGTGGCCGGATTTCCAGCCGGGTTTGCTGCGCGATATGGTGATCCCGGCGCTTAACCTGGCGGTCGTGAGCTTCGTCAGCATGATGCTGACCGCCCGCAGCTTTGCCGCCAAGAACGGTTATGAGGTGAATGCAGACGCGGAATTCCGGGCTCTGGGACTGGTGAATATTGTTTCGGCATTATCGCAGGGTTTCGCCATCAGCGGGGCGGACTCGCGCACGGCTGTCAATGACGCCAACGGCGGCAAGAGCCAATTGGTTTCGATCATTGCGGCGGGGGTGATTGCCTTCGTATTGCTGTTCCTGATGGCTCCGTTGCAGTTTATCCCGGTAGCTGGGCTGGGGGTGGTACTGATGTACGCCGCCTGGTCGCTGTTGGATATTCGCGGCATCTGGATCATGCGGCGTCGCAATGCTCAGGCTTTCAGGCTGGCGATGTTTACCTTCCTTTGTGTGCTGCTGGTGGGGGTGATCAGCGGCATTGGTCTGGCGGTGTTACTGGGGCTAATGCAGTTCTTGCGCACGGTATTCCGCCCGACGGAGCAGCTGTTGGGCGTCAATGACGAAGGCATGATCCACTCGATGGGCAACAATAACGGCATCAAGGCGGTACCCGGCGTGATGATGTACCGTTTCAACTCGCCGCTGACCTATTTCAACGTGGCGTATTTCAAGCGGCGGATCCTGAACCTGGTCGATGGCACGCCGTTTCAGCCGCGTTGGGTGGTGGTGGACGCCGTTGCCAGCTTTACTCACGCCGACATCAGCGTATTGGCGGCAATCGATGAGCTGAAGCGTGACTTGTTACAGCGTAACGTTAAGCTGGTGTTGGCGGGAAGACGAACCGAGCTGACGCGCTGGTTCCGCATCAACCGGGTGGGGCGCGATCGGGAGTTAATACTGGTACCGGATTTGTACCTGGCGCTGAAGCTGATCCAAAGCAAGGAGCAGGCGGAGCCGTCCACCACCCCATAAACCAAAAGGCACGCCGAAGCGTGCCTTATTTGCATCCTGTCGCAAGATTAGCTGCGCAGCAGCATATACAGGCGGAACAGGTAAATCAGCAGCAGGGCGGAAACCAGG
Source organism: Serratia liquefaciens (assembly GCA_012719855.1). Taxonomy (GTDB): domain Bacteria; phylum Pseudomonadota; class Gammaproteobacteria; order Enterobacterales; family Enterobacteriaceae; genus Serratia; species Serratia liquefaciens_A. The sequence continues at coordinate 29,530 of JAAXZN010000012.1, read as the reverse complement.
TTACTCAGCGCCGTCAGCACCACGCTGGCGACGTTCGGGGTCAGCACCGACAGGTGGCTCACCATAAACAGCACCAGCAGCTTGGCCGCCAGCCACAGCATCATTGCCGGAACAATCACGCGCGCATTGGCGAAAGCCAGTTTGCAGCTCAGTTTGATCGAAGCGAATACGCCTTTCTTGTCGGCGGTGGTGATCACCGGTGCCAGCGAGAAGGCGATCGCCATGATCACACCCGGCACGACAAACAGCGTCAGGCCAAGCTGGATCAGCAGCGTGCAAATAAACAGCAGCAGCAGCAAACGCGGCAATTCCGGCGCGGAAGCCCCGATAGCGCGCAGGGCGCTCAGGCGCTGGCCCTGAGAAACCAGGCGAACCAGCGTCAACATCCCGCCTACCAGCAGCACGTTACCCACTAACGCAGAGAAAGTGGCGGCGGCTGATACCTTCAATAACACCATCTGCTGCTCAGGCGTCATTTGTTGAATGATTTCCTGGATCCCCATACCGGCGGATGCAGCAAAGTCACCTTCCGTTGCGCTCAGGATCTTCAACTGCTCGATGTCAGGGCTGAAAACCTGATTGAGCAGCACAGATATGAACGCGGTCAACAGCGCCAGTATCAGGATACTGGCCAGTTGGTTACGGAAAAAATTAAAACTGTCACGGTACAACGTGTTGGCCGTGATGGGCATGCAGACTCCTTGGCATCGAGAAACAGAGATAAATCAAAATCAGTGGGCGATTGTACCCTGTTCCACGTCGCTGTGGCACCCCGCGAATTGCACTACGGCTATTTCTTCGTCGATCCTCTCGTTCGGCAAAGGCAGCGGTAGAGGAACCGGCAATGGCGGCAGGCCATAACGTTCGCGAGCGCGGTCACACGCTTCATTGCGCAGGCCATTCTCTCCCGACTGATCGAACTCACGGCAGGGGCTGGGGCGATTAAGATAAATAGAACAGGAAACCGCTTTGCTGATTTCACCGTCGAGTGCGGTGCAGCGTGGGGACTTGCTGTTGGTCCCCTGCATACAGCGCAGGAAGGGGGTTAACGGCTCGGTAAGGGATAAAGGAACCACGCCGCCGCCATCATCCGCTTCGGCCCAATAGAATGACACTCGAAAATAGCCGCAGCATGCGCCGCAGCTGACACAGGGATTTTGAATTTCGCTCATCTTGATTGCCCGCCGACTCCTTACGACACCAACCAAAACCAACACGGAAGATGAAATTACGCAGCGGCGTTTTTTTTAGCAACTGGAATTTAAACATGTAAATAATTTGCAACAAAAAGCGTTTTTTGATTCAGATCAATTCTCGATTTATTAGCCTCTTAGGTAACCTTGTTTTTAGTAGGAATTAAAATTTTTACACATAAGATGTGATCTCGATGGGATCATAAATACCCGTAAGTAGGTATATTCCCCCTGGATGATAACCACACAAATGGAATGGACAATGAAAAAGACAACTCTGGTGGTATTGGCGGCGATGATGGCCCCTATGTTGGCAAGTGCGCATCAGGCAGGTGATTTTCTTTTCCGTGCAGGTTCTGCGACCGTACGACCAAATGCCGGATCGGATGATGTCCTCGGGCAGGGCTCATTCAGCGCCAATAATAATACCCAGCTTGGCCTGACCTTCGGCTATATGGTCACGGACAATATTGGTGTCGAACTGCTGGCTGCTACGCCGTTCCGCCATAAAGTAGGCCTGAACGGTTCTGCGGTGAACGGTGATATCGCTACGGTGCACGACTTACCGCCGAGCCTGATGGCGCAGTATTACTTTGGCGACAAGCAGGACAAACTGCGTCCGTATCTGGGCGTGGGGGTTAACTACACCACCTTCTTCGATGAAAAATTCAACGACAACGGCAAAGATGCCGGGTTGAGCAACCTGAGTTTGAAAGACTCCTGGGGCGTAGCCGCGCAGGCGGGGCTGGATTACAACCTGGATGAGCACTGGATGCTGAACATGTCAGTCTGGTGGATGAACATCGAAACCAAAACGCGCTTTGACGATGCGGCCGGTAATCACCACAGTATCGACACTCGCTTGGATCCATGGGTGTTCATGTTCGGGGCTGGTTATCGTTTCTGATAGCGGTGGAACAGGGAGGCGCATATAGCGCCTCCGTTTTTTTACTTGATCTGCATGACGTTCTCGACGGATTTCACACCCGCTACGCCACGAGTTACCTGCACTGCACGGTTGGCATCGGCGCTCGAGGTAACAAAGCCGCTCAATTGCACACGACCTTTAAAGGTCTCGACGCTGATTTCGGTAGATTTGATGGTTTTATCCGCCAGCAGCGCTGACTTAACCTTGGTCGTCACTACCGTGTCATCAATATAACCGCCAGTCCCTTCAGATTTCGCTGTTGGCGCGCAGGCACTCACTGCGAATGCCACAACGGCAGCCATGCATAAGACCGAAAGGGTTTTAAATAGCTTCATAAATTACTCTCCATGCAATGTTATTGTTGAAACTACATTCGGGTTTTCACCTGAAGACGTAGCGCACCCCTAAAAAAGAAATGCCCGACGCGCAACGCTAAGTGTGAGTCAAAAATGGGGTTTGTTCAAACTTTAGAAGTAAAAAAATTGCACAACTTTGAGGGGAAACAAGATGTTACCGGCGGACGCATGCGCTGCGCCCGCCGTGGGTGTTTTACGCTCGGGTAGCCGCTTTCATTTCACGAGTAAAACTCGCCAGTTTCGCCAGCATTTCTGTCGGATTGGCTTGATTCTGCTCGATAATTTTTACGATAGCCGAACCGGATATCGCACCGGCCGCGCCGGCCTGCAACGCATCGCGTACCTGCGCCGGCTCGGAAATGCCAAATCCTTGCAGCGGCGGTGCCGCATGGTATTCACGCAATTTGCTGACCAGATGGTGGAGCGGTAACTGGGCGCGGCTCTCGGTACCTGTTACGCCTGCACGTGACAACAGGTAGGTGTAACCCCGGCCGTGTGAGGCAATCTCACGCAGTAAATCGTCGTCTGCATTTGGCGGGCAGATAAAGATAGGGGCGATACCATGGCGCGTTGCCGCTGCGCGGAAGGGAGCGGACTCTTCGTAGGGCACGTCGGCAATCAGCACCGAATCAACACCGACTTCGGCACAGCGTTGGTAAAAGGCATCGATGCCTTTATGGAACACCAGATTGGCGTACATCAGCAGGCCGATAGGAATAGTCGGGTGTTTCTGGCGAATTGCCGCCAGCATTTCGAAGCACTGGGTTGGCGTCACGCCTGAAGCGAAGGCGCGCAGCGCAGCACTTTGAATGGTCGGGCCGTCGGCCAGCGGATCGGAAAACGGAATGCCCAGTTCCAGCGCGTCGGCACCGGCTTCCACCAGGGTATCGACGATCTGCAGTGAAAGCGCCGGGTTCGGATCGCCGAGGGTAACGAACGGGACGAACGCGCCTTCTTTCTTATCTGCCAGGCGGTTGAACAGTTGTTGGTAACGTTCCATCAGATTTCTCCCCGTGCTTTCAGAATGTCGTGAACGGTAAATATGTCTTTGTCGCCGCGGCCGGACAGGTTAACCACCAGAATCTGTTCTTTTTGCGGCGTTTCACGGATCATTTTCAGCGCGTGCGCCAGAGCATGGGAAGACTCCAGCGCCGGGATAATTCCTTCGCTACGCGATAGCGCTTTGAACGCGTCCAGCGCTTCGTCATCGGTAATGGACACGTATTCAGCCCGGCCGATGCTGCTCAGATAGGCGTGCTGTGGCCCTACAGAGGGGAAATCCAGCCCGGCGGAAATCGAGTAGGATTCTTCGATCTGGCCTTCTGAGGTCTGCATCATCGGCGCTTTCATGCCGAAATAGATGCCCACGTGGCCGTGCTTGAGTGGTGCGCCGTGCTGGCCGGTTTCAATACCCAGACCGGCAGGCTCGACGCCGATCAGGCCGACGCTGGTGTCATCGATAAAGTCGGCAAACATGCCGATGGCGTTAGAGCCACCGCCAACGCAGGCCAGAACCGCGTCCGGCAGACGGCCTTCGCGTTCCAGCATCTGCGCTTTGGTTTCTTCACCAATCATGCGCTGGAATTCACGCACGATAGTGGGGTAAGGGTGCGGACCCGCAGCGGTACCCAGCATGTAGTGGGCGGTTTCGTAGCTGCCAGACCAGTCGCGCAGCGCTTCGTTACAGGCATCTTTCAGCGTGGAGGAACCGCTGTGAACCGGGATCACTTCCGCTCCCATCAGACGCATGCGGAAGACGTTGGGTGACTGGCGCTCGATATCTTTGGCGCCCATATAAATGCGGCACTTCAGGCCGAGCAGGGCACAGGCCAGCGCGGAGGCAACGCCGTGCTGACCGGCACCGGTCTCGGCGATGATTTCGGTTTTGCCCATGCGCTTGGCCAGCAGCGCCTGACCCAACACCTGGTTAGTTTTGTGCGCGCCACCGTGCAGCAGATCTTCACGTTTCAGATACAGCTTGGTTTTGGTACCGGCAGTGAGGTTTTTGCACAGTGTCAGGGCGGTTGGACGACCGGCGTAGTTTTTCAACAGGTCGATAAATTCAGCCTGGAATTCCGGGTCGCGCTGGGCGCTGACAAAGGCTTCTTCCAGTTGTTTTAAGGCCGGCATCAGAATCTGCGGCACATATTGGCCACCAAATTCGCCGAAGTAGGGGTTAAGCAGCGTCATTATAGTTCCCGTTATTATCCGTTAATCATATTTAGTAAGCGCGCAGGGTCTGGAACACCGCCGCCAGGCGGGCAGGATCCTTAATGCCGGGCTGGCTCTCAACGCCGGAATTAAAGTCCAGACCGGCGCAGCCGAGTTTGGCTGCGTCAACACAGTTGTCTGCGCCGAGGCCACCGGCCAGCATCACGTTTTCCAGGTTTTCGCCGTGCAATACCGACCAGTCGAAACGCTGGCCGGTACCACCCGCGCCGTTATCCAGCAGATAACGGTCAACGTGCTGCAAATCGCGCTGTGGTAAATGGTCTTTTACGCTCAATGCTTTCCAAATCTGGCACTCGGCAGGCAGTTCGGCGCGCAGGGCGCTGATATAGGCCTGATCTTCCGACCCGTGCAGTTGCACCGCTTTCAGCCCCAGACGTTCGACGGTCTTAACCAGAGTCTCTACCTGCGCGTCGCAGAATACGCCGACATATTTCAGCGGGGCACCCGAGATAACCTCACGGGCGCGGTTGATATCGACATAGCGCGGTGAACGCCCGACGAAAATCAGCCCGCCATACACCGCACCGGCCTGATAGGCCGCGCTGGCATCCTGCGGACGGGTCAGCCCGCAGACTTTGTTGTCGCCCAGGATCACCCGGCGTACGGCGGCGCGGAGATCGGTTTCCGACATTAATGCGCTACCAATCAGGAACCCGTTGGCAAAATGGCTCAGTTCGCGGATCTGAGCGTAATTGTTGATGCCGGACTCGCTGATCACCGTCACCCCGTGTGGGACGCGAGGCGCCAACTGGCGGGTGCGATCCAGATCGATACTCAGGTCGCGCAGATCGCGGTTATTGATACCGACCACGCGCGCTTCCAAAGCAATGGCCCGTTGCAGCTCTTCTTCGCTGATCACTTCGGTCAGCACGCCCATGTTCAGGCTGTGCGCTACCGCAGCCAGTTGACGGTACTGATCGTCGTTGAGCACCGACAGCATCAGCAGAATGGCGTCGGCCTGATAGAAGCGCGCCAGGTAGATCTGGTACGGGTCGATAATGAAGTCTTTGCACAGCACCGGCTGCGTCACCGTTTTGCTGACCAGCGGCAGGAAGTCAAAGCTGCCCTGGAAATATTTTTCATCGGTCAGTACCGAGATCGCCGAGGCGAAATCTTTGTAGACCGAAGCAATCTCCACGGGATCGAAATTCTCGCGGATCAACCCTTTGGAAGGGGATGCCTTTTTACATTCAAGAATAAACGCCGTTCTGGCACCCTGCAGCGCGTGATAAAAGCCACGTTCGCTGGGGACGATTTCATTTTGAAAACTGGCCAGTGGCTGTTGTTGCTGTCGTGCTGCGACCCATTGCGCTTTATCACGAACAATCTTGTTGAGCACGGTTTCCTGCATCATTTATCCTCTTGCTGCCAGTGCGGTTACGCGCTCGTAAGCTTTCCCGCTGTGAATCATGTCCAGTGCCTGCTGCGCGTTTTGGCGCAGGTCTTCATGCCCGAATAACTTCAGCAGCAGCGCCACGTTAGCGGCCACCGCGGCGGCGTGCGCCGGGTCACCTTTACCTTGTAACAACCTTGCCAGAATGTCACGGTTTTCTTCCGGCGAACCGCCCAGCAGGGCCTCCAGCGGGTAGCGTTGCAGCCCGAAGGATTCTGGCGTCAGCTGATAGCTTTCAATTTCACCGTTGTTCAGCTCGGCCACGTGGGTCGCGGTATGGATCGCCACTTCATCCATGCCACCGCCGTGCACCACAGCGGCCCGTTGGTAACCCAGCACGCGCAGGGTTTCGGCAATCGGCAGCACCAATTCCGGGCTGTAAACGCCGATCAGCGCCAGTGGCGGACGCGCCGGGTTAATCAGCGGGCCCAATACGTTGAATACCGTACGGGTTTTCAACTGTTGGCGTACCGGCATCGCATGGCGGAAACCGGTGTGATACTGCGGCGCGAACAGAAAGCATACGCCCAGGTCATCCAGCGCTTGGCGCGCCTGTTCCGCCGGCAAATCCAGACGAATGCCGAACGCCGCCAGCAGGTCGGATGATCCTGACCGGCTGGAAACGCTGCGGTTGCCGTGTTTTGCCACTTTGGCGCCGCACGCCGCCGCCACAAAGGCGCTGGCGGTGGAAATGTTAATGCTGTTGGTGCCGTCACCGCCGGTGCCGACGATATCGGCAAACGGGTAGTCCGGGCGTGGGAACGGCAGGGCATCTGCCAGCAGCGCTTTAGCCGCGCCGGCGATCTCTTCCGGACTTTCGCCGCGAATTTTCATGCTGATCAGCGCCGCGGCCAGTTGGCTTGGCTCCAGCTCACCGCGAACAATGGCGCTGAACAACTGCTGGCTTTCCTGTTGGTTCATCGACTCTGAGCGGTACAGTTTTTCAAGAATAGTTTGCATCGTCGTTTCCTCTCGTTATTTAGCCAGCGCCCAGGCCAGAGTTTGCTCAAGCAAACGCGCGCCGTGAGTGGTCAGGATAGATTCCGGATGGAACTGGAAACCGCATACGCGATGCTTGTCATGACGGACTGCCATCACCATATCGCCGAAGTGGGCGTTAACGGTGAGTTCGGCCGGGATATTGCTGCCGACCAGTGAATGATAACGGGCCACCGGCAGGGGGTTCACCATACCGGCAAACATCCCTTCGCCATCGTGGCTGATGGCCGACGCCTTGCCGTGCAGGATTTCTCCGGCCTGGCCAACGTGCCCGCCATAGGCTTCGACGATTGCCTGATGGCCCAGACAGATGCCGATAATCGGTAACTGGCCGCGCAGGCGCTGCAACAGCTCCGGCATACAACCGGCTTCTGCCGGTGTGCCCGGGCCTGGAGACAGCATCAGCACCGGCTGGGTCAGCTGCTGCAGGCGCTCGATAATCACCTCGGCAGAAATTTGGTTGCGATAAATCACCACCTGGTGGCCGCTGGCGCGCAGCTGATCGACCAGGTTGTAGGTAAAGGAATCAACGTTATCGAGCAGTAAGATATCGGCCATCAGAACACCTCCTTGGCCTGGTGCGCACTGGCAATGGCGCGCAGCACGGCACGTGCCTTATTACGGGTTTCATCGGCTTCCGCCTGGGGTACAGAATCCAGCACTACGCCGGCGCCGGCTTGCACGGTGGCAATGCCGTCTTCAACATACGCGGAACGGATGACAATACAGGTATCCAAATCGCCGGTGGCGGTGAAGTAACCCACGGCGCCGCCATAGCTGCCCCGACGGGTACCTTCGGACGCGGCAATCAACTGCATGGCGCGCACTTTAGGTGCCCCGCTCAGGGTGCCCATGTTCATGCAGGCCTGATAGGCGTGCAGTACGTCAAGGTCAGCGCGCAAGGTGCCGATCACTCGGGAAACCAGGTGCATCACGAAAGAGTAGCGGTCCACTTTGGTCAGATCGGCCACGTAGCGGCTGCCGGCCTGGCAAATACGCGCCAGATCGTTGCGCGCCAGATCGACCAGCATCAGGTGCTCGGCCAGCTCTTTATGGTCAGTACGCATTTCCAGCTCGATACGGCTGTCCAGATCCAGGTCCAGCGAACCGTCGGCACGGCGACCGCGTGGGCGGGTACCGGCAATCGGGTAGATTTCAATCTGGCGGTTGTTGGCGTCGTATTTCAACGCACTTTCCGGCGATGCGCCGAACAGGGTGAACTCGTCATCCTGCATAAAGAACATATAGGGGCTTGGGTTGTTGTCCTTCAGCGTCTGATACGCGGCCAGCGGGGCCGGGCAGGGCAGAGAGAAACGACGTGATGGCACCACCTGGAAAATTTCACCCTGACGAATGGCCTGCTGCAGCTCGCTGACCACGGCACCGTATTCTTCATCCGTCTGGTTGCAGCTCAACTGCATGTTTTCCAGCTTCTGGTGCGGAATGGGCTGCGGGGTCTGTTTCAATTGAATCTGCAGCTGTTCCAGGCGCAGCTGCAAGCGCTGCTCCTCGGCCGGGTCGGCTGTGAACACGCTGGCCTGCAGACGGGCAACGCCGCGTTGGTGATCCAGCACCAGCAGGGTTTCCGCCAGATAGAAGCAGAAGTCCGGGCAGCGCTGATCCTGACGCAACGCCGGCAGATCTTCGAAGCCGGCGACCAAATCGTAGGCAAACAGGCCGCCGAGCATAACGGCTTCACGTTCGTCGGCGGGCGAGTCCACCAACGTCAGCAGGGTGCGCAGTGCGTCAAATACCGACAGCGAACGCAGGCGAGCATCTTCATCCTGGATAGCGTCAATCGGCGGGAAAGTCAGTTCCCGGCCGTTAGGGCGCACCTGAATCTGTACTTCGGGCGGCAGCGCCTCATCCAGCAGCGGCAGCATTGCCGCACCGTTGGCCGTCAGTGCCTGCAGGGTAACGATGCGACCCAGCGCGGTGATGCGCAGGGCACTGTCGATCACCAGCAGGCTTTGCAGGTTTTGCTTGCTGTTGATTTCAGCGGACTCCAACAGCAAGGTCGCCGGGCGAGCGCCGCACAACTGGTGGAAAATGGTGGTCGGATCGCCCCGGTAACTGGCCTCCGCCTTCAGTAACTTAAGTTGTGGTTTGATGTTCATCATGGGTATTCCAGTTAAAATTTGTCCATAAAAAAGCCCGCGTTACCAGCGGGCTTAGGGAATCTGCAGTGTCAGATGACAGGTATGCGTGATTACACCGCCCGCGAAAGGGAGGTACGCCACCAACGAAGAAGAGAAGTTTGCTTATTCATTTCTGTGCTCTCTTGTTTATCATCCAACCAGGGTATCGCCCTGAACTTGTGTACTAGTTAACTGGTTCGCGAGAATAAAGTCAACCCTCTTTTCACACAATGTTTTAGCCGCAAGCGTGAATAATTTTCATCAACAGAAAAGGCTGTTGACCAGAATAGATTTCCGTCCGGCGGGCGAACGCGCGTATGATAGAAGGCCAAACCCTTGACGGATATTTCTTTTGACAGACAGCAGCCCACAGCCCTCCGCCTTTACCCTGTACGACCTCCACAGCCATACCACCGCCTCTGACGGCTATTTGACGCCGGCACAGTTGGTGCAACGGGCCGTCGAGATGCGGGTAGGCGTCCTGGCGATTACCGACCACGACACCACCGAAGGATTAGCCGCAGCCGCCGCAACCATTGCCGAGCTGTCGTTACCGCTGCAGTTGGTGAACGGGGTGGAGATCTCCACGCTGTGGGAAAATCACGAGATCCATATCGTGGGTCTGGGGATTGAAACTGCGCATCCGGCGATGGTGCAGCTGTTGGCTGAACAAACCGAACGCCGCAACCTGCGCGCGCAAGAAATTGGCGTACGGTTGGCGAAAGCGCGCATTGAAGGTGCGTTTGAAGGGGCGCAAAAGTTGGCGGACGGTGGGGCAGTGACACGCGGTCATTTTGCCCGTTACCTGGTGCAGATTGGCATCGCCGATAATATGGCTCAGGTGTTCAAAAAATACCTGGCCAAAGGCAAAACCGGTTACGTTCCGCCACAGTGGTGTACAATAAAACAAGCCATTGATGTGATTCATCAATCCGGCGGCCAGGCGGTGATAGCTCACCCGGGCCGTTACGACCTGACGGCCAAATGGCTGAAACGGTTGTTGGCGTACTTTGCCGAACAGGGGGGAGATGCCATGGAGGTTGCCCAGTGTCAGCAGGCACCGCATGAGCGCTCGCAACTGGCAAAGTATGCGCAAGAGTATCAATTATTGGCGTCGCAGGGCTCGGATTTTCATCAGCCCTGCTCGTGGATCGAACTGGGCCGCAAACTGTGGTTACCCGGCGGCGTTGAACCCGTGTGGCGTGACTGGCCACAACCGCAGCAGGGCAAGGTCAGTTGATTTAACGTGGGCGATGCCGCCCGCGTGCATCATTTTTAGGAGCAAGTCATGAGTCAGCTTTTTTATATCCATCCAGATAACCCGCAACCGCGCCTGATCAACCAAGCGGTGGATGTGCTGCGTAAAGGTGGCGTGATCGTCTATCCTACCGATTCCGGCTACGCGTTGGGTTGCAAGCTGGAAGACAAGACGGCCATGGAACGCATCTGCCGTATCCGTCAATTGGACAGCAATCATAATTTTACCTTGATGTGCCGCGATTTGTCCGAGCTGTCTACTTACGCCTATGTCGACAATACCGCGTTTCGACTGATCAAAAACAACACCCCCGGCAACTACACGTTCATTTTGAAAGCGACCAAAGAAGTCCCGCGTCGCCTGATGAACGACAAGCGTAAAACCATCGGTCTGCGCGTGCCGTCTAATCCGATTGCGTTGGCGCTGCTGGAAGTGCTGAATGAGCCGATGATGTCGACCACGTTGATGCTGCCAGGCAATGATTTTGCTGAATCCGATCCGGAAGAGATCAACGATCATCTGGGCAAACAGGTGGATCTGGTGATCCACGGCGGTTTCCTGGGCCAGCAACCGACCACGGTGATTGACCTGACCGAATCCGCGCCGGAAGTGGTGCGTGAAGGGGCGGGCGACGCAACGCCTTTCCGTTGATGCATCATTGCGCTGCCGCTTTTGCTCATTTTCTGAAAAGTGGCGGCAACGGCGTCATTTGCCGGTAAAGCCGCTATTCTACAATATCAAAAACTGATAATAGGCAGGATGCGTAGCAATGATTAAGCGGATTTCTCTTTTGGCGGCCATATTGTTTTCCTCTGCGGCCAGCGCGGGGTTTTATTCCGGCAGCGCCTTGCTGTCGGAAACCAGCGGCTATGTGAAAAATAAAAACGGCGCGGCTACCGTCGCCGAAGCGCTCGATGGCGGGATGTTTATGGGCTATGTGGCCGGCGTATTCGATACCTTCTCAATGCAGGGCAACCGCAGCATTTGTCCGGATGCCGGGATGAGCGTAGGGATGGCCGCGGACGCGGTGATGCAGTATTTAAATGAACACCCGGAACAGCTGCACTATTCCGCGCCTTCGGTCATTATGCTGGCATTAACCGCCGCTTATCCCTGTGAACGGCATTAATAGTGTTTATTTAGTGCGTATTTTTTCATTCGGTGCGAAGCCCCTTATTTAGCACCCTTTTCAATAGATGAAGCTGACGAAGGCTGTCATTTTACTGCTAATGCACAAATCCCCTTACCGTAAGGGATATGATGTTTAGGAGATAAAATGACAGCGTTTTGCCATGGCACGCATTCCCTCGATTATCATGATTCCGGTTCAGGCCCGCTGACGTTGGTCCTGCTGCCCGGTTGGTGTGAACCAAAAACCGTATTTGCCCCCTTTACCGCACTGGCGGCGGAAAAGTATCGGGTGATCAGCCTCGACTGGCGGGGACACGCCCTGTCCGATCGCGATGCCGGGATCTCCCTTGAGGCAGAGGATCTGCTGGCAGATCTCCAGCAATTGCTGCTTGAGCTGCAAGTGGATCGGTTTGTGACGCTGTCGGTAGCGCATGCCAGCTGGATAGCGGTGGAGTTGGCTGAGCGCATGCCGCAGCAAATACAGGGAATGGTGTTTCTCGATTGGATCATGACGCAGCCTGAAACAGCATTTTTCGACTCGGTAAAACAAATGCAGCGGCCGGAACACTGGCTGGCGGCGCGTGATAACTTGTTCACTTTCTGGCAGGGCGGTATTGAACACCCTCAGGTCAAACAGCATTTGACCGTTGAAATGGCGCAGGAGGACTATCGCGTTTGGCAGGCTGCCGGTGTGGCGATTGAGCAAGCTTATCGGCAATACGGTTCGCCGCTAAACCGGCTGGGGGAACTAACCTCTCCGCCTGCTTGCCGACATATTTACTCATTGGATCGCGACGAAGACTATTTACGACAACAGCAGAGCTTTGCCGACAGCCACCCGTTTTTCTCGGTCGTCCGTCTGGAACATGCCCGCACTCACCTTGGGATCCTCGAGCAGCCAGCGGCCGTATTCCAGGCGGTAACCGATTTCCTCGGTGATTAATCCGTTTTCCGAGTGGGTGATAAAGCGGGTTCTCGCGCCATCGATAGCTTTCGATAATCGACCAGACAACAAAGTGGGTTTCAACCCTATTGAAAGCCTGTATAATGCGCGGTTCGATCTAAGTAAACGTATTGTTACCGTTGTGGTGCCTGGCGCCGCGGCGGTCATCCCCCCGACGCCTGTGAAGGCGACACTAGAGGTTGCTCAATGAGCGAAAAGTTACAGAAAGTTTTAGCGCGTGCCGGTCATGGCTCGCGCCGTGAAATCGAAACCATTATTGAAGCCGGGCGCGTCAGCGTCGACGGTAAAGTTGCCAAACTGGGTGACCGCGTTGAAGTGACTCCTTCAATGAAAATCCGTCTGGATGGTCACGTCGTTTCGGTTAAAGAATCTGAAGAAGCGGTTTGCCGCGTGCTGGCGTATTACAAGCCGGAAGGCGAGCTTTGCACCCGCAGCGATCCTGAAGGCCGTCCGACGGTCTTTGATCGCTTGCCTAAGCTGCGTGGTTCCCGCTGGGTAGCGGTAGGGCGCCTGGACGTCAACACCTCAGGCCTGCTGTTGTTCACCACCGACGGTGAACTGGCTAACCGCCTGATGCACCCAAGTCGTGAAGTCGAGCGTGAATATGCCGTGCGCGTATTTGGCCAGATTGACGACGAAAAAGTGAAGCAACTGAGCAAAGGCGTTCAACTGGAAGATGGCCCGGCCGCTTTCCGCACCATCACTTTCCAGGGTGGCGAAGGCATAAACCAGTGGTACAACGTGACCCTGACCGAAGGGCGTAACCGCGAGGTGCGTCGTCTTTGGGAAGCCGTTGGCGTTCAGGTTAGCCGCCTGATCCGTGTGCGTTACGGCGATATCGATCTGCCTAAAGGCATTCCTCGTGGCGGTTGGACCGAGCTTGAACTGCCGGCGATTAACTACCTGCGCGAACTGGTTGAGTTGAAGCCGGAAACCGTCAGCAAGATGCCGATTGAACGTGAACGCCGCCGTGTGAAGGCCAACCAGATCCGTCGTGCCGTTAAGCGTCACACCCAGGTAGCCGGCAGTGGTCGCCGCAGTGCCGCGGGCAGCAAGCCGGGCAAACCGAGCAAACGCAGCTGATTATCACGCCGCAGCCCATTCAGGCTGCGGCGTTTTTCTTTCCGTTACCAGTCAATTCCCTGCTGTGCCTTGATACCCGCGTCAAACGCGTGCTTCACCGGCCGCATTTCCGTCACCGTATCCGCCAGCTCCAACAAATCGCGATGGCAGCCGCGTCCGGTGATGATTACCGTCTGGTGCGCAGGGCGTTGTCGTAGCGCTTCCAGTAGCTCCTCCAGTTCAAGGTAGCCGTAGCTGACCATGTAAGTCAGTTCGTCCAGCAGCACCAGATCCAGGTTGTTGTCTGACAGCATACGCTTGCCGTGTTGCCATACGGCCTGACAGGCGGCAGTATCGCTGGCCTTATCCTGCGTTTCCCAGGTAAAGCCGGTCGCCATCACCTGAAATTCGACACCGTGCTGCTGCAGCAGGTTTTTCTCACCGTTCGGCCATTCACCCTTGATGAACTGAATGACGCCGGCCTTCATCCCGTGACCAACGGCGCGGGTCACGGTGCCAAACGCCGCAGTGGTTTTTCCCTTGCCGTTGCCGGTGAATACCAGCAGCAATCCCCGTGCTTCCTGAGCAGCAGCGATACGCGCGTCAACCTGTTCTTTCAAGCGTTGTTGACGTTGTTGGTGGCGATCTTCAGCCATGATAAACCCCCCCTTTATTCGGCCGCGCCGGGTTTACGGTTCGGCTGAGCGTCGAAACTCATGCCGGTTTTGCGACGGCTGTCATCCCCCATCAAATAGAGGTAAAGCGGCATAATGTCCGCCGGAGTTTTCAACTTGCTTTTGTCTTCGTCTGGAAACGCAGATGCGCGCATTTGGGTGCGAGTTCCACCTGGATTGATGCAGTTTACCCGCAGATTGCGATTTTTATATTCATCGGCCAGCACCTGCATCATGCCTTCAGTGGCGAATTTCGACACGGCGTAAGCCCCCCAGTTGGCACGTCCCTTACGGCCGACGCTGGAGCTGGTAAAGACCAACGATCCGGCAGGGGATTTCAACAGCAGAGGCAGCAACGCCTGGGTGAGCATAAAGGTTGCATTGACGTTCACCTGCATCACTTCGTTCCACATTGTCATCGACAGTTCTGCCATCGGAGCGATGTCACCCAGCAGGCCGGCGTTGTGAAGCACGCCATCGAGACGCGGAACATGCGTAGCAAGCTCGTCTGCCGCTCGTTGGCACTGTTCCTGCGTGCAGTGCAGCAAATCCAGCGTGATGGTGTAAGTGGGGGCGTTGCTGAGTTTGGCGATCTCGGCCTGAACCGCCTTAAGTTTACTTTCGGTGCGACCCAACAGTACTAATTGCGCGCCAAATTTGGCATAGGTGAGTGCCGCTTCGCGGCCGATACCGTCACCGGCGCCGGTAACCAGAATAATACGTTGTTGCAACAGGTCCTGCTTGGGTTGGTAATGCACAATAATTCCTCGCGCCTTGGTGGCTGGTCTCCCGCTTGCATCGGGGAGGGGGTGGATTGAGGGGCCATGACAGGAGCAAAGGCTCGACCGCATACAGGCCCCACAGCGAATTTGGATCATCATCTTGACGAATAATCCGTGTTATATGCCTTAAATGGATCGTATTTTCAATGATTAGGCAGCATAAACGGCATTCTTTTGTAACAAAAATGGCAGCAGGCCGGCTTGGTTAAGCCAAAACCCGCCCACATAGTAAAGAAGCTGCACAAGGAATTTTTATTTAGTCGCGACAGCCACCGCTTCGGTTGGCTAGAATGAATGAGATAGTACTAACAACCTGTTAATAAAGGCGGAATCTGTGGAGTTTATATCTGTTTACGGCCTGTTTCTGGCCAAAGTCGCGACGGTTGTGATTGCCATCGCCGCGCTGGCGTTGCTGGCGGTCAGCCTTGGGCAACGCAAAGCCCGACACAAAGGGGAACTGCAGCTTACCGACCTCGGAGAACAATACCGGGACATGCAGCGCGATATGCGTTTGGCGCGGATGGGCGAAGCGGAACAAAAGGCCTGGAGCAAGCAGTTTAAAAAGCAGACCAAAGCCGACGATAAACTGAAGAAACAGCGCGCGAAAGCCGGCGCGGTGGAAGCCACTAAACCTTGTCTATACGTGCTGGACTTCAAAGGCAGCATGGATGCCCATGAAGTGACTTCACTGCGCGAGGAAGTCTCTGCGGTGCTGGCGGTGGCGACGCCGCAGGACGAGGTTCTGCTGCGCTTGGAAAGCCCGGGCGGGGTCGTTCATGGCTACGGGCTGGCCTCATCGCAGTTGGCCCGTTTACGCGCCGGCGGCATTCGCCTGACGGTAGCGGTAGACAAGGTAGCCGCCAGCGGCGGTTATATGATGGCCTGCGTGGCAGATCGCATCGTTGCCGCTCCCTTTGCCATCATTGGTTCCATCGGCGTTGTGGCGCAAATCCCGAACTTCCACCGCTTGCTGAAAAAGAACGATATTGACGTGGAATTGCACACCGCCGGCGAGTTCAAACGCACGCTGACGCTGTTTGGCGAAAACACCGAACAGGGGCGTGAGAAGTTCCGCGAAGATCTGAACGAAACCCACCAACTGTTTAAAGAATTTGTGCATCAGCAGCGTCCATCGCTGGATATCGACAGCGTGGCAACCGGTGAACACTGGTTCGGCACCCAGGCGAAAGAAAAAGGGCTGGTTGATGCGATTGGCACCAGTGACGATCTGCTGATTGCTGAAATGGAAAATCACGAGGTGGTGGGGGTACGTTATGCGCGTCGTAAACGCCTGATGGACCGCTTTACCGGCAGCGCGGCTGAAAGTGTCGATCGTCTGCTGTTACGCTGGTGGCAGCGCGGCGAAAAGTCACTGCTTTAATCGCAACGAGTAAACCGCTGGGGGGCCGAAGCCCCCTTTTTTTATGCTTAATCGACCAAATGGTATTTTTCAGAAAACACGTGAGCCAAATGTTTAAACATATTAAATACTGCGGTAGTTTTTGCCGTTGGCAATCCATCCGGATCCAAAAAGAATTCTCCGCGGAAAACTAAAACGCTGCCTTTTTGTTCAACGTCGGTGGCAACCATGCCATGCAGATAATCATCGTGCTGGCGAATAAGGTTATTTGCTTCGAGCAGCAAGCTTTCACGATCAATGGGTGAGGTATTAGTGCGCATTTATTACACTCCAATCATAAATTCTGCACTTATTCTAACGCCAGTTCGCATTTATCCGCAAACAGACTAAGGTTTATTTGCCGTCTGGATGGCTAGCGGTATCTGCCGATTGGCGAAATCTGCCTTTCCGTGCTAATTAGGTTGCGTGACGCTTTTTATCAGGTACAGTGTGGGATTTTGCGGCGTCGGGTGGAAGGTTTTGTTTACGCCATTAATGAGTCTCACACAGCCATACTTCTGGGGCATGGGTGAATAGCAGGCAGGATCAACAACTTGCGTTCAGGTTGAGCAGTTAGGCAGCCAATAGAAAAAAACATGTTGATCTCTTGTCAGACTGCCGCAATATAAAAAAGAGATATGAATCGCTGCGGCACGGCGAGATAAAAGACTTCTTTTTAGAAGAAATAAAATTAGGTAAAGGTAAATATGGGTAAAGCTCTCGTAATAGTTGAGTCCCCGGCAAAAGCCAAAACTATTAATAAATACTTAGGTAATGACTACGTGGTGAAGTCCAGCGTCGGTCATATCCGTGATTTGCCGACCAGTGGCTCAGCCAGCAAAAAGAGCGCTGACTCAACCGAAAACAAAGCCAAGAAGAAAGTTAAAAAAGATGAGAAGACGGCGCTGGTAAATCGGATGGGCGTCGATCCTTACCATGGTTGGGAAGCGCAATACGAAATCCTGCCGGGTAAAGAAAAAGTTGTCGCCGAGTTAAAGTCGTTAGCGGAAAACGCTGACCACATCTATCTCGCAACCGACCTTGACCGCGAAGGGGAAGCCATTGCCTGGCACCTGCGGGAAGTGATCGGGGGTGACGACAAACGCTTTAGCCGCGTGGTGTTTAACGAAATTACCAAGAACGCGATCCAAAATGCGTTCAAACAGCCGGGCGAGCTGAATATCGACCGCGTTAACGCACAGCAGGCGCGTCGCTTTATGGACCGTGTGGTGGGTTACATGGTTTCGCCGCTGCTGTGGAAGAAAATTGCCCGTGGCCTGTCGGCAGGACGCGTGCAGTCCGTTGCGGTACGGCTGGTGGTAGAGCGTGAACGCGATATCAAAGCCTTCGTGCCGGAAGAATATTGGGAGTTGCACGCCGATTTGTTAGCCAAGGGTGATACCTCGCTGCAAATGGAAGTGACGCATGCCCACGACAAACCTTTCAAGCCGGTTAATCGCGAGCAAACTCACGCCGCGCTCAAACTGCTGGAAAAAGCCCGCTATACGGTGCTGGATCGCGAAGACAAACCGACCAGCAGCAAGCCGGGGGCGCCTTACATTACCTCCACGTTGCAGCAGGCGGCCAGTACCCGTCTGAGCTTTGGCGTGAAGAAAACCATGATGATGGCCCAGCGCCTGTATGAAGCCGGTCATATCACCTATATGCGTACCGACTCCACCAACCTGAGCCAGGACGCGCTCAACATGGTGCGGGGTTACATCGGCGACAACTTCGGCGACAAGTACCTGCCGAAAGCGCCGAACCAGTACAGCAGCAAAGAAAACTCGCAGGAAGCGCATGAGGCTATCCGTCCGTCGGATGTGAACGTGCTGGCCGAGCAGTTGAAAGACATGGAAGCGGATGCGCAAAAGCTGTATCAGCTGATTTGGCGTCAGTTTGTCGCCTGTCAGATGACGCCGGCGCAGTACGACTCCACCACGCTGTCGGTCAAGGCAGGTGATTATCAGTTGCGCGCCAAGGGCCGCACGCTGCGTTTCGATGGCTGGACCAAAGTGATGCCGGCGCTGCGTAAGGGCGATGAAGACCGCACCTTGCCGTATGTTGAAGTGGGCAGCGAGCTGGAATTGCAAAAGCTGATCCCAAGCCAGCACTTTACCAAGCCGCCTGCACGCTACAGTGAAGCTTCGTTGGTAAAAGAGCTGGAAAAACGCGGTATTGGCCGTCCATCCACCTACGCTTCGATTATCTCAACCATTCAGGATCGTGGTTATGTGCGGGTCGAAAGCCGCCGTTTCTACGCCGAAAAAATGGGCGAGATCGTTACCGACCGTCTGGAAGAAAACTTCCGCGAGCTGATGAACTATGATTTCACCGCCCGCATGGAAGATGGCCTGGATCAGGTAGCGAACAATCACGCCGAGTGGAAAGCGGTGCTGGATGAATTCTTTGCCGAATTCAGCGAGCAGCTGGAAACGGCGGAAAAAGATCCTGAAGAAGGCGGTATGCGCCCGAATCAGATGGTGATGACCAGCATCGACTGCCCGACCTGCGGTCGCAAGATGGGCATTCGCACTGCCAGCACTGGCGTATTCCTGGGTTGTTCCGGTTATGCATTGACGCCGAAAGAGCGCTGCAAAACCACCATTAACCTGGTGCCGGAAACGGAAGTGCTGAACGTTCTCGAAGGGGATGATGCGGAAACCAACGCATTGCGCGCCCGCCGTCGTTGCCAGAAATGCGGCACGGCGATGGACAGCTACCTGATCGATAACCAGCGCAAGCTGCACGTGTGCGGTAATAACCCTGCGTGTGACCGCTACGAGATCGAAGAGGGCGAGTTCCGCCTGAAAGGCTATGACGGCCCGGTGGTTGAGTGCGATAAATGTGGTTCCGAAATGCACCTGAAAATGGGGCGCTTCGGTAAGTACATGGGATGCACCAACGAGAACTGCAAAAACACCCGCAAGATCCTGCGTAACGGTGATGTTGCACCGCCGAAGGAAGATCCGGTTCCATTGCCGGAACTGCCGTGTGAAAAGTCGGACGCTTACTTTGTTCTGCGTGACGGCGCAGCCGGTGTGTTCCTGGCGGCCAACACCTTCCCTAAATCGCGCGAAACCCGTGCGCCATTGGTGGAAGAACTGGCGAGGTTTAAGGATCGCCTGCCTGAAAAGCTGCGTTACCTGGCAGATGCGCCGGTAGCGGACGCGGAAGGCAACAAAACCATGGTGCGTTTCAGCCGTAAAACCAAACAGCAGTATGTCTCTTCGGAGAAAGACGGCAAAGCCACCGGCTGGTCCGCTTTCTACATCGATGGCAAGTGGGTTGAAGGCAAAAAGTAAATTTACAGCCTGAGTGCAACATGAAAAAACCAGCCCCTGTGGCTGGTTTTTTATTGGCTAAAGCCGGTGAACAGATCTATTCTTTGCTGTTTTTTCCATCCTGGCGCTGGGGTTTCACGTTGATCGCAATGCAAAATAATCGTTACCATAGTGTGACGCGGATCTATACTTGAAGCTGTAGCGTGATATAGTGGTTATATAAAAAGTTTTTTTATGATTAAAGCTTATTAGCAACGGCGGTTTCTTCAGCCTCTGAGTGAAACACTGTGTTCATGGCTTATTCGTTTTCAGCATACCGGGGCGACACCGATATACCTGGCTGCGGCTCAACGCAGTGTTTAACCTAGGATGGTATAAGATATGAAATTGCAGCAGCTTCGTTACATCGTGGAAGTGGTTAACCACAACCTGAATGTCTCCTCGACGGCAGAAGGGCTTTACACCTCGCAGCCCGGCATCAGCAAGCAGGTGCGGATGCTGGAAGATGAGCTGGGTATCCAGATTTTCGCCCGCAGTGGCAAACACCTGACTCAGGTCACGCCGGCAGGATTGGAAATCATCCGTATTGCGCGTGAAGTTTTGTCCAAAGTGGATGCGATCAAAGCCGTCGCCGGCGAGCATACCTACCCGGACAAAGGCTCGTTGTACGTGGCGACCACCCACACCCAGGCGCGTTATGCGCTGCCTAACGTCATCAAAGGCTTTATTGAGCGCTATCCGCGAGTCTCTCTGCACATGCATCAGGGGTCGCCGACGCAAATCGCGGAAGCCGTCTCCAAAGGCACGGCAGATTTCGCCATTGCCACTGAAGCGCTGCACCTTTACGACGATTTAATCATGCTGCCGTGCTACCACTGGAATCGCGCGGTAGTGGTGAAGCCCGATCATCCTTTAGCCGGCAAAAGCCACATTACCATCGAAGAACTGGCGGCTTACCCGATCGTGACCTATACCTTCGGCTTCACCGGCCGCTCTGAGTTGGATACGGCGTTCAACCGTGCCGGTCTGACACCGCGCATCGTATTTACGGCTACCGATGCCGACGTGATTAAAACTTACGTGCGCCTGGGCCTTGGAGTGGGTGTGATCGCCAGCATGGCGGTGGACCCGATACAAGATCCGGATCTGGTGACGGTGGATGCCCGCGATATCTTCACCTATAGCACTACCAAAATCGGCTTCCGTCGCAGCACCTTCCTGCGCAGCTATATGTACGATTTTATCCAGCGCTTTGCGCCACACCTGACGCGCGACGTGGTCGACAACGCGGTTGCACTGCGTTCCAACGAAGAAATCGAAGCGATGTTCAAGGACATCAAACTGCCGGAAAAGTAAGCCGTTAATCTAACGACCAACAAACGATTTATGCAGCAGGAGAGGCGTTTTTTCTCTCCTGCTGCCCCCTCTACTGACTTCCACCATTCACGCTTTAGTTCCTCTGTTTACCGCCTTTTGCCAGTTTACGCTGTACTGAAAGCAGGGTGCACCGTCGGATCCATCCGCTGGCGGGGCGGATCATGGCCCAATAGCCGGCAAGCCGCGCTTTTACCTGCGGTGTCGGGCACCAGATAAAGGTTTCGGTGCGCAGCATAGCGAGCCCCGAAGCCTCCGGAATAACTTTGAAACGCAGCACCAGCTTGGCGGCTTTCTGGTCGTTAAATTGGTGAAAATCCTCTGCAGTTGCCAATTTATTGACGCCCAACATAGGCCGCCAAAAACGCCCGGCCAGCCCCAGTGAAACTTCATGGCTGTCCTGATGGAGCAGGGTAAAGGTATCGAAGCCAAAGGCAGCGGGGGACGTGGCGGGTTCGGTGCCTGACAACCATTGGCGCAGATGGCCCGGCAACTGGCGAAGCATCAGCAGCCTGCGAATGATCGGGTCTTCCGCCATATCCAGGGAAAGCACCGCCTGAATAATGGCTTCGGGTGCAGCATCGATAGCGGCTGACTGATGCCTTTCGTAAAAACTGAACGCGAGAAGATAAAGCGAAGCATCTTGCCAGCTTCGACACTCTCGTTCACTGACGAACCCCAAAAATGCCACGGCGCTCTCCTTAAGCTTAGATTTTGCCCCCATTACCGTCGAAAAGTGTAGACCTGGACACGGGAGTATCGCGATTGCATCTCTGCCGGCAAACAGTTTGCATTTTGTGCCATGCCCCGGCGAGCCTTAAACCTGCTGAATATTAAGCGTTTTTAAGTGCTGGTACGAGCGTCATATTGAGTTGAAAATGCCGGACATGAGATTTCCCTGATGTGGCTGTCGTTCAATGTGTTCCATAATTACCATTCTGTTTGTTTGGATACAGGGATGTTGGTGTGAACGATAAGGACATTAGACGTAAAGCTTGGCAAGCCGTTTTCATGATTAGTGGTTTGTTCTGGCTGTTGGTGGGTTCATTGGTTTGCTGGCTGGTCTAAGCCCCTGGCCAAATGAATCCCCTTGTAGAGACCTTCATTATTTGACCTTTTCCCGACTCGCCGTGTTTGCCAGCACGGGAAGGTAATTCCTTCCTTTGGCCTGGCCTTCACCACATATCCGACCAGTTCAGCGTTGTTTACTTGCTAATCCACTGCCCGAACAAGCACTTACCTCCGTTGATTGTTCTTGCCTATCGTTATGATCAAAACGTGTTGTTATCAAAACGTTACGTCATCTTTGTGTTATCTTTAAATAAGACCTCAGTGATTACCCTGTTTTAGACATAATAAGAAATGGAGGAGCTATGTCGTCCGATCTTCGTGAAACGAGTATGGATAAGCTGGTGGCGCTCAATACTGAGTACGGCTATTACAGCCTGCCATTGGCGGCAAAACAGTTGGGCAATATCGACCGACTGCCCAAATCAATGAAAGTGCTGTTGGAAAACCTGTTGCGCCATGTGGATGGCGACACCGTGCAGGTTGACGATCTGAAAGCCATTGTTGGCTGGTTGCAGACCGGGCATGCCGATCGCGAGATTGCCTACCGTCCGGCCCGCGTACTGATGCAGGATTTTACCGGTGTGCCTGCGGTGGTGGATTTGGCCGCAATGCGTGAAGCGGTGCAGCGGTTGGGCGGGAATGTTGATCAGGTCAACCCGCTGTCACCGGTCGATTTGGTGATTGACCACTCGGTCACCGTTGATGAATTTGGCGATGACGAAGCCTTTGAAGAAAACGTGCGCATCGAAATGGAGCGCAACCACGAGCGTTACACCTTCTTGCGCTGGGGGCAAAAAGCCTTTAACCGCTTCCGCGTGGTGCCGCCGGGCACCGGTATCTGTCACCAGGTCAACCTGGAATATCTCGGCCAAACCGTCTGGCATACGGACGAGAGCGGGCAGCGTATCGCTTACCCGGATACCCTGGTCGGTACCGATTCCCACACCACCATGATCAACGGCCTGGGCATTCTTGGCTGGGGCGTAGGCGGTATCGAAGCCGAAGCGGCGATGCTGGGTCAGCCGGTGTCTATGCTGATCCCTGACGTGGTGGGCTTTAAACTGACCGGCAAGCTGAGCGAAGGCATCACCGCCACCGATCTGGTGTTGACCGTGACCCAGATGCTGCGTAAACACGGCGTGGTGGGCAAATTCGTCGAGTTTTACGGTGATGGCCTGGCTGATTTGCCGTTGGCCGACCGGGCAACCATTGCCAATATGTCGCCGGAATTTGGCGCGACTTGCGGTTTCTTCCCGGTAGATGAAGTGACGTTGGGTTACATGAAGCTCAGTGGCCGCAGCGATGAGCAAATCGCATTGGTTGAGGCCTATGCCAAGGCGCAGGGCATGTGGCGTAACCCGGGCGATGAACCGGTCTTTACCAGCACGCTGGCGTTGGATATGTCGACGGTGGTCGCCAGCCTGGCGGGGCCGAAGCGCCCTCAGGATCGCGTGGCGCTGCCGGATGTGCCTAAGGCGTTCAACGCCGCGACTGAGCTCGAGATCGGCAATCAGCAGCGCAAAGCTGAATTCAAAACTTTTACCCTGAACCAACAGCAGCATGAGCTGCATAATGGCGCGGTGGTCATCGCGGCCATAACCTCTTGCACCAATACCTCGAACCCCAGCGTGATGATGGCGGCCGGCCTGCTGGCGAAGAATGCGGTAAACAAAGGTTTGCGAACCAAGCCTTGGGTGAAAACCTCGTTGGCACCGGGCTCCAAAGTGGTGACTGACTATTTCGACAGCGCCAAACTGACCTCCTATCTTGAGGAACTCGGTTTTAACCTGGTCGGCTACGGTTGTACCACCTGTATCGGTAACTCCGGGCCATTGCCTGAGCCGATCGAACAGGCGATTAAAGAGGGCGATCTGACCGTGGGCGCGGTGCTCTCCGGCAACCGCAACTTCGAAGGCCGTATCCATCCGCTGGTAAAAACCAACTGGCTGGCTTCGCCGCCGTTGGTGGTGGCTTACGCGCTGGCCGGCAGCATGAAGATTGACCTGACCAAAGACCCGCTAGGCGAAGGCCGTGACGGGCAGCCTGTCTATCTGAAGGATATCTGGCCGAGCAGCAAAGATATTGCACAAGCGGTCGAGGAAGTTCGCACCGAGATGTTCCACAAGGAATATGGCGCGGTCTTCGACGGTGACGCCAACTGGCAATCGATTCAGGTTGCCGGCTCGGCCACCTATCAATGGCAGGGAGATTCTACCTATATCCGTCATCCGCCATTCTTCAGCACCATGAAGGTGAAGCCGGATCCGGTACAGGATATCAAGGATGCACGCATTCTGGCGATCCTGGCCGACTCGGTGACCACCGACCATATCTCCCCGGCGGGGAATATCAAGCGTGACAGCCCGGCGGGGCGCTATTTGAGCGATCATGGCGTTGCAGCACTGGACTTCAACTCCTACGGCTCCCGTCGCGGTAACCATGAAGTGATGATGCGTGGCACCTTTGCCAATATCCGTATCCGCAATGAAATGGTACCCGGTGTCGAGGGGGGCTATACCCGCCATATCCCGTCGCAGAATCAGCTGTCGATCTATGACGCTGCCATGCAGTATCAGCAGGAACGCGTACCCTTGGCGGTGATTGCCGGTAAGGAATACGGTTCAGGCTCCAGCCGTGACTGGGCGGCGAAGGGGCCGCGGCTGCTGGGTGTTCGGGTGGTGATCGCCGAGTCCTTTGAGCGAATTCACCGTTCCAATCTGATTGGGATGGGCATTCTGCCGCTGGAATTCCCGGCAGGCGTGACGCGCAAGACGCTGGGGCTGAGCGGTGACGAGCAGATCAGCGTCAGCGGGCTGCAAACGTTGCAGCCGGGTCAGACGGTGCCGGTGAATATCACCTATGCCGACGGGCGCAAGGAAGTGGTGAATACCCGTTGTCGTATCGATACTGGCAACGAACTGACCTACTATGAAAACGACGGCATCCTGCACTACGTGATCAGGAAAATGCTGTAATAAAAAGGGCGCCTTAACGGGCGCCCTGATTTTTCCCACGAGAAAATTACTTCTGGTCCAGCAAATGGCCCATTTTAGCCGCCTTGGTGGCCAGGTAACGTTCGTTCTTCGGATTACGACCGACAATCAACGGCACGCGTTCGGTGATGTTGATGCCGGCTTCCGTCAGGATCTCAACCTTTTTCGGGTTGTTGGTCAGCAAGCGCACCGCATCCACGCCCAACAGCTTGAACATGTCGGCGCACAGGGTGAAGTCGCGCTCATCGGCAGCAAACCCCAACTGATGATTGGCCTCTACGGTATCCGCGCCCTTGTCCTGCAGGGCATAAGCACGGATTTTATTCAGCAAACCGATATTGCGACCTTCCTGGCGGTGGTAGAGCAGGATACCGCGGCCTTCTTCTGCGATATGCTCCAGCGCCGCTTCCAATTGAAAACCGCAGTCGCAGCGCAGGCTGAATAATGCATCACCGGTCAGACACTCAGAATGTACGCGTGAGAGTACCGGCGTTGCGCCAGAGATATCACCGAACACCAGCGCCAAATGGTCGTGTCCGGTAGCCAGTTCTTCGAATCCTACCATCAGGAAATCGCCCCAAGGTGTTGGCAATTTGGCCTCTGCCACCCGTTTAAGCTGCATGTTGCTCTCCACAAATACATCCGATTCAATCATGGTTGCGCATCCTACTTCCGGTACGGTGAACTGACCAGTATTAAAATGCGTAACCACGATCGGCATTTCGTTAATTATCGGCTATTTTGCCATAACTTCTTGCCCTGCGGTGCTCAGCAAACCAGCATCCGGTGTTTTCAGCCAACTATTATTGCGATAGGTTTTTTATCTGTTTAATTTTTAGAGTGTTATCGATATTACAAGATTGTTACACTGCAAATTGGCTTAAGCAAAGGACGATGGGAATGTTTGAGATAGCAAAACGTACGGCCGCAGGGGCAATAGTTCTGTTACTGATGCCTTTGGTGGTGTGGCTTTCCGGCTGGCAATGGCAACCGGGGGGCGACGGACGACTTCTGAAAGGCCTGTACTGGCTGACCGAAACGGTCACTTCCCCTTGGGGCATTATCACCAATATCATTCTTTGCGCCTGGTTCCTGTGGTGTCTGCGTTTTCGCATCAAGCCGGCCATTGGCCTGCTGGTGCTGCTCAGCGCGTCGATATTGATTGGCCAGGGGGTGAAGTCCTTTATCAAGGACCGGGTACAAGAGCCACGGCCTTTCGTGCTGTGGCTGGAGTCAACCCATCAGATTGATGAAAAATACTTCTACTCGCTCAAGCGCAAAGAGCGGGGGGCGTTGGTCAAAGAGCAATTGCAGGACCAGGCGCTGGTCCCCGTATGGTTGCGCGAACATTGGCAGTTCGAGACCGGCTTTGCGTTTCCTTCAGGCCATACCATGTTTGCCGCCAGTTGGGCGCTGTTGGCGGTAGGGTTGCTGTGGCCACGGCGGCACTACAAGACCGTGGCGGTCTTAATGGTTTGGGCGGCGGGCGTGATGGGGAGTCGTTTGCTACTGGGGATGCATTGGCCGCGTGATCTGGTGGTGGCGACCTTGATCAGCTGGCTGCTGGTGACCCTGGCCTGTTGGCTGGTGCAACGTTGGTTTGGGCCTTTGACACCGCCTCCGCAGGAGCAACAGGAAATTGCGGAAAGAACCCTGACGCATAAGCATTAGGTGACCGCGTCACTTTAAACGGCGTCTGGATG
The DNA here is from genome assembly GCA_012719855.1 of Serratia liquefaciens. Lineage (GTDB taxonomy): Bacteria > Pseudomonadota > Gammaproteobacteria > Enterobacterales > Enterobacteriaceae > Serratia > Serratia liquefaciens_A. The sequence goes on along the minus strand of JAAXZN010000012.1, from coordinate 2,596 downwards.
GCGCCGTATTAATCGCTTACATAAGACCTTCATTGCAATTCGCATTAATGCCCCCATATCTTGATTAATCTATTATTTTGAGACGCTCTCTCATAAATTTGTCCGGGAGTGCCGTTTACTGTCGAATATGCCAGCATATATATGGTTTTATCGTGCCTCAGGGTTTCCCTGCTACGACGGGAAATGCTAACTTATTAGTTAGGGACGCCACGTATTGGCATAGTTCATCCGATTAACTCGGCATCGCGGGAAAGAATGTGAAATATTTGCTGATTTTTTTGTTGGTTCTGGTGATCTTCGTGATTTCTGTCACGTTGGGCGCGCATAACGATCAGGTGGTGAGTTTTAATTATCTGGTTGCGCAGGGCGACTATCGCGTATCGACCCTGTTGGCGGCGTTGTTTGGCGCCGGTTTTGTTCTCGGTTGGGTCATTTGCGGCCTGTTTTATCTGCGTACCCGCATTGCGCTGGGGCGTGCCGAACGCAAAATCAAAAGGCTGGAACTGCAGCTTGAACAACCTGCTGAGCCGGCAGCTCAGTCCGTTGTCAGCAAGGAATAATCTTCTATGTTAGAGCTGCTGTTTCTGTTGCTGCCCGTGGCTGCCGCGTACGGATGGTACATGGGGCGCAGAAGTGCTCAACAGGATAAACAACAGGAAGCCAACCGTCTGTCGCGCGAGTACGTGGCCGGGGTTAACTTCCTGCTCTCCAACCAGCAGGATAAAGCGGTCGATCTGTTCCTTGATATGTTGAAAGAGGACAGCAACACCGTTGAAGCCCACCTGACGCTGGGTAACCTGTTCCGTTCGCGTGGCGAAGTCGACCGCGCTATCCGCATCCATCAGGCGCTGATGGAAAGCGCTTCCCTGACCTTCGAACAACGTTTGCTGGCCGTGCAACAGCTGGGCCGCGACTACATGGCCGCCGGCATGTACGATCGTGCCGAAGACATGTTTGGCCAACTGGTTGGCGAAGAGGATTTCCGCCTTTCTGCGTTACAGCAGCTGTTGGCGATCCATCAGGCCACCAGCGACTGGCTTAAGGCCATCGACGTGGCGGAAAAACTGGTCAAATTAGGCAAAGACAAACAGCGCGTCGAGATCGCACATTTTTATTGCGAACTGGCCTTGCAGGCGATGGGCAGCGACGATCTCGATAAGGCGATGGGGTTGCTGAAACGCGCGGCTTCGGCCGACAGTCAGTGTGCCCGGGTGTCGATCATGGTGGGGCGTATTTATATGGCCCAGGGGGAGTACGCCAAGGCGGTTGAGTCGCTCCAACGCGTGCTGAACCAGGATAAAGAACTGGTCAGCGAAACTCTGCCGATGCTGCAAGAGTGTTACCAGCACCTGGAGCAGCAGCAGGGTTGGGCAGACTTCCTCAAGCGTTGCGTGGAAGAAAATACCGGCGCTACTGCGGAACTGATGCTGGCGGAAATTATCGAACAGCATGAAGGGCGCGACGTGGTGCAGGTTTATATCAACCGCCAGCTACAGCGCCACCCGACGATGCGAGTATTTTACCGCCTGATGGATTACCACCTGGCGGATGCAGAGGACGGCCGTGCGAAAGAGAGTCTGTTACTGCTGCGCGATATGGGCGGTGAGCAAATTCGGACCAACCCGCGTTATCGCTGTCATAAATGCGGCTTTACCGCCCACTCTCTGTATTGGCATTGCCCGTCATGCCGGGCCTGGTCATCGGTCAAACCGATTCGCGGGCTGGATGGGCAATAAAGCGCAATAAAAAACGGGGCCTGATTAGCCCCGTTTTTTGTGGTGACGGTACCGACTTATTTTTTCTTGCCGGCCTTCACGTTACCTTTCAACAGCTGACGCAGCTTCTTCAACTCTTTCTGGTTCAGCGGCTGCTCAACTTCTTCTTCAATCCCCTGATTATCGATTTCGCCATGATGCAACTCCGCCGATTTTTTGGCGGGCTTTTCTGCTTTGGTCGGTAGCTCAAAGCTGGTTTCCAGGCGCTGGCAAACCTCAGCACTCAGAGAAAGCTGGTTATCGGCAGCAATGGCACGAATTTTTTCTTTGAGTTCCAGAGGGATTTTAATGGTTAATGTAGATATCTCGCTCATTTTGAAGCCTTTCTGCGGGAAGATTGCTTTCAAGCTAAGCCACTCTGGCGGGAGAGTCCAGCGTGTAATAAAAATTTAATATTTATGTAACATTGTGTCGGGGGAATTGTGAGCGATTTGGCGGGGAAATAAAGTAAAGCCCGGCGTGCCGGGCCCTATACCTGATAGCTTATTTGTAGATAACTGCGGTACCACTGAGCATGTTGTTACCGCCGGCAGAAATGATGCGGTAGCTGCTGGCACCTTGAGCATCGGCTTTTGCGGCCAGTTTGGCTTCCAGGCCACTCAGGGTAGTTGCGTGATCGGCGGAAACGACGCCTGAAGCGGTCAGGCCGCTGGCCTGTTGCTGATCCACCGGTTCAGCGGCGAAGGTAGCGAAAGAGGTCATGGCGATAACGGCTGCTGCTGCAAAATATTTGATGTTTTTCATGATGAACTCCAGTCTGTTTGTTTAGTTTGGAAGGCGTTTGCTTCCGATGTGTTGAATAATAAAGCATCCACGGGGAT